>NZ_JAZHPZ010000001.1:0-928506 GCF_036553665.1 Paenibacillus haidiansis | reverse complement strand
TCATGGGTGAAGACGCTAAAGGATACCACTAAGTTCCATAAATCGATGTAAACACGTAAGAAAATAAGCAATACTGCGTTTACAATAAACTTGTAGGTCAGGACTCCGGATTTAAGGGGCCCAGCCGACTATACCGTGTTTCTATTGGAAAAAGTCCAATCAAGAGAACAATTGTACGCCGGCTTCACGGACAGAGTGGAAAAAATCCAATCAAAGCTCCCCGTACCCAAGCCGATCTCTTCCAGGGTTTGTTTTCGTGACCGGATTAGAAGTATAATCAGAGTGATTTGTTCAATATACGAAACATTAGGAGGTATCGCGATGGACCGTTTTCAATTCCATAACCCGACCAAGCTGATATTTGGCAGAGAGCAATTGCAGGCTTTATCCAAAGAAGTTCCGCAGTACGGCAGCAAGGTGCTGCTGGTTTACGGCGGCGGGAGCATTAAACGCAGCGGTTTATACGACAAGGTGACGGCGATTTTGAATGAAATCGGAGCCGAAGTGACGGAACTGTCCGGTGTTGAGCCGAACCCGCGGCTTTCGACGGTACATAAAGGCGTCGAGCTGTGCAAGACGAAAGGGATTGAGCTGGTGCTGGCGGTCGGCGGCGGCAGCGTGCTGGATTGTGCGAAGGCGATTGCGGTGGGCGCCAAATACGACGGCGATATGTGGGATTTCGCCGAGCGGAAGGCCGTGCCGAAAGCCGCGCTGCCGCTCGGAACGGTGCTGACGATGGCGGCAACCGGGTCGGAGATGAACGGCAGCTCGGTTATTTCCAATGAAGAGACGAAGGAGAAATTGGGCTGGGGCAGCATTTATGCTTACCCTGCGTTCTCGATTCTGGAGCCGGAAAATACCGTAACACTGCCGAAGGATCAAACGGTATACGGCATGGTCGATATTATGTCGCATGTGTTCGAGCACTATTTTCACAAGGAAAAAGGCACGCAGGTTCAGGACGGATTCTGCGAAACCGTACTCCGCACCGTGATTGAAACGGCGCCGAAGCTGATCGCCGATCTTGAGAATACGGAATACCGTGAAACTATACTCTTCTGCGGAACCATGGCGCTCAACGGGGTGTTGAATATGGGCTTGTCGGGAGATTGGGCGACCCACAATATCGAGCATGCCGTATCGGCCGTATACGATATTCCGCACGGCGGCGGACTCGCCATTCTGTTCCCGAATTGGATGAAGCATGTTATGCATCATGACATCGCCCGCTTCAAACGGCTTGCGGTCAATGTGTTCGACGTCAATCCGGAGGGCAAAAGCGATGAAGCGATTGCCGAGGAAGGGATCGAGGCGCTGCGCGCTTTCTGGAATTCCATCGGCGCGCCAAGCCGTTTGGCCGATTACGATATCGACGACAGCCATCTGGACGCCATGGCCGAGAAAGCGGTCCGCTTTGGTCCGTTCGGCAACTTTGCTCTGCTTGAGAAGCAGGATGTGCTCGAAATTTACAGAAATTCGTTGTAATATAGCGTAACGTAAACCTCTCTTGAGAAAGAGAGGTTTTTTTTCGTCAAATAGCAGGGGAATTATTGAAACAATGGAGAATTAATTACGTAACAAATTACATATAGTGAAAAGCCGAGGCGGAAAGGGGGAACGATTTGGAGATTTTGTTCTGGAGTTGTTTTGTCGGCGGCGCGATATTCGCACTGATCAGCACGATTCTGGGCGATATAATCGGGAGTTGGCTGGACGGAGTGTTCGATGCGTTTGCGGCGGATTTTTTGAAACCGGTTGTATCGGCATCCGCGATCACCACGTTTGGCGGGGCGGGCATCCTGCTTGTCAGGTATACGGAGTTGGGCTCGACCGCGACTCTGATCATAGCGGCTCTGATCGCGCTGGCCTGCTCCGCACTCATCTATTTCGCCTACGTGAAGCCGATGGAGAACAGCGAGAATTCCATCGGGTATTCACATAACGAGCTGCCCGGCAAGCTGGCCGAAGTGACTGTGCCGATCCCTCCCAAAGGTTATGGAGAAATCATGGTCAAATTCGTTGCGGGGAACACGCTCTATACGGCGTCTAGCTGGGATCGGCGAAACATCCCCGCCGGGGCGCTGGTTGTCATCGTCGATTTGAAAGACGGAGTCGCCCGGGTATCCGAACTATACGAAAGCGAAGAAGAGAAGGAGATGGTGTAATTGTTGGAAAATGTGCCTGATTTTTTGCTGATTCCCCTTGTAGTCATTGCGGTCATTATCGTGCTTGGATTAGCGTTCTGGTCGCGCTATAAAACGGTAAGCCCCGATGAAGCGATGCTTGTGACGGGATCTTTCCTGGGGAATCGCAATATCTCCCAGGACGATTCCGGCCGCAAAATCAAAATCGTCCGCGGCGGCGGCGCGTTCATATGGCCGATCTTCCAAAAGGCCGAATTCATGTCGCTGCTGTCCCACAAACTGGACGTCATGACGCCGGAGGTATACACCGAACAGGGGGTTCCCGTATCGGCGGACGGAGTCGCCATCATCAAGGTAGGCAGCTCGGTGGAGGACGTGGCGACCGCGGCCGAACAATTCCTGGGCAAGCCGATCGAGTCGCTGAAAGGGGAGGCGCAGGAAGTGCTGGAAGGGCATCTTCGGTCCATCCTCGGGGCGATGACGGTCGAGGAGGTTTACCGCAACCGCGATAAGTTCGCCCAGGAAGTACAGGGGGTGGCGGCGCGCGATCTCAAGAAGATGGGCCTGCAAATCGTCTCATTTACGATTAAGGACGTGCGCGATAAGCATGGTTACCTGGAGGCGCTCGGTAAGCCGCGGATCGCGGCGGTCAAGCGGGACGCCGAAATTGCCGAAGCCGAAGCACTGCGGGATTCGCGAATCCAAAAGGCGCTCGCCGAGGAGTCCGGCCAGAAGGCGGAGCTGCTTCGCGACACGAATATCGCCGAGGCGGTCAAGGAGAAGGAGCTGAAGGTGGCTTCCTTTAAGAAGGATCAGGACACGGCCAAAGCGGAAGCGGACCAGGCCTACCATATTCAAGAGGCCCGGGCCAAGCAAACGATGGTCGAGGAGCAAATGAAGGTAGAACTTGTCCGCAAAGAGCGGGAAATCGATTTGCAGGATAAAGAAATTGCGGTCCGCCAGAAGCAGTATGACGCGGAAGTGAAGAAAAAGGCCGACGCCGACCGGTACGCGGTGGAGCAGGCCGCCGAGGCCGACAAAGTCCGCAAGATGAAGGAAGCGGACGCGCTGCAATACTCCATTGAAACGCAGGCGAAGGCTTCCGCCGAGCAAAAGCGGCTGGAGGGCCTTGCCATCGCCGACGCCGAGCGGGCCAAAGGTACGGCGGATGCGGAAATTATCCGCCTGCGGGGTCTAGCGGAAGCCGAAGCGAAAGAAAAGCTGGCCGAAGCGTTCCAAAAATTCGGCGAGGCGGCGGTTCTCGATATCGTCGTCAAAATGCTGCCCGATCTGGCCGGGAAGATCGCCGCTCCGATTTCGACTATCGACAAGCTGACGGTAGTGGATACCGGCAAGGGAGAAGGGGCCGCCCGCGTCAGCAATTATGTGACCGAGCTGATGGCGACCGCTCCGGAAATGTTGAAAAACGTCTCCGGGATCGAGCTGGATCAGCTGATCAAAGGCTTGACGAAAGGCAAGGCGGCGCCGCCGGCATCGCCGGCCAAGGAGCCCGTTCCGGCGGCCAAGTCGTCTGTACTGCTGGAAAGCGCGGCATCCACGGAGTCATTGTAAAAACCGGCATTTACAAAGCATCTCTCCATAACGGAGGGATGCTTTTGTATTATTTGCAGGAATGGCTGGCAAGTATAAGAGACGTCGATTATAATAGGCATGAAGCGTTCCGGAGAAATCATGCAGTTTAAATGAGGTGCAATTGTGAACAGCCTACAAGTGGCGAAAGCGTTGAATAACAATGTCATTATTGCTCATCATCCCGAGCACGGCGAAGTGGTTGTGATCGGCAAAGGCATTGGCTTTAACCGGAAAACAGGCGACTCCATTCCGCTCGAATCGGTCGAGAAGATGTTTATTCTGACCAGCCGGCATGAACAGGAGCAATACAAACAGCTTGCTGTCGAGGTTGACGAGCGGCTGATCGAGATCATCGGCGAGATCGTGTCGTATATTTCGCAGAGAACGGGAACCGCTCTCAACGAGCATATTCATATCGCGCTCACGGATCATCTTGCGTTTGCCATCAAGCGGGCCGGGCAGGATATCGCATTCCACAATCCGTTCCTGTACGAAACGAAGGAAATATACCCGCTCGAATATGAATTGGCGGAGTATGCGATCGGTTTGATTCATCGGAAATTGGGCGTCGATCTGGGAGAAGACGAAATCGGCTTTGTCGCCCTGCATATCAACAGCGCGATGACGAACCGGCATATCAGCGAAGTCCGCGGGCATACCGAGCTCATTGCCGATTTGGTATCCCTTGTGGAAAAAGAGCTGAACGTTACGATTTTGCGGAATTCCTTGGACTATTCCCGCCTTCTGACGCACCTGCGGTTTGCGATCGAACGCATCCGGCGCGGAGAGCAGGTCGGCGAAGTGGAGAAGCTGGATAACCTGCTCAAAGAGGAATATCCGGAATTGTATTCGCTCGCCTGGAAGCTGACGAAGATCATGGAAAAGCGGCTTAACAAACCCGTTTACCCGGCGGAAGCAGGCTATCTTACGATGCATTTGCACCGCGTGGCGCCTCCCCAAATTCAATAAAACAGCGCTTGCGCTGATTGAATTGGTTTGCTATAATCTTTTGCGTTGAACAACAAAATACTTGAACAATGTGTAACTGATTCGATCAGGCATGAGTTGATTAAGGTTTTTGATTGTGTAACTGCTTTGTGGGGTATTATACCCTAAAGCGGGATACGATCCGAAACTTTACGGCTCATGCTTTTTTTGTTGTTTATGACATCAATTGATTACTTGGTAGGAGGATGTTTATGTTCAAAAGGCTATTCGGAGTTCTGCAGCGGGTTGGTAAAGCGCTCATGCTGCCAGTGGCCCTGTTGCCTGCCGCCGGTCTTCTGCTGGGAATCGGGAATATGCTGGTCAGTCCGGAATTCCTCGATCTCGTTCCGGCTCTCGATAATCATATCGTAAGCGCTATTGCGACGGTCATGATGAATGCCGGGCAAATCGTCTTTACGAATCTAGCGCTGCTGTTTGCGGTCGGCGTGGCGGTCGGACTCGCCGGGGGCGAAGGCGTAGCCGGGCTCGCCGCGATCATCGGTTACCTGGTCATGAATGTGACGATGGGCTCCGTGATCGGCGTAGTCCCGTCCATGGTCGGTACCGATCCGGCCTATGCTAATGTTCTGGGGATTCCGACACTGGCTACCGGTGTGTTCGGCGGGATTATCGTCGGGATACTCGCCGCGAGCATGTATAACCGGTTTTTCAAAATCGAATTGCCGTCCTATCTGGGCTTCTTCGCCGGGAAACGCTTCGTTCCGATTATGACGGCGGCAACCTCGGTGATACTGGGCTTGATCATGGTTGTGATCTGGCCACCGATCCAGTCGGGACTGAATGCGGCTTCGCATTTTATGCTGGAGCAAAACCGGACACTGTCCGCGTTTATTTTCGGGATCGTGGAGCGCGCGCTCATTCCTTTCGGTCTCCATCACATTTTCTATTCGCCGTTCTGGTTTGAATTCGGAGAATATATTAACAGCGCCGGGCAGCTGGTGCGCGGCGACCAGCAAATCTTCATGGCGCAATTGCGCGACGGCGTGCCGTTTACGGCGGGCACGTTCATGACGGGTAAATTCCCGTTCATGATGTTCGGCCTTCCGGCCGCGGCGCTGGCGATTTATCACGAGGCCAGACCCGAACACAAGAAGTACGTAGCGGGCATTATGGGCTCCGCGGCCCTGACCTCGTTCCTGACGGGGATTACCGAACCGCTCGAGTTTTCATTCTTGTTCGTGGCGCCGGTGCTGTTCGCGGTACACTGCGTGTTCGCGGGCTTGTCGTTTATGACGATGCATATCCTCGGCGTTAAAATCGGCATGACTTTTTCCGGCGGGTTGATCGACTTCCTGATCTTTGGGGTTATCCCGGGACGCACCCCATGGTGGTATGTCATCATCGTCGGATTGATTCTCGCCGTCATCTACTATTTCGGCTTCCGGTTTGTCATCCGCAAATTCAATCTGAAGACGCCGGGCCGCGAAGACCCTTCAGCAGAGAACGAGGGCGATTCGCAACAAGGCAAGAACGTAACGCAAGACGAGCTTCCGCATAACATTCTTGCGGCGCTCGGCGGCGGCCCCAATATTGCCCACTTGGACGCTTGCATTACCCGTCTTAGAGTGGAAGTCAAAGACAAAGGCAATGTCGATAAAGACCGCCTGAAGAAGCTGGGCGCCTCCGGCGTTCTGGAAGTCGGGAATAACATCCAGGCGATTTTCGGGACGCGGTCCGATACGATCAAATCCCAAATCGCCGATATTATGAGCGGCAAAACGCCGCGGATCGAGACCAAGCCCGACGCTCCGGCCGAAGAGCCGAAACCGGCGGCCGTGGAGCAGCAAGCCGCTCAAGACGGAGACGCGGTGATCCAGGAGGACATCGTGATGCCCGTCAATGGCGAACTGTTGGATATCACCAAGGTTCCCGATCCGGTATTTTCGGAGAAGATGACCGGCGACGGCTTTGCGGTACTGCCGCATGACGGAAATATCTGCTCCCCGGTATACGGCAAAGTGTTCAACGTATTCCCGAGCAAACACGCCGTGGGCATCATGTCCGACGGAGGCAAGGAAGTGCTGGTGCATATCGGGGTGAACACGGTGAAGCTGAAAGGCCAGGGCTTCAAGGTGCTGGTCAATGAAGGCGACCTTGTCGCCGCGGGGCAGCCGATTATGGAAGTGGATCTGGAGTATGTTAAAGAGCATGCGCCTTCGATCATTTCGCCAATCATTTTCTCGAACCTTCCGGAAGGTGCGGCGGTGACACTGAAGAAATCGGGTACCCTTAAAAAAGGCGAGGAAGATATTATCTCGATCCATTAAGTATTCATGACGAAGGCAGAAATTGGATTTGGCAACAACGATCCCTTACAATAAAGGGAGAATTCTTATAAGAAAGCGAGATGCATATCACATGGAAAAAAACTTTAGAATTACGGATGAAGACGGAATTCATGCACGCCCGGCCACGGCTCTGGTCAACACGGCGAATAAATTTAAGGATACCGAAGCTTTCGCCGAAGCGAACGGCAAAAGAGTGACGCTTAAATCGATTCTTGGGGTGCTTTCTCTGGGCTTGGAAAAAGGGGATTCGATCAAATTGGTGGTGGAAGGCGAAAGCGCCGCCGAAGCGCTCCAAGCGCTTAGCGACGTTATGATCAACGAAGGGTTAGGCGAAGTGAATGCTTAAGATCGACGGCATTGCCGCGTCGGCCGGTGTTGCGATCGCCCCCGTTTTTAAGCTTTCTCATCCGGATTTTACGGTGAAGCGCCAAAAAGCGGAAGATCCTGCCGCGGAGCTGAACCGTTTGGAGGATGCGCTGGCAAAGTCCCGCCAGGAGCTCGAAGCGATTAAAGACCGTACGCTCCGGGAGCTGGGCGAGAAAAAAGCGGAGATCTTCGAATCCCATTTGCTCATCCTGAACGACCCGGAGCTGCTGACTCCGGTGCGCGATAAAATATCGGCGGAGATTGTGACGGCCGAATACGCGCTGGACGAGGTTTCAAAGCAATTCGTCAGTATGTTCGAGAATATGAAGAGCGCTTATCTCCAGGAGCGCGCGGCCGATATGCGGGATGTGACCAAGCGGGTGCTTACGCACCTGCTGGGGCTCTCCTACGTAAGCCCCGCCGAGATCAGCGAGAAGGTTATCGTGGTCGCCGAGGACCTGACGCCTTCGGATACCGCCCAGCTAAACCGGAATTATGTCAAGGGATTTACGACGAATATCGGCGGCCGGACCTCGCATTCGGCGATCATGGCCCGGTCGCTGGAAATTCCGGCGGTCGTCGGCACGAAGGATGTGCTTGCCCGGGTAAATTCGGGCGACATGCTGATCGTCGACGGGCTGGACGGAGCCGTCATCGTCAACCCGACACCGGAGACGCTCCGGGAGTACGAAGCCAAGCGCGACAACCATCTCCGGCAAATCGCCGAGTGGAAGAAGCTGCGCGAGCTTCCGACCGTGTCGAAAGACGGCGTTCACGTCGAGTTGGCGGCCAATATCGGTACGCCGAACGATGTGGCCGGCGTGTTGGAGAACGGCGGGGAAGGCGTCGGTCTGTACCGGACCGAATTCCTGTACATGGGACGGAGCGAGCTGCCTTCGGAGGAAGTCCAGTTCAACGCTTACAAAACGGTGCTGGAGAAAATGGAAGGCAAGCCGGTCGTTGTCCGGACGCTCGACATTGGCGGCGACAAGGAGCTGCCTTATCTCGATCTGCCGAAGGAAATGAACCCGTTCCTCGGCTTCCGGGCGGTACGCCTTTGCCTGGAGCGGACCGATATATTCCGCACCCAGCTGCGCGCCCTGTTGCGCGCAAGCACGTTCGGTAACCTGCGGATCATGTTCCCGATGATCGCCACGCTGGATGAGTTCCGGCAGGCCAAAGCGCTGCTTACGGAAGAGAAGGAGAAGCTTACCGCCGAAGGCGTTAAGGTTTCCGATTCGATTCAGCTCGGCATCATGGTCGAAATTCCTTCGACCGCCGTACTTGCCGATCATTTCGCCAAGGAAGTCGATTTCTTCAGTATCGGAACGAACGACCTCATTCAATATACGATGGCGGCCGACCGGATGAACGAGCGTGTCTCTTACTTGTATCAGCCGTATAATCCGGCGATTCTGCGCCTCGTGAAAATGGTCATCGACGCAGCCCACAAGGAAGGCCGCTGGGCGGGCATGTGCGGAGAAATGGCGGGCGACGCCACGGCCATTCCGCTGCTGCTGGGTCTCGGCCTCGATGAATTCAGCATGAGCGCGACTTCGATTCTTCCGGCCCGCTCGCAAATTTCGCGGCTGTCCAAAGCGGAAATGAAGGAGCTTGCCGAACAAGCGCTGCAAATGCAAACCGCCGAAGAGGTAGTCGAATTGGTGCGCGGAATCGGACAATAGGCATTTTTTTCAACTCGTTTATTTTGGGTCTCTTCCTATTTACCGGCGTCTACGGACGCCGGTTTTTTTGCCGCCTGCCAGCCATTCTCCCGTTCTCCCTTTTTGCGTGATCCTGTTAGGGAACTGCGGAATTTGGGTAAGATAGTTATATGGCATAAAAATCAGGAGGTAGATGCAATATGGCTGCAACCCATCAAACCTTGCATTTGGATGCTGCTCGACGGGAGGACTTTACCAAGGCCTCGTTACGTCAACTGCGGGAAAACGGCCGGATTCCGGCTGTCATATATGGAGCCCAAACGGAGAGCCTTTCGGTTCATGTCGACGCCAAAGAATTGACCAGGGTGTCGCGGACGGGGCGTTCGGAGTTTTTCGATCTGAAGGTGGAGGGCGGAGAAACGTTCCCGGCCTTAATCAAAGAGATCCAGCAGCGGGGCGGTAATGTCGTCCATGTCGATTTCCTGAAAGTATCGAAGAACAGACCGATTCGCGTTAGGGTCCCGCTGCATTTTAGCGGAACCGCTGAAGGAACCAAGGCCGGCGGTGTGCTGCAGATTCAGGCCACGGAGCTGGAAGTGGAAGGCTTGCCGGACGATCTTCCGGCCACGATTGAACCCGATGTGACCGCGCTGGGAATCGGCGATAAATTGACGGCGGCGGATGTGAGCCTGCCGCAGGGCGTTACGCTCATCGCCGCCGGGGATGAATTGCTCGCTTCGGTCGTTCTGCCGCAGGTGATCGAGGGGGATACCGAGGACGGGGACGAGGAAGCGGAGTCTGCAGGCGCCGCCGATACGGAAGCGGAAGCCAAGGAATAATCGCGGGCGAAACCGCGACAATGAAGAGGATGGCCGGATGGCCGTCCTTTTTTTGCTGGGAAAAACCAAACGATTCTCTCCCAATCTCTTAACTTGACGAATCCCGATTTTGTAACTAGAATGGTTGCAGGATTAAACTATGAATTTTAACTATTCTCTGGGGAAAGAGGGGATTTCATGCCGCCGAAAAAACAGACGAACGCCTTGGCGCAGCGGAAATCGGCAAAAGAACAATTGGTGCAGCAGCAGCGGAAAAGAAGACTGATCTGGTTCTCCACCGTGGGAGTTTTGCTTGTCCTGATCATCGTGGTATTGTCTTTGGACCCGAAGCCCGTCGTTAAGGCCGCTTCATTCGACTACGAGAATCTGCCGATGCTTGGCCAAAGCGATGCTCCGGTAAAGATCGTGGAATTCGGGGATTTCAAATGTCCTTCCTGCAAAATAGCCAACGATACGATCAAGCCGCAGCTCGTCAGTGATTATATAGACCAGGGGAAGGTCGCCTTTTACTTTATGAATCTGCCGTTTCTCGGAGCGGATTCGACGACCGCCGCGCTGGCGGTACAATCCGTATACCATCAGAACAAGGACGCTTTCTGGACTTATTTTGACGCGATTTACGACAATCAGGGCGATGAGCAAACCGAATGGGCCACGGCCGATTTGCTGGTCGGGCTGGCGGAAGAAATCGGGCTGGAAGTCGATTATGACCTGCTCCGGAGCGATATCGAAAATAAAACCTACCTCAATGAAGTCAACGAGCAGTACGGCAAAGCGAACGACTTGAAGATCACAGGTACGCCTACTTTCTATATCGACGGTGTCCAGTACACCGGCAGCTTCGCCGACTATAGTGAATTCAAACAGGCCGTAGAAGACGCCTTGAAGAATTAATTTTGCGGTAGGGGGAGTATGGATGGCTTCTTTGTTCAAAAATTACGGCATTTATCTCGCTTGGCTGGTCTCGCTGGTAGCTACCGCGGGCAGCTTGTATTTAAGCGAAATACTGCATTATGAACCTTGCAGATTGTGCTGGTTTCAGCGGATCTTCATGTACCCCCAAGTCATTATTCTGGGGATCGCCGCTTACCGCAATGACCGTTCGGCAGCCATCTATGCCATTCCTCTCAGTGCGATCGGCGGTTCGATCTCGGTGTACCACTACGCCGAACAAAAAATTCCGGCGCTGGCCAAGCTGCTCCCGTGCAAAGTGGGGATTCCCTGCAATTTCGATTATTTGAACTGGTGGGGCTTCATCACCATTCCGCTGATGGCGCTGGTCGCGTTCGTATTGATCATCGTGCTTATGGCCGTGGCCCGGAAAGGGGCAGAGGCCGATGAAGCGGTTCAAGAGATGCAAGCACCGCAGGAGTCTTAAAACGCGCAGGGCATCAAGGGATAATTCCGGACGAGGATGGGAAAATAAGAAGGGGCATTCCCAAATTCCATCCGAAAGGAAGTATGCAATTTGTTGCTAGGCTCCCATGAAGCGCATGAATTAAATGAATTGTTGATGAGCTGCACGAATTCGATTCAAAGTATGGCCCTGTTCCTCAACCAGGCGCAGGACACCGAACTGCGGGATATGATTTCCCGTCACTATGCGGTCCATATTCAAGATTATAATATGAAAGTGGAATTCGCTTCGAAAACGCAGGGCTCCCGAGATCAGTTGAACGTACCGCAAATTCAGGCTATGCCGAATCCGGGCATGCAGGCTCCGGCAAGCTACCAGCCGGTTCAGCCGCAGATCAAGCTGAACCAGCTGGACGACCGGGGCATCGCCACCTCCTACCTGCTGACGCTGAAACGGGCAGGGCGGGAATATGCCTGGTCCGCTTTCGAGTGCTCGACGGTGCAGCTTCGCGTATTTTTGGAAGATGCATTCCGGATGTGCTCCCATCAGGCCTATGAAGTATGGAGCTACATGGTACGCAAAGGCTGGTATATGGCGCAGCCCGCTCCGGATCAAACCTTGCAAACAATGGGGCAGATCTACCGCGAGGTGCCGTATCATCAGCCGATGAATATGTACCGTTAAGGAATATGCTCCGCAGAAAGCCGTGTTTTGCCGCAGAATGGATAGCGGTAAGAACACGGCTTTTGTATTGCGGTCGGTTGCGTTATATACAATTTAATGTGAATATTGCTTGCGAAATTGCTGGGGCGAGCAGCCGTTTTTCAATGTGAACCGATTGGAGAAATAAGGAGTGTTCTTGAACCCGACCTCGCGTGCGATCCCGGAAATCGGCCATTCGGTTTTGAGCAGCAGCAGCTTGGCCTGTTCCAGCCGGTAATGCAGCAAATATTCATTCGGCGTCATGCCGTAAACCTGCTTCATGCACCGGGTGATGTAATTGTAATGAAAGTGCAAAGCCTCCGAAAAGCTTTCGCTGGTCAACTCGGAGCGGTAGTTGTTCTTAATGAACGCTTCGGCCTGTTCCGCCAATGTGACGACCGGTGAAGCGTATTGTTCCAATTGGCGCAGGTCCATCATGCGGAGCAGCTCCTCGAAGGTCTGCTGCGAAGACCAATAAGCGCTGGATTGACGCTCCGCCGAGTATCCAAGCAGCTTGTCCATCAGCTGATAGGTTTGCTCAGGATAGGGAAGATCCCACATTTTCGGAAGTTGGATCGAATAGGGCAGGGCTCCGAATTTACGGACATGTTCTTCCGTCTGCAGCGTGGGGGGGACGGCGGGCGAGGTTTCCTGCCACGCACAAACCGTCCGAAAGTGCAGCCAGTAAAAGGAACACCGGTCCTCGCACGGCTTTACGGCGAAATGATACCGGTCCGGCAGCAGCAGAAGCGATTGGCCCGGACCGAGTGCCCACTCGCGGTTCTCTTCCCCGATGAACAAAATGCCCGACTCGACAAACAGCAAGTCGAACACCCCGATATTGTGCCGGTTCGGATGCTGATCTCCGGCAGCGTAAACGGTATGGCCGCATTCGAGAAAATACGGCGCCGGAGGAGCCGAGATCCGTACGATTTCAGCGGCTTGGCTCATGCTGTGAGAACCTCCTTTTTACTGTGTGAAATATTATAAACATTAGGTTGATTATATTTATATTATTTATTAAATATATGCGTTAGAATGAATCTTGTCAGTATGATATTTCAAAAAAGGAGGATTCTCCATCATGTGTGGCAATGAATCGGTTCACAACCATAAATCAACTTCGATGGCTCACTCTTCCAGGGTTCCTTTAAACCGGGTGAACATTCGCGATGAATTTTGGAGTTATTATATTAATCTGGTGCGCGACGTGGTCATTCCGTATCAATGGGATGCGCTCAACGACCGGGTGAACAGCGCGGAGCCAAGCGGGGCGGTACGCAATTTCCGGATCGCGGCGGGCTTGGAGCAGGGCGAATTTTACGGGATGGTGTTTCAGGACAGCGATGTCGCCAAATGGCTGGAGGCCGTGGCGTATATGCTCGAATCGGACCCGGACCCGGCGCTGGAGGAAATCGCCGACGGGATGATCGATATCATCGCGATGGCCCAGCAGGAAGACGGATATTTGAACACCTACTTTACGGTCAAAGAACCCGGCCAAAGATGGACCAATTTGGCGGAATGCCATGAGCTTTATTGCGCCGGTCATATGATCGAAGCGGGGGTTGCCTATTACCGGGCGACGGGCAAACGCAAATTGCTGGATGTCGTCAGCCGGTTCGCCGATTATATTGACAGCGTTTTCGGAACCGAGCCGGGGAAACTGGCCGGTTATGACGGCCATCAGGAGATCGAGCTCGCGCTGGTCAAGCTGTATCAAGCGACAGGCAATGAAAGGTACTTGCGGCTTAGCCGCTATTTTGTGGATCAACGGGGCCAAAAACCGAGCTTCTTTGCCCATGAGCACAAGGAGCGCGGCGGGAAATCGCATTGGCCGGACGGATATGCGGCATTAAATTTGGAATACAGCCAGTCGCATCTGCCCGTTAGGGAACAAGAGAAGGCGATCGGCCATGCGGTCCGGCTGCTTTATATGCTGACCGGGATGGCGGATGTGGCCGCCGAGACGGGGGACGAATCCCTGCTGGCCGCGTGCCGCCGGCTGTGGGACAATATCGTGAACCGGCAGATGTACATTACCGGCGGGGTCGGTTCTATGCCGCAGGGCGAGGCATTCTCTTTCGATTACGATCTGCCGAACGATACGGTCTATGCCGAAACCTGCGCCTCCATCGGCTTGATTTTCTTCGCACAGCGGATGCTGCGGATTTCGCCGGAAGCGCAGTTTGCCGATGTGATGGAAAGAGCGCTCTATAACACCGTTGTTGGAGGGATGTCCCGGGACGGCAAGCATTTCTTTTACGTCAATCCGCTGGAGGTCGATCCAAAGGCGTGCGGCGGCGGCAACCGGAAGTACGACCATGTCAAGCCGGTGCGCCAGGAATGGTTCGGCTGCGCCTGCTGCCCGCCTAACGTGGCCCGGCTGCTCGCCTCCTTGGGCGAATACATTTACACGGTGCAAGGAGACAGCATTTACACCCATCTGTATATCGGCGGGGAAGCGAAGCTCGAGGTCGGCGGACAGCAGGTCGGCATTAAGCAAACCTCCCATTATCCTTGGGACGGGCGCATTTCGCTGGAGGTGACCCCGGAGCAAGCGGGCAGCGCTTTCGCGCTCGCCGTGCGGATTCCGGGCTGGTGCAAACAGGCTGTGCTGACGGTGAACGGCGCGGCTTATCCGCTGGACGCAGGAACGGTCGTGAACGGCTATGCCGTCATCGAGCGGTCGTGGCAGCCCGGCGATCTCGTAGAGCTGAATCTCGATATGCCGGTACTGCGCATGCACAGCCATCCCCTGGTACGCGCGAACGCCGGCAAGGTCGCTCTGCAGCGGGGACCGCTTGTTTATTGCCTCGAGCAGGCGGACAACGGGCCGAATCTGCATGAGATCATGCTGCCTCGGGAGGTCCAACTGGAAGCCGGGCGGGAGGATTTGTTGGGCGACGTCGTTACCGTCCGGGCCGAGGTGCTCCGGCTTCGCGAATCGGACTGGAACGGGGAACTGTACAGTGACAAGCCGACTCCGGAGGCGAAACGCGAAACGGTCAAGTTTATCCCTTACTACGCTTGGGCAAACCGCGGGGAAGGCGAAATGACCGTGTGGGTACGAGAGCAATAATATGAAAGGAAGACCGATCCATCGGCGGTGAATAAGCCGCAGGGGTCGGTCTTTTCCTTTTTAGAGGGGCCTGGCCGGGAGTGCGAAAGCAAACAGGAATTGAGAATCGGCATGGCTTCCCTGTGACAAGGGCCCAGTTCTCCGCATATGATGCCTAAGACGATCATCTTGTGGCAAAGGAGAGGACGGCTCTGAAAAAGCGAGTTAAAACCACCAAACCCACCACCAGAGCGAGAAAGTCGCTCTACTACGTGGACAATCCGGATATCGACGAGTTGACGATGCTGGAAGAAAGAAAACCGGAGGTTTATCAGCCCCCGATTCCCGAACTGAAAATTCACCAGTCTCCTCCCGTCTTGGAGTATACGGTAACGGAGGAACCGGATCCAGCGGCGGACTTCCTGGAGGAGATGGAAGCGGACATCTTGAATGAGGAGGCTGCGGAGCCGATCCAGGAGGCAGCACGCTCCAGCAAGCTCGAAGCCATTCTTGAAGAGAAGCAGGCCCCCCAATCACCCGGGGGCATTATTTACACCGACGATTTGACGGATGCCGCGGTCACGGGCGATAAAATCGCTCCTTACACGATCGATTCCAGCAAATTGAAAATGGGTATCATTGGTACGGCCTGGATCGCCGACTATGCGGTGCAAGGCAGCAAAATCGCCGACGGGGCCATCTCCGCTTCCAAAATCGCCCCTTCGTCGATCCGCGGGGATCATCTCGTCGACGGTGCCATCGAAGGGAGAAACATCCGCGAGCGCTCGGTGAGCGGCAGCAAGCTGGAAGACGGCAGCATTACCGGGGATAAGCTGGCCGACGGGATCATCGGCGGCAGCAAACTCGCGGACGGTTCGATTGAAGGACGTCATTTAAGCGAGTGGATCGTTACGACGGATCTGCTCCAGGATCAGGCCGTTACCTCAAGCAAAATCCACAGCGGAACCATCCGGTCCATTCACCTGGAAAACGGCGCGGTCGATACCTCCAAGCTGGGGGAATCCTCGGTCACGACCTCGAAGCTTCGGGACGGAGCGGTTACGGCTGCAAAAATGCAAGACGGCGCGGTGGAAAGCCGGCACTTGGCGGAAAACGCCATCACCGTGCGCCACCTGGCTCCGGGGATGATCGGCAACGAGCATCTCGCCGCTTCCAGCATAGCCGCCGAGCATTTGCAAGAGGGAATTATCGCTTCCGCCCATATGGCGGATCAGGTCATCCAGTCCCGTCATATTCAGCCGTGGGCCATCGAATCGGTTCATATCAAGCCGGGGAACGTCGGCGAAGGACAAATCGGCAGCGGCGAAGTTCACGGGCGGCATCTGGCGGATAAGACCATCCTGTCCAACAAGCTGGCCGACCAATCCGTAGGCACTGCGCAAGTGGTGGACCAGGCGATTACCTCATCCAAAATTGCGGATCAAAGCATTCTGCCGAACAAAATCGCCGATGAGGCGGTGCTGACGCGCCATCTTGCCAAATCCGCGGTCCATGGGCCGCAGCTCGCGCCCGAATCTGTAACCTCGTTCCATTTGTCGCCGGGTTCGGTGCTCGGAGAACAGATCGCTCCCGAGGCCGTGCAGGATCGGCATCTGGCACGCGGGGCGGTGAGCGGCGAAAAAATCGAGCTCGGGTCGATCGGCGAAGCGCATCTCGCAAAGGGCGCTGTCGCCGAAAAGCATTTACAGCAAGGCAGCGTCACCGGCTCCAAGCTGGCCGACGGCATTATTACCAGTAATAAGCTCGCGCCCGGCTCCGTAACCGGCACGGCCATCGGCGAAGGGCAGGTCGCATCGCGGCATATCGTCCCCGGCGCGATATCCCGGATGCATCTGGCGGAGAACAGCATCGACAGCAGTCTTTTGCAGGCGGGCACCATCCGGGAGGAGCACCTCGGCAACGGCGTCATCTTTTCCCGGCATTTGCAGGATCATGCGGTGACTTCGCTGAAGCTGTCGCCGGAAAGCGTCACGACCGACAAGCTGAACGATTTGGCGGTCACGGCTTCAAAACTGGCCGAGGGCAGCATTGTTTCCTCGAAAATCGCTCCCGATTCGATTTCTTCCCATCATCTCTCGTCCGGCTCCGTTCAATCGGAGCATTTAAGCGAGGGAGCCGTGACGCATCGGCATCTTGGCGCCGAGTCGGTCGGTTCGGAGCAGGTGCAGCAGGGGGCGTTGCAGGAGCCGCATTTCGCATCGGAAGCCGTATCGGAACGCACGCTGCAAAATGAAGCGGTGACCTCCGGCAAACTGGCTTCAGGCGCGGTAAAATCCCGCCACCTGGCGGAAAACAGCGTGGAAGGAGTTCATCTAGCCACAGGCGTGGTTGATTCCCGGCATATTATTCCAAGCGTGATCAAACGGGAGCATTTAGCGGCCGGACTTAAGAAAGAGGGGCTGCTTCCTTCGGAAGGGGTCGCCGGGGCGGATCTTCAGCCGTCCTCGATCCAGCGGGGCCATTTGCAAAAGGCCGTTGTCGACGGCGATGTGCTGCAGGAGAAATCGGTGGGCTCGCATCATCTCCAGCCCTACTCCGTGCTCGGCCACCATTTGGCAAATGCGGCGGTCCGCAGCGAGCATCTGGTTGAAGGATCGGTCGAAACACGCCATTTGGCCCCGGGCAGCGTCGATGGCTCTCTGATCGGCGACCAGGCTGTCGGGTCACGCCATATCCAATTCAACGCGGTGACGGCGGAGCATTTGTCCACTGATTTACAGGAGAACGGATTGCTGCCGAAGGACGGAATAGGCGGAGAGGATCTCCAGCCCGGTTCCGTCAATCGGGGCCATCTCCAAAAAGGTATCGTCGACGGGGAAGTTTTACAGAACGAGTCGGTCGGGGCCCTACATCTGAAATTACAGTCGATTCAGTGTTTTCATATCATGGATGAGGCGGTTCAAAGCCAGCATATCTCCGCAGGCAACGTACAGTCCCGCCATTTGGCGAAGGGCAGCATCGAAGGGGCGCATCTCGCGGAAGCGGCGGTACAATCCGGCCATATCGCGCCGAATGCGGTCACGGCCTCGCATCTGTCCGCCGAGCTGCTGCGGGACGGTCTGCTGCCGGAAGCCGGCATTGGCGGAGCCCAGCTGCAGCCGGAATCGATCGGGCGCAAGCATTTGCAGGCGGGAGCGGTCAATGCCGCGGTGCTCGGCATCCAGTCCGTCGGCTCGGAGCATCTGCAGCCGAACGCCGTCTACAGCCAGCATCTTTCGACCGGATCGGTACTCGGTAAGCATTTGGGCCATGGCACCATCCAACCGGAGCACCTGTCGGAAGGCGCCGTCGAAGGGGCGCATCTCGCGGAAGTAGCGGTACAGTCGGGCCATATCGCGCCCGGCGCTGTGACGGCATGGCACTTGTCCGCCGATTTGCAGCGGGACGGCTTGCTGCCGGAAGCGGGCGTCGGGAGCGGAGATGTGCAGCCCGGCGCGATCGGCAGCCAGCATTTGCAGCCGGGAGCGGTCGGTGCCGAGGCGCTGGGCCGCGGAGCCGTAAGCCAAAGCCACCTGCAAGCCGGAGCCGTGCATAGCGAGCAATTGGCGGACGGCGCGGTGCGGGAGCAGCATTTGACGAGCGAGATCATCCGGTCCCAGCATTTGACGGAGGGTGCTGTCGAGAGCGCGCACATCACGGAGGCGGCGGTGCAAGCGATCCATATCGGGCCGAACGCGGTAACGGCGTGGCACTTGTCAACCGATCTGCAGCAGGAGGGCTTGCTGCCGGAAGGCGGCATAGGCGGGTCCGATGTGCAACCCGGCGCGATCGGCAGTCATCACTTGCAGGCGGGTGCCGTCGGCTCAGAGGCGCTGGGGTATAGCACGGTAGGCCCGGGCCATTTGCAAGCCGAAGCCGTACAATGCGAGCATTTGGCGGACAGCGCGGTGCGGGAGCAGCATTTGGCGAACGGAATCATCGGACCGCAACATCTGACGGCGGGCACCGTTGAGAGTGCGCATCTGGCGGAAGCGGCGGTACAGGCGATCCATATCGGGCCGAACGCCGTGACGGCATGGCACTTGTCGACCGATCTGCAGCAGAAGGGCTTGCTGCCGGAAGGCGGCATAGGCGGGCCCGATGTGCAGCTTGGAGCGATCGGCAGCCGGCATTTACAGACGGGCGCCGTCGGCGCCGAGGCGCTTGGGCTTGGCGCGGTAGGGTCCGGGCATTTGCAGGCTGGAGCCGTGAGTAGTGAGCACCTGGCGGAAGGCACGGTGCAGGAACAGCATTTGGCGAGAGGAATCATCGGGCCGCAGCATTTGGCCGAAGGCGCCGTTGAGGGCACGCATCTGGCGGAAGCGGCGGTGCAATCGGTTCATCTCGCACCGAGCGCGATAACGACATGGCACTTGTCCCCCGAATTGCAAGAAGGCGGCTTGCTGCCGGAGGGCGGCATCGGCGGGCCCGATGTGCAGCCCGGCGCGATCGGTAGTCATCACTTGCAGGCGGGAGCGGTCGGCGCCGAGGCATTGCGGGTTGGCGCGGTAGGATCGGCGCATTTACAAGCAGGAGCCGTGAGCAGCGAGCACCTGGCGGATGACGCGGTGCGGGAACGGCATTTGGCGAGCGGAATCATCGGACCACAGCATTTGGCCGAAGGCGCCGTTGAGGGCACGCATCTGGCGGAAGCGGCGGTGCAATCGGTTCATCTCGCACCGAGCGCGATAACGGCAAGGCACTTGTCCCCTGAATTGCAGGAAGGCGGCTTGCTGCCTGAGGGCGGGATCAGTGGGGCCGATGTGCAGCATAGTGCGATCGGCAGCCAGCACTTGCAGGCGGGAGCCGTCGGTGCCGAGGCGCTGGGGCATAGCGCCGTAGGACCGGTCCATCTGCAAGCGGGAGCGGTGCATAGCGGGCACCTGGCGGAAGGCGCGGTGCGGGAACAGCATTTGGCGAGCGGAATCATCGGGCCGCAGCATCTTGCTGAAGGCAGCGTCGATGGCACGCATCTGGCGGAAGCGTCGGTACAATCCATTCATATCGGGCCGAACGCAGTAACGGCATGGCACTTGTCGACCGACCTGCAGCAGGAGGGGCTACTGCCAGAGGGCGGCATTGGCGGAGCCGATGTGCAGCCTGGAGCGATCGGCAGCCAGCATCTGGCGAGCGGGATCATCGGGCCGCAGCATCTGGCCGAAGGCGCCGTCGAAGGCGTGCATCTGGCGGAAGCGTCGGTGCAATCGGCTCATATCGAACCTAATGCGGTAACGGCATGGCATCTGTCCGCCGACTTGCAGCGGGACGGTTTGTTGCCGGAAGCTGGAATCAATGGAGCCGACGTACAGCCCGGCACCATCGGCCGCAAGCATTTGCAGGCCGGGTCCGTAGACGGCAAAGTGTTGGGCAGCCATTCCGTCGGCCCGGATCATCTCCAGGCGAATGCCGTGTTCAGCCAGCATCTGGCGAACGGGTCCGTTCTGGAGCATCATCTCGGTAAAGGCGTGATCGGATCGCAGCATTTGACGGAGGGTGCCGTCGAGAGCGTGCATCTGGCGGAAGCGTCGGTGCAATCGGCTCATATCGAACCGAATGTGGTGACGGCATGGCATCTGTCTACCGACTTGCAACGGGACGGTTTGTTGCCGGAGGACGGTATCGACGGAGATGACCTTCAAGCCGGTTCTATCAGCGCCAAGCATTTGCAAGCAGGGGCCGTAACCTCCGAAGCGCTAAACGCAGAGTCCGTCGGCGCGGAGCATCTCCGGCCGGAGGCGGTAAACGGCAGCCATCTGGCTGGCGGAGCCGTACTGGATCGGCATATTGGCGACTCTGCCGTGGGGGCGCGTCATCTGCAGCCTGGTTCGGTGCAGCCCGGGCACTTAACGATAACTCCCGTGCAAACTTTAGCGAATCAGCCGGCGCTGCAGCAATTCGGAATGTGTGCGTTTTTACTTTCGAAAAACGAACAGTCCGTAGATGTTACGGTTATGTTTGAACAGCCGTTTAACAACTCGCAATATGTGCTCGTCGCGATGACGAACCAACCGGCGTATTACGCCACCTTAAAGGAACAGAGCGAGGAAATGGCCATCGTGGAAATAACGCGGATTAAAGAAAGCAATATCAATTACGGGTTTATAACCTGGATCGCGATCGGTAACATCGAATAAACGGGATTTCCGCTTCTATGGATTCAAACTGCAGGGCGGCCGCCGGATTGCTTTCAGCGGCCGCCTTTTTACTATCATGATTTAGCGATAAGCCAGCCGGATTGCCCGGGAAATGATTCAAGCGTGTTGTCATCAGGACAAAAGGTGATAAATGTTGCCACCCTTGTGAATTTAGTTACAGACTTTAATTTCACATGTTCAGTATCATGAATCGAAGCCGTATGACGAAAGGAATTTTCAATGCTATCATTTGATGTGAAATATTTCACCATATAATAGGGCTTGCGATTCGGTCATACGGAGAAGGACAGAAGGAAGGGGCGATCCAACAGTTTTTACCTTAAGGGTAAGTACATAGCTTCGGACTCATATAAAGGGAGAGGATTTCATTTGAAAAAGCTTGTTTCGCTAACGCTTTGCGCGACAATGGTCTTATCTTCACTCGCCTTGACGGTCGATTTGTCACCGTTCAAAATTTCGTCCATTGATGTCGTATCCGCCGCTTCCGAAACCGAATCTGCCAAAGAAAGTACGCCTGCCAAGCCGACGACGACCAAGCAGGAAACGAAATCAACGACAACCACGAAACCGACGACAAAATCAACTACAAATTCAACGACGACAAAGCCGGCCTCCACCAAGTCTACCAATAGCGCGGGCAAAGATGCCGATAAGCCGGCTGCGGTCGCTCCGAAAGTGGAGGAAGTACCGCAGAACCCTTATCAAGACGGCGTGTATGTCGCATATGGAAACGCTTACTCGAAAGGGACCGAAGGAGCCAAGGTCACGATCAAGGACGGCAAGATCGCCGATGTGGAGCTGATGAGAACCAGCCCGAAACTGATCGACCGGGATGTGCGCAATAACTTTAACGGATTGTGGCAGGCTTACGAACCGATGAAGAACAGTCTGCTCGGAAGAACGCGCGAGGAAGCGGCCGAAGCCGACGTCGTATCCGGCGCAACCCGCTCCGGCGAAGGCTGGAAGCTGGCGGTCGATCGCGCTTTTGAGCGGGCTTTGACCGAGAAGCCGGCGGGAGAAGTCTATTTTGCGGGCGAGCATATGGGCGTGGACCCCGAGGGCAAATATATGGTGTTTGCCAATTATGACAAAACGAAACTTCTCGGTGTTAAAGTGTACCCGTTGAATGAAAAAGGGGAAGCCGTGGAGGCCTCCGCCATGACTCCGGAGCAAGCGAAAACCGTCTATACGATTGCCAGCGAACTGTTATACCGCGGGACTAACGCCGTAGCCGCAAACGGTATGGAAGCCGACTTCAAAGCGGCGGTCAACGCGTTCTGGGATGCGGAGCAAAATGCGAAGATCAAGAACAACTCGAAATATGTCGACGGGTTCTATTCCGCCTACGGTGCCGCCAGAGACAAAGGCGTGGAGAGAGCGGATGTCTACATCCGCAACGGCAAGCTGGTCGACGTGAAGCTGTACAGACTGGGCTCCAACCTGCTGGACCGCGGCGAGACCGCTTATGCCGAAGTGGTTAAAGCCAACGCTCCAATGACGGCGAAGCTGTTGGCCAACGGCTCGTATATCGAAAATTATAGCGATACCGACGCCATTTCCGGCGCCACGGAAAGCAGCCACAGCTGGAACGAAGCGGTGGAACGAGCTTTCGAGAAAGCGCTGAAAACGCCGGAGGGCGGCAAATATTTTGAAGGTACGTTCGCCGGCGTCGATAACCGGTCCCAGGTTCTGGTACTGGCCGATATTCAGGGCGACAAAGTGACCAAAACAGCCATCCATCTGTTTGATCAGAACGGAAAGCTGATCGCGGAAGATAATTTGACCGAGGCGCAAAAAGCGCTTATCGCCGGCCTCAGCGACGGCCTGGTCAAGCATGGCGCAAACCTGGCGCTTGTTCCGGGTGAGGAACTGGTGTCCGCAGCCGCCAAGGCCGCTTATGCGGACGCGCTGCAAAATGCGTCCAAGGTGCAGGGCGAGTACAAGGACGGAACCTTTACCGCCTATGCCGGCGCTTACGATAAAGGCGCCAACCGTGCCGATGTCACCCTGCGCAACGGGAACATCGTCGGCATCAACCTGTACCGCGTCGGCGTGAATATGGAAGACCGCGGCGAAACGGCGTACGCGGAAGTGGTCAAAGCGATTCCGATTATGGAGAATAGCTTTATGATGGCGGCTTCCCGCGAGAAGGCCGCCGAGGTCGATGCGGTATCCGGCGCAACGAGCAGCACCTCCGCGTTCAAATCGGCCGTGGACGGCGCATACAAGAAAGCCGAAATTTCCGAAGCTTACAAAACGGCTTATCTCAACGGAGTCTTTGCCGGGACGAATGCCGGCAAATCCGTCTATGTGATGGTCACCATAGAGAAGAATGTACCGGTCAAAATGGAAGTATTCTATCTGGATGAAGCCGGCAAGGTCAAGGCCAACGACACCCTGTCCACGGATGAACTTGCCGTGAAACAGGAGATCGAAACGCCGGCAGCGGAAGGCGGCATGCATAAATACGCGTACCGCCCTGCCGCATTCGGCGATACCGACGCGATCAAAGCGTTGTCGGGCAAAGTGATCGAAGCCGTCAAAGCGGCGCTTGAAGCCGCAGGCAGATAAACACGCCAAAGCATCGGATATAGAGGTTGTCCCGAACAAGGTCCGAAATGGCTGCGGGGGCAGCCTCTAATTTTTTGGGGTTTGCCTGCGCCGCCAGAGAATTGGCCTGCCGTCCTTCGTTTCCCCATAGTATAATGAAACTATTATTATCATGGGGGAATTAAGTGTGACATTGATTAAGCAGCTAACGAATCAAGACGAATTTATAGGCTATTATTTGCTCAAAGAAGTGGAGATCAAGCAGACGAACAGCACGCCGCCGAAGGATTATCTGGATCTGGTGCTGGCGGACGCGACCGGGGAGCTGCCGGCAAAATTGTGGGATGCCTCGCCGCTCGACAAGGAGACCTTTTTTCCGATGGGACTTGTGAAGGTCAAAGGGCTGGTGCAAACCTACCGCGACAGACTGCAGGTCAAAATTATCCAAATCCGTCCGGCCAAAACGGAAGACGGGGTGAAGCTGACGGATTTCATCCGCTCCGCGCCGATCTCGTCCAAGGAACTCATTCATACGATTCATCAGGTGATGAACGGCATTTTCGATACGGAAATACGGAAGATCGTCGAATTTTGCGTCGGGAAAGTGGAGGAAAAGCTGGAGCACGCGCCGGCGGCGAAGACCCACCATCACGCGTATTTCGGGGGGCTTGCCTACCACATGGTCCGGATGCTGGAGCTCGGCGAGTTTCTGTGCGGGCAGCGGCCCTTCCTGAACGCCGATCTGCTGAAGGCCGGCATCATCCTGCATGACATCGCCAAGCCGGAAGAGATGGTGGCGCAGCTTGGCATCGTATCCGAATACAGCTTGCAGGGGAAGCTGGTAGGGCATATTTCGATGGCGTCGAACTGGATTACCGAGGCAGCCGTACGGCTGGGCATCGACCCCGAAGCGCCGAAAGTAATGGGATTGCAGCATTTGGTGCTGTCGCATCACAACCTCGGCGAGTGGGGCAGCCCGGTACAGCCGCAGATGGCCGAAGCCGTAGCGCTGCACTATATCGATGCGCTGGACGCCAAGCTGCAGATGGTGGAGGATGCGCTCCACACGACCCCGGAGACGGAGGAATGGACACCGATGATCCGGGGATTGGAAAACAAGGCGATTTACCGGCTGAAGCCCTAATCGCAACCCGCTTGGGCCTGCCGGGCAAAAGCCAGCCAATTAGACAAGAACCGCTTTCCGATGTTGGAAGGCGGTTTTTTTGCGCAAATATGGCGAATAATGCCTCGATTCGATGGAAAGATAAAGATAACTTTTTCTTTTGGAGGCATGACATGGACAACAAGACGGAGCAGAAACATAACGCGGGCCGGCCCGATGATATCCTGACGAATCGCCAAGGCCATCCGGTTACGGATAATCAGAATGTAAGAACGGTAGGAAACCGCGGGCCGGTGACCCTGGAAAATTACCATCTTCTCGAAAAAGTATCCCATTTCGACCGGGAACGCATCCCGGAACGGGTCGTTCATGCCCGGGGGGCGGGCGCGCACGGCTATTTTGAGGCTTACGGGAAAGTCGGCGACGAGTCCATCGCGAAATATACGCGGGCCAAGCTTTTTCAGGAGCCGGGAAAACGGACTCCGGTATTCGTTCGCTTCTCCACGGTAATTGGCGGAGCCGAATCTCCGGAAACCTTGCGGGACCCGCGCGGTTTTGCCGTGAAATTTTATACCGAGGACGGGAACTGGGATCTTGTGGGGAACAATTTGAAAATATTTTTTATCCGCGATCCATTGAAGTTCCCGGACATGGTTCATTCCTTTAAACCGGATCCGGTCTCAAAGCTCCCAAATCCGGAGCGGATGTTCGACTTTTTGTCGCGGACCCCGGAATCGACTCATATGGTTACCTTTATCTTTTCCCCGTGGGGTATTCCGGCCAACTACCGGCAAATGCAAGGCTCCGGCGTCAATACGTATAAATGGGTCAATCAGGAAGGAGAAGCCGTGCTGGTCAAATACCATTGGGAGCCGCTCAAACAAGGGATCAAAAATTTGCTTCAGCATGAAGCGGACCAAATCCAGGCGACCAATTACAATCACGCAACCCAGGATTTATTCGAAGCGATCGAACGCGGCGATTATCCCGAATGGGAGCTGTGCGTGCAAATTATGAGCGATGACGAGCATCCCGAACTGGATTACGATCCGCTCGACCCGACGAAATTGTGGGATACGGAACGGTTTCCGTTTCTGCCCGTCGGCAAAATGGTGCTGAACAAAAATCCGGAAAATTACTTTAATGAAGTCGAACAGTCTGCGTTTGGAACCGGGGTGCTTGTGGACGGCCTTGATTTCTCCGATGACATGCTCCTGCAAGGCAGAACCTTCTCCTATTCGGATACGCAGCGCTACCGGGTAGGAACCAATTATTTGCAGCTTCCGATCAACGCGCCTAAGACGCAAGTAGCTACCAACCAGCGGGGCGGCCAAATGGAATACCGGGTCGATCTCCATCCCGGAGGCAATCCGCATATCGATTACGAGCCTTCCGCGCTCGGCGGCTTAAAGGAAGCGGATAAGCACGGGAAGGATCATCAGCCGCATTATGATGCAAAGCTGGTGCGGGAGAAGATCGAACGGGCGAATGATTTCGCCCAGGCGGGGGAAACCTTCCGTGCTTTTGACGAAGTGGAGCAGAACGAGCTGATTTCCAACCTGGTCAACAATCTGAAAATTTGTAATCCGGTGATTCAAGAAACGTGGATCGGATATTTTACGGAGGCGGACCCGGAGTACGGGAGACGCGTCAAGGAAGGGCTTGAGCGGGCCAAACGGGAGCAAACGGAGCATACGAGTACGGCGGCCGCGGATGAGGCCGTGAAGAAATCGGAACAAATGGGTCACGAATCCGACCGATATTAAAAGTTGGCGGCAGCGTGTATCAGCAGTGAAAAAACAGCCTTGTCCGGCTCGGGTGCCGGGCAGGGCTGTTTATGCGTTCCTGGCGCTGGAGTGTGCCTCAAATATTTTCCGCATAACGAGGCTCGGGGATTTTGGTCAAGATCACATACAAGGAAGCAGGCTCGCTCCCGTCATTGATAAAACCGAATTCTTCGTTGCCTTCCAGGTGGAGGATATCTCCTTCGGCAAAGGCGGTTTTGGCGCCGTCCACGGTTATCGTTCCGCTGCCCGTGAGGCCGAGCAGGTAAACATCGGTTCCCGGGTGGCGGTGACTGGGCAGCTCCTGGCCGGGCATGAAGTTCAGTACGAACACCACGCTCTCCCCTTTTTGAAAAGCAATCCGTTTCGTGAATTTATCGGCTTGAAAATCCTGCAATGCGCTAAGCGATTTTTTATCCATTGATTATCCCTCCTTGGTGTTATCTTAGCAATAAAACTGATTTAAAACCTTGACGCGGATCAAGTTTTTGGGCCGGGGGAGGATTTTCTCATATTTTTCTAACGAACCTGCCTATATAATCGCTAGTGGTGCAACGCCCGTCATCCATTCATTGGGGGCGATAAAAAAGCAGGAGGATTTATGAATGACCTATAAAGCTTTGGAACTGGAAAGGCCGGCAACGTATGAACTGGAAGGGCTGGAAGTCGGCGTGACCTCGAACTGCAATTTCCGCTGCGATTATTGCTGCGCATATAACCGAAACGACGGTAACAGTATTAACGCCGGGGAGATTATCAAGGTGCTGGAGCAATTGCCCGGTTTAAAGCGGGTGCGCCTATCCGGCGGCGAAGTGACGCTGAAATACCGGGATTGCGTGGAGGTTGTCGATTATTGTACTTCGCGGGGGATTCATACGCAGCTTAACTCCAATGCCAGTCTGTTAAATGAAGACCGGATCGCGCAATTGGCGGAGGCCGGGCTGACGAATATCCATATTTCCTTTAATTTTGTAACGGCCGAAGAATTCTCCGATTATTATCGTATTCATCCGAGCGTCTATCATAAAATTCGCGAAAATATCGCGCTTTGTGTCGAAGCGGGGATCGACACGGTGCTGGAAACGCTGTTGTTCAGCGAAACCGAGCACCGAATGGACGAAATCAGCGAGCATGTATACCGGCTCGGGGTCCGTACCCATGAAATTCAGAACAGCATCGTCATGAATCACACCGGCTGGAGATCGATCGCTGCGCGGGAAACGCTCAAGAAGGCGGTAAACGGCTTGATCGCCGGGCGAAAGGAAGATATGACGCTCTATTTTACCTGTATGGACCGTTTTATGAACGAGCTTGGCTTTACGGAGCGGCCGGGGGTTTATTTTCCCCATTGCATCGAAGGCAAGAAGCAGCTTCACCTTCACGGCAACGGGGATATTCTGATTTCGGAGCTGTGTCATCCGGTGATCATCGGGAATATTTATGAAGGAGCTTCGCTCAAAGATCTATATGAACCGAAGCAAATGCCGGAGCCTTTGCGGGAGTTTCTGGACAAACAGCCGTGTCCCGCGTACGATGCGCTGTTTCCGCAAAGCGTATAATCCGGCCAACTATTCGACATCGAAATCAAAGTAGGTGGAAGGGTAGGGCTCGTCTTGAAGCGTATAATGCCACCATTCCTTGGCGTACGGTTTGAAGCCCCGATTCACCATGGCGGTTTTAAGAATATAGCGGTTCGTCCGCTGTTCCTTGGTGATTAGCTTGGAGCCGTGGCTTGAGATTTCGCCGAGAAAATCGACCCGGCTGCCCATATCGACTTCTTCTCCCGTTCTCTTGTAGACGAGCGTCAAATCGACCGTGCTGCCGCGGGAATGACCGGATTTACTGGAGAGGTAGCCGAGTTTGAACAGCTTGCTCTTTTCGACATCGGGGTAAAATTGCTCCTTCATCAGGGTATCGTTTGGATCCTTGGACCAGGCAATAAAATGATTTACCGCTTTCTGCGGGCGGTAGGCATCGATGATCTTGAGCCGGTATCCCTGTTTCTCCAAGTCGTCATTGACTTTCTTCAAGGCATTCGCCGCTTCGGACGTCATGATGGCGAACGGCGCCTCATACCCTTTGACCCGTGTCCCGATAAAGTTGTTATCGCCGTAATATCGGATATCATACTGGGCATTCGGAATCACCTCGTCCAAATAGACGAAGCCTTTGGGAAGTTTGTTCTGTTTACTGACCGATGCTTCGGGTAAGCTTGGCTGTGCGGGAAGAGATTCGATGATGTGGGCGGCTTGCGCGGTTCGGACCGCTTCCGGGCCGCCGAAGCCGCTAGCGATGAGAATCCCCAGGATCGAAAGCAAGAGGGCGGCGAAACGATACGGCTTGGGCCAGGAACGGTTGTTGTCGGGTAACATGGTCTCACTCCTTTGTCTGAGAGATGAATACCTTCCTGCTAAATATTATAGGTTATGATAGACATTCCCGGCATATTTGATTCGAAATAAAGGCTTTCCCGATTCATACATTGGGGAAAGCCTTTTCATTTGGCATGCATCATTTCCCTTACAGCTTGGCACTTGACTAGTGTGTTTCATGAGAGTATATTAGTAAATGCTTTAATAATTAACGTATAATTATTTCAGTTGTTTAATTAAAATTTTAATCATAAATGGGCAAGTGAGGTGTAGCAAGGAAAAGAGCATAAATGGAGGTTATATAGTTGGTAGAAAGAGAAACCCTGCTGGAAGTCACGACCATGTTCAGAATTCTGATCAAGGGAATTACTCAGAAGTGGAACAAACTTGGCGGAAATTACAACCTCAGTTTTCCGCAGTTCAAGATGCTCCATGTATTGCTGCAGTCCGGGCCGCAAAAGGTTTCGAACCTTGCGGAGAAGCTCGGTTTAACGTCGGCGGCCATTACCGGGTTGACGGATCGGCTTATCGTCGAAGGTTATGCCAAAAGGGACCGGACGGAAGAAGACCGGAGAGTCGTTTTTATTTCCATCACGGATAAAGGAAAAGATACCCTCAAGAAGATATTGAGTGACCACGAGGAGTCGACGAAAACGATTTTTACTTCGCTTGAAGACGAAGAGGTTATGCACTTAAAGCGGATTTTTACCATTATGATTGATAATTTAGAGAAATAGAGACAAGAGGTGGAGAGAGTTTTATGGAGCACTTATCAACAAAGCGCAAAGTGACGATCATGATCGCCATTATGGCTGCCATGTTCTTCGCGGCAATCAACCAGACGATTGTCAGCACCGCCATGCCGCGGATTATTTCGATCCTGGACGGTATGGACTATTATACTTGGACGATCAATATTTACTTGTTGACCTCGACGATTGCGACCGTCCTGGTCGGTAAACTGTCCGATATGTTCGGACGCAAGCCGTTTTTGCTCATAGGGATTTTGTTCTTTATGGCCGGTGCGTTCCTGACAGGGACATCGGACAATGTATTCCAATTCATTACTTACCGCGGTATCCAAGGGATTGGCGCCGGGATCATCCAGTCGACAGCCTTTACCGCTGTAGGCGACTTGTTCGCACCGCGCGAACGCGGTAAATGGATGGGTCTCATGACGGCCGTATTCGGCTTCTCCAGTGTCCTTGGCCCAACCCTTGGCGGATACTTGGTCGATCATATGGATTGGCACTGGCTGTTCTGGATCTTCCTGCCGCTCGGTATCGTCGCTTTCATCATGATTATGACCTTGTTCCCGAAAACGGACCGCAAGCCAGGGGAAGGCATCGATTATCTCGGTTCGCTGTTTATGACAACGACAATCGTACCGCTGCTGCTTGCCTTTTCGTGGGCAGGAACGACTTACGCGTGGGGTTCCGCGCAAATTCTGTGGCTGCTTGCCGCTACGGTCGTATCGGCCATCATTTTCGTAATTGTAGAGATGAAATCGAGAAATCCGATTTTGCCGATGCATCTGTTTAAAAACGGCGTAGTGACCATTTCGAACATCATTGGCTTTATCATGAACTTCGGCATGATGGGCGCGATGATCTATATCTCGTTCTTCGTACAGGGCGTTATGGGCATCTCGCCGACTTATGCCGGTTATGTTACGCTGCCGATGAGTATCTTCATGGTGGTGACCAGTGCCTTGACGGGTCAATGGATCGCCAAAATCGGCAAATACAAACGCTTTGCCTTGCTCGGTGTGCCGATCATGATCTTGGGTATGGCGATCATGGTATTCATGAACAGCGTTTGGATGGCGATCGTGGCCATGGTCATTTTCGGCATCGGTCTTGGCCTCGGCATGCCGGTGTTCTCGCTGGCTACGCAAAACGCCGTGCCGCACAAAGAACTCGGGGTTGTTACGGCTTCCTCGCAATTGTTCCGTAACCTCGGGGGCACGATCGGTGTTGCCGTGATGGGTACGGTTATGTCGAACAGCTTGGCTAAGAACCTGAAAGCCGCGATGACTTCGTCCAGCGCTCCCGACTTCAGCCAAGTGGATCCGCAAATGGCGCAGCAATTGTCCGCGTTCGCGAATCCGCAAACGCTGATGAACAAACCGCTGATCGAAGAAACGCAAGCAGGCCTGCCTGCAGACATTCAGCCGCTGTTCGCCCAGATGATTCAAAGCATTCGCGACGCTCTCGGCGATACGCTGTCGCTCGTATTCTTGACAGGGACGCTCGTTCTGATCGTTTCGTTCCTTCTCGTATTCTTCCTGAAGGAGCTTCCGCTTCGGACGACGAACCAGGCTGCGCCTGCGGAGGGAACTCCGGGAGGCAAAGCTCAGGAAAACGGCGCCGTATCGCAGCAAAAAGTCGGGCTTGAATCGTAAGCCGTTATACAGGAAAAACTACTATAAAAAAGCGCAAGCATCGAGGGTGGAATTCACCCGATGCTTGCGCTTTTTGTTTGAAATTTTGTCCGGAAGAACAGGCTAAGGACACGGATGACTGTTAGAAGCTAGTTTTTTCGATTATGACCTTCTAAAGGACGTGTATGTCCATTAGAGTCAAGATTATTACGGAAAAACCTTATTTATAGCCCCTAATGTACATAAGTGTCCGTTAAATAATAAATTAATTGCATTAATGGTCACTAACTGTCATAGATGACCGTAAGAAGGGCCCGTGCGATCTTCTGAACTGCTCCGGAGTTATTCCCTCCAGCCGCTTGAACACCGTGCAAAAATAGCTGGAATGCTCGAATCCCGACCGATGGGCGATCTCTTGAATTTTCAGATCGGGCTCGAGATAAATCAATTGCTTGCTCCGGTTGATCCGTTCGCGGTTGACGTACTCCATCGGCCGGAGGTTCAGGCCTTTCTTGAAGAGCTGGCACAAGTACTGGGGCGAAACCCCGGCCTGCTCGGCCAGCAGCTCGATGCTGAGCGGTTCGTGGCAGTGCCGCTTGATATAGGAGATGACCGGCTGCAGGCGCCTGACATTCTGGTGCAGCGAATGGCGGCTTGTATTGACATGCTTCGGCAAGTCCAGCAAAAAGGAATAGACCAGCTTGGAGCATTCCACCCCCGAAAAGGCTCCCTCCGTATTGGCGGCTTTCAATATCGAGGATAATACGGCCATCATGTTGGCCATGTCTATAATTTGATAGACGCCGGTTTGATGAATTCCGGCCTGATCCAGTAAAGGCCCGGCCTGACTGCCCTCCCAGGCGATAAACGTCACTTCCCACGGCCCCTTGGTCGCGTGATAGCGGTGCGGGACATGGGGGAACAGCGCGATCGCTTGCCCCGCCTTGACGGGAAACGCCTGACCGTCCACATAGAGCATCCCCTCGCCGGAAAGCGTAAGGAGCCATTGATAGGAAGCAAAGCCTTCCGGTCTTTGAATCGGCTCCTGATGCCCCCATTGTCCCGCCGTCGTGAGATAAACGGGCAGGCGCAGATCGGAATCGCTGAGCAGACAGAAAATACATGTATCCAAAACTGATCACTACTTTCATATTTTTGAATTGTTATGAAAATTATTAAATAGAAAAGCCGGATGAGTCATTCTATAATGTTGAATATAATGATATGATACTATAATTTCAACGAATGGGAGTGACGATTTTGCGGAAGAAAAAGCTGGTGTATAACCCGCCTGCCAACGGCTACCCGGAGTGGAACAACAATCCCGAGATTTTCGCACTCAACCGGATGGATGCGCATGCTGCGTTTATTACTTATGACTCCTTGAAGGAGGCGTTGGACGGGAAGCGCGATGAGTCGCGGAGCCGCTATAGCTTAAACGGAATGTGGAAATTCGCTTGGGCCGAAAACCCCGACCACCGGATTCAACATTTTTATGAGCAAGACTACGACTGCAGCGGATGGGCGGAAATTCCGGTTCCGTCCCATTGGCAGCTGCAAGGATATGATTATCCGCAATATACCAATGTCCGTTATCCTTGGATCGAGCAGGAAGACCTGAAGCCGCCGTTTGCTCCGACCAAGTACAATCCGGTCGGTTCTTACGTCCGGACGTTCTCGGTGCCGGAGCATTGGGAGGATCAGCCGGTTTACATCAGTCTTCAAGGCGTGGAATCGGCGTTTTATGTGTGGCTGAACGGGGAACTGGTCGGCTATAGCGAAGACACGTTTACCCCGGCCGAATTCGACCTGACGCCGTACCTGATTCCGGGCACCAACAAACTGGCCGTCGAGGTGTACCGCTGGAGCGATGCCAGCTGGCTGGAGGACCAGGATTTCTGGCGGATGAGCGGTATCTTCCGGGATGTGTATCTTTACACGGCACCGGACGCCCATATTTACGATTTCAAGGCTCTGGCCGATTTGGATCGGGATTTCAGTAGCGGAAGCTTGTCGGTGACGGCCCGGATTCTCAATTACAGCGAACGGGATCAGCAGGCTCTTTCGATCGAGGCGCAGCTATATGACGATGAGCGGAACCCTGTTTGGAGCCAGCCGCTGTCCGGCAATGTCCCGCTGCGGTCCCAACCGGAGCAAACGGCGGTGCTGACGGGAATGGTAGAAGCGCCGAAACGCTGGAGCGCGGAGTACCCGCATTTGTATACGCTGGTGATTACGCTGAAAGACGCAGCGGGAAAGTCGGTTCAATACGTGAGCTGCAAGGTTGGCTTCCGGCGTTTCGAAATCGAAGGCGGGCTGATGAAGATCAACGGCCAAGTCATCGAGTTTAAAGGGGTCAACCGTCACGAGTTCTCTCACACCAAAGGCCGTACGATCGGGGCGGACGAGATGATCCGGGACATTATATTAATGAAAGCTTATAACATTAACGCGGTCCGGACATCCCATTATCCCAATCATCCGCTGTGGTACGAACTGTGCGATGAATATGGCCTGTATGTAATCGACGAGGTGAATTTGGAGACTCACGGAAGCTGGCGTTACGGGCAACAAGAGGAAGAGGATACCATTCCGGGCAGCAAGCCCGAATGGCTGGACAATGTGCTGGACCGTGCCAAATCGATGTATGAACGGGACAAAAACCATCCGTCGATCCTCATCTGGTCGCTCGGCAATGAATCGTTCGGCGGGGACAATTTCCTTCATATGTACCGTTATTTTAAAGAAACGGACCCGTCGCGGGTCGTCCATTATGAAGGGGTATTCCATTTTCGCCGGAGCGACGCGGCCTCCGATATCGAGAGCCACATGTATTCGAATATCGCCGTGATCGAGAATTATGCCAAAAACGACCCGCAAAAGCCGTTCATTCTGTGCGAATACAGCCATGCCATGGGCAATTCCTGTGGCGGTTTAAGCGATTACTGGGATCTGTTCGACCGGTATCCTGTGCTGCAGGGCGGTTTCATATGGGACTGGATCGACCAGTCCATCCTGACGAAAACGGAGGATGGGGTTGAATATCTCGCTTATGGCGGCGATTTCGGCGAGTCTCCGCATGACGGAACGTTTTGCGGGAACGGACTTATTTTTGCCGACCGGACCGTGTCCCCGAAAATTCATGAAGTGAAGAAATGCTACCAAAGCGTCAGATTCGACGGATCGCGGCTTTCGGAGGGCGTTCTGAAAGTAGCCAATCGTTATTTATTTACCGATCTTGGCGAGTTCGACTTCGAATGGAGCGTCATGGCGGACGGCGAGCCTGCCGCGGCAGGGCGGAAAACGGTCTCCGTCGCTCCGGGAGCGGCGGAGGAAGTGGACGTGTCCGAGCTGGTGGAGCTTGCCGCCGCCGGTACCAATGGCGAGGAGTATATCGCCACGTTCCGCTTCCTGCTGAAGCAAAATACGCCTTGGGCGGAGCAGGGGCAAGAGGTGGCGTTCGGACAGTTTGCGCTTCCGGCGGTTCAAAAGCCGCGGGCAGAGCGCTTAGAACCAGCCCAGCCTTTGCAAGCCGGGACTTCGGCAGGAGCATCCGGCGTTCCGGTTCTGACCGTAAACGGCGATGGGTTCGCCGTTTCGTTCGATCAGGCGACAGGGGAACTGTTTTCTTATGCCGCCGGAGGCACCGAACTCGTCAAGCGGGCGCCGCGCCCGAATTTCTGGCGTGCCATGGTCGACAATGACCGGGGGAACGGGCATGAGGAGCGCAGCGGAGTATGGCGCAAAGCGGGCGAGGGAAGACGCCTGTTGCGGTTTGCTTATGAAGCAACACCTTATAAGGTGGATGTTGCTGCGGATTATGCTCTCCCGACGGCGCCGGAATCGCTCTGCACCTTGACCTACACCGTTCACGGGAACGGCCAAGTCGACGTGCGGATGACGCTCGCCCCGGGCGAAGGCTTGCCGGACATTCCGGAGGTCGGCATCATGCTCGAGATGGATGGGGCGTTTGACCGGCTCGAATGGTACGGCAAGGGGCCGTTCGAGAACTATTTCGACCGGAACACCGGTGCGAAAATCGGAAAATACGGCGGCCTTGTCAAGGACCAGTGGGTGCCGTATCTCCGGCCGCAGGAATGCGGCAACAAAACGGAGGTCCGTCAGGCCGCGGTCTTCAATGAGCAAGGTGTAGGCTTGTTCTTTGAGGGCCGACCCAAATTCGAGCTGAACGTGCTTCCGTTTACGCCGGAGGAGATCGAAGCCAGCGACCACGCCTACAAGCTGCCTTCGTCGGACAAAACGGTTATCCGCGTCATGGCCAAGCAAATGGGCGTCGGAGGCGACGACAGCTGGGGGGCGCGGCCGCATCCGCAGCATCTGCTTCATGCCAACCGGGATTATCATTTGACGTTTTCGTTTAGGGCAAAACTGTAAGTCTCTAAATCCGCTTTCTATATAATAGAAGAAAGCCGTCTCTTTAGCCGCGTATCGGAGCGGACAAGAGACGGCTTTTGCTTTGCCGGCATATATCTTCTTACGGATTTAATTAGCGCGGGGCTTGAAAATTCCGAACGGGCGGCCGACCGGCAGAAATGCTTTGCCGAAATGCGCGTTGAGCACCGAGGCGCCGGCGCCATACAGGGACAGCAGTCCGATAGCCATTTCCGCATAGGCGGCCAAGGCATGAAATACTTCCGGAGCGATGCCGAAAGCATCGAAAGTAAGGCCGAGGAAAAGCACATCGATCAGTACGAAAATGAAGAAAAGCACTTTATGGGTTTCCATCGCGCCGATGGTCATAAACAAGGTGAAGATGAGATATCCGGCGAACGCGAATCCGAGCTGCTTGCCGTCGATGCCGGAAGCCAGTTCAGGGCCGAGCGCTCCGAGCTTGATCAGCCAGCCGGTTCCCATGGCGAACCAGAAAAAAGCATAAGCGCCGAAGGCGGTCATCCCGAATGTATTGTTGTGCTTGGCGTCCTGGATGCTGGCAAAGAGCTGAGCGAAGGCGCCGAGAAAAATCGCCCACGGAATGGCGTAGCTTAAGCCCTCCGTTAATCCGAGCTTTTGCGAGGAAGCGACCAGGGTGACGATCGCTAGCCCAAACAGGCCGATCCCGCCCGGATCGGCCGTGATGATTTTTACTTGTGTCGAAGCTGCCGTTTGCATAATCGATTGTGATCCTCCAATAGTTCAAAAGTTATGTACTGGTTCATTCCTCCGATACCGGAATGCATACTGAAGTATTGTAATGGATTTAGGACCTTCCGTACAGTGTCTATTGTCTCTATGACTCGTCAGGTTGCACATTGATTTAATTTTGTTTACTAAACATATATTCGATGTGTAATAAATCCTCAGTTTCTGGAATGGATAATTATAATTTTACCAAATGTGGACAAACGTCGAAACCCGCTGTTTTGCTGAAATTTTTAGCCACTTTCATAAATCGTCATATTGTTAATAGAATTATCTTTTGATATAATTTACTTGTAATTTAACTAAACATTACTTAACAAACAGAAAGGGGGGTGAAGAATGGCAACGATTCGTGACATCGCCCGGGAGGCCCAAGTTTCCGTAGCCACGGTATCCAGGGTACTCAACGAAGATATGACATTGTCTGTTACGCCTCAGACGCGGCAGCGGATTTTGGCCGTATGCGAGCAGTTGAACTACAAGCCGCGCAAAGCCAAGAAGAAAGCGCCTACAGTTGCCGGTCAGCGCCACAGCCTCGGCATGCTGCTTTGGGGCTCGAACGAACAGGAACAGCAGGACCCGTACTTTATGTCTATCCGCCAGGGAATCGAGAATCAGTGCATGGAACTGGGCTTTGATATCGTCAAGTCGATCCGGATGTACGGCGATTCGCCGGAATATCAGGATCTGAGCAACCTGGACGGCCTGTTCGTCGTGGGGAACGTCGATCCGCACGATCTGCAAGAGATTTTCCCGAAGCCGGACCGGACGGTATACGTGGCGAACACGCCGGAAGTCGGAGAGATCGATGCCGTCATCATCGATTTGGAGAAAGCCGCAAACGATGTGATCAGCTATTTGCTGGAATCCGGGTACCGGAATATCGGCTTTGTCGGCGGCAAGGAATATATGCACCGGCTGGAGCGAACGATGTGCGAAATTCCCGAAAAGCGGCGGAGAGCGTTCGAGAACATCATGCGGGAAAACAAGCTATACCGCGAACGGAATGTGTATATCGGAGATTGGACGATTCAAAGCGGATACCGGTTGATGCAGACCGCGATCGCCAAAGGGGATTTGCCGGAAGCATTCTTCTTTGCCAATGATCCGATGGCCATAGGAGCGCTGCGGGCGATCAAAGAAGCGGGCCTCTCCGTACCGGATGATGTTGCGATTGTGGGGCTGGACGATATCGAAATGGCTGCGTTTGCCAGCGTGCCCCTAACGACCGTCAAAATTTACAGCGAACAAATGGGGCGGTCAGCGGTGAACCTGATGGCCGAAAGATTGCGGGGCCGGGACGTTCCGTTACGGGTTGTAGTTCCGACCAAGCTTGTCTTGAGAGAAAGCTGCGGCGCAAAGAGAAAATAGAGAAGAGAATTATGCCGCGCTGCCAAAAAAAAGGACTCCCGTCAGGGAGCCAAAAAAAAGACTATTCCATCTCGTAGTATAAGGTGACCCGAATCAAAAAACAATCATCTAGAATTGTTAATGGAGGACAAAAATGAAAAAAACGTCAATAACTGTGATGCTGCTGATTTTAACTCTCCTTGTAAGCGCTTGTGGCGGCTCTAATAACAATAGTGCTTCGAAATCCGAAAATGGAGGAACGAACGGAGCGGGCGGGGAAAAAGTAACGCTCAGCTTGTACAGCACGGCATCGGACGGCTCTTCCCAAGAAGTCCTGAAAAAAGTCATCGCCGATTATCAAGTTGAAAATCCGAATGTCAACATTGAGGTTCAATATCCGGGGGCGGATTATGACAGTGTTCTCAAGATGATGATGGCATCCAACGAGCTTCCCGATCTGTTCGATACGCACGGTTGGGCTATGACCCGTTATAAGGATTATGTCGCGGATTTGAGCGGCGAAGCATGGACAGCCGACCTGTCGGATACGATCAAAAATGTGCTTGTCGACGACACGGGCAAGGTTTACGCGCTGCCGCTGAACGAATCGAAGGACGGCATTACGTTTAATGCCAATGTGTTGGAAAAATACGGCGTAGAAATTCCTACTACGATTGACGAAATGATCGCGGCCGGCGAAAAAATCAAAGCCGAAAGCAACGGCAGCGTTATTCCGTTCTTCTATGCCGGACAAGACTCCTGGACGATCGGCCAATTCTTCGATTATTTTGCCAACTCGCTGCTGATCAGCCCGGAACCGAACCAGGCTCAAGCTTTGCTGGACAACACGTTCGATTGGAACAACTGGAATCCGCTTGCCGAAAAATTCAAAGAGCTTCATGACAAAGGTCTCATGAACGAAGACGTGCTGACGGCGAAATATTCCGACATTCCGGCCTTGTTCGCCCAGGATCAAATCGCATTCGTCATGACCGGCCCGGCGTTTACAGCCGATGCGCTCAATTTGAACCCTGATTTGAAATTCGGCATTATGCCGGTACCGGCGATGGTGGAAGGCGACGCACCGAACTTCTCCGGCGGCGAGCGCAACACTTTGGCCGCTTGGAAGGATTCGAAGAACCTGGAAGAAGCGAAGAAATTCCTCGCATTCTATGCAAAACCGGAGTATATGAAAATGATGGCCGAAGCGACGGGTTCCCCTGCGGCATTCAAGAGTGTGACTGCGGATCTCGGACAAGCGACCCAATATTATGAGCAATTCAAGGATATCCGCGTATTCCCTTACTTCGACCGTCTGTATCTTCCTAGCGGGATGTGGGACGTAATTACGACCAAAGGGCAGGAAATTTTGGCCGGCGGCATCACTGCACAGGATTTCTCGGATGCCATGAAGCAAAATGTCGATCGTTTGCTCAGCCAACAGTAATTCACCGTCTCCTAACACGCAATTAAAACATAGCTGAATATGAATGTGATGTCTGAGGGCTTGCTTCAGCAAGCCCTTTTTACCTACTTTACGTAAAGAAGGGATACCAAGTATGAAAAGTGGAGGGGCTGCCCGCCTGAATCGCAACGCTCCGTTTTGGCTTAACTTGATGTATTTGCCGGCGCTGTTGCTGTTTTTGCTGTTTATCGTCTATCCGTTCTTGAAAGGCGTCCAAATTTCTTTCACGAACTGGAACGGCTTTTCCCAATCCTATAAATGGATCGGATTCGACAACTACAAGCGGATGTTCTCGGACCCCAATATCGGCGTCGTTATTCGCAATACGCTGATCTACGGGGTCGGAAGCACCTTGCTGCAAAATATTTTCGGCCTGCTTTACGCCTTGCTCCTGAATAAGAGTATCAAAATACGGGGCCTGGCGCGCACGATCGTCTACTTGCCGGTTATCGTGAGCGGCCTGATTATGGGTTATATTTTCTACTTCTTCTTCCAATTCAGAGGCGGTGCCTTCAACGACGTTCTCGAGCTGTTCGGCATGGCTCCGGTCAATATGCTGGGCGATCCGAACCTCAACGTATGGATTATTATGCTGGTCAACAGTTTCCAATTTATGGGTACAGCCATGATCATTTATTTGGCGGGCCTGCAGTCAATCTCGAAAGATTATTTCGAAGCGGCCGACATCGACGGCGCTAACGCATGGGTGAAGTTCAAAAACGTCACGCTGCCGCTGCTTATGCCGTCCATCACCATCAATGTCGTATTGAACCTGATCGGCGGACTCAAGCTGTTCGACGCCATTATGGCGCTGACGGGCGGCGGACCGGGATATGCTTCCCAGTCGATGTCCACGATGATGTACAAGACGTACTTCTCCAGCCAAGACGCCGGGTATGCGTCCGCCATCGGCATTCTGATGTTCCTGATGATTTCGGTCTTCAGTATTATCGCTTTGCAGTATTTGCGCAAAAAGGAGGTCAATTAGGATGAAAAAGACGGGATATATCCTGCTGACGATCCTGATCAGCATTATTCACATCCTGCCCTTCTATTTGCTGCTGACGACATCGTTCAAGCCTGCGAATGATTTCAGCTCGAAATGGGTGTTTCCTAGCGATTTATATTTGGAGAACTTCACCAACGCCTGGAAAAACGCCAACCTGGGGCAAGCCTTCCTTAACAATATTATCGTCACGTTTTTCTCTTTGGTGTTGATCATTATCATCGGAGCGATCGCTTCCTATCCGTTGTCCCGGTTTCAAACGAAGCTGAACAAAGTGATGTATGCGGTATTTATTTCCGCGATGATCGTCCCTCCGCTCACTACGCTCGTTCCGCTTTACCAGCTTTATGTCGATATCGGCGCCATGAACACGTATTGGGGCATTATTTTGCTGCAAGTGACGTTCAACATGCCGATTACGATTTTCCTGTATACGGGTTTCATCGGTTCGATTCCGCGGGAATTGGATGAGGCCGCGATGATCGACGGCATGAGCCGTTTCCGGTTGTTCTTCAAAATCATCCTGCCGCTGCTCAAGCCGATCACGGCCACGGTCATCATCATGACGGGCGTCGGGGTGTGGAATGACTACCAGTTCTCTTTGTTCTTCCTGCAAAAACTGAATATGCAAACCGTAACTGTAGCGCTATCTTCATTCTTTACACAGTACAGCAGCAATGTGGGCTGGGTAGCGGCCGGCTCGCTGTTAGCCGCTCTTCCGTTAATCGTGCTTTATTTGTTCCTGCAAAGATATTTCGTATCCGGCTTGTCGTCGGGTGCCGTCAAAGGATAGGAAGCCGCTCAGCAATCGCTTGAAGGAGGACGACCATACATGGCAATACAATATAATAGAGAGAATAGAACTTTTCATCTGCAGGCGAAAGACAGCAGCTATTTGCTGCACATCACGCCTTACGAATATGTCGCCCACCTGTATTGGGGCAAGAAAATCGGCGGCTGGCGCGGAGCGAATCCGATTCGCTATGTGGACCGGGGGTTCGCACCGAATCCCGTTCCGGGAACGCGTGATTTTTCTTTGGACACCATTCCGTTAGAATATCCTTCATACGGCAATAGCGATTATCGCGAGCCGGCGATCCAGATCCAGCTCGAAAACGGTTCGACCGTCAGCGATTTCCGGTATGTGTCGCATGAAATCTATAGAGGCAAGCCGAAGCTGGAGGGTCTTCCCGCCACTTATGCGGAGCGGGAGGACGAGGCCGAAACGCTGAAGCTCCTACTTGTCGACGAGCTCACGAACATGCGCGTCGAGCTGTTGTATACGGTATTTGAAGAGCTTAGCGTGATCACGCGTTCGGCCAGAATTATCAACGAAGGCTCCGCGCCGGTGAAGCTGCTTCGCGCGCTCAGCGCCAGCGTGGATTTCCGCGATGTGAATTTCGAACTACTGCATCTGTCCGGTTCGTGGGCGAATGAACGGAATATCGTCCGCCGCAAAATCGTGCAGGGCACGCATGCAATCGAGAGCAAACGCGGCGCGAGCAGCCATCAGCACAATCCGTTCCTGGCGCTTCTTCGGCCGGATACGAACGAGGATCACGGCGAAGTGTACGGCTTCAATCTGGTTTACAGCGGCAATTTTACCGCCCAAGTGGAAGCCGATCAATTCAATATGGCCCGCGTATCCATGGGCATCAACCCCTTCGATTTCACCTGGCTGCTGGAGCCGGGCGAATCGTTCCAAACGCCGGAGGTCGTCATGGTTTACTCCGACGGGGGACTTACCGGCATGTCGAGAACGTATCACAAGCTGTACCAGACCCGGCTTATCCGCGGCGCGCACCGCGATGCGCTGCGTCCGGTGCTGATCAACAACTGGGAAGCGACCTACTTCGATTTCAATGCGGACAAGATCGAAAGCATCGCCCGCAAAGGCCGGGAGCTCGGCATGGAATTGTTCGTGCTGGACGACGGCTGGTTCGGCAAGCGCGACGACGACAAGACGTCGCTCGGCGACTGGTTCGTCGACAAGCGCAAGCTGCCCGGGGGACTCGAGGATCTCGTAGCGAGAGTGACCGAAACCGGCATGCAATTCGGCATCTGGTTCGAGCCGGAGATGATCTCCGAGGAGAGCGAGCTGTACCGTGAGCATCCGGACTGGTGCCTGCATGTGCCGGGGCGGTTCCGTTCGCCGGGCCGGGACCAGTATATCCTCGATCTGTCGCGCAAAGAGGTACGCGATGCGGTGGTGAAGATGGTCGCGGACATTCTGTCCTCCGCGCCGATCTCCTACGTCAAATGGGATATGAACCGCCATATGACCGAGATCGGCTCCGCCGCGCTCCCGCCGCAGCGCCAGCGGGAGACCGCCCACCGCTACATGCTCGGACTGTACGACATGATGGAACAGCTCGTCACGCGGTTTCCGCAGGTGCTGTTCGAGAGCTGCTCCGGCGGCGGCGGCCGCTTCGATCCCGGCATGCTATACTACATGCCGCAGGTATGGACGAGCGACAACACCGACGCGGTATGCCGCTTGAAGATCCAGTACGGCACGAGCCTGGTCTACCCGATCGGCGCGATGGGCTCGCACGTATTGGCCGTGCCGAACCATCAGGTTCACCGCATGACCTCGCTCAAAATGCGGGGGGACGTCGCCATGTCCGGCAATTTCGGCTATGAGCTCGATTTGACGGCCATGCCGGAGGACGAGCAGGAGACGGTCAAGCAGCAGGTCGAGTTCTACAAGGAAATCCGGCCGCTCGTGCAGTTCGGTGATTTCTACCGGCTGCTCAGCCCGTTCGAGGGCAACGAGACGGCTTGGATGTTCGTCTCCGAGGACCGGAGCGAAGCGATGTTCGCGTATTTCCGCGTACTGGCGCAGCCGAACGCTTCCTTATGCTCGCTCCGCCTGAAAGGGCTCGATCCCGAGGCCCTCTACCAAGTCGACGGCTTCGACGAGCCGATCGGCGGCGACGAACTGATGTACTCCGGCCTCATGCTTCCGCATCAATCCGGCGATTTCTTCAGCGTCGTGGGCAGATTGCGGAGAGTGTAATATATAATAAGCGCAAGGGGCACCCGGTCAGCCAATGGCGGGTGCCCCTTGCGCTTTTCATTTGCCTTCTCGCGCCTTTCGCTCTTATGCAAACTGACGTACTTCGCTTTCGTCTTCCTCATACAAGACGCGGTGAGTCGGATAGGCAAGCTTGACGCCTTCCTCCTCCAGAATTTGCAGCAGCATGAGATTGATTTCCTGACGGATGCTCAGATGCTCCGCCCATACGGTTGTTCTCGTAAAGAAGTAAAAGAAGATTCCCAGGCTGCTTGCGTTAAATTCATTAAATTTAACGAGCAGTGTTTGCTGATCGATGCTATCATGCTCTCGCAGCATGCGCTCGCAGCGGGCTATAGCGGTCGCAAGCCGGTTCGGATCGGAATCGAGGGCGACGTTCAGCGAAAACGTGATCCGTCTTTTGCCCATCCGGCTCCAGTTTGTAATCGGTTCGTTGGCGAGCGTGGCGTTCGGCATGGTTACCACGGCATCGGCAAAGGTGCGGATGCGGGTACTGCGGAACGTAATGTCCTCGACGAATCCCTCCACACTGGGCGTCAATATCCAGTCGCCCTTCGAGAAGGGCTTCTCCGTAATGATCACGATCCCGCCGAAAATATGGCTCAGCGAATCCTTGGCGGCAAAAGCGATGGCGACGCTGCCGAGCCCCATGCCCGCAACGACTCCGTTAATGCTGAAGCCCCACTCCGCCCCCACAAGCGTTACCGTAAGAACGACGATAATAAAGCGGATGACCTTGGAAATGAACGGGATCATCATGCTGGAATCGTCGACGTTCATCTTTTTGCTGATTTCCTCCAAAATGACGGAAGATCTGGCGGATAAAATGTACAAGCTCCAGCCAACCAATAGGATAAGTCCGCTGCGGAACAAACGCGTGACAAGAAGCATTGCGCTTCCTTCCGGCGGAAGCAAATAAGAAACGGGAAGATAGAGGCCAAGCAAAACGAAGAAAAGACGAAGCGGCCGTTCAAAGGCCATCTTCCATTTGGCCAGGTTGGGCGAGCCCTTGCGCAGCTTGTTGAACACAAAGAATACAATGCTGCTCATCCACCTGTTTCCGATAGCGAACAGAAGGAGCGGAATCGCTATGATGCTAATGCCGAGCCATCCTAAGCCGCTTAGGCCATGAAGAAATTGCTCCCACAACGCAGAGATCTCAGCCACCTCCATTCATTAAAATTTGAATTTACATACTAACATGCTTGGTTGAAGGTTGTCAAAAGAATGAAGGGAGCTTGCATGAAGAAGCTATGCTAAAATAAAGTTTGTTATCTTTTTTTTACTAACAAAAGCTAATAAACTATAGTAATATTCTGGAAAATAATATATTATAAAAGTGTTATTACAAATTATTTCTATTTACTGAAGGAAGGGGGGAGTTGCCCGCTTAATTTGGAAAGCGTTTGCTTGATGAGCCGACTCAGCCGTGCATGGAACAAAATGATCGCCTGTTTTTAACTTTATCGTTATCCATTTTGAAAATTGGAGGTTGTGTTATGAGTAAAAAACTGATGAAATCTTTTGCCGCCATGTTTCTTGCTATGACTGTATTCGCCGCTTCAGCGATGATTCCCGGAGAGAAAGCTTCCGCAGCGGGTACCCCTGTGAAAGGATTTTATGTAAGCGGTACCAATCTTTATGATGCTACAGGTCAGCCCTTCGTGATGAGAGGCATTAACCATGCCCATACTTGGTACAAGAACGATTTGGCTGCGGCGATCCCGGCCATTGCCGCGACGGGCGCTAACACGGTGCGGATCGTATTGTCCGACGGGGGGCAATGGACGAAGGACGATATCGCCTCGGTTGAAAATATAATCGCACTCTGTGACCAGTATAAGCTCATTGCGATGTTGGAGGTGCATGATGCGACGGGGTCGGATTCAACATCCACGCTGAATCGGGCCGTAGATTACTGGATTAGTATCAAAGATGCGTTAATCGGAAAAGAGGACCGCGTCATCGTGAACATTGCCAACGAATGGTTCGGATCCTGGAGTTCGGAAGGTTGGGCGAACGGTTATAAAGCGGCGATTCCGGCCCTCCGCAATGCCGGCATTAAAAACACGCTCGTCGTGGATGCCGCGGGCTGGGGGCAGTATCCGAATTCAATCTTTGAGAAGGGCTTGGAGGTTGCTGGCTCCGACCCGTTGAAAAATATGATCTTCTCCATTCATATGTACGAGTACGCCGGCGGTAACGAAACGACGGTGAAGAACAATATCGACAGCGCTCTTGCCTTAAATATTCCCGTCATTATCGGCGAATTCGGGCATAAGCATTCCAGCGGGGACGTGGATGAGGCTACGATTCTGAGCTATACCCATGAGAAAAACGTCGGCTGGCTCGCCTGGTCCTGGTACGGCAACGGAGGCGGGGTCGAGTATCTGGATTTGGCGACGGGGCCGGCCGGAAGCTTGACGGATTGGGGCAAAACCGTGGTCAACAGCACATACGGCACGCTGGCCACATCCCAGCTGAACGGCATCTATACGACGCCCGGCTACCAGCCGGTTCCGGATAACGGCAATCCTCCCGATCCGACAGCGCCTGCCGCTCCTACCGGATTGACGGCCACGGCGGGGGATGGACAAGCCGCATTGAGCTGGAATGCTTCTTCCGGAGCAACCGGCTATACGGTCAAAAGAGCGACCGTGAACGGCGGCCCATATACGACCGTCGCCAGCAACGTTACAGGCACAAGCTACACGGATACTGGATTGACCAATGGAACCACGTATTATTATGTGGTCAGCGCTTCAAACAGCGCAGGGTCAAGCGCCGACTCCGGCCAAGCCGGCGTGACGCCGCAAGCCGTGACGACGCCGACCGGCTCGCTTGTGCTGCAGTATCGTGCCGGCGATACGAACGCAGCCGATAATCAAATGAAACCGCATTTTAACATTAAAAATAACGGAACGAGCGCAGTGAATCTGAGCGGTTTGAAGATTCGCTACTATTTCACCAAAGAAGGAACGGAGAGCATGAATGCCTGGATCGATTGGGCCCAGATCGGCGGCAGCAACATCCAGACCTCCTTCCATAGTACCACCGGCACAAATGCGGACAGCTATGTTGAGCTCAGCTTCTCGGCCAGCGCCGGTTCCATCCAGGCGGGAGGACAAACCGGCGACATCCAGCTGCGGATGGCCAGATCCGACTGGGCGAATCTGAACGAGAGCAACGACTACTCTTTTGACGCCACAAAGACTTCCTATGCCGATTGGAGCAAAGTAACGCTGTATCAGGACGGTAATCTGGTATGGGGTGTGGAGCCTTAATCGGGCTTTAGCCAAAAATGCGGACAACCTTGGTCTCATGGAGATCAGGGTTGTTTCGCGTGAACTCCTCTATCCGAAGCTGGAAAATCGGGAAATGGAAACAGCCCGCTGTGAAAAATATCAAGTACAGGCACAGATAGGCCGCTGCCCACATACAATTGAAGTGACCCGGAAGCGTTGGTTAAGGTTGCTCTATTGTGATTCAGCAGGAGGTGTCTTCTTTGCCCGGATTGTTTGCAGCCATTGCTTTATTCATTAAACAGCTGACTCTGCTTGTATCCTACGTAAAAAACAATGCGTTTCCCCAGCCTTTGACGGAAGAGGAGGAAACGAAGCATCTGCAGCGGATGGCCGAAGGCGATCCCGTAAGCCGCAACATACTGATTGAGCATAACCTGCGGCTGGTGGCCCATATCGTCAAGAAATTCGATAATACCGGCGAGGACTTGGAGGACCTCATCTCCATCGGGACGATCGGGCTGATCAAAGCGATCGAGAGCTTCCGGCCGAACAAAGGCACGAAGCTGGCCACGTTTGCAGCCCGTTGTATCGAAAATGAAATACTGATGCACTTACGCAGCTTGAAGAAAACCCGTAAGGACGTGTCCCTTCACGATCCGATCGGAACGGATAAAGAGGGGAACGAAATCACGCTGATCGATATTCTTGGTACGGAAGCGGACGATGTCGTGGACCGGGTACAGCTCAAAATGGAGAAGAGCAAAATCTACCGGAATCTCGACATATTGGATGAACGGGAACAGGAAGTGATTAAAGGCCGATTCGGGCTGGAGCATGGGGGAGAAGAGCGGACCCAGCGCGAAATCGCCAAGGAGCTGGGCATTAGCCGCAGCTATGTGTCGCGGATTGAGAAGAGAGCGCTCATGAAGCTGTATCATGAGTTTTATAAGAAGAAATAACGAGGTATTTATACCATAGATACGAAGTCATGTAATATAAATGAAAATAACTTAGCGTTGGACCGAGCCATGCTCGGTCTTTATTTTGTTCAAGGAACCAAGTGCATAGCTGAATGAAAGAATCCTACCCGGCAACCAGGACTACCTGTTTTCATTTTATTAAGGAGACTTCTTTGTTCATATTCTTTGAAACGTTTCCAAAATAGTTATTGAAACGTTTCCAGTTTGGTGATATTATATGGTTCATAAGAGAGCTCGGGGGGGTAATATGGCAAGCATTAAAGATGTAGCTAACCTAGCTGGCGTTGCAGTGGGAACCGTGTCGAGAGTCATCAACAACTCCGGGGCTGTAAAACCCATAACACGCAGAAAAGTGGAGGAAGCCATACAGAAACTGAATTATATTCCTAATGAAGTGGCGCGAAATTTCAAGATGCAGAAATCCAAGATGGTAGCTTTACTGCTCCCCAGCATCTGGAATCCTTTTTTCTCCGAATTGGCTTACTACATTGAGGATGAACTTGACCGGGAAGGCTTCAAGCTTATGCTATGTAACAGCGGAGGCAAGCCCGAAAAGGAACTGTATTATCTGGATATGCTCAGGCAAAACAAAGTGGCTGGTATTGTCGGCATAACTTACAATGATATCGAGAATAATGTTAGCAACGATATTCCGATCGTTAGTATCGACAGACACTTTAACAAGAAAATCACCTGCGTGACTTCGGATAATTATGAAGGAGGGCGTTTAGCTTTAAGAGAGCTTGTTAAGGCCGGATCCCGAAAGCCGGCTTTTATGGGTAGCGTTACTTCCGTCTTTAGTGAAACCATGAACCGGAGAAAGGGGTTCGTTCATGAGGCGCAAACTTTGGGCGTCGATGTCGTGATCTACGAGAAACCGGATCCCATCGTGGATGAAGATGCCTACTTTAACGAATTTCTAAGTGAGCATGGCGATGTTGATGGCATTTTTGCGATTACGGATATGTTAGCCGCTAGCTACATAGAAAGAGCACGCAAGCATGGCATTCGTGTTCCTGAGGATGTAAAGGTCATTGGTTATGACGGCATTCAGGATCATCCCTATTTTCATCCTATCTTGTCAACGATCCGGCAGCCCGTGGAAGAGATGGCACGCATGGCGATTAGGTTGCTTTACAACAAGATCGAGGGTAAGCCTTTAGAACAACAGGTGCACCGCATTCCCGTCATTTTTAAGCAAGGCGAAACTACATGATCTCTATCGGGGAGGAAAAACATCAGTTATCAAGCATGGCCTTGCCGACTGAAGTTTTTCTATTCTTAATTGGAAACGTTTCAAGTTTAAATGTTAACTCTTATAAACATTTGAAAAAAAATCAGCTCCTCGGTTGATTTATGATATAGATCTTCTGGCGTTTTCTTAAACTAATTTGGAAACGTTTCAAAACAGCTGATTACTTTACATGGAAAGGGAGTATAAGAGTGAATCCAACAACCAGCGGGGGGGATCATTCCATGATCAAACCAAATCGCAAAAGATGGAGCCGGGTCAAACGCGACTATGAATTGTATCTGTTTTTGCTGCCGATCATTATTCTCTATCTCGTATTCAAGTATTATCCGATGTACGGCGTGCAAATCGCGTTTAAGGATTTTTCACCGAGTCAGGGAATTTGGGGAAGTGAATGGGTAGGATTTCAGCACTTTATAGATTTTTTCGACTCCTATAACTTCTGGACTATCATAACAAATACGCTCTCACTCAGTTTTCTCTCGTTATTGTTTGGCTTTCCGGCTCCGATCATAATCGCACTGATGCTGAATCAGATGCTTGGGAAGAGATACAAAAAATTTGTGCAAACTGTGATCTATGCACCGCACTTTATTTCTACCGTCGTACTTGTCGGTATGCTAAATGTTTTTTTATCTCCAAATAGTGGAATTGTGAATCATATCATTACCATGTTCGGAGGAGACCCCATTCTGTTTATGGCCGACGAAGGCTGGTTCCGTCCTCTGTATATTTTGTCAGGAATATGGCAGGAGACTGGTTTTTCGACCATTATTTACCTCGCTGCTCTAGCAGGAGTCAATCCGGAACTGCATGAAGCGGCAACCATGGATGGAGCGAGCAAATGGAAGCGTGTATGGAATGTGGATATTCCAAGCATCTTGCCAACGATCGTCATTCTGTTGATTCTCGCCCTTGGTAACATTATGAGCATCGGCTTTGAAAAGGCGTTTCTGATGCAGAGCGATTTGAATTATGGTACCTCCAATATTATCCCGACCTATGTGTATGAAATGGGGATACAGAAGGCTCAATACAGCTTTTCTACGGCAGTTGGCCTGTTTAACTCGCTTATCAATATTATCCTGATTGTCACCGTCAATCGGATCGCTAAAAAGATGACAGAAACTAGTCTGTGGTAGGAGGAATCATCTTGAATCCACTTATGAAGAGAAAGAGCAGAGGAGACATATGGTTTGACATTATCAACTTTGCTCTATTGTCCATAGTTATGCTGCTCGTATTATTCCCGTTGTACTTTGTACTGATTGCGTCGTTCAGTGACCCAAACTATATCTACTCTGGTGAGGTCTGGCTGTTTCCTAAAGGCTTCACATTGGATGGTTATGAACGGATTTTTAATGATTCGTCCATATGGATCGGTTATGCCAATTCAATTCTATACGCGACCCTGGGAACGATAATTGGAGTAGCCGTGACTGTATTTGCGGCCTACCCGTTAGCCCGTAAAGATCTGGTAGGAAGATCGGCGATCATGTGGTTTTTGATGGTTACCATGTTTTTTAGCGGAGGGCTGATACCCACCTATTTGCTGATCAAGGATCTTCACATGCTGAATACGATCTGGGCACTTGTTATTCCTGGTGCAGGCGGCGTATTCAATGTGATTATCGTGAGGACATTTTTTCAATCGTCCATCCCGGATGAAATGTGGGAAGCGGCATCGATTGACGGATGTTCCAATACCAGATTCTTCTGGAGCATCGTCCTGCCCTTGTCCAAGTCGATCCTGGCTGTCATGGTGCTGTATCATGTTGTGGGCTTCTGGAACGGCTTTTTCGACGCTTTGATCTATCTGAACGATGAAAACAAGTATCCGCTGCAACTCGTGTTACGCAACATTCTTGTTCAAAACCAGGTTAACTCCGGAATGATGATCGATGTGGAATCTTACGCAGCAAAAATGCGTGTTACCGAATTGATCAAATACGGTGTCATCATCGTATCCAGTTTGCCGCTGCTGATGTTATATCCTTTCCTGCAAAAGTACTTTGTTAAAGGCGTGATGATCGGATCGATCAAGGGCTAATGTTGGCATGGTGCTTGAGAGGGGGGATGTGCAGCAAATTCGGACAAATGAAAAAGAAGGGCAGTGCATGATTTGGATCTTGTCGGATGAAAAAAAGGGAGGTTATTTACTTGAAGTCATTATTCAAAAATGCAGGGATTCTTGTGTTGGCCGGAGCGTTTGTGCTTAGCGGATGTTCGGGGAACGGCAATAACGGTAACGGGGCAAAAGATCAGGCAAATAGCTCGGTTCAAGACACGAATTTTAACAAAACGGGTCTTCCGATTGTAAACGATACTGTCACATTAAAGATGGTGTCTCCGAAAGCTTCATTGGCACCCGTGTTCTCGGAAATGGAAATCTTCAAGCGGCTGGAAAAGGAAACGAACGTAAAGATCAAATGGGAAAACATTCCTGAAGCCGATTATGCAGAAAAGAAAAATCTGTTACTCGCGAGCAATGATTTGCCGGATGCCTTTTATATGGCCGGATTCACTGATTACGAGTTAATCAATTACGGTAAAGACGGAACCCTTATTCCGCTAGAGGATTTAATTGATCAATATGCGCCTAATTTGAAAGCGCTTCTCGATCGCCGGCCTGATATCAAATCATCGATCACAGCACCGGATGGACACATCTACGGGCTGCCGTCCTTTGAAGAGAATAACCTGGGAACCAACCCTTTCTTTCACGTCATCAACAAAAGCTGGCTGGATAAGCTGGGGCTGAAGGTACCACAAACACTGGATGAATATACAGAAGCACTAGTGGCTTTTAAAACGCAGGATCCGAATGGCAATGGAAAGCAGGACGAAATCCCGTTAAGCTTCAGGCACATGCAGTGGTGTTCGGATATTGCCGGCCTTTTCGCGGCCTTTGGACTTCCGGATAACCTGGAGCACCGGGTCGTCCGTGACGGGAAAGTTATTTTTACCGCGACACAGCCTGAATATAAGGAAGCTCTGAATTATATCCATGAAAAATGGTATAAACAGGGCCTGATTGATCCCGAATCCTTCACTCAGGATGATGCACAGTATCTGGCCAAAGGTAAAACGGCAGATGAGACGCTCGGATCTTATGTCTGGTGGGAAGTCGAAGAAGTTGTCGGAACCGAACGCGCCAAGGATTATGTTATGCTGTCTCCGCTGAAAGGACCAAATGGGGATCAAACCATCGGACGCGCCAATGGCGGTGGTCCAGGACGTGGTTCCTTTGTAATTACAAAAGAAAACAGTAACCCGGAAATCACCATGCGTTGGATCGACCAGCAGTTTGAACCTTACATGGCTGCTCAAATCCACTGGGGTCCGCTGGATATCGTGTATAAGAAAGACGAGAACGGAAAACTGGTGAATTTGCCGCTTCCTGAGGGAACCTCCTCTGCAGGTGAATTCCGTCAACAAGTTGCTCCGGGATCGGGCGCACCTGGCGTCATTACTTTCGATGACTTCGGAAAAGTTGTAGATTTGGAGCCGCGTGCCCAGCAGCGTGCTAAAGATCTGGAGCAATATTACAATGCGTACATGGAAAAGGAAAACTATCCAAGCATCTTCTTTGAACCGGAGGAACTGGACAAAATCAACAAGATTGAGCCTGAATTGATTAAGTATGTAAATACGCAAAGAGGTAAATTCATTGTTGATGGCGGCGTAGACGAGCAGTGGGACGGCTATGTGAAGACACTGGAGAAGATGGGCCTGAATGAATTGATGGACATTTATCAAAACGGGCTGGATCGTTATAACGCAAATCTTAAAAAATAAATGACTAGATGATAGGTGGGGAGAAACTGTGCTTGATGTCATCGCGATCGGGGAAGTATTGATCGACTTTACTCCGGCAGGACGCACAGCCGGAGGTAACGAGCAGTTTGAATGCAATCCCGGAGGGGCTCCGGCTAACGTAGCCGCCGCACTATCCCGGTTAGGCGCCAAAGCGGCGTTGATTAGCAAGGTCGGGGAGGATCAATTCGGTTCCTTGCTTCATAATACCTTGCTAAGTGCCGGGGTTGATGTGTCCGGAGTTTCTTATACGAAAGAAGCGAGTACAACGCTGGCATTTGTCCATCTGGATGACAAGGGAGACCGGTCCTTCAGCTTCTTCCGGAAGCCGGGAGCGGATACCTTCTTACACTCATCGGATGTTCCGCTGGGCAGGATCGAAACGTGTCGGGCTCTGCATTTCGGCTCGTTGTCCATGACCCATGAACCGGCCCGTACGGCAACAAAGACGGCGGTTCTTAAGGCAAAGGAAGCAGGAGCTTTGCTTTCGTTCGATCCGAATATCCGGTTTGCCTTATGGGAGAGCAAAGAGGAAGCAAAGCAGAATATTCTTTGGGGCATGCAGTATGCCGATATCTTGAAAATATCGGAAGAAGAGCTTTCTTTTATAACGGGTACCAGCGATGTTGGAAAAGGCTCGCTGGAACTTCAAGAGCAATTCGGTATCGCGTTGATCGTCGTTACTTTAGCGGAAAAAGGCTGCTATTACCGTTTGGCTGGTCAGGATGGATATGTGCCGGGGTTCCAAGTGAAGCCCATCGACACTACCGGAGCCGGGGATGCCTTTCTGGGCTGCTTGCTGTATAAGATCCTGGAAACCGGAAGTTCTTTATATGATCTAACCAATCAACAAATGATTAGCATGCTGACATTCGCTAATGCCGGCGGAGCGTTGGCGACAACACGGAAGGGGGCTCTTGGAGCAATGCCGACGACAGAAGAGATCAACCGGATGATAGAGTCCAATAAGAAATATAATGATGAGCGTTTCAGACCGGGGTTTCATTTTTCGCCTCCATCCCATTGGTTGAATGATCCGAACGGATTGGTTTTTTACGAGGGAAGCTATCATTTATTCTATCAGCACCATCCTTACGGCAATAAATGGGGACCGATGCATTGGGGCCACGCCGTAAGCAAAGACCTGGTTCATTGGGAGCATATGCCGATCGCTCTTTTCCCGGATGAGCACGGCGCTATTTTCTCCGGATGCTGCGTGGTGGACTGGAAAAATACCAGCGGATTGTTCGAAGGTTCTCATGGATTGGTTGCGCTCTTTACCCATGCGGATACGCATCCGGAGACCGGACAGCCGCGCCAGCGGCAAAGCTTGGCATACAGCTGCGATAAAGGCCAAACCTGGCATAAATATGAAGGGAACCCCGTCCTCACAGAGGATGAGCTTGTTGACTTCCGGGACCCGAAGGTATTCTGGCATGCACAAAGCGAGCGCTGGATTATGGTTATTGTGGCGGGAGATCATGTCCGATTCTATCAGTCCGAAAATCTGCGTGAGTGGTCGTTGACCAGTGAATTCGGTAAAGGAGTAGGATCGCATGACGGAGTTTGGGAGTGCCCTGATCTGTTTGAATTGCCGATTGATGACACCGGTCGTTCCAAATGGGTGCTTATCATAAGCATCGGCGACAATCCCGACTGTCCTGAAGGATCGCGTACGCAATATTTTATCGGAGAGTTCGACGGAAATACGTTTATGAATGACAATCCGGCCGATCATATCATGTGGCTGGATTATGGTAGAGATAATTATGCGGGAGTTACCTGGTCGGATATTCCTGAGCAAGACGGACGCCGCGTGATCATCGGGTGGATGAGTAACTGGAAGTATGCCAACGAGACGCCTACCGGTTCTTGGAGAGGGGCTATGACTCTACCTCGCGCCTTGTCACTGACCGAGCGGGACGGAGGGTTGACCTTGACCCAAATGCCTGTCCGGGAAATGGAGCAGCTTCGCAAAGAATCCATGCGCTGGAATGACGTCACGGTTACGCCGGAGACTCCATTTTTACAGAAGGTGAAGGAGGATCTGCTAGAGATTGAAGCGGATATCGATCTCAGGTCCGGTGAAGAAGTTCATATCGCGTTGACATCTTCTGGGGAGAGCGAGATTGTTGTCGGATATGACCCTGAGGGCCAATGGTTGTTCATCGACCGTTCAAAATCGGGGGCTACGGATTTCCACGAATCGTTCGCTTGCAAGCACGGTGCCAGATTGGTTGCGTTGAATGATAAGATCAGGCTGCATATCTGGTTGGACCGCAATTCGGTTGAAGTGTATGCGGATCATGGCCTGGTTGCACTGACGGATCAAATTTTCCCTGAGGCTCCGATCGAGCAGGTTGAGGTAAGCACGCAATCAGGGCAGGTTGTGCTGGATTTGTTTCAGATCCATACGCTTGAATCCATTACTACTCCCGGTAGCACTATTAAGCTGACTGAAGGGAGGGATGAGGCATGAGCCTCCCAATGGATGACCAGGGTTTGATCATGCATTGGCCATTTGATGAAGGAGAAGGAGCAAGCGCTCTGGAGAACGTATCCCAAGTCCGGGATGAGATTCAGTACGTATTTAATCAAGCCGAATTTACCGAACCGACCGGCCCGCAGTGGAGACAGGGAGTAACGGGAAGCGGGCTCCTATTCGATGGTTACTCGACTTCTATCGTTCATTCGGTCAATCAGGGAGCCGCAAGCGGCGGGCCGGAATCTCTATCGGCACTAAGCATAGGAGTGTGGGTCGCGCCGCGCTCCTATGATTGGGGCTATGAAAGCAAGTTGACTGCCATTGTGAACCGCCATAATAGGGAGCGCGAGCAAGGTTATCTGCTTGGCATGTTCCGACACGGCTGCTGGTCCTTTCAGGTGGGGCTCGAAGAAGGCGGATGGACGGAAATTTGGTCACCGGACGGCCATGAGCTGCCCAAGAATGAATGGTCTTACGTAAACGGTGTATTCGATGGGGATCAAGGCGAAATCAAGCTGTATTTGAACGGGAGTGAAATTGCTCGTACTTCTGTGCCTCGCGGTTCCCGCCTCGCCGAGGCAACGGGCACGGATTTGCTCATCGGCAAAAATAATCACAGCAGCCAGTGGGGGGGAGTATTCAACCTCCAGATGTTTAGCGGTATCCTCGATGAATTGAAAATATACAACCGGGCCTTAAGTGCAGAGGAAGTGGCCGCTTCTTACCGGCATGTGCTGGATTCCGCGCATGGAGGCGTCAAGCCGCAGGTTCAATATGATGAGATCAAGCTGGATCGGACACCTCTGTTACAGGATCGGCACAGACCCCAGTATCATGTCAGCCCGCCCGCCCATTGGATGAACGAACCGCATGCGCCGATTTATTTTGGCGGGCAATATCATTTGTTTTATCAGCATAACCCGTTAGGGCCGTTCTTTTATCATATCCATTGGGGGCATTGGGTCAGTAAGGATCTCGTACATTGGCGTGATCTTCCCGTGGCGCTGGCGCCTGAAAAGGATCGGCTTGCACCGGACGGAATCTGGTCGGGAAGCGCAACTTACGATGCGGACGGTCTGCCTGTCTTGTTCTTTACGGCGGGCAATGACAGTGCTTCTCCAAATCAGAGCGTGGCGCTTGCCCGGAGTACTTATACCCGGGATGGTGACCCGGATTTGGTTCAATGGATTAAACATCCGGAGCCGCTCATCGTACAGGTGAAGGGAATGGGCGCATTCGGGGATTTTCGTGATCCGTTCGTGTGGAAGGATGATGACGGCTGGTATGCCCTGGTCGGATCTGGAATCGAAGGCGGAGGCGGGGCCGCCCTGGCCTTTGCGTCAAAAGACATGCTGAATTGGACGTACAAAGGGCCCTTTTATCAAGCGGATATTCAGAAGTTCCCCTATCTTGGGCCGATCTGGGAGCTTCCTGTCCTTCTTCCTCTTGGTACCGACAAGCAGGGGGAGAGCAAGCATCTTCTTTTGGTCAGCCCTGTGGGAAAAGGCGCCGATGTCGAGGTGTTCTATTGGATCGGACGGCTTGATAAGGAACATCTTTCGTTCATTCCGGATCGGGAGGAGCCTGAACTGATTGATGTTGGTGATTTCCATTTTACCGGCCCGAGCGGAATGGTCGATCCCAAAACCGGCAGAAACATCGTCTTTACGATCGCTCAAGGCGACCGGACGTCCGAACTGGAGTATCAATCGGGCTGGGCGCATAACGCCGGCTTGCCACTCAGCGTATATTTGCGGGATGACGGACGGCTGGGAATCGAGCCGATTCAAGAGCTGGAATCCCTGCGCGGCGCTAAACGGCTATCGATCCGTGACAAGTCATTGGCGGAGGCTAATGTTTTGCTAAGGGATGTTCAAGGCGACATGCTTGAGATCCAAGTGGAAATGGAACCGGCTAGTGCCACAAAACTCGGACTCAAGGTCCGGTGTACACCGGATGGAGAAGAGGAAACCCTGCTGTACTATGATTTCAATGAAGCAAAACTCTTGGTGGATCGGACAAAAACGACGCTTCATCCTGGAGAAAAGTGCAGAGGAGTTCAGGGCGGCAAGCTGGAGCTGTTAGATGAGAATTTGAAGCTTCACATCTATTTGGACCGCTCTATGGTCGAAGCCTATGCCAACGGATTGAAAAGCCTGACGACCCGGGTCTATCCGAGCCGGAGGGATGCCTTGGGGCTAGAAATCTGGGGAGATGGAGAGCTAGTCATTAAATCTATGGAAGTATGGGATATGCATTCCATTTGGTGGAGAAGCGCTTCGGCAGTATTTCCAACGTCCTGAAAGAACATTTTGCGTAAAGACTATCGCGAACATATCCCTATTAGCACCAAGTTTCGCGGATGGGGTTAAACTTCACCGGTTACTTGATACAGTGGAGAAAGCAGCAAAGACTGGAGAACGGCAGTATCTATAAGTGTAGTATCAAGCTCTTTTGACACAAGAATTTCACCGTGATATATCTGGCCGGTTAAATTAAATCAGTTGTTGATTTCCGAGCCGAGGGGATATATTAATGACAGTTACAGTGGATTGCGATACTCGTCAGTCGGTAGACAGAATTTCCTCCCGAATGCGTCGAGATTATAGCGAGTCTCTAAGGGAACTTAACCTTTACGTAGGCCAGGACAATTTACTTTCGTTTGTGGTTAGGCGATGGGGTAAAGCAAATGCAGCTATGTGTCGCGCATCGAGAACAGAGCGCTCATGAATAAGCTGTAACATGAGTTCTATAAGTCTTGGTAAGATGAGTAGAAGGAAGATGGAATAGACCTGCCGGAAGGCAAGGTCTCTTTTTTTATAGGGGCGCATTTCTAAAATATAGTTGCCGTTCCGAATTTCCATTATGGAGCAATGAAGAGCAGGTTAAAACTTCTTTCGGACAATGTTGACCCGATCAACTTATGTAATGGAGCAGATGTACGGTGATTGCTCGTAAAGTTAATTAACCTAAGGTTAATAATATAACGTTCAAAAATGATTCATCTGCGGGCAAATTACCTTTCTCATTTTTGAATTAATATAAATGAGAATTCTGTATGACTTTGTATGAGCGCTTGCAGGCATGGCCTTGCAGCTTGTCGAATGATAGGTGCGATAATAATGGGAGTAACTGTGGCAAGAAGGGGGCATGTCCTTGGGAGTACTCAGGCTGGTTTTGAATTATCTGCAGCAGGCGACGATGAAGAAGAGGATTATGTTTATTTTTGCGACGGGGACACTGATTCCTTTTATTTGTGCAGCGCTGCTGTCGTACCGTACGATGTCCTCCATTTTGACGGGCAATCTGGAGAGCAGCGTCCGCAGCAACCTAAAGCAGGCGGAAGTATCCCTGGAGAGAACGATCAGCAACCTGAACCATGTGTCCCAGCAGCTTGCTTTTCAGGGCAGCATCGGCAAGAAAGTCGACTCGCTCCTATCCTCAGATAAGCCGTATGAAAAAGCGATGTTGACGGAAGAAATCAACACGGAGCTCAATTTGATCTCTTTTACCAATCCGACGATCGGTTTAATGATGTATTACTCGAAGGAACAAGGTGCTTACCTGTTCAACAGTACCATTGTGAAGGAAGATTATGAGATTAACGAATTGCCGCTGCTGGCCGAGTATTTTCGAATCTCTTATTTCGGTCCCCATATCAGCAATGAGCGCTACAATGACGAATTTGTGATCTCGGCGCTGCGCAAGGTGGATATGCCCGAAGATGCCGGTGATATGTACGTGTATGTCGAATCGGGCTTTAAGATGACCCCGTCCATTTTTGAGAACAAGCTGGAGGATTCATCCTATTACCTCATTCTGGACAATGATAAAAGGATTGCCTATAGCGATGTGCCCGAAAGTTTTGAGATAAACGGTTACTTTAATGACGCTGAAGGCAGTAACGGATCGGGGCTGCAAGACGGGTATTACTGGTTTGAGAGCACCAGCAACCAGGGGTGGAGCGTCGTTTCGCTGATCCCCCAAAAGGAATATAACAATGAGAAGAACCGCTGGGTGATCCAGATGATTTACTTGTTCTTGTTGTTCCTGGGAAGCAGTTTTCTCATCTCCTGGTTTCTGTGGAAAATGGTCTATGTTCCGCTGCAGCAGTTCAATTTGCAGATCAAGTCCATTACGCAGCGCAACACGGCTCTTGCCGAAGCCCCGCGCCTGTGGATTCCGGAGTTTGACTTCCTGATCAAGCAACTGCAGAACATGAAAGATCAAATTAATGAACTGATTGAAGAAGTAGGGCGCAAAGAGAAAAGGCGGGCGGACCTGGAAGTGGAAAAGCTGCTGTACCAAATCAATCCCCATTTTCTGATGAACACGCTCGATACGGTCCATTGGCTTGCGGTGATGAACGGACAGAAGGACATTGACAAGCTGGTGGTCTCACTCAATAAGCTGCTGTATTACAACCTGGGCAAGCGGGGACAGGTCTCCACGATCCGGGAGGAAATCGATTCCATCCGGCAATATTTGACGCTGCAGCAGGTCCGGTATGATTTCAACTTCGATGTGCGGATTCAGGTCGACGATGATGTACTCGATCTCGCTATTCCCCGGTTTATTTTGCAGCCGATTCTGGAGAACTCGCTTTACCATGGGCTTGATGATGACGGATATATTGAGGTGGAAGTGAGGAAGGATGAGGGACAGATTATCCTTTCCGTACATGACAACGGAGCAGGCATCCCGGAGGAAGAGATCGGGAAGCTGATGCATCAGACGCAGGTCGAACAGCAGAAAGCGGGCATGGGCATCGGAATGAGCTATGTGAGACGGATGATAGAGAACCAATACGGTGAGTCGGCCAGCCTGGAAATCCGCAGTGAACTGGGCAAAGGAACGACGGTCGATCTGAAATTACCAAGCATGGAGGTTCTACCGAATGATTAAGGTATTGATTGTGGATGATGACAATCTGGTGCGCAAAGGGCTGATATCCATGCTGCCTTGGAGGGAGTACAGCATGAAGGTCGTGGGAGAAGCCAAGAACGGCGAGAAAGCGCTGGAGTTTCTGGCCGAGCATCGAGTGGATTTGCTGCTTACCGATTTGGCGATGCCGGTCATGTCCGGGATGGAGCTGATGCGTGTCGTACGCAAGCGGTATCCCCATATCGCCATCGTTGTCCTCACGCTGCATCAGGACTTTGAATATATCCAGGATTGTTTGCGGCTCGGCGCCATTGATTATATTGCCAAGGTGGAACTGGAAACGGACAGCTATGATGAAGTGATGGGCAGAATCAAAGATAGAATTCTCGAAGATCAAATGAAGCTTGCCATTTCACCGGTCCAGGAAGATGATCATCAGGATTACGGCTGGTTCTATAATGCCCGCCCTGATCATAAGCGGACCGACGCAGTCCCGAAGTCCTCTCTCCTTTCCGTGTCGGCCAATGAAAATGAAGATTTGCTGGCGGATTTGAAAAAGAGCGGGCTGGCGCTGGGCTGGGTTCATAAAAGCGCTGAATTCGAGCAGTTTATGAATGCTTTAAAAGAAGCGGCTCTGCCGCCGGCTAAGCTGACCGCGTTTTTGAACTCCTTGTTGCTGGAATGGAACCGAATTTATACATCGGTGACCCATCGGCGAATGGAATTGCCGGAGACCTTCGGTGCGTGGTTTGAAGTCGAGGAGTGGTTGCATGAAGCCAGAGAGTCTTTGGCTGCCGCTATCGGAAAGCCTCAATATTCAGAGGAAATCAAAGAATGCATTGCGAGGGCGGTGCAGGCTTTGCACGAGGAATTATCCGATCCGGTTACCGCTTCCGAGATGGCCAAGCGGGTAAATATGAGCCGCAGCTATTTCAGCCAATGCTTCAAGGATATTATAGGCATGACCTTTAACGAGTATTTACGCTCGATCCGTATGGACAAAGCCAAGGAATACCTCCAATATACTCAAAAAAACATACAATGGATTTCCGAACATACGGGATACACGGACCAGAAATATTTCAGCCGGGTATTTTATGAAAGGACGGGCATGCTGCCCAGTGAATACCGGCAATCCTGCCAATCCTGCCGATCCGGGATACAAATGTCCGATCTTAAGGGGGAGTAATGTCCTGTAATGCCCGGTAAATATCCTCCATTCTTCTACCCGAATTCGAAGCCGCTTTCTGACATAACGGCAGTTCATATCATGTATACTCAGATCATAAGGTGAGGTAACTGAGAGAAGGGAAGGTCAGATGAAGAGAAGACACGGGATCGCTGCTTTGATCGTAGTGATGCTGCTAACGGGGGCATGCCGCAGCGCGGAAGATTCGGGCGCGGGAGACGGTCAACATCTTTCCGGGCTGCTTCCCGATTCATCCGGAAAATATGAGGAACCTGTTACGATCAGGATCGGTACGACAGTGGAATCCACAAGATCCATGCTGGAGGGCGAAACGCTTCTCGACAATCAATATACCCGTAATATCAGAAATAACTTGAATATTATCGTCGACTATTCCTTCAAGGCTTCACCGGCCAATTATAACCAGAAAGTAAGCCTGGCCATTGCCAGCGGCGATTTGCCGGATGCGATGATTGTCGGGGCTGTAGAGCTTAAAGAAATGGTTGAGGCCGATCAGTTGGCCGATCTGACGGAGGTCTACCATAAGTATGCTTCGCCAGTGATCAAGCGGATTGTGGACAGCACGGACGGGGAAGCCTTAAACAGCGTAACGTTCGACGGCAAAATACTGGCCCTTCCCAATGTACAGCTCCGTGCGGATGGCATTCATCTCCTGTGGATCCGTAAGGATTGGCTGGACATGCTTAATCTGGAGCCGCCGAAAACGATGGAAGAACTGGAGAGGATCGCCCGTGCATTTGTCGAGAAGGATCCGGACGGCAACCAAAAGGCGGACACGATCGGGCTGGCAGGCCCGAGCTCTACGGGGAGGCTGTACGCCACTTTCCTCCAGTCGACCAACAATCTGTATGGGTTTGACGGAATCTTCTCCGCTTATAATGCTTATCCGGGCTACTGGTTAGAAGACAACGGGGAGGTGGTCTATGGCTCAATTCAGCCGGAGACTAAAGAGGCATTGGGAAAATTGAGGGAGATGTACCTGGCTGGATTGATCGATTCGGAAACGGGGGTGCGCGAAGATCCGGGTGACCCCATTGCGAAGGGAAAAACGGGGATGTTCTTTGCGCCATGGTGGGCGCCCTACGGGCCCGTGGACGATGCCGTCAAGAATAACCCGGATGCCAATTGGCAGGCCTATGCCCTTCCGCTGGATGCCGGCGGACAATACCGTCCGCACATGAGCGCCTCGACCAATCAGTTTCTCGTTGTCCGCAAAGGGTATGAGCATCCTGAAGCGGCCATGCTTATCCTTAATAATCTAGTTCTCGGGGAGAGCCGGGGAACGTTTACAACCGAAAGAGGGCCAACCGAATATCCGTTGCGAATGACTTACGCTCCGGCCGATGAGACAGAATTTGAGGTTCGGGCGATACGGCAGGTTCTTGCGGGAACCAAAACCGCGGAAGATTTCCTGGATCAGCCCGAATACAAAATGCTGCAGTCCGATATCCGGAATATTGGACCGGTCAAATTGGGGCCTTATGATAAGTATGACATTCAGCATTGGAATCCTGAAGCAGACAGAGCTATGTGGGTAAGGGCATATGCCTTGTTGGTCGGCGGAGCGCCGCTCGTCGATAACGAGATTAACGGAATATTCAGCGCTACGTATACCCAGACCCAGACGATGGCAACGAAGTGGTTCAAGCTGCAGAGGCTTGAAGATGAAACCTTCCTGAAAATTATTCTGGGCGGCGCGCCTCTGGATACCTTCGACCAGTTCGTACAGGAGTGGAACAGGCAAGGCGGTGAGCAGATTACCCGTGAAGTTTATCAACAGATCCATTGAGATAGGCGCTTCCGATTGGCGCCGGCACAGCTCCGGCGTCGACTTTTAAATCATGGAACGCAGTCGGTCCTGAAATCACAGGGAACTGATTTTAGGATACACCTTTATGCGCCCAACTGATGTAAATATATAACATAAATACAATAAAATGTAATTCAGGTATGGAGGCTGAACGATGGATATTAACCCTGCAAGCCAAACCAAGGTAAATCCCAAAGTATCGAAAAGGTACCACAACAAGGATAAGTACCAGTTGTTTCTGATGGCATTGCCTTTTCTGATTCTGGCGTTCCTGTTTTGTTACCTCCCGCTGTATGGCTGGATTTATGCCTTTTACGACTACCGGCCCGGTATTCCGCTTTCCGTTTCCGAATTTGTAGGCTTTAACTGGTTCACTTCCATGTTCTCCAATGAAGTTCAGCGTCAAGAAATTATACGTGTCCTGCGCAATACCTTTGCCATCAGCAGCTTAAATATTGCGACTTCGGTATTACCGGTTATCTTTGCGGTATTCTTGGTTGAACTGCGGAGCACCCGGTTCAAAAAAATTGTACAAACGCTTACAACGCTGCCGAACTTCATCAGCTGGGTACTTGTATATTCCTTTGCTTTCATGCTTTTTTCGGTCGACAACGGCTTCCTGAATAATTTTCTGCTGGATATGGGATGGGTTTCCAAGCCGTTGAATATCCTGGCTTCCGACGACCATACATGGATGACGATGACGTTGTGGAGTGTATGGAAAGGGCTTGGCTGGGGCGCAATTATGTATATTGCGGCGATTACGGGGATAGACCAGGAAATCTACGAGGCGGCCAGAGTCGATGGCGCCGGACGTTTCCGGTTAATGTGGCACGTCACCGTTCCCGGCTTGATGCCGACCTTCTTCGTCCTGCTGCTGCTCTCGATCGGCAACTTCATCAACAACGGGATGGAGCAGTTCTACGTATTCCAGAATGCCATGAACACCAACCATATCGAGGTCCTGGACCTGTATGTCTACAATATCGGGATGACGAATTCCAACTTCGGATTCGCGACGGCTGTCAGTATGCTGAAGTCGCTGGTTAGCTTGTTCTTGCTGTTTATTGCCAATACCCTATCCAAAGTCATTCGCGGCGACAGCATCTTTTAATCCGGCCGATCAGAAAAGGAGAGTAGAGACCTCATGCCTGTCAAAGAAAAATTTTCCTGGTTCCACTTCTTCAATTATGCCGTCTTTGCCATCATCACGCTCATTTGCGTATTTCCGTTCTATTATCTTTTTATCAATACGATCAGCGACAATGACTTAAGCAGCCGGGGGCTGGTCATGTTCTATCCCAAAGGGGTGCATTTGACCAACTACTTGGATGTGTTCAAAATTCCGGGCTTGGGGCAGGCGGCGCTGGTATCGCTCGGCCGGACCCTGCTCGGTACGCTGTTGACGGTTGCCGCCTCCGCCTTCCTCGGGTATTTGTTTACAAAGCAGATGTGGGGACGGAAATTTTGGTACCGTTTTCTCGTCATAACGATGTATTTCAACGCCGGGCTGATTCCTTGGTATCTGACCATGCTGCACTTGGGCTTGACCAATAATTTCCTGGCCTACGTCCTGCCGACCATCGTTCAGCCCTTCTTTATCATTCTCGTCAAAACCTATGTAGAGTCTACGCCGGTCGCGCTGCAGGAATCCGCGCAAATTGACGGAGCCGGTTATTTTAAAATTTTCACCAGCATCATCTTTCCGCTCATAACACCGATTCTGGCCACCATTGCCATATTCTCGTCGGTGACCCAGTGGAACAGTTTTACGGATACGTTGTTTCTGGTTACGGACCAGAAGCTGTTTACGCTTCAGTTCATCTTATACCGGTACATGAATGAGGCCACCTCCATTGCGCAATTAATGAAGCAGTCCTCTGGGGCGATGGATCTTGACCTGGCCAACATGGCTACGCCGACGTCGATTCGTACTACCGTTTCCATGGTTGTTGTGTTGCCGATTCTGTTCGTATATCCGTTCTTTCAGCGGTTTTTTGTTAAGGGAATTATGATAGGCGCAGTCAAGGGTTAAGCTGCCGGCGGTTTCTCTTGAAGGGGGTGAAGTGTTTCCGCTGATGATCGTTTATCCGTAAAAAAGTTCAGCAAAGAGTATGAACAAGGGGAGGAAATTTGGAATATGAACAAAAGATGGTATGGGTCTGCAATCGTGCTGCTCATGTGTGCCGTTCTCGTATTTACATCGGCTTGTAGCGGCAATAAGAACGGCGGAAATACTGCTACGGGCGGCGCAAATAGTGCCTCCGAGACCGGCGATAACGGCGGTTCCGAGGCAGGGGAGCGAAAAGAGCTGACTATTGACGTGTTCTCTATGCTGGCGAATTATGCCGGTGAACAACCGGGATGGTTTGCCAAGCTTGTAAAGGACAAATTCAATATTAAGCTTAACATTATTGCTTCCAACTTGGCGGGCGGACAGCAAAAAGTCGCTACCATGATGGCTTCCGGCGATCTTGGCGACCTGGTTGTGTTCGGTACCAACGGCAAGGATTATCAGGACGCGATCAAAGCCGGCCTGCTCCTGGATTGGACCAAGGACGATTTGCTCAACAAATACGGCCAGGGTTTGTTGGAGAATGCTCCCGAGGCCATTGAAGCGAACAAGAAGCAATTCGGCGGCGGTACTTCGGTGTACGGAGTCGGATTCGACGTTGGAACAGGGGAAGGTCCTTCCGAAGGGGCGACCATGAATTACGGGCCGAATCTCCGCTGGGATTTGTACCAGAAGCTTGGAAGCCCTGAGATCAAGACACTGAATGACTATCTGCCGGTCTTGAAGCAGATGCAGGAGCTCGAGCCGAAAAGTGAAAACGGTCGTCCGACCTACGGCATTTCGCTTTGGTCCGATTGGGACGGCAGTTATATGACCCTTGCCAAAGTCATCGCTCAATTCCATGGATACAATGAGGGGGACGGCCTTAATCCGGCGGGGCTGATCCTGACGCATCAGAACAAAGATGAATGGCAGGGCGTCCTTGATGAAGACGGATATTACCTGCAAGGTCTGAGGTTCTATTATGATGCGAATCAGATGGGACTCCTCGATCCCGATTCTTTAACGCAAAAATTCTCGGACGTGTCCAATAAGATCAAGGATGGGCAAGTGTTGTTTTCACACTTCCCATGGGTTGATAATGTTTACAACACTCCAGAACGTACAGCTGAGGGCAAAGGATTTGCTCTGGTGCCGTTTGCCGACGAGAAGATCACCTCTTACGGGCAGAGTCCGTACGGAGGGAATCGCGTATGGGCCATCGGGTCCAAAGCGAAGGAGCCTGAGCGCATCATGGAATTCCTGAGCTGGCTGTATTCTCCGGAAGGTGTCATGGAATCGAACTATGGTCCGAAGGGCTTGGCCTGGGATATTGACGAGAACGGGAAGCCGTTCGTTACGGAATACGGTTGGAAGGCGCTGCCTGCCAACTCGGAGCCGGTACCGGCGGAATACGGCGGAGGCACATTTAAGGACGGTACGAATCAGATCAATAATACGACCCTGAAGCTGACAAACATTAACCCGGATACAGGAGAAACCTATGACTACAGTCTGTGGACGTCGACGCTGAATCATGATCCCGACCCGGTAACGAAAAGCTGGCGGGAAGCGATGGGGGTCATGACGGCAAGAGAGTATTTTGTAAAGAACGATATGATTGAAGTCTCGAAACCGTTCTTTACGACAGAACCACCGGCTACGGTTCCCGCCCAAATGCAGCAGAAGATCGATGGTATCGGCAAGATTATCAAGGAGTATTCATGGAAGATGATCTTTGCGAAAAACGAGGATGAATTCAATAGGCTCAAGGAAGAGATGATTACGAAATCCAAAGGCCTTGGTTATGACGAAGCGGTTGCATATGAAGCCGGCAATGCCGAAAAGATGGTTTTTCCATACAGATAAGCTTATTTCCCGAATTCCTGTGCCGGCTCAGGCCGGTACAGGAATTTTCTTGGAGGACCACATTTACCAACGGGACGATATCGGGCTGATTAAAGCACGATAAATATTTTTTGAAAACGGTTAATTGACAAGCTTATCGTTTGTATATATACTGGTCATGTAAGTGAGGAGAAGTTGAAACTGTTATACATTTCTGAAACGTTTCAGTAGTGAAAAGACGATTTTTTTTAGTATTTTACTGTAACGTTTCAGTAACTTCTTGCTTGCCTAATTATAACCTGCAGAGGTGACGGCATGAGCAACAAAGAAACAGCCAAGGAAATTATTAAACAGGTTGGGGGAAAGGGCAATATTGGGAGCTTGATTCATTGCGCAACCCGCTTGCGCTTTGAATTAAACGACAGTACGCTTGCCGACCGGAGCGCACTCAAAGCGATTCCCAAAGTACTCGGCGTTGTGGACGCACAAGGGCAGACCATGATCATTATCGGTCCGCAAGTAAATGAGATGTATACCGAAATAATGGCGCAGCTTGACGGAGATGAACCATCCGAAGAGGTTCGGGGCAACGGAGCCAAGACAGAAACGGCAAAACAAACAAAGGCCGCGAAGAAGTCATGGTTTGATCAACTGCTGTCCACGATTTCCGCCATCTTCACACCGTATATTCCGGTTCTCGCCACTTCGGGGATCATCAAAGGTCTGGTCGATATTCTGGTGAAGAGCAATGTCCTGACAACGGACAACAATACGTACCTCATACTGGCCGGAATCGGCAATGCGCTGATCTACTTTTTCCCGATCTTGCTAGCTTTTACGGCGGCGCAAAAATTCGGTTCGAACCCTTACATAGGGGCGACGATCGGTGCCGCATTAATGGAACCGAATATAGCGGGCATTACTGTCACCGGGAACAAGATCGACTTTCTGGGTATTCCGTTTACCGCAATGAATTTTTCCAGTACCGTTATTCCGATTATTTTGGCGATATGGGCGTATTCCTATCTCGATAAAACGCTTAAACGCTATTTGCCGAAAGCGCTGCAATTTATTCTGGTTCCGCTGTTGTCCTTGCTAATCATGGTTCCGTTGACATTGATGGTATTTGGTCCTGTCGGCGGCTTTATCGCCAATGCGATTGCCGATGGTTATCAATTCCTGTTGAATTCCAATGTTATCATCTTTAATGCGATCTTCGGCGCGCTGTTCATTTATGTCATTATGCTCGGCGTGCATTGGGTCATTCTGCCGCTGCAGCTGTCCTATCTGGCCGAACACGGAATGGAATATTCACTTGGCTCCGGCGGTATGGGCAATTACGCGCTGCTGGGCGTCTGCCTCGCCGTCCTGGTCATTTCCAAAACGAAGGAAGAGCGCACGATCGCCAGTTCCGCCGCCTTTGTCAATTTCCTGTCGGGCGTAACGGAACCGGGATTGTACGGGGTAGTCATGAAGAACAAGAAGTATTTTATCTCGCTTACGCTCGGCGGTCTGGCGGGCGGCATTATTTTCGGCGCAACCAAAAGCTACATTACCAATTTCGCCTTTACCGGATTGTTCGGATTACCGGCTTTCCTGTCTTCCCCAACGGCAACTACGTACATTATTAGTGTTCTGGTCACCCTTGTTGTATCGTTTATGGCTACGCTCTTGCTCAGCAGCAACAAGATATCGTTTGGTAAGAAACTCTCCAAATAGTATTAAGGCAGAGCAGAAGACGTAATAATCCGGATAATGGTATAATGAGCGGGATGTGGATTAATCAGTGAGAGGTGCAAGGTATACATGCCTACAATAAAAGATATCGCGAAATCATTGGGAGTCTCGGTATCCACGGTTTCCATGGCGCTCAACGACAGTCCGGAAATTGGCCAGAAGACGAAAGCCAAAATCAGGGAAGCTGCCAAAGCAATGAATTATATCAAAAACGGTACGGCGTTGGATTTGCAGCGCAAGAAAACCAATATTGTCCTGTTAATTACCGACAACCCTACGCGACCATATTTCACCGATTCCTTACAGGTTATCCAAAGCGAACTGCTGAAGCACAATATGGATCTGGTAATTATTGCGGCCACTAATAAACATACCGCTACAGCAGAGCGGTTTATCTCGGAGAACCGGGCGGATGCCATTATCTGCATGTCCAAATTCATCACGGATGAAATCGTCAACGATTATGCCAGTCGGAATATGCCAATCATTGTGATGGGCCGCACGCCGGATCTGATTACAAACCCGTTTGTGGTAAATGTTGCGCTGGATTACGAACGGGTCGGTGAGGATATTACGGATTACCTCATTCAGAAGGGGCATCGCAAGATTGCTTTTGTCAGAGGCAGCAAAACTTCCGTGGGCAGCAATTACCGGTATCAGGGGTATTTGCGCAGTTTGAAGCGTTTCCATCTTGATCTGAATAAGACGATTATCTTTGAAGCGGGCGGCAACGGATATGATCACGGGTATGATATCGCGGATAAAATAATCGGCAAAATTACGGATGCTTCCGTCGATGCTGTGTTTTTTGCGACTGATGATCTGGCGGTGGGCGGTTTGCGCAAATTTTTGGAGCACGGCATTCGTGTGCCTGAAGACGTTTCGATTGTCGGCTACAACAATTACCCGATTTCCAAAATGGTCATGCCTCCGATTACGACGGTCGATCTGCATCAGCAGAAGATCATGAAACGGATCGCGGTTACACTGATCGATTTATTGGAAGGAAACAAAACGAAGGCTGAAGTGCTGAAGAAGCTGCACAAAGGCAATATTTTATACTCCGAAATTATTGAACGAGGCTCGGTCATAAATAGAAATTAGCAGGAGAGAGGGAGAGAAACTGTATGAGTGAACTAAAGCTGCCCGATGACTTTCTATGGGGAGGCGCCGTTTCGGCCAACCAGTGCGAAGGGGCATGGAATGTTGGCGGTAAAGGCGTCAGCACGGCAGACGTGGCCGCCGCAGGGAAGCATGGCGAAGCCAGGCTTTATACTGAAACGATTCAGGAAGGGGTTTATTATCCAAATCATGACGCCATCGATTTTTATCATCGGTATCAGGAGGATATCGCGTTGTTCGCCGAGATGGGTTTCAAGTGCTTCCGGACAAGCATCCATTGGACGCGGATTTTTCCGAACGGGGATGAAAAGGAGCCGAATGAAGAGGGGCTGGCCTTCTATGACCGTCTGTTCGACGAATGTCTAAAGTACGGGATCGAACCGGTGGTGACGATCTCCCATTATGAAACACCGCTGTACTTAGTTCAGAAATACGGCTCCTGGACAAACCGGAAGATGATCGACTTCTATCTAAACTTGTGCAAGGCGCTGTTTAAGCGGTTCCATACCAAAGTCAAGTATTGGATGACGTTCAACGAAATTAATGTCATCACGCTCAACCCGGAGGTTGCTGCGGGAATCCGGCCCGGGCAGGGCGACTCCAGAAGCCAAACGCTGTACCAGGCGGCGCATTATCAGTTTGTGGCCAGCGCGAAAGCCGTCAAGCTTGGGCATGACATTAACCCGGAGCTTAAAATCGGAATGATGATGCTCTACCCGCTCTCGTACGCCGAAACCTGCTCGCCGGAGGACAATCTGGAGAATATGCATAACATGGATCTGCACTATCTGTTTTCCGATGTCCAGGTCAGAGGCTATTATACGCCAAAGGCCAAAAAGTATTTTGCCCGCAACGGCATTGTCCTTGATATTACTGAACAGGATCTTCAAGACCTGCAGGCGGGCACCGTTGATTATATCGGCATCAGTTATTACATGTCCCTGGTGACAAGCGCGACCCCCGAACGGAAAATTAAAGTTAAAGGCAACATGCTGGACGGCATCGTGAACCCTTATCTGGAAAAAAGCGACTGGGATTGGCAGATTGACGCCGTAGGCCTGCGCATAGCGCTGAATAACCTGTATGACCGATACCAGCTGCCGATTTTCGTGGTGGAAAACGGACTCGGGGCCATTGACGTCAAGGTTGAGGGCGAGCCGATCCAGGATGACTACCGGATCGCTTACTTAAGCAAGCATATCGCCCAGATGAAAGAGGCCATCCTCGTCGACGGAGTAGATGTTATGGGCTATACAGTATGGGGATGCATCGATTTAGTCAGCGCTTCGACCGGGGAAATGAAGAAAAGATACGGCATGATCTACGTTGACCGTAACGACCAAGGCGAGGGTACGCTGCAGCGTGAGCGCAAAAAGTCCTTTGAGTGGTACAAAAATGTCATTCGCACCAATGGGGAAACGTTACTCTAAGGCAGAAGGAGTGGAACCGAAATGAAATTTCCTAACTTGTTCAAACCGATCCGAATCAAAAATGTTATGTTCAACAATCGCATCATCGCCACGCCGGCAGGGCCTTACAACGATAAAGCCATTGGCGGCGCCGGCGTCATCATTACGGGAAGCGCTAATGTCAGCCGCAAACGGGCCAGTTACTCGCGGCCGGACGAACCATACATTTTCGATAAATATCAGATCGAAGCTACGCGCAACCGAGTCGTCATTGCGCATCAGGCAGGTGCCAAGGCTTCGCTGGAGCTGATCCACTCCGGGCAATATGCACGGGTCGACGATTATGCGATCGGGCCTGTTGACCTGGTCAGAGCGGATGGAACCATCGTAAAGGCGATGGATGAGCAGATGATGGAGGAAGTGGCCAACGACTGGGCGGAGACGGCCTTGCGCGCCAAGGAAACCGGCTTTGATCTAGTCATGCTCCATTTTGCACACGGCTGGCTGCCGGCAGAGTTCCTGTCCCCGCTGTTCAATAAGCGGACGGATGAGTACGGCGGTTCTTTCGAGAACCGAATCAAATTCCCGAAGATGATCATCGATCGTGTACGTCAAGCCGTCGGCAATGATTTCATCGTCGATATGCGCATCAGCGCCTCGGAGATTGTGAACGGCTCGATCGAATTTAAAGATGTGCTGGAGTTTATTAAAATTGTGGAAGATAAGCTGGACATGGTGCATATTTCAGCCGGTCTGGATATCAATTACGAAGGCAATGTCCATATGGCGCCTACTATCTTCAAGGAGCATATGCCGAATGTGGAATGGGCCGCCGAAGTGAAGCGCCATGTGAAGATACCTGTCGCCGTCGTCGGGGCCATTATGAGTCCTGCGGAGGCCGAATCCATTATCGCGGAAGGCAAAGCCGACTTTGTCGCTTTGGGCCGGCCGTTGATCGCAGATCCTTTCTGGCCGCAGAAAGCGAAGGAGGGGCGGGACGAGGATATCGTACCTTGCCTGCGCTGCCAATACTGCTATCATATTTCAACCGAACGAAAAAATGTCGGCTGCTCCGTCAATCCGCGTTATATGCGGTACGACCTTGTTCCGCTGCAGCTTCCAAAATCGGATAAAGCGAAAAAAGTAGTCATTATCGGCGGTGGCCCAGCCGGAATGAAGGCTGCTCTGGTGGCGGAGGAACGCGGGCATGAGGTGATTCTGCTGGAGAAGGGCAACTCCTTAGGCGGTGCGCTCCGTTATGCTGAATACGAAGAGCTCAAGATTGACCTGTACAATTATATGAAGTATTTGATCGTTCAGATCAACAAGTCCAAGGTGGAGGTCCGGCTCGGCACGGAAGCAACGCGGGAAGTTGTCGAAGGATTGCAACCGGATGCAATCATTATCGCTATCGGAGCCTATCCATTTACACCTCCGATCAAGGGCGTGCAGCAAGACCATGTCTACGGTGCGCTTGATGTGTATACCCGGATGGAGGAGATCGGCCAGGATGTGGTGCTTATCGGCGGGGGCTCGACCGGCTGTGAGCTGGGGATTGAGCTTGCCAGACACGGCAAGAACGTGACCATCATGGAGTCCGGTAATCTTCTGGCCAAGAACGGCAACATCTTGTACCGCGTCGCCCTGGGTCAAGCCATGGACAAGCAGCCGACGCTGCACACCAAATTGAACGTGAAGGTTCAGGAGATTACCGCGAACGGTGTTGTATTTGAAGCGGAGGGTGCACAGCACATAATTCCTGCCGATACGGTCATCCTTTCCACAGGAATGAGAACCAACCCGCAACTGATCGATACATTTTACGGCATCGTACCGGATACGTTTGTAATCGGCGATGCCAATAAACCACGAAATGTGATGGATGCAACCCGAGAAGGATACTTTATTGCGAAAAATTTGTAGACCGGAGGGAACCATATGTTCGGATTTAGAAAAAAAGCGGCGGAACCCGCAATACTAGAGATCGCTTCCCCGATTCAGGGAACGATTCTTTCCTTGGACAACGTTGAAGACGAAGCCTTTTCGAGCAGAGCGATGGGCGAAGGCATTGCGATTGAACCCCATGAAGGCAAGGTCGTAGCGCCATTCTCCGGCAAGCTTGTTCATCTAATGGAGAAGAGCAAACACGCCATGATTCTAGAGCATGATTCCGGCGTACAAATTTTGATCCATGTCGGGATGAACACCGTATCGCTCAAAGGCGAAGGTTTTATCGCCCATGCTTCGAGCGGAGACCGGATCACCAAAGGCCAATTGCTTCTGGAGTTTGACATTGCCGCCATTCAAGAAGCCGGATATCCCGTTGTAACTCCCATCATTGTTCCGGGGGGTCAAGAGATAATCAAGCAGGTGGATACTTCTAATCCACATAAGGATGCTATCATTAAAGTGACGTATTAATCGATCAGAATAGAATCAAGTCCCAAACACCCCCAAGCGCTTTTCACGCATGGGGGTGTTTGCGGTTAAGGACGGATTGACCTTCAAATATAATACTGCATTAATCGTTCGATCCCAATCTTGCTTCCAATTCCTGTCTGACCTTGCTTTCATTTTTCTCATATTTTACATACTTCAGCATAATGATCGCTCCGACCGCGAAGAAGATGGCCGGCAGCCAGGTGAAGCAAAATTTAATGGCGGCCAATGATTGAGGGGTCTGTACCGCATTGGCCACATAACCCGCGCTATCCAAGATCATGGAAGGGATAAAGCTGCCAAGGCCCGAGCCCAATTTGATACAGAATGAAATTCCGACCGCCGTCAGAAATCCGCTGGCTCTAATGCCGCTTTTCCATTCCCCGTAATCGACCGTATCCGAAAGCATGGCGAAAGGCAAAGTAACCGCGATCCCGGTTCCAAGCGAAGCCAATGTCCATCCGATAATAATCAGCGTGATGTTGCTGCCGGCGAACCCGATCATAAGTTGGCCCAAGGCTGCCAGCGACAATCCGATAATTTGCGTATGGGACTTTATAAGCCGTTTGACCAGATAGGGCAGCACGGTGATCGAGATCATTTGAACAACGACAAGACCGTTTAATATAGCGGCCAAATTCTTTTGTCCCAAATTATACTCGGAGTAATAGATCACCGTCGACGATCTTGCCGTGTTGGCGATCCAATAACAAATGAATACGATAACAAGCGTAATCCAAGGCCAGTTCCCTTTAATGGCGCGGAAGCTTTGACGTATAGATACGGATTTGGCTTTCTGTGTCGTACCGATTTCTTTCGTTCCGCCGAAAGCGAACAGAAGAAGCAGAATAGCGGCGACTGCAAAAATGCCTACGGTAACGCTAAATCCCACTTGATCGTTTCCTTTACCGAAGAAATCAACCAACGGGAGCGCAAACGAAGCAGTAATCAAATACCCGATCATTCCTCCGTTGCTTCTCCAGGAGTTTAACCGGACTCTTTCATCGGAATCGTAGGTCAGATTCGGCAGCGCCGACGACATGGAAGCACTGATGCCCGTGTAAATAATACCGGCCAGAATATAGGTTACCATGGCATAAATTGTTTTTCCGGTTGTCGATAAATCCGGAACGAGAAAAGCCAGAAATACGGAAATTCCGAAAGGAATGGAAAGCCATAACCAGTAAGGGCGGCTTTGTCCCCATTTTGTCCGCGTGTGATCGATAACAATTCCCCAAACCGGAGCGTCCAGTGCATCGAAGAAGCGCGCTATAAGCAAGATCATACCTGCCGCCGCAACGGAAATTCCAAATACGTCCGTATAAAAATACATGATGTAACTCGTAAGGGTACAATAAAGCAAATTCCCCGCCGTATCGGTACTGGCGAACGCCAGTATTCGTTTTAAAGATAATTTCGATGTTTTTGGATCGGTGTCCGTCTTCTTGTCAAAGTCTGGAGTAGTCGTAGTTGCCATTTCTAGTTGTGCCTCCTCTACTGTTTAAAAGGAATAAACCGGCCGTTGGAATAAAGAATTTGGTTTGTGATTTCCCCGTTTTGAGAAATATAGTGAACATCGGCATCATAAAAATGATATTCCGTCGGATACGGAGCGTAACTCCGAATTAACAGGCCATGCTCTGTAAGTTCAATACATCCATTGATCGCCTTGATTTGATCGCCTTCTTTATAAAGGAAGGTTTTCTTACCGAATCCATCGAGGTATGCTGCAAGTTCTTCTCCCATATCCCAGTCGGCGGTTTCTTCTTCCTTATTGAACAGCTTCGAGAAAATTCCGCCATCCCGGTAAAAGGTGGATTGTCCGAACCGATTTCTTGATAAATCGGGACGATTGATATTAGGGCCCCCGACACTATAGGTGGATGCCGCTTCCCCGGTATTCAGCCTCCGGTCGGTCGCTTTCGCGTCCGTATCGTAGCAATATAAAATGCCTGCGGTAGCTCTATAAGCCGCCTTTAAATAGCGGGTATCCCGCAATTTCTCGTATACCTTTAGTGTAGCCGCCGCAGTTAATCCGCCCCATAGGGAGTGAATCATATAAGAGAGGGCTTCCCACCAGCGGTCCGGATTTTGCGCTCGGAAGTCATTGGAGAAACCGATGTTGGCAAGCAGTAATTCTCCGTATTTTTCGGCCGCTTCGATATGACCGGAGCTCGCAAGTGCGCCTGCCGCCGGACCGAATCCCGCATTATCGTAAAAATGCTCGGTTACCGCCGCTTTATAAGTGTCGCTGTCTTTGGCGACATTTCCGGCTATATCGTACCATAGCGCTTGTATTTCCCTATATTTATCCGCCAATCCCCGGTTTTTTATTTCCTCCAGCAAACCGTCGATATATAAGAAGAAGGTCCCCAGCATTTGGGCTTCTTCTTTTCCTCTAACCGTGTGGTGCAAGTCGGGATTTACCCGCAATCGGAATACTTCCGCCGCCCACTCCAAATAAGTGTCGGGGCTATTGTGCTTCAATATGCTTGGGTCAAAACGCGACAATAAATAGAACACATGACCTATATATTCGAAATCCATGCACCGGTAGAATTCACCGTAAAGGAAGGAAGGCTTTGAAAAGTCTCCATTCACAAACCATTTGGGGCGAATGTAGTTGACGCAGCTTTCTTCCACCTTTTGCACTTCGGAGATATCAGGTTGGTTGCCCAATAAATTTTTTTTCAGAACAAAACTGAGCTTCCCCAACGACTCGCCTTGATTGGAAATCGGGGAATAGGAATGCGGAACTTCTCCTTCGGCACCGCTGTAAAGCACGTTGCTGATATATTCCGCCCTATTGTTGATGATGTTTTGGATCGGACGCATTACATTAATAACCACGCTATCGATTTTTCCGTTATCGAGTTCGATGGAAATTTTATGTTCACCGGGTTCCCTAAATATCAAAGCGGCTTGATAACCGCTTTCACTTCGATTCATGGAAGACATTATACTTTGCGTCTTGCAGGCTTCATTCGCATCCTTGTACTCTACGTAAGCATCCTTCAAAGAAATATCGGAAGATAAAGTAAACGAGAAATCATAAGGCTGATGGATGATGGCTAGCGGTTCAAAATGATATACGGGATGCCCGTATTTCTTGCCGACCTGATAGAAATCTTCCTGATTCTCAAATTCCTCAAGCACAAATCGCCAAGCCTTTTCTTCGTTCGATGTCAGTGAGAATCCATCTTTGGAATAGATCCAATCGGAATTGGTAAATCCTTGAGGATATCCGCCCGCCAAAACCAATTGGTGAAACAAAATGCCGTCCAATGAAGGGGAAACGTTTTCGAAAAAATGATTCTCGTATTCGCAATAGGTTCCGACGGATTTGGTTTCGCCATCCAGCTGATAAAGGCCCAAATGGGGAGCGGAATTGCTTCTTCTCACACACGCCAATTTGGTGAAGCTCTTCGACACGGATGGAAACACGGCTGTTGAATGATGGGTTTGAATGTTCAAATCGTTAATGCGGTACATCACATAAGCAAATGATGACCAGACTCTAAAATCGGAAATCAAGACTTCATGATTTGTACGATTGATTAATTGAATCGACCAAAACAAGGCGTCCGCCGACTGTTTCAGGTCGTAATTAAAAATGATCTCCACCTCGTCAAAAACATAGGTTACCATCGCCGTTTCTTTGGACAAACTCAAATTTCCGTCCACATCATCGCTGCTATATTTTTTATCGTTCACAGCAATCCAAAAATTCCCGAATAATTTATCCTTGTCCTCATAATGTACTCTTTCCAAATAATCCTCATCGACAACCCAATTCATCCGGTGCGGGTCGTTCTTTAGAATCAGTTTTGATACATTTCCATTCGGGCTAAAATCAACTAAAAATTTCCGGTTCTCCACATGGCAACCTCCTTTGTTTCATGGGAACAGTAAAATATGAAGATAATTAAAGAAACGTGAAGAAAAATAAAGGAAATAAATTTTTGAGAAGCGCTTACTGTAATCGCTTACTATTAAGTATAATAGAAAATAACAAAATTAAAATAAACGATCCCAATACCTTTTTATACATTTTCACTTTTATGAATACCAAGTCTTAGTAATGGAGGGGACATTCAATGAATGGAGATTTAATGATTTCGATCGCGATTCCGCCTTTTCCCATATTTATTGAAGGAAACTTCACGGAGTATGGCATAGGCGCTCTGCATCCCGACCGAAAGAATCTGGAGTATTTCGACATTATTCTTGTTAAAGAAGGAGCCTTGTACTTGGTGGAGGAAGGGGTGGAATATACGGTCGGAAAAGATGAAATGTTGGTCTTGCTGCCGCATAAGCATCATTATCCGCTAAAGCCGACGGATGAAATAACAAAATTTTATTGGATACATGTCTATGTCACGGGCAACTATGAACAAAGCAGTCAAGCAAGACCGCTGGAGTCCGGTATTCCGATTCCTTCGCTTCACTTTCATAATAAATTTCATACCATTCATCTCTCCAAGAAATGTAAGCTCATTGATACGGACGATATTTACCGCAAAATACAAGAGCTGCTGGAAGGTACGACAAGGAAAGATACAAATATAACATTTTGGGATATTCAACAGCGTTTTTTTTCTCTATTGAATCTCTTGGACGGGCAAAATCAGGCGAAAGATTCAAGTGTTGTGGTCGCCGAAAAAGTAGAACAATTCCTTCGCGCGAATTTTAACAAAGATATTACTAACGAAACTTTGGTGACCAAATTTAATTTGCATGAGAATACCATCGCCAAATATTTAAAGCAGCATTACGGCTACACGCCCATGGAATATTTAAAGGAATATAGGTTGGAACGGGCAAGAGATCTCTTGCTTAAAACGGATTATTCCATACAGAAAATAGCAGAGCTTTGCGGTTATCGCTGGGTTCCCTACTTTTCCCGGTTGTTCAAACAGAAATTTGATATTTCGCCGCTTCAATACCGGAAGAATCATATTGGGACACAAGCTTAAGCTTCTGATTCTTCTTTGCAGGCAAAAAAGCACCCCTTAGAAATTCACCGGATAAACCACAGGGGGTTATTCCAGCGTCATTCTGTGGGGTGCTCTGCAAAAATCGCATCTAACGGTATTGTTTATTACTGGAGGATCTAACGAAGATAGAGACGATACAGCCAATGATTAGTAACAAAATGGGAAATCCAATCAACATGATGAGGGCTGAGTATATTCCTTCATAACTGGTTGTGTTGATGACAATAGGAATATTTACTCCGACAAATGAAAGAATGAAGAAAATTACCCCGATGGCAAGTCCAATAAGACCGAATATTTTAATAATTCCTGCCTTTGAAATTGATGAGCTTGTACTCATAGTCCGATCCCTCCCTCCGATATTCATATTCCCTAAGTAGTACGTGATAGGCTACTTCTTGAAATATATGCCGAGATTAATAATATGATACTAATTAATATATAAGTGAAACTTAATATCCATGGGTTTATTCCTATGTCTGTAACCCAGTTTGTCCCTTCTGTTGATGTTGTAACCATGAAGTCAAGATAAGGCATTTTGTTAATTGGACCTATGTACCAAATGATCATATATAATATCTCAAATGTACGGTTTGTTTTAGTAAGTACCCCTGTGGCAAGCCCAAAGCTAGGGATGAGTAGGGCAGCCGAAATCCAATATGCCACATGCGGGGCATCACCTTCCAAAATAAAACGAATCAGCATGCCAATCCCTGTTATACATGTCAGTAACAAGCCTGAGAACCAAACGGCAGTTAGCTGACGGAAAACAAAACGCGGACTCGAAGCTACGAGAAAATAAGTCTGGTAGCGATATTCCCGATTCCCCATTCCGGACCAGAACACTAACGGCCAAATCCAAGTAATGGGCCAGATCATCCATTGAGCCGAAATGTCAAGCGGCATAGATAGACCTAGGATGATCAAGATCATAGCCACAATATACCAACCTGGTGCAATACCCTTCATCATTAAACGCCATTCGGCAAATACCAGCGGCAAGAAGGATTCACGAACGGTTACCGGTGTTAGTGTCGCTGCACGGACTTCAGAGTCCGAAATTTTATTACCTAAATTCATGCCTTGAATTGCCTCATCCAAAGGGGTTGCGGATTCTTCCTGGTCGTTATCAACTGCATAGGGGACTTCCTGGAAGCGACGAAAGATTACAGCAGCCACTAATACCAGCAGGAAGGCATAAAGGAAAAGTATTAGTTGCTGTCCAATTAACGATTCTGTCCATTGTATGCCCTGCCATTCGAATAGCTGAATAGGTTTCTCGCCGAGAGTCAGGATACCTATGCCGTATGAACCTGAAAAGTTCGGCTCCAGCGCGGTAAGATCATTGACCATTCTGTCTGTAATGATGTCGGTCCCATAGGGGATGTAACTGGAGCAAGTAACGTATACGATAAAAATGATAAAGTAAATCACATTTCCGAGCGCGCCTTTTAAAGGCTTGCATGTTTCAAATAAAACGGAGAGAGCGGAAACGACGGCTAGCGTTGGAAAAGTCAGGAAGAGGAACGGCGATATCAAGTCCCATAATTCAATCTTCATAACCTCTTCGCGTACCAGTTGCATAATTATCGCCATTAAAATAACCACAAAGACGATAATGGACAAAACGGCAAAGTTGCTTATTGTTTTACCAATCAAATATTTCAGCTTACTTACGGGGGTTGCCGCGATAATTTGCCCGAAACCCGATTGTTCATCACGCTTTATACTATTTTTTACTAAATAAAATCCAAACAGCGAAAGGAATAGTGTAGTAGAAATGGCAACCGATGCTCCTACCCAAGCGGAATTGTAGATCCCGCGATAATAATCCAGATAAAGCGTCACATAACCGCCATCCGCAGGCGGAACAAAGAAGTAGGCCACCATGATCATAATCCCCAAAATGACCAGAAACGAAAATCGTCTAATCCTCTCAAGAAGATCAGCTTTTGCAATATTATATATTGTGCGGAATACTTCCACTGTAAGTTCCCTCCTGGGTACTCTTAATGTACAAATAGGCATCTTCTAGGGTTGGAGATACTTCAATGGAGCCGGGCAGCGGCGGTTGATCGGAAACAATGCGAAGTTGCAGGCCGTCCTCTCGGCGAATGGTGCTACTGATTGTCCACTTGGAGCGGGCTTCTTGAAGCTCATGATCCGCAATGACAACAGACCACACCTTGCCGTGTACTTTATGTAGGAGTTCTGAAGGGGATGATTTAGTTAGTAATTGACCCTTCGATAAAATGGCGATCTGATCGGCGGTTGCTTCTACATCAGATACAATGTGCGTAGAAAGGATAATGATTCTTTCCCCTGATAAATCCGTTAATAGATTACGAAAGCGAACCCGTTCTTCTGGGTCAAGGCCTACGGTCGGTTCGTCAAAGATAAGCAGTCTGGGATCATTGAGCAATGCCTGGGCAATTCCAATTCGCTGGCGCATCCCTCCTGAGAAGCTGCCGATCGGGCGTTTTAAAGTATCGTGTAAATTTAACAGCTCAAGTATTTCCAATATCCGTGGTCTGATTTTACTGCTGTCCAGGCCCTTCAATGCGGAAACATATTCGAGAAATTCTACGGGGTTCAATTGTGGGTATACGCCAAAATCTTGAGGTAAATATCCGAGGGTACGACGCAATTCATCGGGTTTTTTACGAATATCCGTCCCGTCCCAATTCACTTTTCCATTCGAAGGTTGCGAGATGGTTGCAAGAATTCGCATCAGAGTAGATTTACCTGCTCCATTGGGTCCAAGTAAACCTACAATTCCTGGTTTTAATTGCAGGTTTATATCCTGTAATGCCCATGAGCTTTTCCTGTACTGCTTGCTAACTTGTTGAATGTTGAGCAGCATTCCCGTGCCTCCTTAAGGAAACAAATATAATTTTTGGAAAGTAAATAATTGTAAGTCGATTATATGTTTTGCTTACTTACTTGTCTATAAAAGAAGAAGCGCATCACAGGTATATCGCCTTTCAAGCGGGTAAATAATTTACAACGAGCAAATTCATTAGCCGGAAAAGGGGTTGGTAGCCAGTGGGCAGAAAGCTATTACTGACCGGGGCGGCCGGAGTAATTGGGAATGTACTCTACAAGGGTCTGAAACAAGACGACAGGTATGACGTAATTGGAGCGGATATTGAGGCTGATGAAGCACAAGGGATCGTTAAATTGGATATAGCGGATGAAGCGCGGCTGTTGGAACTGACAAAGGGAGTCGACACCGTTCTTCATTTCGCCTGGATCAAGGACAACGAAGACTTCCTCGGAAAAGTGCTGTCAGGCAACGTGAGCGGGGCATATAAGCTATTTGAGGCGGCGGTGGAAAATGGCGTGCGGCGCGTTATTTTTGCCAGTTCCAATCATGCTACCGGTTACTATAGAACGGACGAGAAACCGGGCCCGATGGACCCTTACCGCCCGGACAGCTTCTATGGACTAAGCAAATGCTACATCGAGCTGCTGGGACGATTGTACTCGGATCAGGGTAAACTCTCTTCATTTAATATCAGAATCGGCAATTTCCCGGGGGATGACCGGCCTCATTCGGAGCGGGCAGGGCATATCTGGATTTCCGAACGGGATATGCTGCAGCTGGTTGTTTGCTGTATTGAAGCGGATGAAAAGATGGCCTATTTGAATTTGTACGGCACCTCCGCCAACAGCGACAATTATTATAATATTGATTATCTGGAGGAACTTATCGGATACAAACCCCAGGATGATGCGACCGAATTGCTTGAGCAAGCCAAGGCGGCGGGACGCAAGATACGCCAGGATGAGACCATTTACCAAGGCGGACAAGAGTAAGGAGCAAATGGGCTTTTGTTAAAGATGAATTGTTTATCTTAAGTACATGTGGGGAAAATCTTCCATAGGGAGTAGGAAGCAATTAAGACTGCTGAGACAGTCTCGCTGTTAAGGAGTTATAGAAGGGTAAAGAAATGGCATGCCACCTTCACAAAATGAGGGTGGCTTCTTAACTTTGTCGGAGTTGTAAAAATTGGAAGGGGGTACTATACTCAAGCTATCTTTAAATAAGAGGTGGTCAGTTTGCATAAGTTGAAACTAACATTAATGTTACTTATAGCTTCACTCATGCTCGGATTACTAGGTTGTACAAGCTTGCCGGCGGCAAACACTGTAAAGTTGAAGGTGATGACTCACGACAAAGAAAACAGATACTTTAATAATCAATATGGTGATATGTTCCATGCCCAGAACGATTCGATTAAGATTGAGCTTATTAGACCCAAAAGTATAAAACTTGAGAAGACGGCTCCGAACTATGTGCAAGCTCTCCAACAATCTATTGAACAAGAACAACTGGATGTTCTTCAGCTAAGTATTTATGACTATAAACTGTTGTCAGCAGCAGGGTTCTTGTTAGATCTTGACCCGTTAGTAGCGCGGGATCAATACAATATCGAAACAATTTTTCCTTCAATCACTAGCTTACTTAGGGAGCAAGGCGGTGGAAAGTTGTATGGTTTTGCGCCTACATTCCAGCGACAAGTCATCTTTTACAATATGGACCTGTTCGATCAATATGGAATTGAGCCGCCACACGATGGAATGACTTGGCAAGAACTTATCGGCTTAGCAGGACAATTTCCCACTGGTGGAGATGAGCAATCCAGGATATACGGCGGGTTCACGAGTTTTGGGTTAAACAAAGAAAACCCTCTAGATGAGCTAGGTGTGAGGATCGGTTTATCTATGGGATTAAAGGCAGTTAACCTTGATACAATGCAAGTTACAATGGATACAGAAGGTTGGAAGCAAGCGTACGAACAAGCTCAAGCGGCATTATCAACGAATGCCCTGCACAAAGGTGGATTTAACACGGATGAAGACTTCAATGAACAGCAACCTTTTGCTATGGGAAGACAAGCAATGTTGATCGCTGAAGAACCTAGCTGGGCATATAGTGTACTTGACTATATAAAAAGTGGTAAATCAGGGGTTAAACCCTTTAGAGTAGGGATGGTGGTAGGTCCAGCGGATCCATCTAACCGAGAAATAACAAGAGATCTGAACTTGAATAATGATTATGTATATGCGATTCGTGCTAACTCCTCCAATGTGGGTGCTGCATGGGAATTGTTGAAGTTTATGCAGGGTGATGAGGTTGCAGGCAAATTGGCGAGAAGGCCTGACAATGGAATACCTTCACGCATGGGTCAAACAAGCGATTTTTATGGAATTAACCTGGATGGATTCTATCACTTAACCTCAGTGCCGCCGAGTAATTACTATGATGATCCTAATGATAATATTATTACGGATGAATTCAAAGAAAAATATGGGGAGATTATCTATCGTGAATTGACCCAAGTAGAGGAGTCTCGAAAATCCCTGGATGACGCACTACAGACGATTCAACGAGATGCGCAAGCTGCCCTTAATGAAGAAGTCCTTGCCAGGAAAGTTAATGGAGAAAATGGGGATTTAAAGCCGGACAATGGCCTGACAACAGACATGACCATCAATTGGGATGATTTTAAGACGGTACCTTTTAAATGACTATGCTGCATGTTAAGCAGAGATAGGAGTCGATGATGAACAGAACGTGGTTGCAAGTAGTTATGATGCTTGTTGTCAGTTGCCTGTTAGTAGTAGGTTGTACAAGTGAATCCAAGGGGCCGATTGAACCGAACGAGAATCAAGAGACGACCGCGCTAAAGGTCATCTACCATGATTCGGAATTATTCTACAAGCAATATGGAGATGGGTTCACCACGCTTAATGATCATATCCAATTGGAAGTAATCAGTGATGCGGATATTTACGAGGATATGGGGGACAAGACGAAGGAAGAGGTGTATGCACAGTTTATCCGGGAAGAACAGCCGGATATCTTGATTCTTGATGCTCATCAGTTTAAAAACCAAATTAACGATGGAATACTGGCTGAACTTGATTCGCTAAAGACTAGAGATTTCTATAATCTGGATGGGTTCGTTCCCGGTCTTGTTGATCAACTTAGAGAAATAGGCGCTGGTCAATTGTATGGCCTTACTCCGTCGTTCTCGAGCAAGGCGATATTTTATAATAAGGATCTGTTTAGGAAGTATGGCATAGAGTTTCCATCTGATGGACTGAGTTGGTACGACATCCTTGATCTTGCCCGTCGTTTTCCTACGGAAGGGGATGAACAGACCCGAGTTTACGGATATAGCGGTGGAGATGTGTATGAAGCCCCCATGGATCTAGTTACACTGATTGACAAGATGAGCCGGGCTGAAGGATTGTCGATCGTGAATACAGATAAGATGCAGGTGACCATAGATACAGATGCGTGGAAGAAAGTGCTTCAGACCGCTATCGAAGCTGACCAATCGGGAGCTATCTTTAATTCTATGGATGAATTATTCACCAGTGGAACGAAAGAGGAGTTTTATGATAGCCAACAATTTCTCATGGGGCGTTCTGCTATACATATTGGATCTGTAACATCGCTAGCGCTTATGGATCATTTCAAGAATGATATGAATGATTATGTACCCTTTGAACTCGGTATTGCCGCTGGACCCGTCGATCCCCTTGATCCTACATCAACCTATGTAACTCCAGGTGATATATTCGCTATTAATATAGCATCAGTCCATCAAGATGCAGCATGGGAATTTATTAAATATGTGTGCAGTGAAGATTATGCTCGTGCCAGCTCCGAATCTAATGAATTGTTGTTAGGTCAGCAACTGTTATTAAGTCGATCAGGATTTATGCCTGACTATGAAGGAATCAGTTTAGAGCCGTTCTATCAACTTAAATCAAAATTGCTAAAGCGTAGTGATGAGTGGTACAAGATACCTGATCAATTCTTCAACGATTTTGCTGCGATCTTAAGTCGAGAACTAGAACTTGTAGAGAAAGGACAAAAATCCCTTAATGAAGCAGTAGCAACAATAAAGTCCGAAGCGCAAACGGTGCTTGATCAATCTGTAACTGAAATGAAATTAATGGAGTCCGTTAAATAGTACGCTAGTTTTTTAATCAATCCAGCTAAATTTTGATTCTATTTTGGATCCTCCATTTCCGTGAGATTTTAAAACAAATCGTGCATCACCCTCATATAAACTGCATTTCTTTAATGTTACTATTACGATGAAGTATGACAATCCTGAGCAGAAGTAGGAGGGTTAAAAGATGTTCGTATGGAAGCGTTCTCTTTCGATTTTGGCAGTGACAGCTTTGATAGGAATCCTGGCTGCCTGCGGCGGAAACGGAGAGACCAGAAACAATGCCGCATCCACCGCAAAGCCTGCCAACAATGCGCCGACGGAACAGACGGCGTCAGACAACGAGCCGGTCAAGCTGCGTATTATGTGGTGGGGTTCCCAGCCGCGCCATGAGGCTACGTTGGCCGCGTTGGATTTGTACACCAAGAACAATCCGAATGTTACATTCGAACCGGAGTATTCCGGTATGGACGGATACTTGGATAAGCTGTCGACGCAGGCCGCGGCCAAAAACGCACCGGATATCGTTCAGCTCGATCCGGGCTGGATGCCGGACTGGATGTCCCGCGATCAGTTGATCGATCTGTCGCCTGAGGTCGATGTAAGCAAATTCGATGAGAAATTGCTGTCCGGTGGACAGCTTAACGGCAAGCAGTATGCCATGCCGCTGGGCTCGGTCGCTTTCGGGATGGTCTATGACAAAGCGGCCATGGATAAGCTCGGAATTGCCAATCCGCAAAATGGCTGGACCTGGGATGACTTTTTCGCTTTAGCCAAGGAATCCAAATCCAAACTTCCGAAGGGGCAATATTTCTCTTTGGATTACGGCGGCAATTACTTTGTGTATTCGGCGTACCAATACGCCAAGGGAAAAGGGCAGGTTATCACGGATGACGGCCATTTCAACGTCGATCAAGCCACCTTTGTGGAATGGGCGGCGAAATTCGAAGAGCTGCGCAAGGAGGGATTGGTTCCGCCGGCAGACGTCAATGCGTCCGATAAAGAAAATGATCCGCAAATGGACTTGATGGCGGCGGGTAAAGTGTTGATGCGTTACAGCTTCTCCAACAACCTGGGTACTTGGGACAGCATCAAACCGGGCGCTTATGCGCTTGTGACGATGCCTCGCGCCGAAGAGGCGGGCGGATGGCTGAAACCGTCCATGTTCCTGGCCGTTACCAATAACTCCAAGTATGCCGTAGAAGCCAAGAAATTCGTCGACTGGTTCGTGAACAGCCAGGAGGCGGCGGACATCCTGCAAACCTTCCGCGGGCTGCCGGCCAATAAGGATATCGCCGCTTCCCTGGAAGCGGGGATGAGCGAATTGGATAAGGTCGGCTTGGGACTTCTGCGCGCCACGGAGCCGGATGGCCAGAAATGGTCGGCCGGAGCAGGCGGCTGGACGAACTTTATCGACAAAGACTGGGTGCTGGTTCGCGATCAGCTCATGTTTGAAAAAGTTACACCGGAGCAAGCTTTTGAACAACTGAAGGAAGCCGCGCAATCTTACGAAAAATAATCCAAGGATGAAGGCCCGGGACTGTCTTGTCCTGGGCCTTAAAATTATTGGAGATGGGAGCACAGGAGGGATTTTGGATGAGCACTTCTTTTGCGTATCACCCTGGGAATGGGTATGAGGCTTGGCTGCAATACCGCCGGGCCGATCGGGGAACAAATGATGAACGGTTTACAGAATATCATCATATTGTCGCATCGGTGCAGGATGAGGTGATGCGTTCTGCAGTCGATGAGCTGTCGGACGGCCTGAAGGGAATCACCGGCAGATCCGTTTCCATTACCGAAGATGCGGTATCTACGCCTTGCATCCTGCTCGGAATCTTTGGCGCAAGCAAAGCGATAGACCAGGCTATCGATGCCGATACAGCCCGTGCCGTCAAAGCGGAAGGCTTTGCCATTCAAACGGACAGCCTTACCCGTAACATTGCTGTCGGTGCGGCGACCTCCGCGGGCCTGTTGTATGGTGTATTTCACTTGCTGCGAATCATGGGTGCAGGCGGTGCCGCCGATCGTTTAAGCCTGGTTGAGAATCCCGTCAATCCCCTGCGTATGATCAACCAATGGGACAATATGGATGGGAGTGTGGAGCGGGGGTATGCCGGGAAATCGATTTTTTTCGAAAACAACCGGATAACGGGGAATCTTGAACGCATTAAGGATTACGCCCGGCTTCTTGCCTCTTGCGGTATTAATGCGATCGCGATTAACAATGTAAATGTTCATCGGGTGGAGAGCCGCCTCTTGACCGAATTTCTGCCGGAAGTTGCTAAGCTGGCGGAGATTTTCCGGAGTTATGCCATTAAATTGTTCCTAAGCATCAACTACGCCAGTCCCATGGAGCTCGGCGGCCTCCCGACGGCGGATCCGGTGGCTTCGGACGTCCGCGAATGGTGGCGCTTGGCGGCCTCCAACGTATACGCCGCTGTTCCCGATTTCGGCGGATTTTTGGTTAAGGCCGATTCGGAGCACCGGCCGGGGCCGTTCACCTACGGCCGGGATCATGCCGACGGCGCCAATATGCTGGCCGAGGCCTTGAAGCCATACGGCGGCATCGTGATCTGGCGCTGTTTCGTGTATAACTGCAAGCAGGACTGGCGCGATCGCACTACGGACCGGGCGAGAGCCGCCTATGATCATTTCAGGCAACTGGACGGAAGCTTTATGGACAATGTCATCCTGCAAATCAAGAACGGTCCGATCGATTTTCAGGTGCGGGAACCGGTTTCTCCATTGCTTGGGGCCATGCCGCGGACGAATCAAATGATCGAATTTCAAATTACCCAGGAGTATACCGGGCAGCAGCGGCATGTCTGCTATCTGGTCCCCCAGTGGAAAGAGATTTTGGATTTCGACACCCATCTTCAAGGGATGGGGACTCCCGTCAAACGCATAGTGGACGGAACGGTTCATGGCAATCCTTACAGCGGCTTCGCCGCCGTCTCCAATATCGGAGACGACACCAATTGGACGGGACACCCGCTAGCCCAGGCAAATCTATACGGCTACGGGCGTTTGGCCTGGAATCCGGAGCTATCCTCCGAGGAGATCGCCGGGGAATGGATTACCTTGACCTATGGCAACCGTGAGCCGCTTTACGGGATAATTCAAGACATGCTTATGAGTTCATGGGAGATATACGAATCCTATACGGCTCCGCTGGGCGTCGGGTTTATGGTCAACCCGGATCACCATTACGGACCCAATGTGGAGGGATACGAATATTCGCCATGGGGGACGTATCATTATGCGGATTGCCATGGCATTGGAGTCGACCGCACGACGGCGACCGGAACCGGGTATACATCTCAATATGCCGGTCCAAATAGGGAAATGTACGAGTCGCCGGCGACTTGTCCCGACGAATTGCTGCTCTTCTTCCACCATGTTCCCTATACCCATCCGCTTCATTCCGGCAAAACCGTGATTCAGCATATTTACGATACCCACTTTGAAGGCGCCGAGCGAGCGGAACGGTTGTTGGCAGCCTGGGAACGGGTAAAAGAGCATATGGACGAAGAGGCATTCCGACAGGTCGCGGACCGTCTTGCCGAGCAGGCCGAGCACGCCAAGGAGTGGCGGGACCGAATCAATACGTATTTCTTCCGGAAAAGCGGCATTGCCGACGAGCGGGGAAGAACGATTTATTGACGTCGCATTATTTATTGGGAGGGGCGGTGGATACCGCTCCTTTTTTATCGTTATATTTTGAAAGAATTCGAGCATTGCTCTCATTTAGCGCGAATTGTACCGACTGTATACTTAATCTATACCATAACGATACATAAGAGGTGACCGCCTATGAACCGTACTACAGCCGCCGTTACCCGATCCGCCGCGAAGCCCAATAAAAGGCCCTTCTTTCGAGGCAGATGGAGCGCTCCGCTTACGGGCTACTTGTTTATCTCGCCCTGGCTGATCGGTTTTTTTGCACTGACGGCATATCCGTTATTCTTGTCCCTGTACTATTCGTTCACCAATTATACCTTGATGCAGCCGATCGAATGGATCGGTACCCGCAATTATGAGCGGATCTTTACCGCGGACCCGAAATTCGTTGATTCCGTGAAGGTTACCTTTACGTATGTTCTGGCTTCGGTTCCCTTGAAGCTTATCGCCGCCCTGTTTGTCGCTATGATCCTAAGAAAGGCGGTAAGAGGAATAAGCATCTATCGCACGGCGATTTATTTCCCTTCGCTGATCGGCGGCAGTATCGGGGTCTCCCTGCTCTGGCGCAACATTTTCGGGGTCGACGGGATCTTCAACAAGATCATCGGAGTTTTCGGTTTGGAAGGAAAGGGCTGGATTACAAGTCCCGATACAGCGCTCGGTACGCTGATCCTGCTGACGGTCTGGCAGTTCGGCTCCACCATGGTCATTTTCCTGGCGGGACTAAAGCAGATCCCGAATGACCTGTACGAGGCGTCCGCGGTTGACGGGGCGAACAAGGTGACCCAATTCTTCAAGATTACCTTGCCGATGCTTTCGCCGATTCTCTACTTCAATTTAATTATGGGCGTCATCGGCGCCTTCCAGATGTTTACCTCCGCTTTCGTCATTACGAACGGCGGGCCGATGAACGCCACTTATGTGTATGCCTTGTATTTGTATGAAAGGGCATTCAGCCGATATGAACTGGGGTATGCCTCGGCACTGGCCTGGATCATGCTGGTCATGATTGTATTGGCAACGATTCTCATCTCCTACTCTTCAAAATACTGGGTATTCTATGAAACCGAATCCGGAAGGGGGAAAGGGAAATGACACAGCCAAAATGGAAGCCGGCTATCCGTCATGTGTTCATGATCCTGTTCAGCTTCATTATGGTATATCCGGTTCTGTGGTGGATCGGAGCTTCGCTGAAGCACAGCACCGAGCTGACTTCACCCGGGATATTCCCGGCCGTTCCGCAATGGAGCAATTACGTCAAGGGCTGGAACTCCATTCCGGGTCATACGTTTACGGACTTTTATCTCAACACCTTCGGGCTTGAAATTGCCGTCATCGCGACGACCCTGATCTCCTGCACATTGGTAGCCTTCGGATTTGCTCGGCTTGATTTTCCGCTGAAGGGCTTCTGGTTCTCCATCCTGATGCTGACGCTCATGATGCCGGCTCAGGTGCTGATTATCCCGCAATATGCCCTGTTCTATCAATTGGGCTGGGTAAATACGTATCTTCCGTTCATTGTTCCTCATATGCTTGCGGGCGGGGCCGGCGGGACCTTCTTCGTCTTCCTGCTGATTCAATTCATACGCGGTATCCCCAGAGAGCTGGACGAATCGGCCAAAATCGACGGTTGCTCCTGGTTCGGCATTTACTGGAGGGTCGTTATTCCTCTTACCCTGCCGGCAATCGTCACTGTGATGATCTTCTGCTTCCTGTGGAATTGGGACGATTTCCTGGGGCATCTCCTGTATCTGAATACGGTTGAGAAATACACGGTCGGCCTGGCGCTGCGGATGATCAACGATTCCCAATCCGCGCAGGAGTGGGGACAATTACTCGCGATGTCGCTGGTCTCCGTTCTGCCGGCAACACTCATCTTTATGTTCCTGCAGAAGTACTTCGTGGAAGGGATTGCGACTACGGGAATTAAAGGATAATATGTAGAAAGCATCTGTCCGAAACGGTAAAACGTCGAACTCCCTTCGCCGTTTTACCGTTTATTTCGCCTGAATCGGAAAGGAAGATAAGCCTTTGACCAATCCTTTTAAAAAATTCAGGATCGACCGTCTTTTCTTTCATAGTTTTGCCGCCGTGCTCATTGTGGTGATTGCCGTCATCGCATGGACAAGTTACTCCAATTCGTCCAAAGCGCTCGTAGAGACCACCTCTCACTACCAGCAGCAGCTGCTGGATGAACTGAATAATGAAATTTCAACCCGGCTCGTCATGATCGAGCAGATTTCTCTGTCCAGTTCACGCGACACCGAGCTGATCGATTTTCTCCTGAACAGGCAGGACGAATTCGAGCGCCACCGCAGACGCGTAGCCGTAGAAAGCGCGCTGGCGAATTTGACTTATGCCATCCCTTTGATTCAAGGGATTGATCTTTATATGAATAATCCGATCCCGAGCGAAAGGCAAAGCTATATTCAGTTTCGGGATTTTGGGACATTAGACAACCGTGAGTTCTCCAAATGCCTGGAAAAGAACGATTTTTGCTGGTCGCAAGAGTATCCGTTCCCCAGCTCGCAGGGGGAGGTCCCGGTGCTTAGCTTCGCCAGAAAAATCGTATACGATGACGATTATCTGGGCGTTCTTGTCATACATATCAAAGCGAACGAAATCCGGAAGCTGCTGACCGGCAATTCTGACGGATCCAATCGAATCCTGGCCAGTATCGAAGGGCAGCAGATCATGAAGATCGGCGATCCGCTTGATCAGAGCGACTGGTCCGAGTGGATCAATCTTAAAAACGGTAAATCGGGCTATGTCCATATCAAGGGGACTGATAAATCCGCAAATACGCTGCTGGTCTATTCCAGGTTGGATAATTCCGTCTGGACGCTGATCGAATTCACCTCGTGGAACCAGATTACTTCAAGCAGTCTGAAGCTGGCGGAATGGATCGCCCTTATCGGTATCGCCGCCGTGCTGCTGGTATTGCTTCTGACCCACTATATCAGCAATCAATTCACGAAGCCGATCAAGCAGCTTGTTACGGCGATGCGCATGTATTCCGTTGGCGGGAGCAAGGTCGATTTGCCGCAGGATTACCAGAATGAATTCGGTTATCTGTTCGCCGGGTACCGCAAGCAGAACGAGCGGATCGAGGAGCTCTACCTCTCGCTTGAACGCCGGCATGAACAGCAAAGAAAAGCCGAAATCGAAGCGCTTCAGGCCAATATCAATCCGCATTTTCTCTATAATATGCTGGATCAGCTGAACTGGATGGCGATCGAGGCCGGTCAGGAGGAGCTGAGCCGTATTTTGGAGTTGATGGGCCGAATGTTCCGGATCGGATTGTCCAACGGGAATAGCTTTATCACGATCGAAAATGAGCTGTTGCATATTCAATGTTATTTGGAAATTCAGCAGCTGCGCTGGGGCGACGGCTTGGAATACCGGATTGAGGCGGCTATGGAACTCCAGGAATTATTCATACCGAAGCTTACATTGCAGCCGTTCGTGGAGAATTCGATTGTCCATGGATTTAACAAGCAGCGTTGCGGCGAGGTTGTCATTCTGATGGAGAAAGCCGGGGATGCGCTTCGGGTGATCATCGAGGATAACGGAGCCGGACTGAAGCAGCCGGTAGAAAGGCAGCAGAAACGCCATACGGGAGGCTACGGCATACGCAATGTGAGAGAAAGAATCGCCGGGTACTTCGGAGAGGCTTACGGCGTTACATTGACGGAACGCGAAGAGGGCGGAACAAGGGTGGAGATCATGCTGCCGCTGTTAACGGAGCCCCCTTCAAAACCCGATGTATAGATACATAAATAGCATATGGCTGATAGTTTAAAATTCGTAAGCGCTTTCCTCGCGATGGAGAAAAACAGCTTTCATCGTTGCTGCCGGTTCTTGCAGAGTTTAAGGAGGTTGAAACAGGTATATGTGGAAAATCGCAATCGTAGACGACGAGCGCCAGGTGCTGCAGGGAATGAAACGTGCCATTCCATGGGATAAGCTGGAGGCGGAATGGGTCGGGGAGGCCTTGAACGGGGAAGACGGTCTGGAGATGATCCGTTCCGCACGCCCGGATATCGTGATCACGGATATATATATGCCGGTCATGAATGGGCTGGAAATGATGGAGCAGCTTAGGAAGGAAGGCTACCGCGGCAAGATCATCATATTGAGCGGGTATTCGGACTTTGAGCATGCAAGACAGGCGCTCAGGCTGCAGGTCAGCGATTATGTCTCCAAGCCCATCAGTCTGCCTACGCTTACGACTATTTTAAACAATGTGATCCGGGAGCTTACGGAAGAAGAAGGGGAACGAAAAAAGCAGGGGGAGCTAGAGTTTAAAATATCGCTGTATGAGCCATTCGTTAAGAAGGAATGGATCCGCTCCGCGGCGATCGGCACCCTGGACCATACCTATAAGGACAGTATCCATCTTCCGCCGTCCTATCGTTATTGGCTGGGACGCAAACATATGACGGTGGGCATCGATCTCCTCCGCAACGAGCGGGCAGGCTGTTTGTCCGTATCCGACTGGAATCTGTTTCGCTTTGCGGTCAGCAACATTGCTTGTGAGGTTGCCCGCAAGCTGTTTCCGGATATCGAATACACGGAGCTTCACAGCACCAGAGCGTTATTGATCATTCATCCGCAAGAAGAGGAGGGGGAGCGGCTGGAGAAAAGACTGGAGGAGCTGGGGATCCGGCTGGCCGACAGTATCGGGAGCTATCTGAAGCTGGCGGCGCGAATAGGGATCGGAGGTTTAAAGGAGGCGTGGACGGAGATTTCCGATTCGACGGAAGAAGCCTTTCGGGCCATAGACCGGGGAGCGGCGAGAATCGCTTCGGCCTATGAAGTATATCTATACCGGGAGGATCAGGGGGGAGAACAGGAGAGCGTCGCTCTCTTTCCGGTCAAATTGTCATATAGGCTTGCGAGCGCGATGAAGTCCTCGCAGGAAGCTGAAGCGCATCAGCTTGTACAAGAATATATGACCGCTCTGAAGCAGCGCACAGGAATATCGCCTGTGCATGTTCAGATGCTTGCCAGCGAGCTTTGGGGAATCATTGCCTATGCTTTATACGAATCCGGCATGGTGCTGGAAGAACTGTTTACGCATGACCAAATTGCCAAGGAGATCAGTGCTCTGGTCCTACCTGATCAATTGGCGAACTGGCTGAAAGATAAAATAACCAAGATTTGCGGCAGCAAGCAATGGAAAGGGAGCAGCAAACACCGGCAGGTCGTCGATTTCATGACCGGTTATATTCATGAGCATTACGCGGAGGACCTTACCCTTGCCGAGTTATCCGATAAAGTGTATATATCGCGGAACCATCTGTCCATTATTTTTAAGAATATAACCGGAGAAACCTTCAATACTTACCTCACCCGGGTGCGAATCGAGAAGGCGCGCGAATTGCTTCTGGAACGGAATATGCTTGTCTATGAGGTGGCGGAACGGGTCGGCTACAGAAATATTCCTTACTTCAGCACGCTGTTCAAGAAAATTACGGGAATGAACCCTACGGAGTTGATTAGATAAAAATGAATGGAGCCATCATAAGGAATCCTATGATTTGGGCGGATGTGCCGGACCTGGATGTCATCCGGGTCGATTCGTTATTCTATATGGCCAGCACCAGCATGCATTCCATGCCCGGGTGCCCGATCATGAAATCGGAGAACTTGAGAGATTGGGAGATCGTGAATTACGTTTACGATACGCTTGAAGATAACGATGCTCATCGTTTATCCGACAGAGTCGGTATATACGGCAAAGGAATGTGGGCGCCCAGCCTTCGCTTCAAGGACGGGATGTACTATGTCTGCTTCTCGTGTAACGACATGGGGCGGTTTTATGTATATCGAACGGAGGATATCGAACACGGAAAATGGGAGCGTTCGGTGATTCCCGGCCTCCGCCATGATCCGAGTCTGTTGTTCGACGATGGCCGCGTATTCGTGATTTACGGAAACGGAGATATCCGGATTACGGAGCTGACGGAAGACGCGACGGCTCTCAAACCCGGCGGAATCGATCAACCGCTGCTCCAAGGCGAACGGGAAGGAATCAATTTGCGAATCGAGGGCTGTCACGCTTACAAGCTGAACGGATATTATTACTTATTCTTTATCGAGTGGCCGGGAATCGGCAATCGCCGGAGAAGACAGATATGTTATCGCTCGCGCGATCTTCTGGGACCCTATGAACGAAAAATTCTTCTGGATGACGATATGGGATATCAAAATAATGGGGTGGCTCAAGGGGGAATTGTCGACACTCCGGATCACGACTGGTATGCCGTGTTGTTCCAGGATCACGGTGCCGTCGGCAGAATTCCCTGGGTGCTTCCGATGACCTGGGAAGATGATTGGCCCGTGATCGGAGCGGACGGAAGAGATCCCCGCGTCTTTGAGACGAAGCTGCCGGAGGCGAGTCCAAAGCCGATCGTGATCAGCGATGAATTCGATTATGGCGACAATCGCCTTGCCCTGAACTGGCAGTGGAATCATAACCCGGATCCCCGGCTATGGTCCGTTACGGAACGCCCGGGCTATCTGCGGCTCCGCACCGGAAATTTGTCGGACAGCGTGTTGCGCGCCCGCAACACGCTGACGCAGCGGACCGAAGGTCCCGTATGCCGTGCGGAGACATTGCTGGATGTCTCAAATTTGAAGCCGGGCGATCGGGCGGGATTGGTTGCCCTGCAAAACGGGTTCGGGACGGTCGGCGTCGAGGCGGATGAGGGCGGCGGCTTCCAGATCGCCATGTGTGTCAATGATGGAGAGGGAAGACCGGAAACCGTGGAGAGCATTCCGTTTTCAGGAAACCAAATCCATCTTAAAATCAGGTTTGATTTTCGGGAAAGCGTGGATCAGTCCAAATTTTACTACTCGGTGGACGGAGCGAATTGGAAGCGGATCGGACGGATATTGGAAATGAAATATACGCTGGATCATTTTATGGGCTACCGGATCGGTTTGTTCAATTATGCTACGAAACAGTCCGGTGGCTATGCCGATTTCGATTATTTCCGTTATTTCAAACAACTCTGATAAAAGGTGAATTACCCGCCCCGCAAGCCAATGTACAGTTTTTAAATAAATAATTTGAGAGGTGCCGCGCCATGGCAATGATTCAAGTGAATTTCAGTTCCACAGCAATGCGAAGAGAAGTCCCTTTTACAGCGCTGATTCCGTTGGACCGCCCGGGCATCCCTGGATATCGGCCGACGGAACGCGGTTCAATGAAGACATTATATTTGCTGAACGGATATTCCGGCAGCAATATGGACTGGATCGTATTTTCCCGGATCCGCGAGTTGGCAGACAGGCTGAATATCGCGGTTATTATGCCTTCCGGCGAAAACCACTTCTATATAGATGATGAGGATAAAGGGGAATTGTACGGAGAGTACCTGGGGAATGAACTGGTTGAATTCACGCGAGGGCTGTTTCCGCTGAGCCGTGACAGAGCCGATACATTTATCGGCGGCTTATCCATGGGAGGTTATGGAGCGATTCGCAACGGTCTCAAATACGCCGACCGATTCGGCCGGATCATTGCGTTATCCTCCGCACTCATTACCTATAAGATTGCCAATGCGTCTCCCGGGTATAGCGACGGCGTAGCCGATTACAAGTACTTTAAGCGAGTTTTCGGCGATCTTGATCAACTGACGGGGAGCGACAAGGATCCGGAAGCACTCGTAGCGCGTCTGAAGGAAGACGGGTCTCCGATTCCCGATATCTATATGGCCTGCGGGACCGAGGACTTCCTGCTGGATGTCAATCGGCGGTTTACCGGATATCTGAATCGTGTGAATGTGGACCACGTCTATATCGAAGGTCCGGGTGCTCACACATGGGATTTCTGGAACGACCATATCGGAGAAGCGCTGGAATGGGCCGTAGGAGACCGGGATTCTGCGCATTAGCCCGAGTCCGCCAAGTGGCGGTTCAGGGAAGCCGAACGACAATGTCGTTCGGTTTTTTATCTGTGAAGGTCGATATCTTGATTCCGTTTATTTAAATTTTTAGCTATTGTTTCCATAAACTACCTTGACAGTAGAAGCGCATAGGATATAGCATGAAAATATTGGCAGGGCAAAAGTTACTTGTCAGTTAAAAAATTCAAAATAGTATATTCCAGGAGGTGAAGGATTAATAAGGAAGCGTTAATAGTTTCGAGACAAATTTTTGAGAGGAACCCACAATGAAGAGCGCCAAACTTCCTATTACGATGTCCCCGCCTATTCGAGTGTACCAATACAGAGCTTACCCTCTGTCGGTGACGGCGAATTATCCGGAAACGCTTGCCTGGTTTCACAGCAATTTTATTCATCTGAAGTGCAACTTGAACTTTGGAGAGATGCAGGATCTGAATATCGACTTCATCGCCGGCAATATCTACGGGGGAATACCATGGCTTGAATACGTCGATTGCGACTTTAACCGTGGAGGCGAGGCGGATGAACACGAGATCTGCGGAAAGATCATATCAAGCATTGATGAAGGATATTATTATTACACGTTTGTGGACGAGTTCTATATTCCTAATAGGGTTGCGTATCAAAGATTTAATAACAACCATGATTTATTCATATTCGGATACGACCTGGTTCGCAGCAGATTCCATATCGCCGGCTTTGACGAGAAGATGAATTATGTGGAATCCGATATCGGCTTCGATGATTTTGTATGCGCTTCAAAAAACTGCAATATTCATTCTTCAAATTTGATCAGAATGAAACAAAACCAGGATTATTCTTTCGATAAAAACAAGGTGATTGCTAAGTTTGAAGACTATTTGCATGCAAGAAATTGCGCCGGAAGGCTGTCGGATTATGATTTTAATCATGAAACAGAGCATATGGACCATTTGAACCAGCATTTGATGACCGAAGACTGGGGATTCGGAATGGACATCTATGAACAAATCAGTTTGTACTGCGGCATGCTGCCCCAGAAAAGAGTGAAGCTGGATATACGCCCTTTTCATTGCTTATGGGAGCACAAAAAATGCATGCTGGAGCGATTGAAATACTTCCATGAAAACCGGCTCATCAATGATTCGGGGCTGATCGACACTTGCCAAGAAATTATGGTACAAGCCGATAATATCAGACTGTCCGTTCTTAAGTATACGCTTACGAATAACGAAGATATTCTAACGAGAATAAACGTCAAGATTCATGAAATCCATTCCAAAGAGCTTGGGCTGCTGCCCAAGATTATTCATCAGCTAAAGACAAGCTAGGAGGAGTAAAATGAAAATCCCCAACATTAAAAAGCTTGAAATCGATATCACTCATGCCTGTTCGCTTGCTTGCTTAAATTGTGACAGAGGGTTGTCGTTAATGCCCGGAAACAAAGACACGCATATGGATGTGGAACAAATCCGGAAATTGGTGAGCCAATCCGTTGCCCTTAACCACCCGTGGGAACAAATCAGAATTATGGGCGGCGAAGCTACGATTCATCCCGATTTCGAAGAGATCGTCCGCATTTTGTTTGCTTACAAGGAAGAACATAACCCGTCGCTGAGATTGATAGTTTCCAGTAATGGATATACCCCTGTTACAAAGAAGAAATTAATGTGGCTGGAGGAAAACTATCCTACGATAATGATCGAGAACACCAACAAAGTCGATAATTATCAAAAGGGATTTAATATAGTTCATCAGGCTCCCTGCGATCTCCCCAAAAACAAGGAGCATGAATATACGGGATGCTGGACCACGGAAGCCTGCGGCCTCGGATTAAACCGTGCCGGATTTTACTGCTGCGCCGTCGGCGGGGCGATCGATAAGTTCTTTAAATATAATATCGGAATCAAAGATTTGGCGGACGCCACGGTTGAAAACATGTCCAAGATGTTCAACCCCCTCTGTTCGAAATGCGGCAGATACGAGCATCTTAATGTAGACGACAACAACATCCAATTGGTCGTCTCCGAAACCTGGGAAGAGTGTATGGATAATTTTGACGAGAAGGTATTATTGGACAGATACTGATCTGCTACTTCAAATAACCCGTAAGATTGAGGTATATTGTATAATATGGTAAGATAACAATAGAAACAAGGAGGCTGCGCCACAGCCTCCCCGGTACAACACTTGGGTGGGAAACCTCCAAAATGTTGAGCAGAGAATAATCCGCACCTTGGCGCTAACCTGGGCGGGTTATTTTCGTTTATTCAGATATGTGAGCAGCGCGAGAATAAATACAGAACCCAAATTATACCACAGGTGTCTTCGAAATAGGCGGACGCTTGTGGTATTTTTATGGGAAATGGCTGGAGCGAGATTCAGCCCCGGCTTGCCGATCTCCGGCCGGAGGTTTATCATAAATTTGATATGTTTATGACTGTAAGGAGGATGGAAAGATGCAGTCCGGAACCGGAACAGAGAATGAGCACATGAAACCCATTAACGATAAAATGATTGAAATCCGGCGTCATCTTCATCGCCATCCGGAGGTGGCGAATGAGGAAGTGGAGACGACCCGGTACATCCGGGAGCGGCTTACGGAGGCGGGAGTGCGGATCGCTGACTATCCGCTGCGAACCGGGCTGATCGCCGAGATCGGCGGCCACCGGGAAGGGCCGGTGATCGCGCTGCGCGCCGATATCGACGCGCTGCCGATCGAGGAGCAGACGGGCTTGCCCTACGCGTCGACGATTCCCGGGAAAATGCATGCCTGCGGGCATGATTTCCATACGGCGGCGATGATCGGAGCCGCCGTCCTGCTGAAGGAGCGGGAAGCGGAGCTGCCGGGCACGGTCCGGCTGCTGTTTCAGCCGGCGGAGGAAACGGCGACGGGGGCGAAGCAGGTCATCGCGAGCGGCGCGCTGGAAGGTGTGCAGGCCGTATTCGGCATGCACAACAAACCCGATCTGCCGGTAGGCACGATCGGGATCAAGGGCGGCCCGCTGATGGCGGCGGCCGACGGTTTTGTGATTGAGGTTGACGGCGTAGGCACCCACGCCGCCGTGCCGGACGCGGGCGTCGACCCGATCGTCGCGGCCGCGCATATCGTGACGGCGCTGCAATCGGTCGTCAGCCGCAATGTCAGCCCGCTGCGGAGCGCCGTCGTCAGCGTCACGCAGATTCATAGCGGGACGGTGTGGAACGTCATCCCGCAGCGGGCGGTGATGGAAGGTACGCTGCGTACCTTTGATCTTGCGACACGGGAGCTCGTGATGGAGCGGTTCGCCCATATCGCCGAGACGGTGGCCGCGGCCTTCGGCGCGACCGCCACGGTGCGCTGGGTCGAAGGCCCGCCGCCGATCGACAACAACGACGCCTTGGCGGAGCTGGCCACGGGTGTGGCGGCCGAGCTGGGGTACAACCCGATAACGCCGCAATTATCTTCGGCGGGAGAAGACTTCGCCGTCTACCAGCAAAAGGTGCCGGGGCTTTTCGTGTTCATGGGCACCGCCGGCACGCGGGAATGGCATCATCCCGACTTTACGCTTGACGAGAGCGCCCTCCCTGTCAGCGCCGAGTTCTTTGCACGGCTGGCGGAGCGTGCGTTGCAGCAATTAACAAACTGAGAGCGACAGCCAGAATTAGCATATTCACAATAATATGATATAGAGGGGCAAAATAAAAATGCTTAGGAAAAGCGTTTCTTTATTTATGTTCTTTATAATAATTATTTCTGGCTGTTCCGCAGAAAAAGAAAAACCGTCAAACTTCAACTTAAAAGTTCTTGCCTGGAACGAAACCATATTTAATCGGCAATATGGAAGCTATTTTCTGGCGACACATCCGGATGCCAACTTGGAGGTCATATCGATTATCGAAACCATGGATCCGGAAACCAATGTTACGCAAACCATCGAAAATCTGATTAATAAAGAAAGCCCGGATGTTGTCTCGGTTCCGATGGAATCTTACCTCGTTCTAAGGGATAGCGGCAAATTGTCTTCGCTTACCAAACTGGTTCAAAGCAAAGGCTTTGACTTAACGGCTTTTTCGCCGGCCGTTATTGAATTTTTACAAGATGAGCAGGGACAACTGTATGGGTTAACCCCGGTTTTTACCGGACAGGCCTTATACTACAATAAAGATCTCTTTGATCGTTATGGTATCACGTACCCGACAGACCAAATGACCTGGGATGAATTGTTCAAATTGGCGCAAAGATTTCCCGAGGAAAATGGAAATAATGCTTCGCAATATGGCTTATATCATAAGGACGCGTCAAATCCGTTTTTGATGGCGCTGAAAATTGGCGAATCCAGCGGCCTTTCTTTTAGCAATAACGAGCAGATCACTTTATACACGGAATCATGGAGTCAAATCTTCAAGAATGTTACGGATTGCTTTAAAACTAATGTTTGCTATGACCCCAACGGAATCAAATCTAATGATTCTACACGAATTGAGCAAGTTGAACGCAGCGCTTACCCTTTTTTGATCGGAAATATAGCAATGGCGATAGACGAATCAACCCTTTATAAGACACTAACAAATACCGCTAGACAACAAGCTCCGGTGGATTTCGATTGGGGAACGGTTTCGCTCCCGGTAAGCGCGGATCATCCGAATACCGGCAATAGCGTTTATATGAACGAAATATTTGCCGTTCCTACCGTAGCCAACGAACCTGATGGAGCATGGGAATTCCTGCAATATGTATCCGGTGAAAATTACGCGAAATTATTGCCGCAGATCAATACGGTGGATTTGCCGACGAGGCCGAATTTGGAGACGATGGATGAAAGGGAGAAGTCCTTTTATCATATTGAGCATGTTAATATCACGCTTATTAATCAAATGCGCAAGTTTCCCCTGGCTTTTCTCCCAAAAATAGATGAAATCTCTCAAAAACATATGGGAGCAATCATGTCTGAGCAGCATACGGTTCGGGATGCGCTTCAATCCATGGAAGAGGAAATTGAATTCACGTTGGAACAATTGGACGCCGATTAAAATGTCAAAGCGAACCCCCCGTAACCTGAATTCAGGTTATGGGGGGTTCGCCGATGGCGGAGATTATACCTCATCATAAAGCTGCTGCAAAAATGTAATGCTCGCCTCCATATCCGGTTCCGGGGTGCTTTCGAGAATCCCGTGGATATGGGGGCGTTTATATTTCATATAGTGAAGAATGGGGCGGAAATGCAGCCGCCCTTTACCTACCGGGACGATTTCGATTCGTCCCTGTTCGACGATGAAGTCCTTCAAATGGATGACGGCGATCCGGTCGCCGAGCAGCTCGATCGCTTCGGAAATAATGTCGTCCTGCCGCAAATAGTTAGCCGGGGACATGAGATTCGCGCAGTCGAGAATGATCTGAAGATTGTTCGAAGGCACTTCGTCCAGCAGCCGCTTCGCCAGAGGCGCCGAATGAAGCGGGTGGTTTTGCCCGGCTTCGATCCCCACCGTCACGCCGAAGCGCTCGGCTTCGGCTACCATCACTCTGACGGAAGCTATAACCTTCTGGAAAGCCGCCTCCGTAAAATTGTCTGCCGTATAGCCTTCGCCTACGCTGCCGGTCTCCGTGCCGACGAGGCTGGCGCCGAAATCTCTGGCCAGCCGCAGATGCGTGCCGAAGTCGCGCAAGGCTTTCGCCCGTTTGTCCAAGTCCGAATCCACAATGTTGACATAGCAGCCGAGCACGGCGATATGAATGCCGGCCTGCCGGAAAGCGCCGCCGAAATAGGCGGCGGTTCCGGGGCTGATCGCGGATAAATCCGGGGCGCCTAAGGGAAATGACTTCTTTACGGCGAACTGGATATGGGAGAACGAATGCCGTTTGATTTTCCCGATGAGCTCATCCAGTGGAGCCCGCGCGAAATCATGGGCACGGACGCCCAAATTTAGCGGGGGAACTGCAGGGGCTGCTTTATTCACCATCGATAATTCCTTCCTTTCAACAGCAAAATAAGATTCCGATTTAGATATAATGTATAGAATTTTAGATTTTGTGAGGTACTCATCACGCCGGCGAGGTGTCATTATCTAAGGCGTAGACCGGAAATCAAGAGCATAACGCTATTTTTAAGCCAATCTGACTAAATGATTATTTACGAAATTATACAAGAATAATTATAATCTGTGAGTGTATAAAAAAGCATGAAGGAGACTGAACATTTCAAAATTTGTGGAGGATCAAGATGGCACAAATAGACCTTAATGCCGAATTTTATTACGACTCAGCAGGCGAGCAAATTGGGTTTCTGCAGCGCATAGGAAATTGTTTTACTAGAAATGTGTACTTTTTCCTAAGGCAATATATAGATCCCCATATGTTAATGAAGGCTTATGTGGATGACTTTTCAACCCGCTTGCATATTATCCCCTTGCGACAAGGTGCTTTCATTGGAGCTAAATGAAATTAATGATGCATCCAATTATGTGATAAAGAAAAATCGATTTGAATCCCGGGATCGGGGGGAAGAAGCGCTTGAAGTCATAGATTCTCTTCTCGACAAAGGAAATGTAGTTTTTGTTAATACATTAATGAAAGCCGTCCCCTATTACAAAACTTACAAAAAAGAACTTAACAAAGATGATGTCGAACTTGCGGACAGTCATTATTTCCTCATAGTCGATAAAGATGATGAAAGATATTATTATTTGGACAACTATTTGAACCATAACAAAGCGAATTTTACGCCCTATGAAAAAAACAAAAGCATGGGGGTTGCGAACAAAGCCGAATTTGTCCAAGCTTTCAATTATCAGTTCCGATGCTTCACCATTGATATCAATGCAAAAGAGCTGGCTAAACTGCCCGGCAGATTCCATGAATTGTTCAATGCGATTATAGAAAACTATAAAGGTACAGACAGTAAAAGCGACATACTATCGGGCAGAAAAGTAATTGAAAAGTACATTGAGTACTGCGACAGCCGCGCTATAAAGCTGGATGATGCCATACCCAGGCGAGACCATAATGTATACTCTTTGTCACGTACTATTTTCACCAGAAGTACGGACAGAAAGAGAATTCTATTGAAAATATTAAAAGAAAAAGATGATTCCGAGGAAAGCAGATTATGTTTGGTCCACTCGCTGGAACGAAACATCGCAAGCTGGGAGCTGGCGATCAATGGGATTACCAAAAGACATTTTACGAAACAATATGTTCTTGATCGACAACTTGGACAATGCTTTAGTAATATACTGGAAACGGAAGACTCATTGTATGATGTGATGGAAACTGAATTGGATTATTTGTGCTATACCGTATAAGAATCCCCCGCAAAGGGGGATTCTTTATTTCCGGCGTGGTGCAAGCATCTTGTCGCCCTGCCGAAAGCGCCGCCGGATTTGGCGGCGCTTTCCAGGGCCGAATGATATATTGTAGACAAATCCGTTTACAGTGGCCGGACCTCTCCGCCGGGCAGCACGGCTTCGGCAGACCCAATGAGATGACTTCTCAGTTGCTGCAGGGCGTCGCATTGTTTAATCGCCTGTGCCACCAGCCTGGCGATCTGCCGGGCCCCGACATCGGAGAAATGAGTGTCGTCGCTGATGCCGTCCGGGTAATTCGGGTGAGCTCGCTCCGGCAAATGCATGAACAGATGACGGCTTCCTTCTTGCCCAAGTGCTCCGTACAGCTGCTGCGAGGCCGCGAAAATATCGAGCAGCGGCGTGTTTGTCTCCGCCGCGACCTGCCGCATGACTTCCGGGTAAGCGCCGACGGCCAGCGGATCGGGCGCGCCGTCTTCCAGGAAGCGCCGTCTGCTGACGGAGGTCAGCAGTACCGGCGCGGCGCCGGCCCGGCGGGCGCAGGCAATGAACCGCTGCAGATTGCCCGGGTAATCCCGCTCCGGATCGGCGTAGCGGGCCGGGTCCTCCTGTTTACCGTCATTGTGGCCGAACTGGATAAACAGGTAGTCTCCGGCTTGCAGATCCTTCTCGATCGCGGCCAGCCGCCCCTCCGCAAGAAATGATTTAGTGCTCCGCCCGTTGACCGCGCGGTTATCGACCTGAACGGACGGGCCGAAATAACCTTGCAAATATTCGCCCCAGCCGGTCATCGGCTTCTCCGAGGCGCCTTTCAGCGCCGCCGTGGAGTCACCGGCTATAAATAAAGTACAAGACATCGAAAATTCCTCCTGCTTCTACATGCTTCGAACATGCTCTCAACACGTTTCCAACACGTTACCGCCAAGTACCAACACGCTCCCAGGGACCTCCGCTAAAACCCAAAATAGTTCGCGGCGTTGTTATACGCGATATCCTCGACCATCCGGCCGAGCAGGCTCAGATCGTCCGGCGCTTCGCCGCGTTCCACCCACTCGCCGATCAGCTCGCACAGGACACGGCGGAAATATTCGTGGCGCGTATAAGAAAGGAAGCTGCGCGAGTCGGTAAGCATGCCGACGAAGCCGGCAAGCAGACTGTGTTCGGCGAACAGGGACAACTGTTCGCGCATGCCGCTGCGGGTATCGTTGAACCACCAGCCGGAGCCGAGCTGCAGCTTGCCTGGGGTATCCTTTTGGAAGCAGCCCATCAAAGTCAACAGCGCAGGGTAGTCCTTCGCGTTCAAGGAGTACAGAATCGTCTTCGGCAGGCCGGACCCGGTCTCGGCGCGGTCGAGCAGCTTCGAGAGCGATTCGGTCAGCGGCAGATCGTTCAGGGCGTCGTACCCGGTGTCGGGGCCGAGCCGTCCGAACATTGGCGTATTGTTATTGCGGTAGGCGTGAATGTGAAGCTGCATCGTCCAGTCTTTTTCCCGGTAAAATCCGATCAGGGCCGTGAGCAGCTCGGTACGGTAAACGGTCACTTCTTCCTGAGAAAGGGCTTCTCCGTTCAGCCGTTTGCGGAACGTGGCTTCGACCGCGGCGGCGTCGCCGGCTTGATAACGCAGCACGTCCAGCGCATGGTCGGACAGGCGGCAGCCGTGATCATGGAAGAAATCGACCCTGGCCCGCAGCGCCGCAAGCAGGTCGTTGTACGAAGCTACCGCCATCCCGGAAGCGGCTTCCAACCGCTTCAGCCAATCCGGGAAGCCCGGCGCGTCGATGTTTAACGCTTTGTCCGGACGGAAGGTCGGCAGAACGCGGAAAGCCGGCTCTTCTTCCTTCAACAACTTGTGATACTCCAGATTGTCGGCGGGATCGTCCGTCGTGCAGACGAGCTTGACGTTCGCGTTTTTGATAATATTCCGTCTTTTGAAGTCTTCGCCGGCCAGCTTCTCGTTCACCTGCTCCCAGATGCGCGGAGCCGTTTCTTCATTTAATAGCTCTTCGATCCCGAAGAAGCGGCGAAGCTCCAGATGGGTCCAACTGAACAGCGGATTGCCGATCGCCCGCGGCAGCGTCCGGGCCCAGGCCAGGAATTTGTCGTAATCGGAGGCGTCGCCCGTAATATGGGATTCCGGAACCCCGTTGGTCCGCATTAAACGCCACTTGTAATGATCTCCGTACAGCCAGGCTTCGGTAATGTTTTTGAAAGGCTTGTTCTCGTAAATTTCTTTCGGATCGAGATGGCAGTGGTAGTCAATAATCGGCATGCGGGCGGCATGCTCATGAAACAAAGCTTGAGCCGCCTGGGTTGACAGCAGAAAATGTTCGTTCAGAAACATGGATCATGGCTCCTTTATAAGGTTACTCCGGTTTTAAAAATAGCCAGCTCGCGCACTTCGTTCTGTTCGTTGCGCGTTTTGCGCCCGCTGGCGACGGCGATGATATAATCGATGAATTGCTCCAGCACTTCCTCCATCGGGGTTTCCAACAGCGGCCCCGCGTTGAAATCCATCCAGTGCTGTTTGTTGGCGTACAACTCATTATTGGTGGCGACTTTCACCGTCGGCACAAAGCTGCCGAACGGCGTGCCGCGCCCGGTCGTAAACAGCACAAGCTGGCAATCCGCGGCGGCCAGGGCGGAGGAAGCGACGAGATCGTTGCCCGGCGCCTGCAGCAGGCTGAGGCCTTTTTTGCGCAGCTTCTCGCCGTATTGCAGCACGTCGACCACGGGAGCGGTGCCCGCTTTCTGCGTACAGCCGAGCGATTTGTCCTCCAGCGTGCTGATGCCCCCGGCCTTGTTGCCCGGCGAAGGGTTCTCGTACACCGGCTCGCCGTAAGAGAGGAAGTACTGTTTGAAATTGTTGATCAGCGACACGATGTCTTCGAACACTTGCTTATTTTCCGCGCGGGCCATCAGCATCTTTTCGGCCCCGAACATTTCCGGCACCTCCGTCAGCACCGTCGTTCCGCCCTGGGAGATGAGGAAGTCGGAAAAGGCGCCGAGCAGCGGGTTGGCGGTAATGCCGGAGAAGCCGTCGGAGCCGCCGCATTTCAGGCCGACATTGAGCTCGCTGAGCGGGACGGGCACGCGGCGGTCGTCCGAGGCCGCCGTGAAGATCTCCTCCAGCAGGGCGAGACCGGCCTCGACCTCGTTGCCGACCTCCTGGGCGACGAGGAATTTGACGCGGTCCTCGTCATAGTCGCCCAGTATGCTGCGGAATTCGGAGACGATGTTGTTCTCGCAGCCGAGCCCGAACACGAGCACCCCGCCGGCATTGGGATGATTCACGGCATCGAGCAGGATGCTGCGGGTCATCTTGTGATCGTCGCCGAGCTGCGAGCAGCCGTACGGATGCTTCAGCACCGTCACATTGTCGAAGGTGCCGAGATCGGGATGCAGCGCCTTGAATTCGGTGATCATCATCTCGGCGATGCCGTTGACGCAGCCGACGGTCGGCACGATATACAGGTCGTTGCGGATGCCGACCTTGCCGTTGCTGCGGCGGTATCCGTCGAAAGTCAGCCCCCGGTTGGGATAGGTCACCGGATGCAGGTCGGGTACGTACTCGTAGGTTTCTTCTCCGGCCAAATTCGTCTTCAAATTATGGGTGTGCACATGATCGCCTTTGGCGATCGCCGTAATCGCATGGCCGATCGGATATCCGTATTTAGTGACGATCGCCTCCGGCTCAAAATCGGTCAGCGCGATTTTATGGCCTTGCGGAATATCCTGATTGGCCTTGTAGGTCTGTCCTTCGAATGCGATCTCTTCCCCGGCTTGGATCGGACGGAGGGCGACGGCCACCGTATCCCGGGCATTCATTTTCATTAATCTTTGCATGCTATCCCGCCTTCCAAGCTTTGCTGCAGGGCGCTGCGGCTGCCCAGCTCATCAAGCTTCCGTAATCCGGCTTCCAGCTCTTCGGCCAGACCGGGTACGGACGACAAATCCTCTCCCCAGAGGCCGGCATTTTGGAGAATAACTTGAATAAAAGATTGCGGATTCTTCCAGGCCTCATCAAATACGGCCAGCACCTCCGGACTGTCCTGACGCTGAAGCTTATCGCCCCGGTAACCGAGCAGGAGCGCCGCAAAGGAAAGGGTCATCAGCTTCGGCAGTTCCCCGCGTTCTCTCCGGTAGCGCAGAAGGACGGGCAAGAGGCGGGTTTTGAACTTGGAAATGCTGTTGAGATAAATGGAAGTCAGCTCGTGCCGGATGAACGGATTCTTAAAGCGCTCCTGAACCGCTTCGGCGAAAAATTGCAATTCCTCGCGCGGCAAATCCAACATTGGGATCAGCTCTTCGTCGATCAGCTCTTTGACGAATGCGGAGAACACGCCGTCGTTCATGACGTCTTCCACGGTTTCCAGGCCGGCCAGCAGACCGAGGGACACCATGGCCGTATGCGGGCCGTTCAGCAGGTGAACCTTCCGTTCCCGGTAAGGGGTCATGTCTTCGGTGACGACGACATTCAGCCCGGCTTGCGAAAGCGGCAGCTTGTCGGCCAGCCACGCCGGCCCTTCGATGACCCAGAACAGGAACGGCTCGGCGGTGACCATCAGATTGTCGCGGTAGCCCAGCTCCTCAGCCAGCGCTTCCGCTTTGTCGCGCGGATAGCCCGGCACAATCCGGTCCACCAGGCTGCAGCAGAACGTGTTTTCCCGCTCCAGCCATGCCGTAAATTCGTCGCCGAGCTGCCATTCGGCGGCATATTGCAGCACGATCTCGCGCAGCTTCTCGCCGTTGCGGTCGATCAGCTCGCAAGGGATGATGATGAAGCCTTTCTTGCCCAGTTGAAAGCGCTTGTAAAGCAGGGCCGTCAGCTTGCCGGGGAAGCTCTTCTGCGGCGCGTCGTCCAGCTTGTCTCCGGGGTGATAGGCGATTCCGGCTTCGGTCGTATTGGAGGTGATGAATTCGAGCTCGTCATTCTCCGCCAAGGCCAGGAAAGTGTCATAGTCCGTGTACGGATTCACAAGACGGCTGACGCTGGTCATAATTTCCCGGTCGCTGACCGTCTCTCCGTTCAGTATACCGTTCAACAGCACGGTGTAAAGGTAATCCTGCTCGGCCAACATCTCACCGAGGCCCTGTCCGAGCGGCTGGACCAGCACCGCGCTGCCTTGGAACAGGCCTTTGTTGTTCATTTGCTGCAACTGCCAATCCACAAAGGCGCGCATAAAGTTTCCTTCCCCGAACTGGATCATCCGCTCGGGATAGGAGGGCAAATCGGGAAACGTACTTCTGGAAAGCGGTTGTGTCATGTTCATGTCTCGCTCCTTTTCAAAGGTTAATAATGTTTATGCACACGTGAACATTTTTATTTAAAAAAAGAGGGTGAACTCTTTTTTTAACAAAAGGAAGCTTAATAAGTCACCGACGTGACTTCGTCTTCAATTGGATAAATCCAATGAAAAGCGGCAGTAGAACGCCGATCTTCGATCCCGATTGGAAATATCCAATCAAAACGGCGATATTCGGCGGTTTCCGGCGGAAATGGGACATGCTCATTGGAATTTTCCAATCAAGCCAGGAATAAGAGTTACCGATGCCTGGTTTCATTGGAAATTTCCAATGGGGCAGAGCCGGTGCCCGGTCATGTGCCACGTCCATGGGGCAGAGAGCCGATGCCCGGTCATGTGCCACGTCCATGGGGCAGAGCCGGTGCCCGGTCGATGTGCCTTTCAACAGTCAAGCCGGCGAGCCCAATCGATGTGCCTAGCCATACCCCGACCCGACACCTCACCCGGCGCCATACTCCAAGGGAGCCGATTCAGCGCTCCGATGCGCCTCGCGATCGTTACGGTCGCCTCAAACCTCCAGCTTCGCAACGGTTTGGCGGATCATCAGCGTCGTTTTCACCAGCGATTGCTCCGGCGGGATTTGCGGGTCCTGCATGAGCTCAATCAGCTTTTCGGTACCCAGCTCGCTGATGTCGGCAATCGGTCTGCGGATCGTGGTCAGCGCGGGGTTCGTATATTTGGCGAACACGATATCGTCAAACCCGATCAGCGATACATGGCCCGGAATCGCGACCCCGGTCGCGTAGCAGGCGTTCATCGCGCCGATCGCCATATCGTCGTTGGCGCAAAACACGAGTGTCGGCGGGACCGGCAGGGCAAGCAGACGGTTCATCATTTGATGTCCGCTCTCGATGCTGTAATCGCCGGCGGCGAAATAATCGGAGCTGGACGCCAAGCTGTGGGCGAGCAGGCTGTCAAGAAAGCCCTGCTTGCGTTCCGTCGAGGACTTGAACCCGGCTCTGCCTTCGATCATCGCCAGCCTGCGGTGTCCCTGGGCGATGGCATAATCGATCGCTTCACGTACGCCGCCCTTGTCGTCGGAGACCACGTTCATGATCCCGGGATCCTCCAGGTGGCGGTTCAGCACGACGAGCGGGATGCCCGCTCTTTTGACATGGTAAATGAACTCATTGTCCGCGTCGCTCTGGCTCATGACCAGAATGCCGTCGAAACGCTGCGGCGATATGCTGTCCAAATGCTTGATGCTGTCGATCCCGTGTACCGTCAAACTGTAATTTTCGTCCAGCGCGTGATTGATCCCTTTGATGACGTCGACAAGAAAACTGGCCGAGGTTCCCTGATCAATACTGGAAAAAAACAGGCCGATGGTATACGATTTCTTCATGACCAGGCTTTTGGCGTTGAAATTGGGAATATAATTTAGTTCCGCCGCGATTTTTTCGATTTTGTCCCGGGTTTCTTTCTTGATCAGAGGATTTCCGTTCAGCGCTCTGGAAACCGTCGTATGCGAAACACCGGCGACTTTGGCGATGTCTTTAATCGTAACCATAGGACCTCTTCTTCACAGGGAATTGAAATTTGTTTTAACGATTTCATTCTAATTCCGATTTCCTAGATAAGTCAATGGTTTTATGATTTGCACACGTGAAAAATGTTATTGTACCCCGCTTTATGAAAGCGCTATAATGACAGTGATACTTGAGAAAAGGAGCGGCATAGATGCATAGAGGAAGATTATTCTATAAGATATTCATCCCCATTCTCGTGCTCGGGACCGGTCTTGTAGTCAGCTTTGCCAGCTATATCTATTTCAGCACGGTGAGCTCCGTGAATGAACGGATCGCCGACAGCAAGCAGAACTTTATTTTGCAGACCAAAAACAATTTGGAGCAGCAAATCCGGTCGATCGAATACGCATTCGATACGTACAGCACGACGACCTCGTTCAGCGATGTAGTCAAAAATCCGATCACCGAGCAGGATTTCATCGCTTACCAGAACGTAAACACCCAGCTTAACTACATCGCCACCATGGGAATGGAGCGAACGGATTACACACTGATCAGCCTGGTGCACAACTGGCAGATATCGAACGAAAGATTGACGAAATTGAGTGAAGAGGAACGGGACGACCTGCTCGAAACCTACGTGCTGAATAAAGACGAGAGCCTGTTCTGGGTCAAAACGGACCATGGGATTCGTTTTGTCAATACTCTGCCTGTGTTCTCCAAAAATAAACAGGCGATCGCCCTCTCGGACATCTCGCTGGAGTCGCTGAACCAGGCGATTCAGACCGAGGACGGCAGCGTGGTTTATATTTTAAATCGGCAAGGCGAACTGATGTATGAGAGTAATCCGGAGGAGCCCGCGCTGACCGGGAATCAATTCAAGGAGATTATTGCCGGGATCGGGGATGATCATGAACCGACGGGAATGTTGTCCCTGGAACTGTCAGGCGGCCATGCCTCCCCGTCAAAAGTCATCTATGCCGTATCCGAATATAACAACTGGATTTACCTGACGCTGCTGGATCAACACGAAATCGCCGGCGCCTTGAAGACGACCCGGTTCGGGATCATCACGATGGGAGCGGTGCTGACGCTGTTCATCATCATGGTCGCTTATATTTTGGCCGTATACTTTACAAGGCCGATCCGGCAAATCAAACGCAGCCTGTCCCTGGATAACGACGAGGCCTCCTCCAAGAACGAAATCGAAAGTATCATCCATTCCATCGATACGATTTTGACGGAGAAAGAAAGCCTCGAGAACCTGATGGAAGCCGAAAAACCGCAGCTTGAAACGCAGTTGATCATGAATCTGTTCCGCAATCGCGTTACGGCGGACGAACTGGCCGTGAAGCTGTCCAGGCTGGGATACAGGCGGATGGATGGTCACCTTTACGTTACGATGCTGATCCAGCTCGACAATTTGGGCGAACGCGAAATCTCGGACAAGGATGTGCTGCTGCTGGCGGTCAACAAGCTGGTGGAGGAACAGATTCCGCCGGAGCGCCGGATGCTGCCGATTATTTTGAACGATAAGACCCAGGCGACCATTCTGATGTTCACGGGCGAAACCGAGCAAGAAATACGCAAGCGGCTGATGGAACAGGCTACGACCTTGATGAAAAGCGCCCGGGAATATTTGAAGGTGTCGATCAGCATCGGGCTCAGCAAAACATACGACAGCCTGCTGGAAAGCAAAGAAGCCTGCGAAATGAGCAAGCAAGCACTGCATCACCGCCTCAATCTGGGCAAGGAATCGATCATCTTCTATGAAGATATCTCCCGGGTCATCTCAGGTCCGGTACTGCTTCATTATCCGGTGGAGCTGGAGTCCCAGCTGTTCGACGCCATTCGCCTCGGGGACGAGCATGAGGTCAGCCGGAGTTTGTATTTGCTGCTGGCCGAGATGATGAAGAAGAATAAGCATTCGATGAATTTCGAGGTGGCCCTGGTCCGGTTCGTAAACAATCTGATTCAACTGGAGCAGCTGCTCGGCATCGAGGTTCTGCTGAAGCAGAACAATTACGCTCTGTACCATGTGCTGCTGGATACGCGAAATCCCGAAGAAATCGAACGGATGCTGGTGAAAGAAATCATTTTTCCGATGGTCAGAAGCATGAAAGACAAGACGAACAAACAGTTCCGCAGTCTGTCGGAAGAAATCGCCGTCATCGTCAGATCCGAGTACGACCGGGAATTGACGCTGGAGCAAATCGCAGACCGGCTTCATTATAATCCGAACTATTTAAGCAATATTTTCAAAAAAGAATACGGCACGACCTTTAGCGATTACCTGATGAACTACCGGCTGGAAATGGCCAAAAAGTGGCTGGTCGAGACGGACATGACCATCCGGGAAATCGCGGAGCGGCTCCAATACCATAAACCGCAAAATTTTATCCGTTCGTTCCGGAAGAAAGAGCATGTCACGCCGGGCGAATACCGCAAAGCAAGGCAAGCCGTGTAGGAAAAAAAGGAGCCTTTTCACGAGAGAAGGCTCCTTTTTTGGTCTCTTGTCTGCGCAACATTCTTGAATGATGATGGGGTCCCAGCAAAGCAACCGGATTCGGCTCCAGAGCCGTCGCCTCACCTTGCTGGGAGCGGTTTAGCCTTTGACCGAGCCGAGCATGGCGCCTTTGACGAAGTGCTTTTGCACGAATGGATAGGCGATCAGCATCGGCAAGGTCGCGACGACGATGACGGCCATCTTGATTGATTGGGCGGGCGGAACAATAGCTACGGAGCTGTTGTCCCCCTGCATGCCGCTGGACACGATGACGATCTGCCGCAGCAGCACCTGGATCGGCCATTTCAAGGAGTCGTTGAGATACAGAATGGCGTTCATGTACGTATTCCAATAAGCAACCCCGTAGAAGAGAGAAATCGTTGCGACCGACGGGAGCGACAAAGGCAGCATAATTTTGAGGAACACGCCGAAGTCGGTGCAGCCGTCGATTTTGGCCGACTCTTCCAGAGCGTCCGGCAACGATTGAAAGAAGTTGCGCATAATGATCAGGTTGAATGCGTTGATCGCGGTCGGAATGATCATCGACCAGTAGGAGTCGATCAGATGCACGCTTTTTACCACCAGGAAGGTTGGAATCATCCCGCCGCTGAACAGCATGGAAAAGACGACAACGAAATTGATGGGATTTCTGCCGTAGAGATATCTGCGGGACAATCCGTACGCCATCAAAGCGGTCAGGGCCATGCTAACTAAGGTTCCGACCAGGGTGACACCGACCGAAACGCCCAATCCTCTAAAAATCGTCGGTGTCGAGAAAATGTACTTATAAGCGTCCAGGGAGAACGTAGTCGGAAACAGGACGAATTTCTTGGCTACGATTTCCTGGGTTGAAGCAAAAGAACTGGCGATGACATTGACAAAAGGCAAGAGACAAGCCAGAGCAATGAGCGCGAGTAGAGCGCCGTTGACAATCGTAAATATACGATCGCCGATAGAATGTTTTTTTCGTAAACTTTGAGCCACTTGAATATCCTCCTCATTCGTCGTTTGACAATTCCACCTTAACAACGAAGGAAGGATTACGTATATAATCCGCAATTGAGGTCTTTTTCGGACCGCGAAAACGGGGACGGTTACAGGCATGCTCACCAGCTTAGCTCGTAATCACCAAATAAGGCGAAACAGCCGGAAACGCCCGTTCCGAGCGGGTTCTGTAACCGCTGTCATCTGATGATTATATACGGAACGTTCTTCGTCCGTTAAGCTAAGAGCGAAATAGGAACGATCCAAGGAGGTTGCCTCAGTGAAAGCATCAAGTGTAGCACCGGTGGACGTGAGATCGGAGCCCGGACTCAAGCGGAAGAGCTCGCCCTTTCTCACCAGCTTAAAACGCAACAAATTATTGTATCTCATGATTTTCCCAGGGCTCGTCTACTTCATTGTATTCAAGTACTTGCCGATGGGGGGATTGGTGATCGCCTTTCAGGATTACCAGCCTTTCCTGGGGATCGCGGGAAGCCCGTGGGTAGGTTTCAAGCACTTCATCCGTTTATTTACGGAGCCCACGTTCTTTATGTTATTAAGGAATACGCTGATTTTGTTTGCCATGAACATCGTGATTTTCTTTCCGCTGCCGATTATCCTGGCGCTGATGCTCAATGAAGTTCGAAACAAATGGTTTAAAAACGCGGTACAAACCATGATGTATCTCCCCCATTTCATGTCCTGGGTTATCATCGTATCCATTACGTACGTGTTCCTGAATGTGGATGGTGGGGTAATCAACGAGTTGCTTGCCGCACTCGGTTTTAACAAGATTAGCTTTTTGACTTCCCCGGAGTGGCTGCGGACGGTGTATATCCTGCAGATCATCTGGAAGGAGCTCGGATGGTCTACGATCATTTATTTGGCGGCGATCACGGTCGTGGATACGCAGTTATATGAAGCGGCCGAAATGGACGGCGCAGGGCGCTGGAGAAAAACGTGGCATATCACCCTGCCGGCCATTCGTCCCGTCATTATTACCCTATTGATCCTGAAGATCGGCAGCACTTTGGATCTCGGTTTCGAGCATATGTACCTGCTGCTTAATTCCTTGAACCGCGAGGTGGCCGAAATCTTCGACACCTACATCTACACGGCCGGCCTGAAGAACGGACAGCTGAGCTTCAGTACGACGGTGGGGCTGTTCAAAGGCTTGGTCGGCTTGATTCTGGTAATGCTCTCCAACAGGCTGGCCAAGAAATTTGGGGAAGATGGAGTGTACTAATTAGTACAATCTATAAATTTACTTAAAGAGGGGTAGAAAAATGAAATTAAAAATGAAGCAGTTGACCGTATTATTGCTCACCAGCATCCTCTTGTTGTCCGCTTGCGGTTCGAACTCGAACGGCGGCGGGGCCCAAGGCGCCGGCGGAAACACCCAATCCGGCGCCGGGGGCGGAAACGCGGCGGTGGAAGAACCGGTCAATATTACCTGGATGAATATGCTGCATACGCCTACGACGCCAACTGGCGACGTCCAGAAGCTGATCGAGGAAAAAACGAATGCAAAAATCAAGTTTTCCTGGGTGCCTGACGCATCCAAGGAGGAACGGATCAATACCGCAATGGCGTCCAACTCGCTGGCCGATATCGTCTCCTTGACGATTCTGGATAACGCATCCGTACGGAACGCGCTGAAGTCGGGCATGTTCTGGGAGGTTGAGTCTTACCTGGACGAATTCCCGAATCTGGCGGCGATTTCCGATGAAAAACGGCAGGCAGCTTCGATCGCCGGTAAGCTGTACGGGGTGCCTTTCCTGAAGGACGTGGCGCGTAACGGCGTCGTGATCCGCAAAGACTGGCTGGATAAGCTGGGACTTGAGGTTCCGAAAACGACCGATGAATTGATGGCGGTGGCCAAAGCCTTCACCGAGCAGGATCCGGACGGCAACGGGGTTCAAGACACTTACGGATTTGTCGACCGTAACGACTTGATTTACGGGGCATTTAAGACACTGGGTTCTTACTTTGGCACTCCTAACTACTGGGCCGTGAGCGATGACGGGAAATTTACGCCGGAGTTCGAGACCGAAGGTTACGTCAAGGCGATGGACTATATGAAGGAATTGTATACTAACGGTTATATCAATAAGGATTTTGCCGTGACGGCCAAAACGGACCAGCAGGCAGCATTCTCTCAGGGCAAAGCCGGTATTTATGTCGGAGCCTTGTTTGACGGCAAAAACCTGCTGAATGACGCGAAAGGCATTCAGGACGACATGGAAATCCTGCTCGTTAATAATATTACTTCAACCGGCAACGAAAGCGACCGGGCGATCTGGGCCGGGAACGGCGGGATCGGCGGGCTGCTGGCTTTCCCTAAATCCGAGGTCAAAGATGAAGCGGAATTGAAGCGCATTCTGAAATTCGTGAACGATCTGATGGATGAAGAAATCTACACGCTGATGACCTATGGCATCGAAGGCGTTCACTACTCCGTCGACGCGGATATGGCCGTAACGATTTTGGATCAGAACAAATGGGAACAGGAAGTTCAGCCGTTCTCCTCTTCCCGTCCGAAGGAGCCCGGTTATAAAATTCACGATGCCGATCCGCTTAAAGTCGAAGCCTCCGCTCTGATATTGGATAATGAGCAATACGCGGTCTTTAATCCGGCAGCTTCGCTGGAATCGGAAACCTTCACGTCGATGGGCTCCGAATTGCAAAAAATCATTACGGACGCCACTTATAAATACATTCTCGGCGCCCTCGATTTGAACGGGTTCAAGGCGGAAGTCGAGAAATGGAAGAACTCCGGCGGCAGCAAGATCATCAGCGAGTATGAAGCCGCTTATAAAGAAGCCAATTCCTGATCCCTCTTCCTGACGGGAAGATAGAAACGGAAAACCATTAATAAACGGGTCCTTTCCATGAATCTGTGGCAAGGACCGTCATTTTTTCACCGGGAGGATGTATGAATCAGATGAACTGGGCTATTAAAACCGCCGAATCCGTCATGGAGCGGACGCCGAAATTGTATGAAGGCAATGAGAATAAAGAGAAATGGTCTTATGATTACGGCGTGGTGTTAAGAGGCTTTGCGCTGCTGTGGAAAATGACGGGAGACCGCAAGTATTTGCAATATATCCAGGATAATATGGACCATTTTATCCGGGAAGACGGAACTATTCTGGGGTACCGGCAGGATGAATACAATATCGACCACATCAATAACGGCAAACTGCTGTTTCCGCTATACCGGGAAACGGGCCTTGAGAAGTACCGGAAAGCGGCCGACCTGCTGAGAGCGCAGCTCGCCAGCCATCCGCGCACATCGGAAGGGGCGTTTTGGCACAAGCAGATTTATCCTTATCAAATCTGGCTGGACGGACTTTATATGGGGGCACCGTTCTATCTGGAATATTTGCTGACATTTGAAGGCGGAAACGGGCTGGACGATGTGACCAAGCAGTTTATTTTGTGCGAGAAGCATACCAAGGACGCCGATACGGGGCTGCTCTATCATGCCTGGGATGAGAAAAAAGTACAGCCTTGGTGCGATCCCGCCACCGGATTGTCCCCGAATTTCTGGGGCCGTTCCCTGGGCTGGTACGTCATGGCTTTGGCGGATACGCTGGAACTGTTGCCGAAGGAGCACAAGGATTATGCCGAGCTTGTCCGGATCCTCAAAGAGGTGCTGGCGGCGCTGCGAGCATTTCAGGATGAAGCCAGCGGCGTTTGGTACCAGGTCGTAAATATGGGCGGCCGCAAGGGCAATTATTTGGAGGCGTCGGCTTCCAGCATGATCGTGTTCGCCATCGCCAAGGGAATCCGGCTTGGGGTGCTGGAGGCAGGCGAATGGCAGACGACGCTGGATAAGGCTTACCAAGGTCTCATTACGGAATTTGTGCTGGAGACGAAGGAAGGCTGGGTCAACCTGAATAAGAACTGTCAGGTGGCCGGGCTGGGCGGACATGACCGCCGGGACGGCACGTACGCTTATTACATCAGCGAGCCGATTATTACGAACGATCTGAAAGGAGTCGGAGCGTTCCTGCAAGCCTGCGCGGAGGTTGAAGGACTTCGAGGACAGTAGAATATACGGATTGGAGGAATAACGATGCAAGTATATAACATTACGGATTTCGGCGCGGTCGGAGACGGAAAGACGCTCGCGACCGATGCGATTCAATCCGCCATCGACGCCGCGAGCGCGGCCGGCGGGGGGACGGTGTTTGTCCCGGCGGGAACATTCCTGACCGGCGGCATTAGGATGAAAAGCCATATCGAGCTGAACCTAAGCCCCGGCGCCGTGCTGTCTTTCAGCACGAACCCGGAGCATTATCCGGCGGTCACCTCCAGATGGGAGGGCGTGCTTCAGCAGGTGCATATGTCGTGTATTTTCGGCCAGGACCTGGAAAATGTCGCGGTCACGGGCAGTGGAACGCTTGACGGAAACGGCCAGCCGTGGTGGGACAAGAAGCGGAACGCGCCGGAGAAGCTGGAAATCCCCCGGCCAAAGCTGATCAGCTTCGACAGCTGCCGCCGCGTGCTGCTGCGGGATCTGAGGCTGGTCAATTCCCCAAGCTGGACCGTCAATCCGATCAATTGCTCCGATGTCACGGTCGACCATTTGTCCATCCTCAATCCCGCCGATTCGCCGAATACGGACGGGGTCAATCCGGAATCGTGCCGGAATGTGCGAATCAGCAATTGCCATATCGATGTGGGGGATGACTGCATCGCGATCAAGGCGGGCACCGAGGATACGGCGGAGCGGATTCCCTGCGAGAATATCACGATCACCAATTGCACGATGGTGCACGGCCACGGCGGCGTGGTGCTGGGCAGCGAAATGAGCGGCAGCATCCGCAATGTGACGATCTCGAATTGCGTATTCCAGCACACCGACCGCGGCATCCGCCTGAAATCGCGGCGCGGACGCGGGGGAATCGTGGAGGATATCCGGATTAGCAATATCGTGATGGAGGACGTCATTTGTCCGTTTATTTTGAATCTTTACTATTTCTGCGGCCCGCGCGGCAAGGATAAATACGTCTGGGACAAAAATCCTTATCCCGTGACGGAGGAAACGCCATGCTTCCGGCGAATTCATTTTGCTAATATTACCGCGCGCAACGTTCATGCATCGGCCGGATTCCTGTACGGCCTTGCCGAGCAATACATTTCCGAGATTACATTCGATCATATCGATATTTCCATGGCGGAGAACGCGATCCCCGGAGTTCCGGCCATGATGGCGGGAATCAGCGAGATGAACAATCGCGGCTTCTTCCTCGGGAATGTAAGGCAAATCCGTTTCCACCATGTCACGATCGAGAATCATGAGGGTCCGGCTTTTTATGTGGAGAACGGCGAGCAAGTTACCGTGGAGCATTGCGAATCGAGGAACACGAAGCAAAGCGAACGGCTGCTGGAACAGGTCACGATTGCGCCGTCTGAACAAGAAGCGGGAGAAGTTTAAAGGAGGAGACTGACGATGATTACGGAAAACAAGCGGGCGGGTTATGTCCAGAACCCGATCTTGCCGGGGTTCAATCCGGATCCTTGTATATTGCGGGTCGAAAATGTTTATTACATCGCGGTATCGACATTCGAATGGCTCCCCGGGGTCAGAATCTATGAGTCCGCCAATCTGGCCGATTGGGAGCATACGACGGACATCTTAACCCATCAAGTGGACTTGAGGGGGAATCCGAAAAACTGCAGCATTTGGGCTCCCCAGCTTAGCTATCATGACGGGTTGTTCCATCTCATGTACACCGATGTGAAAAGCACGAAGCGGCCTTTCAAAGACTGTCATAATTACTTGATCACGGCGCCTTCGATCCATGGCCCTTGGTCGGAGCCCGTATATCTTAACAGCAGCGGCTTTGATCCGTCCTTGTTCCATGACGACGACGGCCGCAAATGGCTGCTCAACTGCCTGTGGGATTACCGCATGACTGAGAGCAACAAATCCTGCGGGATCGTGATCCAGGAGTATGATCCGGCTCTCGGCAAATTGATCGGCGAACCGAAGAAGCTGTTCGATTGCACGCCGTTGCAAAAGACGGAAGCGCCCCACATCTACAAGCAAAACGGCTATTACTACCTCATTACGGCCGAAGGGGGAACCGGCAGCGGGCACGCCGTTACGGTGGCGCGCTCGAAGGAACTGCTCGGCCCTTATGAAGTGGATCCGCTGAATCCGATGCTGACCTCGCGCAACGATCCCGGTCTGGCGCTGCAATGCGCCGGCCATGGCAGCCTGGTGCAGACGCCCGACGGCGATTGGTATATGGCGCATTTGTGCACGCGTCCGCTGGAGGGGCAGTTCGCCATCCTGGGAAGGGAAACCGCGCTGCAACAAGTGTATTGGGACGAGCAGGGTTGGCTCCGCCTGACCGCGGGCGGAAATACGCCGCAGCTCGTCGTGCCGCTGCCGGGCGGAGCCGTACGGAAAGACGGCGGGAATGATTTTCATGATGATTTTTCCGGCCCTGGGCTGAAGAAAAATTGGAACACGCTGCGCATAATGGCGGATGAAAGCTGGTGCTCGCTGTCGGCCAGAGCAGGCTATTTGCGGATTCAAGCGGGCGAATCGCCGCAAAGCTTGTTCCAACACCATATCGTGGCGGTCCGTCAAACGGACAAATCATTCCGCGCGGAGACGGCCGTGGAGTCCGCTCCGGTGTTATATTTGCAAATGGCCGGGCTGCTGCTCTATTTAAACGAGGATAACTATTGTTATGCCTATGTCAGCCATGAAGAAGGGCGGGGCAAGGTGCTGCGGCTCATGTGCTGCGAGCGGGACGAATTCGAGCTTGAGCCTGTCCTGATTGACGTGGATCAAGCCTCGCAGGTTCAATTGGCGGTAGACGTATCCGAGTTGAACGGCCAATTCTATTATCGTTTGGACGACGCGGAAGATTGGCGGCCGTTAGGCGGACCCCGGAATATCGGTTTCCTGTCGGGCGGATTTACCGGCAATTTCGTCGGTATCGGCGCGCATGACATGAACCAATTCGGCGGCAGCTACGCCGATTTTGCATACTTCAAATATACGGGAAGGGATTCCGCTATATAAGGAGGACGAAGCTAAGATGGAATGGAACCCGGTCACGGAGCGGGAAAAATTGTTGAGCTTGCTTGGCGATCTCCCGTTGGAAGGCCCGATTTCAGCCAAGCTGTTAAAATCGGAAGAGCGGGACGGCTATTTGCTGGAAACGCTGGTCCTCGATCTCAACGGGATCGAGCCGGTACCGGCCTTTTTCGCCAAACCGCGGGAAGGAGTGGGGCCGTTCCCGCTCGTTATCTTTAACCATTCCCATGGCGGCAATTACGCGAACGGCCGCAATGAGCTGATCCGCAACAGTCCTTATTTGCAGGAGCCGACGTTTGCCAAGGTACTCACGGGTATGGGCTGCGCCGTTTGCTGTATCGACATGTGGGGCTTCAACGAGCGGGGCGGTAAAACCGAGAGCGAGCTGGTCAAGGAGATGCTGTGGACCGGCCGGGTGATGTGGGGCATGATGCTGCACGATAACCGCCGCCTGCTCGATTACATGTGCGGCCGCGAGGATATCGACGCCTCGCGGGTCGCCACGATCGGCATGTCGATGGGCGGGCTCATGGCCTGGTGGCTGGCCGCGCTCGACGAACGGGTCAAGGTGACGATCGATATTTGCGGGCAGGTGGAAGCCCGTACGCTGATCGCCAAACGGGGACTTGACCATCACGGCTTTTATTCCTATGTCCCCGGACTGCTGAAGCATTTTGCGACCCTGGACATCCAAAAGCTGATCGTGCCGCGCCCGCGCATGAGCCTGGTCGGCAGGAACGACCGGCTGTGTCCGCCCGAAGGCGTGGAGCTGCTGGCGGACGGGCTTCGCCGAGCCTATGAGGAGGCGGGGAAGCCGGAGCATTGGCAGCCGTTCATCGGTGGGGGCGGACACATGGAGACGGCGGAAATGCGGGCGGCCTGGCAGCCGTTTTTGGCACGGCATCTGAATTTGCAACTGCCGGGAGAGCTTGAGCCATGATTGTGCTGGTGGGCCAAGAGTCCTTATGCGATTTCGCCACGATTCAGGCGGCGGTGGATGCGCTGGAGCGTCTGCCGTCCGAAGAACCGGCCGAGATCCATATTTTATCCGGCGTTTATGAAGAGTCTGTCCGCATATACCGCTCGAATCTGTCCTTGGTCGGAATCGGACAGGTGGAAATCGTCATGAACCGCTATGCCAGGGAGCGGGACGAGCATGGGAACGAGATCGGCACATTTGCCACGCCGACCTTGTTCTTGGGCGGCAGCCGTTTGCTTGTTGAAAATATTATTATCGCCAACACGGCGGGGCAGGGGGAGAAAATCGGCCAGGCGCTGGCCGTGTATGCGCACTGCGATTTGACCGTGTTCCGGAATTGTACTTTGAAGGGCCATCAGGATACGCTGTTCACCGGACCCCTGCCGCCTTCCCCTAAGCGACCTACTTCGAAGTTCGGCGGCGTTCCGCTGCGGGAGCGGCATGCCCGCTTCCGTCAACTGTATCAAAACTGCCGGATCGAAGGGACGGTCGATTTCATCTTCGGCGGGGCGACGGCCTATTTCGAGCAATGCGAAATCCGCAGCCTGTGCCGTGTGGAAGAAGGCGCCGTGAGACCGGCGTATATCACGGCAGCCTCCACGCCGCAGGAACAAGCATACGGTTATGTATTCCGGGATTGCTATTTGACTGCGGCGGAGGATGTCCCGGAAGCCTCGGTCTACTTGGGGCGGCCGTGGCGGGAATTCGCGAAGACGGCCTTTGTCCATTGCCGGACCGGCGGGCATATTCATCCGGTCGGCTGGGACAATTGGAATAACCCGGCCAACGAGCGGACCGTACGTTACGGCGAATACGGCGTCAAGAATGCGGCGGAGCTTAAAGGGCAGCGGGCTCCTTGGACGGAATGTACCGTGGAAGCCGGAGATATGTGGAGCAAGGAGCAGGTGTTTGGCGGCATTTCCTTTTTCGAGACAGGAAAGTTGATATTCGATTGAAGATGCTAGGTTAATGTAGATTTGATGACCGGGTATTGATCAGCCTGTAAATAATTAGATGATTGTTATGCTTAAAGGAGAGGTTTGCAATGACGACTACGGTGTCTCCGGACAATTCGGCCGGGCCCGAGGTAATTACATTCGGGGAATCGATGGGGCTGCTAATCTCGGACGATTTGCGGGGGCTGGAGTACGACTCTGAACTGGACATGTCCTTCGGCGGAGCGGAAAGCAATGTCGCCATCGGATTGGCGAGGCTGGGCTTCCGGTCCGGCTGGTTCGGGCGTCTGGGCAACGACCCGCTGGGCCGCCGCATTTACAAGGCGATTCGGGGCGAAGGGGTCGACGTGTCCCGTGCGGGATTCGCGGAGGATGCCCCGACCGGGCTGATGCTGCGGGAGAAGGCGCTCGGCAAAAGCTCGGTCTACTACTACCGCCGCCATTCCGCGGCCAGCATGATGTCGCCGGAGGATCTGGACGAAGCCTATATCGCCTCCGCCAAAATCCTGCACATCACCGGCATCACCGCTGCGCTTAGTGCCTCCAGCAGGGAGACGGTGTTCAGGGCGGTGGCGCTGGCGAAGAAGCACGGGACGAAGGTGAGCTTCGATCCGAATCTCCGCCTCAAGCTGTGGAGCGCGGAGGAGGCCAGGGGGCCGCTGCTGGAGCTGGCCGCTCAGGCGGATTATTTCCTACCGGGCCTCGATGAATTGCGGCTGCTCTACAATAAGCAGCGGCTCGAAGAGTTGATCCCTGAGCTGAACCGGCTGCCCGCGGTGAAAATCATCAAGGGCGGCGAGCAGGAAACCTATTTATTGGAAGATGGAAAATTGAGCAGCGTGCCTTATTTTCTGGTCGACCAGGTGATCGATTCCGTCGGCGCGGGCGACGGTTTCTGCGCGGGCTTCCTGGCCGGTTTGCTGCGCGGAGATTCCCATACCGAAGCGATCCGGCTGGGAAATCTCATCGGCTCGATGGTCATTCAGGCCCCCGGGGACTGGGAGGGACTGCCGACCCGGGAGGAAGTCCAGGGCAGGTTGAACGGACAGGTGCATGTCGAGCGATAGCGGATGGATGGATAGTAAAGTAATCCAAACGAAAATGGAAATTAACTGTAATTTCTGTTGCTAATTTCGAACAATTCACCTACTACCAAGAAATAGATGCAAAACTTGTAGTTATTCGTGCTCATTTAAGTCCAAACGGCCCATAACTCGCCAATTAGCTGGACTTTTTCCGGTTAATTGAAGGGATATGGGCTATTCCCGTAAAATTAACTGCATGTTTTCCACTTAATTAACACCGTTTCACTCCAAAAGTAAATTCTCCATTAACCTATCGCCCCATTTATACCCCAGCACTTCCTCCACGTCCGCGACCTGGGCGATTAAAAGATCAATCTCGACCTCCGGATGCCGGCGGGCCAGATTTGGAAGCGCGATGCCCAGCTTTTCTTCGTTCCGGCTTTCCAATATAAGATCCTCCAGAAGTACAGACACTCCGGTAAGATCGCCGTATTGCTCGGGTTCAAACCGTTCGAAAGGGCCCGCAAGCGGTAAATACAAATTCCGGCCGAGGTCCAATTCTCCGGGCCGAGGCCGTATCACAAGCTGCAAGGGGCGTATGTCCTCCACCGTAAAATCGCAGTAAAGCGCCAGTCTCATCTTTAACGCCCGCTCTTCCCGCCGCTAAGCTGGCGTTCCAATTGGGACATGACGCGTTTTGTTTCCCGGGACCAATCGGCCACTTGTCGCTTTGTCTGCCGGTCCGATTCTCGGGCGGCCGCCAGCAGGCTGCCGTACAGCACCCGCCGCTGGATTTGGTCCAGCCGCCGCTCCGCGAGATCGTACGGTACACGAAAGCTCTCCGCGAGAAACGGTATCGCCTCGGAGCGCTGATCCGGTACCGGCAGCTTGGCGAACATATAAAACGGAATCGCCGCATACAGCACGAATTGCTCGGCCTCGGATTCCTGGGCATACTTGAACAAAGCGGGCATCGCCCGCTGATCCCCGGCATGTCTTAGACAATGGCACAGTTCATGGAAAAAGATCACCCGCGCGGTGACATCGTCCGCATGCTTGTTGAGGAATATCACTTGTTCCTCATTATCGGAAAAAGAAGGGCACTCCTCATATACGAGCGCTACGCCGAAGGCGCGGGCGATATGCTCGATGTCGTGCTCGACCGTACTCACGATGCCGTGTTCCTTATATTTGGCGCTGATCCACTGCTCCAACTCGGTTTCCCGGTAGTAGGAGAATAACATAAAATCACCCCAAAAGAGAATGTATGTTCGGTATGTATCGGAAAAGAAGGGCCCTCTTGAAGGGCCGGCTTCTGTCTGTTCGTCGGTTGATATTGCCTCGTTGATTTATTATTCGACGCGCGTATCCCAATTCCTCTATTTTTTCTCCGTATCGCCGCCTAGTAATTTTTTCTTCTGTTCGCGGTAAGCCCTCAGGGCGGCTTCCATCATCGCGATCTCATCCGCCGTATACGCTTCGGGCCCGCCGTAAAAGGATAAGCTCATCTTCTCGTCGGAGGGAGACGGGTCGTCGGTCCGACAGAGCAGATAATCGGCGTTCGTATCCAGCGCGTCGACGACGCTTCGCAGCGATTCCGGGTCAGGCTTGCGGTCGTTCGTCTCGTAGCGGGACAACTGCACGACGGTAAGGCCCGCTTTAAGCGCGAGGTCTTTTTGCGACATTTGTTTTTTTTCCCGAAGAAATTTGATCCGATCCCCAAGACTTTGCATAGAAACTCCTCTTTTTCCGTTTAGGCCAGCATATCATATATTACCGAATCGGTAAATGGGTTTGCAGGAAAATATTATCTTGGAAATCAATTGACATTACCAAATTGGCAATTTATAATGAATTATAGTTACCGAATTGGTAAATTAAAAGAGATTTTGATTGTAATTAGCGAATGTATACGGGATGGGAAGGATTTTTCAGGCTGAATCATCTAATAGTGGGAAATGTCCATATTACCAAATTGGCAACTAAATATAGAAGAAACTATCCTGGGAGGGATCGCCGTGGGAAGAAAACGCAATAACATTATGCTGACCGTATTTGAGACAATGCCGATGGATTACGCAGCCACGAGGGCGGCGGTAGAGAAGCGGCTGGAAGAAGTCCGGCAGTACCGGCAAATCGGATATATCCGCCGGGAAGCGGCGGTCACCGTCAGCTATGAGCCCAGATATCACGGGGCTACCCATGTGATCAGCAAGCCCGCGGAACAAACGGCGATCTCCAATGTCGACCTTGAGGCGGAGCTTGCCCGCAAATCCGAGCTGTTGGAGAAGGCGATGAACGGCCTAACCAAGATGCAGCGCGAAGTCATCGAGCGAAGCTACCTCGACGACGAAGGCGAATACGATTTCATCAGCTGCGGGGAAATGGGCATCAGCGACCGGACATACCGCCGCATCAAAGCCGATGCGATCCGCATTTTAGCTGTGGCGATGAAACTGGAGGTTTACGAGGATCGTTACGTAATCAACAGGGACGAGCCTGCGGAAAGAGAAAGTCAGGGCGAGGTACGGAATGAGAGCCAGGATCAGAGTCAGGGCCAGAGACAGAGCATGAAGAGCATATGTTAGTGTAACGGAGGGTAAGTTAGTTAGTGGGGGAATAAGTGAGTAAGTGATTAAGTAAGTACTGAGTAGAGAGTAAATAAGTAAGGGATAAGTAAGAAAGTAAAAGAGTAAGTGAATGCTGGGTAAAGAGTAAATGTGTAAGTAAGAGAGTAAGAAAAAGAAGTGTACAAGTAGGTAAGTCAGTGGGGAGTAAGCGAGTAGAGAGTAACTGAGCAAGTAAGTAATGAGTAATGGAGTAACTGTGGACAGGTGCGGAGCGAATAACGAAAAATAAATATGAGATAAGAATGCAACCGGCGGATGCCGGTTTTTTAGTTTCTACCCGGGCAATTTAGCTGGAAAATATGCAGCTAAATTCCGGTGAATCGGCTAATTTTACGAATTAGATGGAAAATCTGCAGTTAATTTGGCCGCCGGAGCCTTTTTGAGAAGAAAATACGTTGATTAGCTGGAGGTTTTCCAGTTATTTTTAGAATAGTATAGAAATTGGATGAATTAGCTGTAGGAAATACAGTTAATTCGGATCCAACAAGGAGAGTTAGGCTTGTCGGCGATATGCCTTATGTTGACGGGATGTCTAGGGAGCAAAAAGAAAGTCAATTCCCGCCCCCTTTGGATGGATCAAATCCTGGATACCGTCCAGGTTTCCGAAGTCAATGTTTCTCGCATACTAAAAATAAACGAACAAACGTTCCTGTTTTTGTCCGGTGAATGCCCGCTGCTTGTCCATTCGCTCGACTTTGGGCGTGGTAAATTTGTATTGTGGAAATCTTGACCACATCAAAATAACGCGAAAGCCGCTGATCTTCTTCAGCGGCTTTTCTGTTTGGGAGGGAAGCGGACTTGAGCGCACGCAAAAACAATAAAAATCCGCCGGTCAGAGACTTGGCGGCGGAAGAGGAATGGATGCAGCCGGAAACCTGCATCGGCTGCATCTGGGGCCGCTTTGAAGGAACCCGGCAGTTTTGCAGTCTGCCGAGGTGCGTGTTGGAGGGGTACAGCCTTCGCAAGGTGATGCCATGATTGAGGTGACCGCAAACGGCCTTCGCGAAGGGATCATCGCCCTGCTGTCGGAACGATTCCCGGATACCGGGATTTACGGAGAAGGCGGAGAAAGTTCGGAGCCGGGAACGCAAGCGGAGGCGGAAGCAGAAGCAGGAGGAGAAGCACCCTATTTTATTGTAAAGCTGCAGAACATGGCGCAGGAACAGGAATTGGGCAGGCGCTACCGCCGCACATTGTCTTTTTTGGTGAAGTATGTTCCGGCAGCCGGTCAAGCGGAGGCATCCCTGCACGAAACCGCGGAGCTGCTGTTCGCATTGTTCCGGGAAGCGGAGATCGGCGGAGCCAACTACAGCGGAAGGAAGATGAAATATGAAATTGCCGAAAATACGCTGCATTTCTTTTTTGAGTTCCATTTTCTGGTCTGGCTGCCGGCTCCGGACGAGCCTAAAATGCAATCCCTTAAAGAGGAGGGCCATACGAAAAATGGCGGCTAAAAAAACACCGAACCCGCAGGAAACTCCGGAAACTCAAAATGAAGTGAGGTTCGCCAAACGTCAATTTTTGACGTCCGCCCGGTTTACGGGCAAGCAGAAGGATGTGCTGACGATTGTGCTAGATGAGTCTCAGCGTTACACCGCGACGGAAGCGGAGCGGAAAATGAATGAATTTATTACAAGGAGCGTGAATTAATTATGGCAGGCGGAACTTTTACGGTGCAAAACAAAGTAAGACCCGGCGTATACATTAATTTCAAATCGGAGGCCAAATCGCTCGGCACTCTCGGGGATCGGGGGATCGCGGCCATTCCGGCCCCGCTCACATGGGGGAAAAGCGGGATCACCACGCTTGAATCGGATACTTACATGGAGCAGGCTTTGCCGCAGCTCGGCTTTCGGCCGACGGACGAAAGAATCGCCCATATTACCGCGGCGATGGCCCATGCCGGCAAGCTTTTGATCTACCGTGTAGGAGCAGTTGGGGGCAAAAAGGCGGCCGAGACAATCGGCAATCTAACGGCGACTGCCAAATATACCGGTACCCGCGGCAACGATTTGCAGATCGTGGTGCAGGCGAGCATCGATCAAACGGGAGCTTTTGACGTCCATACTTTGCTGGACGGTGAGGAAGTCGATGTTCAAACGGTAAGCGCCGTGGACAAGCTGGCGGCAAACGACTATGTGGACTTCTCGGGCACCGGCGAATTTACCGAGACGGCGGGGGTCCCGCTCGAAGGAGGCACCGACGGAGCCGGAACGGCGGGGGAATACGCCGATGCGTTCGCCGCTTTTGAAGCGGAGGAATTCAACGTGCTCGGCGTGCCGGTGACGGATTCGGCGATTAAGCAGCTGGCCGTTGCTTTTACGAAGCGTCTTCGCGATGAAGAAGGCAAGAAGATTCAAACAGTGCTGCACGATTATCCGGGTGCCGACTATGAGGGCGTTATCAGCCTGAAAAACAGCGTCGTCACTTCCGACGGAGTCGTGGTCGAGCCGACGGATTTGCTGTGGGAAATCGCGGCGATGCAAGCGGCGGCCGATGTGAATGAATCCTTGACCTATGCGGCGATTCCGAATACGGTCGACGTTTCGCCGAAGTATACACATTCTGAAATTGTCCGGGCCCTTGGCAACGGGGAGCTGGTTCTTAGCGTATCCAACGGGCAGGCGGTGATCGAGCAGGATATCAACACGCTGAAATCTTTTACTCCCGAAAAGGATAAGAAATTCAGCAAGAACCGCGTGGTACGCGTGCTGGACTCGACGGCCAACGATATCCGGAAAGTTTTCAGCAACAGTTATATCGGTAAAATCGATAACAACGCGGACGGCCGCAATTTGCTGAAAGGCGAAGTGATCGCTTATCTGGAGCGGCTTCAGGGACTTGGCGCGATCCAGAACTTCGATTCCCAGGCGGATATCGAGGTGCTGCAGGGGGATGAAGTCGATGCCGTCATGATCTCGCTAGCGATTCAGCCGGTAGACAGCCCGGAAAAAATCTATATGAACGTTTCCGTTAAATAAGGAGGAGTAACCCATGGCCTATTTTAATAAACAGGATGCAATCAGCGGGAAACAAGGGAAAGCGTACGTCATTATCGACGGCCGCAATGAGGAGCTTTTTTATGCCAAAACGGTAGAAGCCACGATCGAAAAGAACAAAGTTGACGTCCCCGTGCTGGGCAGAACGAATACGCCGCAGCGCTCCGCCGGCTGGAAGGGCAGCGGTACGCTGACGATCTATTACGTATCCTCGGTGTTCCGGCAATTGATGCGGAAGTACATTCAGACCGGCACCGATTTCTGGTTCGATCTGCAAATTATTAACGAGCAGCCCGGCAGCAGCGCCGGAAAACAAACGGTCATCCTCAAAAACTGCAACCTCGACAGTGTAATCGCCGCCAAATTCGACGCCACCAGCGACGATATGCTGGACGAGGAAATGCCGTTTACTTTTGAGGATTATGACATTCTGGAGCAATTCAACCCGATTCAGGGAGTATAAAGGAGAGAGAACGCGATGAGTAATTTGAGCCTGTTTTTTGCGCAAAATGTCGTTTCGGAGATTACCCAAGAGGCGATCATTTCCACCCGCTTCAAGGATGAGGCCGGCCAGCCGGTCCCTTGGAAGCTGCGGAGCATGACGGAGGAGGAAAACGAGGCGATCCGGAAATCCGCCCAGCGTAAAATCAAGGAAAAAGGGATCGTCACGCTAGATACGAATTCGGACGAATACCTGGCCAAGCTGGTTGTCGCCAGCGTTGTTTTCCCCGATCTGAAGGATGCCGAGCTTCAAAAATCGTACGGTGTACTCGGCGCGGATCAGCTGCTGCGGAAAATGCTGCTGCCCGGCGAATACGCGACCCTGCTGCAAAAGGTGCAGGAGATCAACGGCTTTGACAAAGACGTAAACGAGCTGGCGAATGAAGTAAAAAACTGATTTTAGAGGGCGACGGTGAGGCGAATGTGGCCTACTACGCCCTCCACAAGCTTCACATCATGCCGTGGGATTTCGTCGAGCTGGACCCGCGCAAAAAGGCGGCGCTCATCGCCATGATCCAGGTGCGCATCCAGGCGGAGAAAAAAGCGGCGAAAAAGTAGGACGTGCCCATCAAGGAAACTATTCTATAAAAATCGAAGCACTCTCTGATATTCGGAGGGTGCTTTTCATGCTTTTTGGAAAGGAGGTCCGAAGCTTATGCCAACGATGTCCACCGCTTTGCAATTGTATGACGGGATGTCTAATGCTGTGCAGGTGTACGACAAAACGATGCGAATGGTCCAAAGTTATTACAAACAATTGGACTCGGTGTCGACGGGGATGCATACAAGCATTACGCCATCTGTTAAAGCTTATAAGGAACTATCGAATGTTCAGAATAAAGTGATAGCGTCAGAAACTAATATTGCAGAAAAGACAAAGGAAGCCGACAAGGCCCAGAGTAATTTTGGAGCAAAAATCAAGCAAATGGGGATCGATATTCCTGCTGCATACAACAAAGCCAAATCAGCCATCCAGCAGTTAAAGCCCGCCATGGATTTTAGCGACGCATATGTGAACACCTTTTACCAGCTCGACAAGGTGAATGACAATTTGCAAACGACGGATCAATTGCATAACAAAGTATTTGCCGCCGCCCAGAGAAGCAGGGGAGACTACATGAGCATGGCTAACAGTGTTGCCGAAATGGGAAAAGCGGCGCCAAACGCTTTCAAAAGCAACGATGAGCTGATCGCGTTCCAGGAACTGCTGCAAAAGTCTTATCGCATCGATGGGGCAAGTGAAGCCGACCAGCAAAGCGCGACCGGCCAATTGACCCAGGTGATGGCCGCCGGACAGTTTCAGGGCAGTGATTTTAGCTCAATGATGGAATATGCCCCCGTACTGGCCGACGCGGTATCCAGGTATACCGGAATGAGCAAAACGGAGCTGCAATCTTTGTCCGATAGCGGAGCGCTTTCGTCGGACGTTATCAAGAACGCGATGTTTGCCGCGACGGACGAGATTAACGGCAAGTTCTCCGAAGTGCCGAAGACGTTTAGCGATCACTTCACTAATCTTAAAAATACAGCCATTCAGAATCTCGATCCGATCATCAGTAAGGTAAGCGAAATATTGAACAGTCCTGCAGTCGGGATGTTCATGTCCGTTCTGGGGGCCGCGTTGGACTCGGTATTTTCTTTATTTGATCCGTTAATTTCGGGTGCGGAGCAGTTTATCGCGGTCATCACAGATAATTTGCCGCTTATGGCGGGGCTGCTTACTACAATTGCAGCTGTCATCATTCCCCAAATGATTATCGGTTTGTGGAATATGGTCGAACCGCTTCTAATTCAAGTGGGTCAATGGATGCTAATCAATTGGCCGATCTTGCTCATCGCGGGACTGATCGGGCTACTGGTCGGCGCGCTCTTATATTTCGGCGTATCCGCCCAGGAAATCGTCGGGACCGTAGTGGCTGTATTTTTTGGGCTTTATGCGCACATTTACAACATATTTGCTTTAGTTTATAACCTGCTTGTCTCTTTCGTTGAATTCTGGATCAACCTGTTTATCGATCCGGTATATGCCATTAAGAAGCTGATTTATGATCTGGCAATGACTTTTGGAAATTACATTTACAATATGCTGCGGGCGGCCGAGGATTTTGCCGGGGGATTTATGAAAGCAATTGTTGCCGCGATTAATGGGGTGCTGAAAGGCATTGACTGGTTGCTGGAAAAAATAAACAATGTTTTCGGAACAAATTACAGTGTAAAGGGTCAATTTCTCGATGAAACGAATTCTCATGCTATTAGCGATAATTTCAAGAGCATGATGGACTCTTGGGAGGCCCCGGTCAGCGATAAAAATGTCGTCAGCCTTGAGCGTATGGAATATAAGGTGATCAGCGATTTTAGCAATAAAGGTTATGATGTCGGGGTTAATGGATATAATTCTTTGGCTAACTATAAGGATCAGTCACAAAACCCTTCCGATCTACTGGATGCATCTTCCAGTCCATTTACGGCCGGTCCAAATGCGGCAAGCGCGTTCGATTCCGGCGGCCAGATGTCCGGTCTTCCGGGCAACATTCCGAATGTCGGCAGGGTGAATGAGATCGGAAGCGTGGAGGAAGAGGTCGAGATCAGCAGCGAGGATCTGAAAATGATGCGGGAACTGGCCGAGATGAAATCGATCCAAAATTTTGTCTCCTTGACCCCGACCGTTCAGGTGACGACAGGGCCGGTTTCGAATGAGGCGAACATCGATATGATCGTGGCCAGAATCGAGCAGACACTGGAAGAAGAAATCGCATCTTCCGCGGCGGGGGTGTATGCATGAGCGAATATTCATTGACGCTGTCCGTGAACGCAGACGCAGAGGAGATCGCATTGCCCGTGCTGCCGGACAAGATCGAATTCTCCGAAGCCGGCAACAGCAAGGCCTACGAGATTTCCGGCTTGGGCGAAATCAATATCATCAAGAACATGAAGCCGGTGGAGATCGCTTTTGACGGCCTGCTACCCGCGCGCTGGTTCCCCGGGGCGGCTATCCCGCGAGAAGAAGCCTGGCTGCCGCCCTCTTTTTACCTCAAGAAAATCCAGGATTGGCGCAAAAAGAAGCTGCCCGTCAAGATCGTCGTCAATTTGACCGGGATGGAAGTCAGCTTGTTCGTAAGCATCGAAAAATTCACCTGGTCGGAAAGCGGCGGCGCGGTCGGCGATATTCAATATCAAATCTCGCTCAAAGAATACCGAGCTTTTTCCGCGAGGAAAGTTCAAGTCGCCGAACCGGCTGCGGCGGCGCAAACCGGCACGGAGACGAGTACGGCACCCGCCAATACGCCGGCACGGCCGGACACGCGGGTTCAACCCAAAACCTACACCCTGGTCGCCGGGGACTCCTTATGGAAGGTCGCCAAGCGTTTTCTAGGGGATGGGGCCAAATACAAGCAGATCCAGACGCTGAACGGAATCAAGGACAGCGAGCTCAAAAAGCTGCCGATCGGCAAAGTGATCAAACTCCCGTGAAAGGAGGAGCCGCCATATGCTTGAAGTATTGCTCGACAACAGAGACGGCGTCGTCTGGGACATTTCCGAGCTCGTCAGCGACGCCACCTGGAAAACGTCGCGGATAGGCAAGCCGGGCAGTTTTGATTTTACGATGATCAAAGGCGATAAAATGACGCTGACGAACGGGGCTGTGGTACGGGCCAAATGGGATGGAACTCCGCTTTTTTACGGCTATGTTTTTACGATCGGGAGCGGTCAGGATGAAGACGTCAGTGTGAAATGTTACGACCAGATCCGGTATTTATCCTCAAGCGAAACCTATGCCTTCAAAAATATGACCGCCGGTGCCGTCGTAAAGCGGATCGCGGACGATGCGGGTCTCAAATGGGGACATATTTCCGATACGAAATATAAAATTCCCACTTTGGTCGAGGATCAGAAAATGATCGATACGATCTGCAAAGCGCTTGATCATACCATCATTAATACCGGGATCACCTATAATTTCTATGACGATTTCGGGGCGCTGGCCCTGCGGAATGCGGAGGAGATGAAGCTGGATCTGGTCATCGGCGATGAAAGCTTGATGTACGGGTACTCTTTTGAAAAAAGCATCGACAACGACACCTATAACCGGATCAAGCTGATCCGGGACAATCAGGAAACGGGCAAGCAAGACACGTATGTCGTTCAGGACAGCGCGAATATCGCGAAGTGGGGACGGCTTCAGTTGTTGCAAAAAGTGGACGACGACAAGAACGAGGCGCAAATTGCGGAAATGCTCGATATGCTGCAGCAGCTGAAAAACCGGGAAACGAAAAAGCTGAAGCTGGAAGCGCTGGGCAATCCCGCCTTGCGGGCCGGCTGCTATGTGGCCGCGAACATCGCGGCTTTGGGCATCGACCAGTATTTTCTGGTGGAGGAATGCTCGCACAGCTTCAGCGGCGAAGATTATACGATAAGCATGGAATTGAAGGTGATCTGATGGCGCTGGGAGATAAAATACGTAAGCTGGGCAGCGACGCGGTGAGCGCCGGGAACCCGGTGGCCGTGCTGTTCGGCAAGGTAACGCGCACGAATCCTCTCGAGGTGAATGTCGACCAAAGGTTGACGCTCGAGGAGGATTTTTTAATTTTGACGGAGAGTCTGCTGCGGTATGAGGCCGATCTGACCCATTACCATCTGTCAGGCGGCGGGGCGACCCAGGACGCGCTGACGGATAAGCTCGTCATCCGGCCGGGGCTGCAAACGGGCGATACGGTGCTGCTGCTGCGGGTTCAAGGCGGTCAGAAATATGTCGTCTGGGACAAGGTGGTGACGTCATGATTCCGATTGGCGGAAGCTTGACCGGCGATGCGCAGATCGTCCGGGAAACCAGCCAGACCTATGCCATAGATTTTCAGCGCAATGCGATTACGGGAATGACGGACGGCTTGGATGCGGTGAAACAGGCGTGCGGCAAAATTTTTCGGACGGAACGGTTCGCCCATTTAATCTATGAGAGCAACTACGGATTCGAAAGTCAGGGCTTGATCGGACGAAGTCCGGGATATGTGCGGGCCGAGCTTAAACGGCGGATTACGGAAGCGCTCCTCCAGGATGACCGGATTTCGGAGGTAACGGATTTGGAAATCACGACGGAGGGGGATGAAGCGGTCGCCAGCTTCACGGTGCATTCGATATTTGGCGATTTCAGATCGGAGGTGAATACTTATGGCGGATAGTGTGACTTATGAGGCCATTTTGTCGCGGATGCTCGGGCGGGTCCCCGCCGCGATAGACAAGCGTCAAGGCAGCGTCATTTATGACGCGCTGGCCCCTGCCGCCGCGGAGCTCGCGCAAATGTACATCGAGCTGGAAAACAACCAAACGCTGTCCTTTGCCGATACGGCGACTGGCGAATTTTTGGACCGGCGCACGCAGGAGTTCGGCATCAACAGGGAGCCCGCTACGAAAGCAAGGCGTAAGGGGCTCTTTTTTGCGTCCGGAAATGTTCCTTTGGATATACCTGCCGGCGCCCGTTTTTCTACCAAAGAACTTACTTATACCGCAGTCAGCAAACTGGCGGCCGGGGAATGGCTGCTTGAATGCGAAACGGCCGGCGCAGCGGGAAACCGGGATTTCGGTACCCTTTTGCCGATCGATTATGTGGAAAGCTTGGCTCGCGCGGAGCTATCCGACGTGCTTGTCCCGGGCGAGGATGCCGAAACCGATGACGCCTTGCGTCAGCGGTACATGGAGGTCGTGAATGAGCAGCCGTTCGGCGGCAATATCGCGGATTACAAGCAGAAGCTGGGGGCGATCGACGGGGTCGGGGGCGTGAAAATTTTCCCGGCTTGGAACGGCGGCGGTACTGTCAAAGCCGCGGTGATAACGACGGATTACGCATCGCCGTCGGCAGCGCTGATCGCGGAGGTGCAAACCTTGATCGATCCGGAGGAAAACGGCGGTCAGGGCATGGGGTTCGCCCCCATCGGACACCGGGTAACGATCGCGGGAGCGGAAGAGGTTATGGTCTCCGTTTCAGCCGTGGTCACGTTGTCCAATGGGACAACCATCGGGCAGGTACGTAGCGATATCGAAGCCGCCATCGGCGCCTATCTGCTCCAGCTCCGGCAAAATTGGGCTGCGGAAGCCTCGCTTGTCGTGCGGGTGGCTCAGATCGAATCGCGGATGCTAACCGTCCCCGGCGTCGTCGATGTATCGCAAACAATGCTGAACGGTTCGGCGGCGAATTTGTCGCTGGACAGCGAGCAGATCCCCGTGATTGGGGAGGTCGTGCTTAGTGAATAAACTGCTGGACTATTTGCCGGAGTTCTATCATGATGTGACGGAATTCGTTGCATTGACGGAAATTGAAGCTTCGGAGTTCCTTACCGTCCAGGAAGCTATGGATAAGCTGCTCGATGACCAGTTTGTCATGACGGCTTCGGAGCAGGCGATCAAACGGCGCGAGAAAATGCTCGGCATCCAGGCCGATCCCAAGACGGAAAGCCTCGATTTCCGACGCAAGCGCTTGGTCAACCGCTATTCGACCAAGCCGCCGTTTACAGTGCGGTATTTGCAGCAGCGGCTGGATTTTTTGGTCGGCAGCGGGATGACGCTGGTCGGCATTGATCTAGCCGAATACGTGCTGACTGTCACGGCGAATATCGATAACGCGGATGTTTTTAAGGAAGTGGAACGAACCGTTAGCGTGATCAAGCCGGCGAATCTGATTTACCGGCAGAAGACATCGTTAGCTGATGTCATCGGCCTGGAAGAGACGATCGCCGCGCGGCCAATCACGTGGAATTACAAATTGGACGGGTCCTGGAAGCTCGGCGAGCAAGCCTTTACCGAGCTGGGACCGGAGGTGGCGGTAAGATGATGAAAGCAAGATTTTTAACCGAAATCGCAAATTACACGAATACCAAAATTGCCAAAGTCATTTTGAACGATACCGTGGAAATCGCCGATTTCACGATCAAGCAAGTTACGGAGTCGACGATCGGGATGCAGTATATGATCCCGTCTTCGCAAATCTCGCTGGTGACCAAGATCGAGCTGGCCGATGCCTCGGGGCGGGTGATCAGCTCGAACGAAGTGTATGTGCCGATCGCCTCGGACACGCTGCTTTTGCACACCATTCAAGTAAAGGAGGCTGCATCCTAATGGCAAAAACCGATTGGAACCTGCACGACACCGTGCGGCCGGAAGATATGAACGAGTTGGGCGAGGAGTTAAACAGCCACGCCGCGGCAATCTCGAAGCTGGAGACCCGCCTCGACACCGGCGAGTACGCCGACATCACCCTGCAGCCGGGCCTGCAGGTCATCTCCGCCGAGCGCGACGCGCGGTTTAGGTTGGGGGAGGTGAGGGGGCGGACGTTGGTAAATTTATTGGGAAGTGATGGCTCAGGCGAAGTGCTTAATAGACTTGCTGCTTCAGTTGCTACTGTAACATTAGATACATCCACAAATTCTTCCGCCAAAACAAGTTTATTAGTCACTTCAACTGGTACTTCGGCATTTGGAGTTTATAAAGATTTTTCGGTATTTGATAAATCTAAATACTATATTGCACTAGCTTCAATTAAAATTGGAACATCATCGAGAGCCGATCTAAGAATAACAAAGAGCGATTTTACTGTTGTTAAATCATCAGGCTATCACACGAATCAAAATTTTCAAACTTTCTTTGTATCCTTCTCTCCAACGGAACTTGAATCGATAGATACGCTTAGATTATATGCTCGTTTTGAGGGCGGTTCGATAGGACTGACTGGAAATGTGAATTCTATTCGTTTATATGAAATATCAAAAGATGAGTATATAGCCCTTTCTGGCATGACAACAGCACAAATTGAATTAAAATACCCATATACAGAAGGTATTAAGGGTGTGGATAGTCCCTATGTGATCCGTTATGGGGAAAATTTATTGCCGCCGTTTTATGAGTGGACTCAACATCCAAGATTGAGTGTGATTTCACGATATAAAGCCCAAATTAATGCAACGGCGGACTTTCACAACACTTATTATAGAATGCCACTCCCAGTAGGTGAGAAGTTTATATTTTCTGGAGAATTTTCTGGAGATGTTGGCGGATATATTCATATAAGAGCATATGATTCTGCTGGAGCTATAATTCCCGATTTAAATATTATTACTCCTCAATTCAAAACAGGACTGCACTCACTAAAATTCACTGTGCCCAATGGAGCAGAATTTGTCGAAATAGTATTTACCAATATTGGAATAGGTACTTTTACTTTGGAAAACCCAATGTTGACACTGGGCTCTGAGTCTAAAACATTTAAACCACTTAAAGACACTATGCTTGCTTTTCAAACAGAGTTACATGCAAATCCAACGGACGGAAGCAGCCCTGACGAATTATTTGAAAAAGACGGACAATACTTCAGACTAGCGAAATGGAAGAAGGTTGTTTTAGATGGGTCACAAGATTGGCAACATCCTACGGGGGCTATTTTTTCAGGATACAAACGTGTAACTATTCCTTTTTCCGAAGGCAATGGAGCGGCTACTAATAGTCAGGTTGCAACAAAGTATAATGGCTCCTTATTAACAAATTTTACGGCAGGCGATACATCCGCCTTCACGGGCGGAGACCAGATCGTTCTTAATTCATCCTTTAACCACAAAATTCAAATGACAGTACGAAATACTGATAGTGGATGGGGGGAACTTGCAGAATCAGACACGTTCAGTGGGGATGGAGCTACTAAGTCATATATATTGACGCCGACTAATACTAATACACTGATACCTAGTACAATTTCTATTAAAATTGGCGGAGTAGCTACGACAGCTTTTTCGGTGAGTGGAAATGTGATCACTTTTACCACAGCGCCAACATCTGGTACAAGCAATATTGTTGTGAGTTATACTTCGGCGTATGTTCCATCTGTGGATGAGATTAAAGCTTATTTTATGGGGTGGAGGATGTATATTGGGGGGTCTGCAACAGGAGAACCTTATAACGGTACTGGCACAAAGTCATGGGGTAAAATTTATAGTGGAGTCGGCAGTGTGAGTGGGATTCCTGGACTTGTAGCTAGTAGCGGAACAACAACCTTACCGACAACGATGAATGACCAGGGGTATACTCCTTACCAACTCTTATATCGCCTTACTTCCGGAATCGTCGAACCGATTGTATCTGAAGGTGCATTAACTTTGCATGAAGGGAAAAATATGATCGAAATTGGTACGGGGATTGTGTTACGGGAGAGAGTTACACCCCAGTACTTTTCAACAACTGATAGCTGGTATGTAAATAGTTCATATGTTGGATGGGAAGCATCACGTTTAAAAAACAAGACACTAAAAATATTGAGCCTTTATGATGACTCTTTGAAAGATAATAATTGGAAGATAGAACTATCAGGTACTACAGTATATGGTGACTCATTTGGCAAAGAAAGGGCCTGCATAAACAACTCCAATTATAATAAATCCGGAGTTTATTCAGTTACCTATATCAAACTCGATAAATTTCCCATCCAGCCAATCAGCGGAAACGTTGCTATGAATGAGAATATGCAACTGTCTGATCTAACTTCAGGTATAGCCGAAGCATTGCACCGTGTAAGTGTCGTAGAGCAAATTCCAAAATCAAAAATAGTAGAACTTTTTAGCGGTAACGTAGGTACTGCTGGAACCGTAATTAATTTTCCGGTAGATATTACACAATTCGATTATTTAAAAGTTACTGTAAATAATAACGGTTATACTGATCATATTTGGCAGTATAAAGATAGGAGTTATTTTTATTGCAGACAGCCTAATATAACGGATACAGGAAGTTCATTAGCACTTTCTATCTCAGAAATGAGATTGGATTTGCTGAATAATTATTCTGCGGTATTCTCTTTTACCAATTTATGGCAATGGTATCCGACAGTAAATTATGTAGTTCCTGTGGCAACCCCGAACAGTGTTTCTTCGGATACGCTTAAATTAGCAAAAATATCGGGTGTAAAGGTGTGAGACTATGAGACTGTCAGTGATTCTTGATTCGAATAACTTTGTTCAAAGTTATGCTCAAATTGGAAAGTTAGATGGAGGTATACTGCTAAATTTAGATAAAGAAAGTACTTTACCGAACTTGGGAAATGGAAGGTACATCGCTTTATTAAACGATGGAAATGTAATATCGGGACAGGAGAATGAAACGTCAGGTTATATCGTACCAATTCCCGCACCAAAGGCCCTATACTCACCACGTTTCAATCTGCCAGCTTGGCAAACCTACCAAGCCGCCACCACCGCAGCCGAAAAAGTCTACCAAGTCGCATACACTGCTTGGGCCTCACTCCCCGAAGGCGAGCGCGGCGAGCCCCCGGTATACGCTGCGCCGGAGCAACCGGAGCTATGGGGCGAAGGCCTGACGCCGGAAGAAATCGAAGCTCTGACGGCACCTCAGCCTCAAGAGCCAACCGAGTTGGATCGGATCGGGGCCGAACTGGTTACCCGAGAGCTTGAGGCGCTAGAAATCAAGCAGCAGAACGAAGCGCTCGGGGCACAGGTAGTTGGCCTGGAGCTCCGAGTGCTGGGACTCGAATCCGTGAACGAAGGGAGCGAATAGAATGTTTGAGAATGATTTTGAGCGTCTGAAATATTACTACGAAAAGAAATGGGCTAAGGAGGGACAGCTCCGACAATATGTCTCATTCGGAGTCATCACCCCGGAGGAATTCGAGCTTATTACCGGCACCGTTTATTAGTAAAGTTGCCATACAATTCTCTCAGAAATTTACTTCCTGAGAATGGCCGCCCGTTTGTCCGGTTTTAGCCCGATGCTTGTCCATTCATCCTAAGATTTACATGGTAAATTTATATTGTGGAAAACAAGTGAGAGACGCGGGACTCCGCAGAATTCGAAATAACAAAAAGTCGCTGTTATATTAGCGGCTTTTTGTTTTTCTCTCGCAACCTCGCCGCATACCGGAAAGGAGGTGAAATATCATTCTTGACCAAACGCTAGCTGTCATCCGCAATAAGCTGCTGGAATCCGTTCCCGGGCTAAAAGAAATCTATTATGCTTCAGCCCCAGCGGATATGAATCTTGCCAAACCTTATGCGGTCCTGGCCCATGAAGCCGATAGCGCAGGCAGTCCTTGGAAAGGGCTGAGGCATCTTATTCAGATCCGCCTTTACGCTTCCAGGGCACCCGGCACCACTACAGAACTGGATTCGCTGACCGAATCCATTACCGGAGTCTTGGACAAGCAGTTACTTGCAGATGAATCCATAGGGAATTGGATCACGTTCTTCGAGGATCAATCCGGTTCGGACATTGTCGATGAGGAACGCGATGCAATCACACGGAATTTACAATTCGCAGTTCTATCCCCGCGTCCTTTGACCGAGGAAGTTCAGGTTACCAGTGACCCTTGGCTCTCGATGCTAGTTTCCTGGACACAGAACACCTTAGGAGCGGACTGGTCCGTTTACAGCGGCAATTGGCCGGCAAAGGCGTTCGCGCCCTCCATCCTGTGGCGGATTACGGAGATGAATGTCGTTCCGAGCGGGCCGTTGCATTACGAGGTGCGAAAGCGTCTGACCGCTTTTATTCAAGCCCAGGATGCCAACCAGGAACACGCAGTTTTACTGCAACTGGTGGAGGCTTTAGGCTCGGCGGTAAAAATTCCGCTTGCGGCGGATGAACGGAAATTTGTCAGGGTGGTCAGTCCCGAAGTTAGTACCAAAACTAAGGCCACGGGTTATGAGGCTACGGAGGAAGGGCCGCTTACGGTGAGCTTGAGCCGGAGGACGGCAGCCTCCAAATTGGCGGAAGAAGGAGCGCCGCTGATGCAATTCGTTCATTATGAATCCCATTTGAGGTGAGAAACATTGAAAACGACCAAAAAAGAATCGACCAAAACCAAGGCAACTCCTGCATCAGTTCCGGTCTATTCGCTCGGTGAACTGGCCGAAAACAGCCAGACGCTTCTGGGCGTCAAGCCGGAAGTGCTGATCGGTGCCGTACACGGGACTAGCCCGGAGGCATTAAGTGTTCAAAAGGCAAAACAGCTTGTCCAACAATTTTTGAAAAGGAAGGTGCAGTAATATGGCAGGAGGAAATTGGAGCGTAAGTAATCAGCCGGTGCTTCCCGGCTTGTACATGAATTTTGTGAGCGCGGCGGGAACGGCGATCCAGCCGGGCGCGCGCGGCGTTGTGGTGGCCCCGGTAAAAGCCCATTGGGGACCGGTGAATCAATTCGTCGAGGTAAACAATGAATCCGCGATCCGGGAATTGTTTTCGGATGATGAGACGGACGGCGCAACCGCGTATACGACGCTGTATCTCGCTTTGCTGGGCGGACCTAAGCAACTGCTTGCCTACCGGATCGCAGACAGCTCGGCGGCGGCAGCGCAATTGACGCTGCAAAATACGGCGGCAGCCGAAAACAGCGTTGTACTTAAAGCGAAATACCAAGGCAAGCGCGGCAACGATTTTAAAGTCACGATTCAACCGAGCTTGTCCCTGGCCGACACCAAGGAATTGAAGCTGTATGAAGGCGGGACTTTGCTTCGCACCATCATGATCGGTGACGGGGAAGCGGACCGGGCCGTGGAAGCCATTAACAATGATGCGGGCAACCATTGGATCATCGCGGAAAAAATCGCAGATGGCATTCTCGCCGACGTATCCGGGGTGTCTTTTGCCTTCGGCGAAAGCGGCATTTCCGGAATTACGAACGCGGATTACGTAAAAGCCACGGAGGCTTTTGAGACGCAGGACTTCCATGTGCTGACGCTCGACGGAGTGACCGATGCCGCATTGCGGGCCAGTATCGTATCCTGGCTGAAGCGTGTCCGCGGCGAAGGAAAAGGCATCATCGCGACCTTCGGCGGCACGGCGGCCGAGGATTCCGGAGCGGATGCGGTAAACAAAGCCGTTTCGCGCAGTACGGCGATCGATTTTGAAGGAGCCGTCAACGTCGGGACGGGTGCGATTATGAACGGCGTAACGTATTCCTCGGCCCAGGTTGCCGCGTGGGTAGCCGGGTTGATTGCCGGCCAGTCCCTGAAGGAATCGACCACGTATGCGGCGGCGCCGTTTGAGGACGTGACCCGGCGCTGGACCCGGTCCGAGCAGGAGACGGGCGTGCAGAACGGCGTCTTTTTGCTGGTGCATGACGGGCGGAAGGTGAAGGTGCTGCGCGGCGTGAACACGCTGGTTACGCTGCAGGAAGGCCGGAACAAAGGCTGGAAGAAAATCCGCAAAATCCGCGTACTCGATCAAATCAATGCCGATTTGCAGCGCACCGCCGAGGACAATTATATCGGCAAGGTGAACAACACCGAAGAAGGACGCCTTGCGCTGATCGGCGCCGGGAAGCAATATTTGCAATCTTTGGCGCTGGACAATGTCATTGAATCCACCGGTTTCGATGTGACGCTGGATCCGCGCTTCTACGGCAGCACGGCTCAATACCAGCCGGAAGACGATCAGGTATTCCTGGCGTGGACGGCGGACGACACCGATGTGATGGAACAAATTTTCGGCACGTTTTACGTGCAATAATTTTGAGGGGGAATAGCAAATGGCACAATATCTTGATCCAGGCCGCATCATTATGGGGACGTACGGCCAGATTTTTATCGACGGGGTGTGGCAGTCCAACCTGAACCATCTGGAGGCGAGCGTCGAAGCGGAGAAACGCGAATTGAACCTCGTCGGTACGGATTACACCGTATTTAAACTGGGCCGCAAAAAAGGCACCGGCACGATGAGCGGCTACAAAGTCTCGTCCGATATGATCGAACGCGGCTTCCAGAAGTTTTCGATTATCCACAAGCTCGATGATCCGGAAGCTTACGGCTTTGAACGAATCGAGCTGATCAACTGCATGGTTGACAAAATCCAGCTCGCCAACTGGACGGCCGGCGAAGAAGTGACGGAAGAAACGGCGTTTACGTTTGAATCGTACGAGTTGAAAGACCCGATTTCGGTATCCTGATTTTAATAACACAGCGTTAAGGGAGGAAGCTCTGGGATGAGTTTGGAACAACTGAATGAACAGGACATTTTGGACGGTCTCTTCGAGACGGCAGCGAATCTGCCGGAAGAGACCGTTTTTATTAGCCGTTTGAGTTTGCGGATTACCCTGCGGGGTTTGACGTCCAGCAAGGTGGATTCGATTCGCGAGCGCTGCACGATCCGCAAGACGACGAAAGGCCAGACAACGGAAAAAATCGACAGCGAGCTGTTCAATGCGGCGCTCATTAAGGAAGCGACGGCGGCTTTGGAAGTCGTTAAAAAGCTCGAGCAAGGCGGCGAACAAAGCGTGAAATTAAGCGGCTGGGGCGACGACCGGCTCATTAGCCGCTTGAAGCTGTCCGGTGGCGAAGAGGCGGTGCGCCGTATGCTGCTGGCCGGGGAACTGGACGCGGTCGGCGACAAGGTGCTCGAAATTTCCGGCTTTGGGGTAGACATCGACGACGTAAAAAACTGATCGACTCCGGCGGCATGACGACGCTGCTGTTCCATTTGTGGACACGGCATCATCTTCGCCCCGGGGAGTTCTGGTCTCTTCCCAAAGGAGAGCGCCTATTGCTGCGGGCTTTTTCGGAGAGGGAGCTGGAGCTGATGTCTCCGCCTTCCTCGCCTTAACGCTTTCGGCCGGTGCTGTACGGAGAAAGGAGGTGGCATGTGGCTAATAAAGAAATTTTGGGATTGGAAATTGAAGTGGACAGCGGAGAGATCGACGAGACGGAGAAAAAACTCAGTAAGTTGGATAAGCTGCTGGAGCAAACGCAGAAGCGCGCCGCGATCTTGGGCAAAACAAAAATCGGGCCAAAAATCTCGCTGGACGACCGTTTCTCTTCGGCGGCTGAGAAGGTGACGCGTACCTTGTCGCAAATTCAGCGTACTAAGGTCAGCCCAATCGTTCGCCTTGGGGATCAAGTGTCCACTGCCGCTGCGAAAATCCAAGCTTCATTAATTGCAATGAGTATGAGACGATGGCGAGTTTCGGTGGCGGGGGTGGATTGGGACGAGGTTGTTGGCGGCTCATTTTCGGAGTGGATGGGCTCCGAAGGAAAGGCCACCATGAAGCAGATCTCATCTACTATAAGTACTGCTCTTGGCAGCGGCTTGAAAGATGCAATGATGGGGGCACTAGGACTAGCCGAACCGTCAAAAGAGATGTTACCCAGAAGGAGAGTCGATTTTGCGGAAGAGGACCGAAATCTGCTGCAAGAAAAGAACGGATCACCTTATGCAGAAGCTGGAAGAAAAGCGGGGGAGCAGTTTTTTCAAGCATTTCTGGGCACTTTTGATCCTAACCAGGTTACGGATACTTTGAATAAAATACAGTCTAAGAACAAAACAGAAGATGATAAGGCATCAAAGTGGTCTGAAAAAGCTAGTGAGTTTGGAGAACAATTAGTAATGGCAGTAATAGTGGAGTTATTGATGAAATTTGGAGAAAAGCTGATTAGTAAGGGACGGTTAAAGGGAAATCTGACTCCGGCCTTACCAACAACCGTAACTACAACACCTAAGGTAACTCCAGGAGGGGCAGGTTTGGAAGTTCCGGAAAGCCTTCCTCCACGCTCGTTCACCCATAGAAATTGGCTTACAAGATTAATTTATAATGTCGAAAATATCGGAAAAATAGCTCTACCTATAGCATTTTCAGCCGGAGTAGTGATTTCTTCTTATAAAATTCAAAAGTTTTATGAAGAGAAGGGTTTGCAAGATGTTGCGGAAACAATACCTAAAAGATTTTGGGCGTTTTTAACTGAGCCATCGGTTTCTGAGAAAAATGAGAAACCCGCTGAAAATATGAATTTTTTCGAAAAATTGAAAGACCAGGGGAACTATTTGGTTAATGATTACTTTAATGATCTGTGGAAATCGATGAAAGCTAACTGGGAAGTCTTAGGTGGTGATGGGAAGTATAGTATATCTGATGATGGATTAGTGCAAATTGTTAATTCACAAAATGGTTCTATACTGTATAGCGATTTAAGTAATAACAGGTTTAGTGAACAATCAAACGATAAAAATTTAATGCAATATAATTCTATGAATCCCAACAACCTATCAGGTAGTAATGTTAATGAAAATTTACCTAATCTGAACATCCTTAAAATAATGGAAAGCTTTCAGAATCCGGGACAGAGCACAACCATCAACGTTACGATCCCTTCCGGAGCGGTAAATCTTTCAGTGAACAATAAAGACGAACTCAATTACGAGGAAATCGGAAATGTGACTGCAAGAATGATTAATAACGAAATCCGTCTGGCGATGCAAAACATGGAATAAGGAGGGAAGCGCGCATGGATATTCACTTGATAGACGCAGCGGGAAAAGATTTTCTCTTTCCGGTGAATCCGGAAGAAATTACGATTTCCCGGCAGAAGTCGCTGGAGACGGTCAATATCATGTCTCTCGGGGAATATGACTTTCCGTCCGGAGAGAAGGTGAAGGAAATCGCCTTCTCTTCTTTTTTTCCGGCGGTGTATGATGCTAGCTATTGCAAATACAGCGAGATCCCCGATCCCCAGGAAGCGATGAACGAGCTCACCCGGATGATGAACAGTATCACGCCGGTGAGGCTTATTATTTCCGAAACGGCGGTCAATGTGCTGGTGACGATTTCCGCGCACAACACCACGTTTAAGGGCGGGGAGCCCGGAGACGTGTATTTTGATCTGACGGCCCGTACTTGGCGGGACATGAAAGTGCATACGAACGCGGCGGCCGCCCAAACGGCGCAAACCGCCCAGCCATCCCGTCCGGATACGAAGCCGAAGCCGAAAACGTACACGGTCAAATCCGGGGATACGCTGTCGAAAATCGCCAAGCTGGAGCTGGGCAGCAGCGCCAAATGGCAGGCGATCTATAACGCAAACGTCAAAATCATCGGCCCCGACCCGAACAAAATCAAGCCCGGTCAAAAGCTGGTGATGCCGTCATGAGTTACGAGGTGGTGCTGCAAAATAAGTATTATCTTCGCGAGCTGATCGAAAGCATTTCCCTCAGCGATTCGCTTGATCAGATCGCCTATCAGGGGTCCATTACCCTAAAAGTTTCGGCGGATTTCCCGGGCATCGAGCCCGGACAGGAGATCCGAATCAGCGGCGTGCCGTTCGGCGTGACCAACCCCGTTTATTTGCTCCATCCCGGCGTAGTGTGGGACTGCAGCAGTTCGATCAGCCAAACCAAGCATATGACGCTGACGGTCTATGACCGTACGATTTATTTGGCGAAGTCGGAGGACGAGTGTCTTTTTGCGGCGGGGGGAACCGCATCTCAACGCTTGAAAAAGCATGCCGCCGATTGGAATATCAAGCTTGCGAACGTCCCCGATACGAAAACCAAACTCAAAAAATCGGTTTACCGTGCCCAAACGATTTACAGCATGATTATGGCCGATCTGAAGGAAACGGTAAAATCCGGCGGGGAAATGTATATTCCCCGGATGACTCCTTCCGGGCTGGGTCTGTTCAAAATTGGCGGCAATGAAACGGTATGGAAATTGGAAGGCATCGAAGAAGCGACGCAAAGCCGCACGCTGGAAGAAACGGTGACCAAAGTCAAAGTACTCGGCACGGAAAGCAATGAGAATGCGTTGACACCTGTGCTGGCGATCGTTTCAGGGCAGACGGCGGAGTACGGCGTGCTTCAGAAGATCGTTCAGGATGAGGATGTCAAAACAGCCGATGCCGCCAAAAAACTGGGCGAATCCATGCTTAAAGGCAAAGGGGCAAGCTATTCCGTCTCCTGCACGGATCTCAATACGATTCGCGCCGGGGATAAAGTGAATTTTAACGGTATGGGGCTGATCGTTACGTCGGTGAATCACCAGCTTGGCGAGCCCGGCCACATGACGCTGGAGCTGTCTACTTTTGAAGATGTGAAAAGGAGGTATTTTCTTGAGCAATAATCCTTATACGGCGCTCGCGGTTACCTTGCGGGAAAATGCCCTCCACAAAACGAAAGAAGCTCTCTCCGGGATTACCGCCGAGCTCGGCACGATTACGGCTTCCGGGTTGAAGCTGGACCAGTTCAAGCATGAGATCGGCGACTATATGGTGGCGGAATTTCCGGGAACTTTGAAGCTGCCGGAATTGAAGCTTTCCGGGACTGTTACCGGAATTAAAGATGGCGAAGGGAGAAATGTTCAAGGAGAGGGCGGGTTCTCTTTTCAACCGTCGGAAACCGAAGAAGTTTCTCTCAAGCCGGTATTCAAGCCCGGGGACCGGGTACTTGTCATCCCGCTGAACGGAGGGCATGACGCAATTGTGATATGCAAGGTGGTGGGCAGAGGTGGCTAATCTTTTTCCCGAAGATATGAATGGATCCTGGGACACCGGGGAAACGGCGGAAATGCCGATCGAGGGTGTTCAATTCGGGCGAAGCTGGCGGTTTGATTTTGATCAAGGGGAATTCGTCATGACCCCCACGCGCAAAATCGCCGCGGCCGACGGCACGGAAGCCTGGGTGATGTGGTGCCAGAAAGCGATCCGCACCCCGCGCTACAGACATCTCATTTATTCGCGGAATTTCGGGCAGGAATTCGATGAACTGATCGGCAAGGGCTATACTCGGGCCGTACAGGAAAGCGAGATTCAACGGATCGCCAGGGAAACACTGTTGGTGGATCCCCGTACGGCCGGCGTGGAGGAGTTTACTTTTACCTGGGAGGGCGAATGCTGTTATTTTACTTGCCGGGTAACGAATATTCATGACGAACAATTAACATTGGAAGGGAGCGTGAGCTGATGGCGGAGCTGCCGCTTTTTTTGCAGGAGCAAACAGAAGACGAAATTATGCAGCGGATGCTGGAAAAAGTGCCATCGGATATCGACAAATCCGAGGGTTCTTTTATTTGGGACGCCCAGGCTCCCGTCGCTTTCGTGCTGACGGAGGCGGCGGGGTGGGCCCGGCAGGTGCTGAAAAACGGCTTTGCCGGAACCACCTACGGCGATTATCTGACGCTGCGCGCGGCAGAGCACGGGGTAAGCCGCCGCGAGGCCGTGGCCTCGACGGGCTTCGTGAAATTTACCGGGACCTCCGGGAAAACAATCCCATCGGGGACGATTGTGGCTACGCCCGCGGATGAAATCTCCGGGGAAGCGAGCATCGAGTTTCAAACGACGGCCGCCGTAACATTGGGCGAAAACGGGGAAGGCATGGCTCCGGTGGTAGCCATGGTTGCCGGTAAAGACGGAAATATCCCCGCAGGGGTCATCGAGATCATGTCCGTGCCGATCAGCGGGATTATCTCGGTAACGAACCCGGAAGCCATCACCGGCGGCACGGATGTGGAGTCGGATGAGTCGCTGTTGGAACGTTTTTATGCCCGTGTGCGGAATCAGGGAACGAGCGGAAACAAGGCGCAATACATTCAATGGGCCGGGGAAGTCTCCGGGGTAGGCGGCGTTCAGGTCGAGCCACTTTGGAATGGGCCGGGGACCGTGGGGCTATATTTGCTGGACATGGACAAACGCGCGGCCAATTCCGATATTGTGGCGGCCGTGCAGAAGTACATCGATCCGACGATGGACGGTCAAGGGGAAGGCGTGGCACCGGCAGGCCCGGTCGTCACGGTGATGGCGGCGGAAGAGGTGCCGATTAACATCTCCGTTCAGCTCACGCTGGCATCCGGCGCTTCGCTGAGTGAGGTTCAGGACCAATTTGAAAGCGGGGTTACCGCTTATCTCAAGCATAGCGCTTTTTCCGATTCGCTCGTCCGCGTGACTCGGATCGCTTCCGTTTTGTTGGATATTTCATCGATTATCGATTATTCCAACCTGACGGTAAACGGCCTGAGCGATTCGAACATACCAATTAACTTCGGCCAGGTTGCGGTGCTCGGGACGGTGGATGTGCATGAGTAGTGCTGTGATGACGAGCCCTTTGGGCAAGGAGATGTTCTCCTATCTGCCGGGGTATTATGAAAATTCCCGGATTATCCGGGTGGATATGAATGCCAAGGGAAGCGAACTGGACGAGCTTTACCGAGCGTTAAACGAAACGCTGGATCAGTTTTTTGTCCGGTCGGCGACCTGGGGATTGGATCAGTGGGAAGCCGAGCTCGGGATCGCAACCGACCCGGCCAAGCCGGTCGAGCAGCGCCGTGCGGTTGTCGAATCCAAACTGCGCGGTACCGGCCAATTTTCCGGACGAGTGATCAAAAATGTCGCCGAAGCCTACGACGGCGGAACGGTCGACGTGACCTTCCAACCCGCGGAATGGACTTTTACGATCAAGTTCATCGACACGATCGGGATCCCTCCCAACTTGGAAGATCTTAAGGCGGTTATTGAAGAGATCAAACCAGCTCATTTGGCCGTGGAATATGCATTCAGCTACTTGTTGATCAAAGATTTGCACGGAGTTTTAAAGCTGAGCGAAATGGAACAAATCCCTTTATCGAAATTTGCAGGAGGTGGTTCGATTGGCTAGTAATACACCTAATCTTAATTTATTGAAGAAAGACCCGGTCACGGATGGAAATGATACATTCAACATTCAGACGATGCTGAATGATAACTGGGATAAGATTGATGAGGCGATGGGGGAAGTTCGAGAGGAATTGGAGGATATTGAGATTGAGATTCCTCCGGCTTCTCTGACTGAGGCGGGGATTGTGCGGCTCTCGAATTCCACAAGCGGAACCTCAGAGAGCCTGGCGGCCACGGAGAAGGCGGTGAAGGCGGCATATGATGCAGCGGCAACGGCGCAAACAGCAGCAAACACGGCAAAGTCAAATGCCGCTACAGCTCAGTCAACAGCAAATACGGCTGTAACAAACGCGGCAGCAGCCCAGCAAACAGCAAATACAGCTAGAACGGAGGCTGCCGCTGCTCAAACAACGGCTAATACTGCAAATACTGGTGTAACAAATTTAACGAATACACGAGTAGCAACAAGGGTTCAAAATGGGAAGCTTCAATTTCTTAATGGCTCTACTTATAAGGATGTTGATTCGCTCCCAACGGGTAGTATAAGTATTTTTGTTAATGGTTTAACTGGAAACGATAATAATGCCGGGACCAATACCGCTCCTGTCAAGACAATTACCAAAGCCATATCGTTACTTCCAAAAGTAAGTTCCTATGAAAGAAGTATTAACATCATGAATGCATCAGCTGCCACTTATAATGAAAGGGTTAGGATAGATAACTTTGCTGGCGGAACAATTGACATAATTGATTTGGGCGGTGGTGCAGTAACAGTGGCTGCATTTGACATACGAAATAACTATGGTGTCGGGATCTTTATCCATAAAAATAGCAATACGCTTAATCTTGATGCAAGTTTGCTAGGAAACGGATACAACCCTGTATACGCGACTGACAATCCAGGATGTAGAATTACATTGGAAGGAATCACCTGTTATGGAACGCTCGGGACAGCCCTTCTTTTTTACGATACTACTGAAATTTATTTAGAAGATGTAATCATAGGGGCCAAAGGAACAGGAAATAAGCTAACCAATGGGGTAAGTATTAATAGAGGGACTTTGTATTTGAATGATGTTGACTCAGTATCAGATAGCCAAATGACATACGGGGTGGCAGGCGAAGATGCAACTATCTTTGGATGGGTGACCTTTGGTACTACTTCGAGAAGTTTTAACAGATGTGTGTACATTGACGATGGTAACATCATAACAAATGACTAATAGGAGGGACTGCTTATGGATGCAATTCTTTATAGCAATGTGCCGGAAAATGATCCTGCTAAAGCTGTTGTTGATATCATTCCAGAAGTAATATCGGTAACAGATACATCGATTAAGGCCAAAAGCAGAACTATTCATGGGATTAAGAAAGAGTATGTAAATTTCATTTTGGTTGAGGATTCATCTGGAATTGCAATAGGAGATACACTTCCCGATAATTTACCAAACATTCAAATGCCATTAAATGAAAATGACGAACTTAAGTCAAGGGTTGCAGAGTTGGAATTGGTGATATCAAAATTTATTAGCGGAAGGCCAAGGACAAATGACAAATATTGTAACACAAAAAAGTTAGATTAATTTCAAATGTTATATAACAAGATATTTATGGAAAGAACCATGAATCAAAATAAATTAACTATAATCGTTCTGACAATTTAACAACCTTTCAAACGCAGAAATTTTAAAGAAATGCCGGATACAGATTTTGTTGGCCTATGCGATTATGCCTAAATTGCGTTCACATTAAGTTTCGATGAGTGACTTAGGGGTTTATTTTGTTCTTTTGCGTGCGAATACAATTCAATCTCAGAATAGAAGTGGTGATTTAATTCGTCGAGTTAGGTAGGGAGTAATCAGGCGATTGTTTAGCTTTCCATTTATGACTACAGTAGCGACAACATTGGTTTTTGTATGGCTTCAAAAGACTAAAAGTTTCAGCACCAGATGGTAGCGCCTTTTTCCAGCCCTCGGCACCCCGAGGGCTATTTCTTTACAAAAAGGGGGAGACATCATGGAAGACACGGTTCAATCGGAAGTGCTCCAGCGGATCACCAGGGTGGAGACGAAGGTCGACAACATGGATGAGAAGCTGGACCGGGCGATCTCGGCCAAGGAGACGGCGGTGGAGGCGCTGCAGTCGGCCAAGTCGGCGCACCAGCGGTTGGATAAGATCGAAGACGGCCAGAAGTGGTTATGGCGGACCATCGGGGCTTCCGTCATTACGATCGTGATCGGCGCGATCCTTACGGCCATCCGGTTACAAGGCGGAGGTTAAGAATAGGTTCTATTTTTGAGATTTCTTGGTATAAAAGATAATATACAGCAGCATAGTCCAAGCAGTTCTTCCTCTCAACCAATACAATAATCCCAGGAGGTGATCCTATGGCGACAAAGTATACCAAGGCGAAATTTTTCGAATTGCTGGTACCGGTCGTGATTCAGGTCCGGCAGGAAGGCAGCCAAATATTTCCGTCCGTCCGGCTGGCCCAAGGTTGGCTGGAAACGGGCGGTACGATCAATGACTGGAACAATCTTGGCGGATACAAGGTCGGCAGCGGCAAAACAACGCCGTACTGGAACGGGGCCAGCGTCAACACCGCGACCAAAGAGGTTTACAATGGCGTGACCGTTACTACCCGAGCGAATTGGCGGGCTTACAACAGCATCTACGATTTTTACAAGGACCAGGACCTGCTGTTTGAAAATAACCGATACGCCCGCGTCCGGGCCGCCCTGACGCCGGAGGAGCAATGCCAGGCGCTCTTGGCCTGCGGTTACGCCACGGACCCGGAGTATGCGAATAAATTGATTAGTATCATCAAGGCGAACAGTCTGAAAAAATACGATAAGGAGGCGGACGGAGACATGGCAAAAATTGCCGAGCTGGAAGCGACCGTGGCCGCGCTGGAAACGCGGATCGCGGCATTGGAGAAGATCGTGAATGTTAGCGGGAACCAGGAACCCCCGAAGTGGGCGCATGAGGCGATCGGGGCCGCCAAGGCCGCCGGCGTCATCACCACATCGAACGACAAAGGACGGGCCGAGCTGATTACCCTGCAAATGCTGTATAACGCCGGTCTGTTGGACGCGGATATCCTCGCCGCGATTAAAGCTTTAAAGAAAGGGACCAAATAAGATGAAAATCAATTGGCAATCCAAATTGTCGAGCCGAAAATTTTGGGCGATGATCGTGGCCGTGGCCACTTCCGTTTTGGGAGCCGTCGGCGCTTCCGACGACACGACCGTGAAAGTGACGGGCATTATTACGGCGGTAGGCGCATGCGTAGTTTATATGCTCGCGGAAGCGTACACCGATGCCAACAACAACGGCGACAACAAAAAGGAATAAACTTATAGCGTAAACCCGTTTCATCGATCATTTTCCCCAGTATACCGAGAACAAAATATACACCACATAACCCGCGGCAAGCAGGATCGCAAATGCGCTGATCCAGAGCACGCCTTTTCCCCAGCTGCGGAACCGGCCTTTGATTTTCCACATCGCGCTTTCCCTCCTGTTTCTTGCTTTTCTAATTACTTAAGTTATTATCCACGTTTTTAAACCTTATCGAGATCCTGGAAATTCCGACCATCGCCAATCTCCGGCAAAACCGGAGTTTTTTTCTTATTGAATAAAGAACGGATGTTCGCATATAATACAAACAAACGTTCTTATTTGGAGATGGTACTGGTGAAAAAATACATCGGCCGGATCGTCGAAATCATCTACGTGGACCGGGCGGGGCGCGTATCGCAGCGGCGGATCGAAGTTCACGCGATCAAAAACGGTCTGGTGCGGGCAACCTGCTTGACCACCGGGCAGCCCAGGGCTTTTCGTCTGGACAATATATTGGCTTATGCCCCCGTGAAGGGCGGGAAAAGCCATGCTTCCTGACCTGGAGCGCAAGCTGCTGCGCATTCTGGTCAATTTCTCCCTCCAGCAGCGGCGGATGCCGATGATGGGGGAGCTTACCCGCAAGACCGGCAGAAAAGACAAAGACCTCCTCGATGGGCTGCGCCGCTTGGAGCGGGAGCGCTACATCGAATGGCCGGACCCGCCGAATCCGCAAAACATCCGCATACTGGAAATATCCGACCGTGAAGCTCTTTAATGAGATACTGGTGGAGGGGACGCCTTAGGGCGTCCCGATCTGTTTTTTTCGGATATTATCGTAATTTTGTGGGATATTTCTTTTCCTTCGCGAGCGCTAAGATTACAATAAGCGTACGAATGAATGTAAACGCTTAATTGCAAAATCCGGAGGGAGAGAGCAATATCATGGCAAAAGTGGTCTACCTGCCGCTCGACGAACGACCGTGCAATTATCTGTTTCCGCAGCGGCTCGCCGAAATGACCGATCTGGAGGTAGTCGTACCCGACATCAACATCCTTGGCCGCAAGAAACAACCGGCCGACACCGCGGCGGTCCGCCAGTGGCTTTTGAACGAGGCCGAGGGAGCGGACTATTTGCTCGTGTCCATCGATCTGCTGATCTATGGCGGGATCGTGCCGTCGCGGCTGCATCATTTGACTTTTGAAGAGTGCCTGGAGCGCCTGTCCGTGCTGAACGAAATCAAGGAGCGCCATCCAAGCGTCAAGATCCACGCGTTCAATCTCATCATGCGCGTCCCCAACAACAATAAGGACGAAGAAGAGCCGGATTACTACAAATTTCACGGCGGACAAATTTTTAAATACAGCTATTTGACCGACAAAAGCGAGCGAAGTCAGCTATCCGAAGCGGAACATGCAGAGCTGGAGCAACTGAAGGCGGCGATTCCGCCGGAATATCTGAACGATTTTGTCGGGCGCCGGGCGGTCAATCAGCAGGTGAACCACTATACGCTGAAGCTGGCCCATGAAGGCGTCATCGAGCATTTGGTCATCCCGCTGGACGACAACTCGGAGTACGGCTTCTCGCCGAAGGAGCAATCGCTCATGATCTGCCGCGTCGAGGAACTCAACATTATGGACCGCGTGCTGATCTACCCGGGAGCAGATGAGATCGGCTGCACGATGTTTGCGCATATTTTTTGCGAGTTGAAGCAGTATAAACCGGAGATTTTCGTCCGTTATTCCTCGACCCGGGGACCGCTGATCAAGCCGAAATACGAAGACCGCAGTCTGGGTGAGAGCATAAAATCGCATATCACCGCGTCGGGGGCCGTGATGGCGGACCATTCCGGCGACACTTCGCTGGTGCTGATCGTCAACTCGCCGGCGGTGGATCAGGCGGGCATGGCGGAGCAGATCCCGTTCCGGGACCGGCATCGGTCTTATTTCTCCGAGATTCATTACCGGGAAATCGCCGAGGCGATGGAGTCTTACCTGCGTAAAGGCAAGCATGTTGCATTAGGCGACGTGGCGACGTGCAACGGCGGCGATGCCGTGCTGATGAATCTGCTCAAGCAAAAAGGGCTGCTCGACCGCCTGACGGCCTATGCGGGCTGGAATACCTCGGGCAATACGCTCGGTACGGTGATCGCCCATTTCGTAATTATTTCGTACTATTTGGAGCGCCCGGATCATGCGCGTTATTCCGAAATCCTCCGGGAGAGCCGGAAGTTTTATTATGAGCGTTTGGTCGAGGATTTTATTTATCAATCCATCGTCCGTCAGGATATGTTGGCGAATGATCTGCCGGGACTGGGTGCAAGCTACTATGTGATCTCTCATTGCCTGGATGAAGTGCACGGGATACTGGCCGCTAAAATGAATCAGGCCACCGAGCGGTATTTCGGGGATATTTCGGAGGGACGGATCAAGCTGTCGCATTTGAATTTCCCTTGGACGCGCATGTTTGAAATCGGCTTCGGTTTGGATTTGGAACCCGTCACAGAATAAGAATCTCTCACTAAACATTATAACGTTATATTTACTTCGTTTAACTTAAGTGCTATTGTAAACATTATAACGTTATATAATTTGCGCATCCGATCCATAAAATAAAGAAGGTGTAGATCATGGCAGATACATTGGTGCTCCGCCGCGTGAGACGCGTGAGCGGAGAGGAAATCGACATCGTGATCAAAAATGGCGTGATCGCGGCAATTACCGGACCCGGTCAGGGTCAAGCGGAACGGGAATGGGACGGCAGCGGCGCCTATGTGTCGAGCGGCTGGATCGATATGCATGTCCATGCGTTCCCGGAGTTCGATCCGTACGGGGACGAAATCGATGAGATCGGCGTCCGCAGAGGCGTCACGACCATCGTCGACGCCGGCAGCTGCGGAGCCGACCGGATCGCCGACTTGATCGCCAGTGGGAAGCAAGCAAAGACCAATTTGCTTGCTTTCCTGAACATCTCCCGGATCGGCCTGCTCCGTATCGACGAATTGTCGCATATGGAGTGGATCGACCGGGAAATGGTCAAGCAGGCGATCTCCAAATACGGCGGTTCCATCGTCGGACTCAAGGCGCGCATCAGCCGGAGCGTCGTCGGCGACAGCGGCGTCGAGCCGCTGCGCGTGGCCCGGGAGCTGTCGGAGGCGACGGGGCTGCCGCTGATGGTGCATATCGGATCGGGGCCGCCGGATATCCGGGAGGTCATCCCGCTCTTGGCGCGAAAAGATATCATCACGCATTATCTCAACGGGAAGAAGAACAATTTGTTCGACGACGAAGGCCAGCCGCTTCCGGTGCTTACCGACGCGGTGGAGCGGGGCGTGCATCTGGACGTCGGGCACGGCACGGCCAGCTTTTCGTTCCGGGTGGCCGAAGCCGCCAAACGGCACGGCATCGACCCGGATACGATCAGCACCGACATCTACCGCGGCAACCGGCTGAACGGGCCGGTGTACAGCATGGGCCATGTACTGTCCAAGTTTTTGCTGCTCGGCTATCCGCTGGAAGAGGTGATCGCCGCGGTGACGACGCGGGCGGCGGCCTGGCTGGGCAAGCCGGAGCTGGGGCGGATCCGCGAAGGCGAGATTGCCAATTTGACATTGTTCACACTGGAAGACGGTCCTGTCGTATTGAACGATTCGGAGGGTGAAGAACGGACGGCCAGCCAAGTAATCCAAGCAAAAGGAGTTGTGGGAAATGGGGAATTCATTGAATGCGAAATACGGGCTTAAGCGCGTTATCAACGCCAGCGGGCGCATGAGCATCCTCGGCGTGTCCGCGCCGAGCGACACGGTAATGGAAGCGATGAAAAAAGGCGGGCAAAGCTATGTCGAGATCGCCGATCTCGTAGACAAGGCGGGCGACTATATCGCCCGGCTGCTCGGTTCCGAAGCGGCGGTCGTCGTCAATTCGGCCTCCAGCGGCATCGCTCTCTCCGTCGCCGCGCTGGTGACGCGGGGGAACCGGCGGCTCAGCGAGCGGCTGCATCAGGACATCATCCCCCGGAATGAAGTTATTATCTTGAAAGGCCACAACGTACAGTACGGCGCGCCGATCGAAACGATGGTCTATTTGGGCGGCGGCCGTTTGGTCGAAGTCGGGTATGCCAACGAAGGCCGGGCGGAACACATCGCCGACGCCATCACTGATAAGACAGCAGCGATCTTGTACGTCAAATCTCACCATGCTGTCCAGAAGAACATGATTTCCGTCGAGGAAGCCTGGGAAGTCGCACAGCGCAACGGGATTCCGCTTATTGTCGACGCGGCGGCCGAAGAGGATTTGCAAAAATACGTCACCTGCTCCGATCTGGCGATCTACAGCGGCTCCAAGGCGATCGAAGGCCCGACCTCCGGCATTGTGGCGGGAAAACGCACCTATATCGAATGGCTTAAGGTGCAACTGCACGGGATCGGGCGGAGTATGAAGGTCGGCAAGGAAACGAGCTTTGGTCTGCTCCAGGCGCTTGACGAATACATGGTCAAAGAGGACAAGAGCAAGGAAGAAAAAGCTTCACTGGAGGTACTGTTCCCGTTGAATGACATTCCCGGCGTGAAGGTGTCGATCGTCCAGGATGAAGCGGGCCGCGAGATCTACCGTGGACGCATTCATATCGATCCGCATCTGACGGGAACGACCGCGAAAGAAGTCGCGGTGCAGCTCCAGCAGGGAGAAATTGCGATTTACACGCGGGATTACGGGGTAAGACAAGGATATTTCGATATAGATCCACGTCCGCTGCTCGGCGACGACATCGATGTGATCGAATCGAGAATACGCGAATTGACGGGAGGCAAATAATATGTCGTTGATTGAGAAACGTTTTTACAAGGGGCGCGTTGCTTTAAACGTGCTGGCCAAAGATATTCCGAATGCCAAAGACGTATTTGAGGCGGCGGAAGGCCATGTGCTGGTCGGCGTCCTGTCCAAGGCCTATCCGACCGTCGAGGAAGCCGTCACCGCGATGAAGGCGTACGGCAAGGAAATCGACGACGCGGTGTCGATCGGCCTGGGGGCCGGCGACAATCGCCAGGCCGCGGTAGTGGCCGAAATCGCCAAGCATTATCCCGGCAGCCACATCAACCAGGTGTTTCCGGCCGTCGGGGCGACCCGGGCCAATCTCGGTGACAAAGACGGCTGGATCAACAGCCTGGTGTCCCCGACGGGCCGTCCCGGGTATGTGAACATCTCCACGGGACCGCACAGCGCGGCGGGCAGCGAAGCCGCGATCGTACCGGTCCGGTCGGCGATCGCGCTCGTGCGCGACATGGGCGGCAACGCGCTTAAGTATTTCCCGATGCAGGGTCTAAGCCGCGAAGAGGAGTACCGCGCCGTGGCCAAAGCCTGCGCCGAGGAAGGATTCGCGCTGGAGCCGACCGGCGGCATCGATATGGACAATTTCGAGGCGATTTTGAAGATCGCGCTGGAGGCGGGAGTTAAGCAGGTGATCCCGCACGTGTATTCTTCGATCATCGATAAAGATTCCGGCAACACCAACATTCAGGATGTGCGGGATTTGCTCGGCATCATGAAAAAACTGGCGGATACCTATGCCTAAAACGGTGGCGGCTTTCGGCGAAGTCATGATGCGGCTTGCGGTCCCGGGGTATGACCTGCTGTCGCAGGCGAGCAGCTTGAATTACTCCTTCTCCGGGACCGGCGTGAACGTCGCTTCGGCGTTGTCCCGCTTCGGGCACACCGGGCTGCTGGTCACCCGCCTGCCGCAAAATCCGCTCGGTGAAGCGGCCGCGGCGTATTTGCGGAAGCTCGGAATCGGTAGCGATTTCGTGCAGCGGGGCGGAAGCTACCTCGGGCTCTACTTCCTGGAGAACGGCTTCGGCGCCCGGCCGAGCCGGGTCACCTACAGCAACCGGCTGGAAAGCAGCTTCAATACGGCGCCGGAGGGCGCGTATGATTATGCCGCGATCGCGGACAAGGTTGACGCGGTTCATTTCTGCGGCATTACGCTTGCGATGAATGACGGCGTCCGCGCCCATATGAAAGCCCTGGCCCAAGCCGTGAAGGCGCGGGGCGGCACGGTCATTTTCGACTGCAATTACCGGCCATCTCTGTGGGGCGAGCAGGGCTACGCCGCGGCCAAGCCGCATTATGAAGAGATGCTGGCATTAGCCGATATCGTGTTCATGAACGAAAAGGACGCCATGCTCACGCTCGGCATGCACACCGCCGCCAAGGAACGGGATGAACAGCTAGCCGAGTTGATCCCGCTGGTCGCGGAGCGTTACGGAATCCGCGCGATCGCGGGTACGCACCGGGAGATTCACGGGGACAACTCCCACTCTCTGCGCGGTTTTCTGTATAAGGACGGCAAGCTGGTCCGTTCGAAGCGTCTGACGTTCTCCGTCTATGATAGAATAGGGGCTGGAGACGCGTTCGCCAGCGGGATTATTCACGGCGAACTGGAGCGTTTCGAAGCGGAGCGGACCGTGAATTTCGCGGCGGCGGCGGGGATGCTGGCCCATACGGTGGCGGGCGATACGCCGATGGCTTCGGAGCAGGATGTTCTCCGGGCCGTGGAAAGCTCCGTAGGCGATGTGGAAAGGTAGTGGAGTGAGAGTGAGCTTATCCCGGAAAGACCGGCCATTATATTTGCAGATTAAACATATCATCAAAGACCGGATTCTCCACGGCGAGTATGCCCTTGGCAGCAATATTCCGTCCGAGCCGCTCCTGGAGCGGGAATTCGGCGTCAGTAAAATCACCGTCCGCGGCGCGATTCAGGAGTTAGTTCAGGAAGGCTATCTGGAAAAAGGCAGCGGCCGCGGCACCAAGGTGATCCGCAACAAAGCGGCCTCGAAGCTGTCGAAGTGGAAGCATTTCACGGAGATTCTGGTCGAGTCCGGCCACTGGATCAAGAAGGAATGGCTGCGGGCGGAAACCGTCCGAAACGCGGCCGGCACGGAGCCGCACCGGCTGTTCGGCGAGCGCTGCCTGAAGCTGGAGCGAGTCTATTATTTGGACGATGCGCCGTACATTTATTACGTGCACTACTTGCCGGCCGAGCTTGAATCCGCACTGACGCTGTCTGAACTGAAAGGCCAGTCGCTCTACGAGCTGCTGGAGGAGCAAGGCATCGTCTTCGGCAAGCTTCAGGACGAGTTCGGCGTCGCTCTGGCTCCGCCGGAGGCGCGGGCAGTGCTCGGCCTGGGAGGAGGGGCGCTTGCTGGAGCGTCCGAAGCGTCCGAATCGGCCGAACTCGAAGAGTCCCGTGCAACCGGAATCCTGGGTACTCCCCTGCTCAAGCGCAGCCGCTATTCCCGCGACGAACAGGGCGGCATTATTGAATACAGCGTTGGGTATTACAACACGGAGCTGCAAAATTATATCGTCAATTACGATGTTTAGCCATGGGCTAAACCGGACAGAGCCGGGACGGCAAGTGATGATGCCCTTCGTCCCGGCTTTTTTTAATGGACTTGGGAGCCGTTATTTTGCGCAGATTCGCCGATCACGGAAACTTGCGGACACCAGCACCTTTATTTGGCCGGATAAAGCCTATTTTACCCCCGAATTCGTTAAATAGCGGCTCTAATGTCCGCTAGCCCGTCAAATCCTCCGATTTCCCAAAACAGCGTCCCACGTGTCCGTTTGTGAAGAAGGTAGATCGCGAACGGACGGGATATCGCATTAATAAGGCAGTCCACCCCTCCCATCGGCCTCACATCACATGCCACAAAAAACACCCCGATTATTCAGATGTTTTCTAAAGTTCACAGGATATTATGGTTTTCGGTAGCGCTTTATAATGGCTATAAAGGACGAACACACATCATAGCTGCAAGAACCAATTGAATTGAAAACTAAAGGGGTTACACACGAGGAGGCACACAAATGAAGATTGAGAGACATCCGGACAATCCGATTGTGGTACCGGGGGGTTACGAATGGAGAAAGGTAACCGTTTTCAATCCGGCGGTTATCATCGATAACGGGAAGTTTTACATGATCGAGCGGACGGCCGGGTCGCTGACGCCATGCAAAAACTTTCTCGGTTTGCTGGAAAGCGAAGACGGCGTGCATTTCACGCATGTGAAGGACGAGCCGATCGTTACGCCGGACATGCTCGGCTTCCCGTACGGAAGCGTGCAGGATCCGCGCATCGTCAAAATCGACGATACGTTCTACCTGAACTACGCGCTGCGCCCGTGCGCCATGAGCTATTATCCGACGGGGCGGGGCGTGCCTGAGCGCTCGATCCCGGAATATCCGGACGGCTGGGGCGAACAGGAGGGGCACTGGCTGACCCGCTCGTCGATTCTGACCTCCAAGAACCTGATCGATTGGGAGTTCCTGACCGACACGACGCCGCTGGACATCAACGACCGGGACAACATCCTGTTCCCCGAAAAAATCAACGGCAAATACGTGCTGCTGCGCCGTCCGGAAGAATATGTCGGCGAGCAATACGGCACGGAGAAAGCGGGCATGTGGATCACCTATTCCGACGACCTGATCCATTGGGAGGAGCCGAAGCTGTTGGCCAAAGGCGAGAATCCGGCCTGGGAGGGACGCAAGATCGGCGGGTCGACGCCTCCGGTTAAGACGGATCGCGGCTGGCTGGTGCTGTATCACGGCGTGGACGACGATGTGGTGTACCGCGTAGGCGCCATGCTGCTCGATCTGGACAATCCGGAGAAGATTATCGCCCGGACGCACAACTTCATTATGGAGCCGGAGACGTATTACGAGAAGTTCGGGTATCAGATTCCGAACGTCATTTTCCCGACGGGCAATGTCGTGAAGGACGGGCTGCTCTATATTTACTACGGCGTAACCGATACGGCGATCGCGCTCGCGACCGTGCCGCTGGACGAGCTGGTGGATTATATTTTGAACGAGCCGGAAAACTAAACAACAATAGACTTTGGGACGGACCGCGCAAACAGCGGTTTTTCCCGAAAACAGTTTGAAAACGCTTCCGAAAAGAAAATGTAAATTTCACATAGTTTACAAACTGTGTTACATTATATTACGTAAAATAAGATTTCATCTTAATATTTCGGATATAATCGAAGATTCATGGGATATAGACTGAAGAAAATCCCATTTATAATGAAGACATAACGAATCAGGATAAAAAACAGATCATGATTTGTTAGTTTTTAACCGGTTTTTCATTTCAACTACACAGAAAAGAGGGTTGGTTATGAACAAAACACGTAAAGGCAAAAAAGCGGTACTTCTCGGACTGGTCGCATTGATGACGCTGTTCACGGCGGCTTGCGGCAGCAACAACGCGGCCACGAACGGCGCAAGCGGCAACGGGGGAGGAGAAGGCGAGACGATCACACTCACGATGATGCACCAATGGACCTCTCCGAACGTGGACAACGAGGTGTATAAGGCGCGGATCGCCGAATTCGAGGCCCAGCATCCGAATATCAAGATCAAGCAGGACGGCGTGCCTGCCGCCCAGTACAAAACGAAGCTGCGTACGCTCGCGGCGGGGAACAACCTGGCGGACATCAACGTGGTGTGGCCAGGCGCGGACCTGGATCCGCTCGTCGCCGGCAATTTGCTCGAGCCGATCAACCATTTGATGGAGAATTGGACCTCCATTTTGCCGGAGGATGCGCTGAGCGGCTTTAATGTGGACGGGCAGCAATATGCGGTGCCGACCAAGCAATCCTTCGTCGATATTATTTACTACAATAAAGAAATGTTTGCCCAGGTCGGTTATGACCAATTCCCGGACACCTACGACAAATTCATCGATGCGGTCAAAAAGCTGAAAGCGGCCGGCATCACGCCGATCTCGCTGGGCGACAAGGAACAATGGCCGCTGCAATCGTCTTATGTTTCGATTATCGGCGACCGGTTTACGGGCAGTGACTTCCTGCCGGCCGTGCTCGCAAAACAGGCCAAATTTACCGATCCGGAATTCGTCAAAGCGCTCGGCGTGATCGACGAATTGGCGAAGCTCGGCGCGTTCAATACCGATGCGCTTAACATGGACTCGGTACAAGCTCAGGATTATTTTATCCAGGGTAAAGCGGCTATGCACATTTCTTCTTCCACCGTTGACGGCAGAGTGCGGATCAACAACGAGGAAGCGGACAAGTTCGGCATCGCGCTCTTCCCAAGCGTCGAAGGCGGCAAAGGCGACCCGAAAAAGAGCGCGGGCGTCGTTCAGTACGGCATTGCGATCAAGAGCGGTCTCGACGAGAAGAAGAAAGCCGCTGCCGAAGAGTTCCTGAAATTTTTCGTCAGCGAGGACCTCTATAAGGAATTGATCCGCAACGGTGTCGTTGTGCCGGCGAAAGTGGAAATGCCGGAAGACGGAAGCAAGTATCTGGAGGAAATGCTGGCCCTGACGGGCAACGGTACGGCTCCTGTATTTGACGCTGTGATCCCGACCCAGGTGGTCGATGTGCTGCAAAACGGACTCCAGGCATTAGTCATCGGCCAAGGTACGCCTGAAGAACTGGCGAAGGAAGTCCAGGAAGCCTTTGACAACTTGAACTAACTATCATCCCGTCATTTCAAATCCGATGTCACCAGAAAACCCGAATTCCGGGTTTTCTTCTTTCATCGGGCTTGAAACAAGGGTGCGAAGAAGGAGGAACCCCTGATGCAAACGCTAAAAGGAACCAGACTCGCGATATTCCTCGGTTTGTTTCCGGCGCTGCTCATTTACCTGGGCATTGCCATCGTGCCGATCGGCTTGTCCCTGTATTTCTCGTTTACGAACTGGGACGGCATCAGCGCGATGAAATTTATCGGCTTTGATAATTTTGTCAAAATTTTAAGCGACGATACATTCTGGCTCACCGTTAAAAACAATCTCATCATCATGGTGACCGGCCTGATCGGTCAAATCCCGCTCGGCCTGGTGCTGGCGCTGCTGCTGAACCGCGGGCTGAAGGGCTCCGGCTTTTTCCGGACCGTCGGCTTTATGCCGGTCGTCATTTCCTCGGTCATGGTCTCCCTGATCTGGGGGATGGTGTACAACACGGAATACGGGATGTTGAACAATTTGCTCGGCATGATCGGGCTCGACTCCTGGAAAATGAACTGGCTCGGCGATACCCGAACCTCGATGCTGGCGATCAGCATCGCTTATATCTGGCAAAACTGCGGTCTGTACATGGTTATTTTCCTGGCCGCACTGCAAAATATCCCGGATGAAGTCAACGAGGCGGCCGAGCTGGACGGCGCTACCGGGCTGAAACGGACATGGAGAATTACGATCCCGATGATCAAGGGAACGATTATGGTCAACGTCGTATACAGCATAAGCAACTCCTTCCGCGTCTTCGATCTGATTCAGATATTGACGGGCGGCGGACCGGCGCATCAAACAGAAGTCATGACGCTCTACATGTACAACAGCGCTTTTCTCAACATGCGCTACGGGTACGGCAGCGCGGTGTCCATTTTGATTCTGCTGTTCAGCCTGATCGTGATCACATTCGTCAACCGGATCAACCGGGAGAAGGACGCTTAAAGGAAGGGGGAAAGCAACATGAAGAGACACTCGCGGCTGTTCCAGTTATTCGCATACACATTTTTGAGTCTATTCGCTATTATTAACATAGTTCCTCTCTTTTGGATGGTGGTCAACTCCTTCAAAAAGGAGCAGGAATATGCGGCCGATCCGTTTTCCTTCCCGAAGGCCTTGCAGTTTTCGAACTACGCCAAGGCGTGGGAAGTAGCCAATATGGACGTCTACTTTTTAAACAGCATTATTATTACATTCGCCTCTTTGATTATTACGGTTTTGCTGGGGGCGCTCGCCGCCTATTTTCTTTCCCGGTTCAAATTTAAATTGCGGGGAACGACCTACAGCTTGTTTCTGCTGGGGATGCTGGTTCCGATTCACGCGACCCTGATCCCGATCTTTTTGATCATGCAGAAGCTGCATTTGCTCGATACGTACTGGTCGCTGATATTGCCGTATACGGCGTTTCACTTGTCTTTGACCATCTTCATTCTGGAAGGCTTTATGCGCTCATTCCCCAAAGATTTGGAGGAATCGGGGGTTGTCGACGGCGCGGGTGTCTACCGCATTTTCTGGTCGATCATTCTGCCGATCACTCGGCCCGCGCTGGCTACGGTTATTATTTTGAATTTTATATATAATTGGAATGAGTATTTATTCGCGCTCGTCCTGATCACTTCAACGGAACTCAAAACGCTGCCGCTCGGTCTGTCCAATTTCGCGGGCATTGAGACCGCCAGCCTCACGCTGCAGATGGCCGCATTGACCATCGCGCTGATCCCGATTCTGATCTTCTATCTGCTGCTGCAAAAGCAGCTCGTCAACGGGATGACGGCGGGGGCGGTCAAGGGCTAACCCGAGGCCGTCGGCGTATGGAGGGGAAGATTCGACATGAAACTGCGCTACCGCAAATATTTGGGAAACTTCGGACTGAAGCGTAAAGCGCTTGCGATCTTCCTGCTCTTTGTCATTCTGCCCACCTTTGGCGTGGGCGTTGTCGTTCAATACAAATTTAATCAAAGCTTAAGGGATCAATTTATCGGCTCCACCCGAAGGAATCTGGATAATGTAGCCAGCCAGCTCGGGGAACAGACCAAAATCGTCGAGGATATCGCGAATTATCTTATTTTAAACCCGGATATGCGGTCGTTCCTGCGGACATCGCCGCCGTTAAGCAATAAGCAGCAGGCGGTCTATAAACGGAATGTTGAAGAGTTCCTGACGTTTCAGCTCATGTCGCGGAGTTTCATCCGTTCGATTGAAATCACCGGATACAACGGCAATTTCATCGAGATGGGCGAGCCGTTCAGCGGCGACGAATCCGAGTGGGAACGGCGGGCCGAGGCCCGCAAAGGCGGAATTATTTGGACCGAAGCCTACAGTTTGAACAGCGGCTGGCACGGGGAAACCAGAGTGCTGTCCATGTTCCGGATTTTGAATTCTTATAACGAACTGACCAGACCCCTCGGCAGGCTCACCATCCGCATGGATGAGGCGGGGATCGTTCAATTGCTGGAGAAGGGCATCTTCGAGGACGGGGCGGGGAGCGTGTTCATTATCGGGGCGGAGGGCCAAATCATTTTGGGCTCGAAGGATAAATTCGGCCAGAGCTTCCAACCCGACGCGACGCTGCTCGGTAAGCTGGCGTCCGGCCGGGAGGGCAATTTCAACTATTCGCTCGGATCGAAGGATTATTTGACGCTGTACAAACCGGTCGAAAACACCGGCTGGAATGTCGTGGCGATGATTCCCGAAGCGACGGTCGCCGGGGAATTCCGCGATGTCAAAGTGATGATGCTGTTCATCCTGATCGCGATCCTGCTGCTCGGCCTTGCCGCCCTGATCGGGTTCCATTACACGATCATCACCCCGATACTGAGATTGAAGAAGGAAACCAACCGTGTGGCGCACGGCGACTTCAGCGCGCGCGTTCCGATTGAATCCCGCGACGAGATCTCGGAGCTGAACCATAAATTCAACGAGATGGTTTCCACCATCCAGCAATTGATCGAGCACAAGTATAAGATGGAGCTGCGGGAGCGCGAATCCGAGCTGAGATTGCTGCAAAACCAGATGGACCCCCATTTTCTTTACAATACGCTGGATATGATTCGCTGGACGGCAAGGCTCGAGAAGGCGGAGAAATCCAGCCAATTGATCGAGATGCTGTCCAAATTTTTCCGCTCCAGCGTAAACAACGGCAGCTACGAGACGACGCTGCACAGGGAAATGGAATTCGTTCAATCGTATCTGTTCCTGCAGCAGCGCCGTTTGGGGGACAAGCTTGAATATTCCTTATATACCGAATCCGGCCTTGAGCACACGATCACGCTCAAAGCGACGATCCAGCCGTTGGTGGAGAACTTTATCAAGCACGGCTTCGACCGCAACAAAGCTGTTAACGAAATCCAGGTCAATTGTTACAGCGCCGACCGCGAAATCTGGATTGATGTCATCGACAACGGGAAAGGCATGACTCCCGCGCGGCTTGAAGAAGTCCGCGCTTCCCTTCGGGGCGGGGCAAAGGACGGCAATATCCGGGAGGGAGCCATGCGCAACATTCATGAGCGGCTGTCGATATTTTACGGCAGCGGCTATGGCTTGGAGATTATCGGCACTTCTCCGGAGGGTACCTGGGTACGGCTGAGAATCCCGGCCGGAGAGAGCGAAGATCATGGTGGTGAACAGCATGAGCCATAAATTGGCGGGAAATGACAATCCGATCAAAATGCTGATTGTCGACGACGAACCTGTAATTTGCGAAGGGCTGCGCTGCACGATCGATTGGGAAGCGCTCGGCGTGAAGGTCGTGGGCGAAGCCTATGACGGTCTGGAAGCGCTGCACCTTGTAAAAGAACACGATGTCGACGTAGTTCTGTCCGATATCCGCATGGAGGGGATGGACGGGCTGCAATTGGCCGAGCGCCTGAAGGGGCAGTTTCCGAAGGTGCGGGTCGTGATGATCAGCGGTTACGAGGACTTTGAATATGCGCGCCAGGCGATCCGTCTTGGCGTCAGCGATTATTTGCTTAAACCGGTGGAAATCGAGGAATTGACCGAGGTAGTGAACAAGATCGTCGGCGGCATCCGGGACGGCGAGCGGAAAGGAACGGTCCAGGAAGCCAAGCTGTGGCTGGCGAATATGGCGCGCCATGGCATCGCTTACGGCAAAGAAGCCCCTGCCTCCTTGCGCGGAGCCCAGTTTCGCATAGTGGCGACGCAGCTGGACCGGTTCTTCGAACGGTTCGGCGCTCAGCCTCCTGAAGGATATGTCGACATTCAGGATGCCTGGATCCGGCGTGTTCGTCGCGGTCTGGAACACCCGGGGCTGCGCACGGTATCCGTCTTCGACCATGAAAATTTACTGATTACGCTGGCGGTTTCGGAAGTAGCCTTGGACCTTTACGCCTGGGCCGAGCTGCTGGACGCTTTGTTGCCGGAGCTTCGGGCGGAACAACTCTACTGTGCGGTGTCCGAGCCTTATGACGATCTGCTCGAAACGGCGGATCGCTGCGCCGAGGCGAACGGACTGCTGCCTTACCATATTCTTGCGGGCAAAGACGTCATTTTGCCGGAGAATCGCGGCTGCGCCGAATCCCGCCGGACCGCGTCCGAATTCGATGCGGCGGAATTTGCCAAGGACCTGGTCGCGGAAATGTTCAAGCAGGATGAAGCCGGGGTCGATGCCAAGGTTGCGGAGATGTTCGGCTTTTTCCGGGATCACGGCTTCTTGGGCGGCGACGTCTTGCTGGCATACGAGGAGTTGGCGGCGCTGCTGCGGCAGCGGCTGCGGAAAAGCGGGATGACCGAGCTCGACTACGGGCTTAAAAGCAATCTCGATCTGAACATCTATAACTCTTACGGCTCGCTGGAGACGGTCGTGAAAGAGGATATGCGGGAATTGCTGCGGCAAATCGACCGCCACGGCATCGACAAGTCCTACTGGATCATTGAGAAGGCCAAGAAATACATGGACGACCACTACCGCACCGATCTGAAGGCTTCCGAGGTCGCGGCCTGGCTGAAGATTACGCCGAGCTATTTCAGCTATATTTTCAAGCAGAGTACGGGAAAAGGCTTTACAGAATATATGAACGAAATGCGGATGGAGCAGGCCAAAGACCTGCTCGCCAACACGCACGACAAAGTTTTTGAGATCGCCGACAAGGTGGGTTATAAGGAATACAAGTATTTCGTTTCCGTGTTCAAATCATATACGGGAATGACGCCGAAGGAATACCGCGGGCTCAGCGCAACCAGGGAAACGGGCGGCCGGAGAGACTAAACGAGGAGCCAGCGATCATTACGACATGAAGCGGGGGAAATACCGGTGGAAACCTATAAATTGGCCCATGTGCCGATAGAGGAGCGGATCAGCGATCTGCTCGGAAGAATGACGCTGGCTGAGAAAATAGGACAGCTGAACCAACGGATGTACGGATGGAACGCGTACGCCAAGGAAGAGGGCGGCTTTGCGCTGACCGAGGAATTCAAGCGGGAAGTGGCCTGGGGTGGCGGCATGGGCGCGCTCTACGGCTTGTTCCGCAGCGACCCCTGGTCCGGCGTGAATTACGCGAACGGCATTACGGCTGCGGACAGCGCGAGAGTCGCCAATATGGTGCAGCGCTATGTCATGGAAAATACCCGGCTGGGCATCCCCGTGCTGTTGTCGGAGGAAAGTCCTCACGGGCATCAGGCGCTGGACGGGACGATGCTGCCGGTCAACCTCGGCGTCGGTTCGACTTGGAATCCCGCGCTGATGGAGCGGGCCTACGGCTATGTCGCCGCCGAAATCCGCAGTCGCGGGGCACATGTGGGCCTGGTGTCCGCGCTGGATATTCTGCATGATCCCCGCTGGGGCCGTGCCGAGGAATGCTTCGGCGAGGATCCTTATTTGGCCGCCCGGTTTACGGAGGCGGCGGTGCGCGGGATGCAGGGCGAGGACCCGCAAGATTTGACCGCCGAAGACAAGGTCGCGGTGGTCCTGAAGCATCTGTGCGCCCAGGGGTACGCCCAGGGCGGGCGCAACGCCGGTCCCGCGCCGATCGGCGAGCGGGAGCTGCGCGAGATTCATCTTCCCGGCGCCAAGGCCGGGAAGGAGGCGGGCGCCGCCGGGTTCATGGCGGCGTATAACGAGATCGACGGCGTTCCGTGCCATGCGAACAAGTCGCTGCTCACCGGGATATTGCGCGAGGAGTGGGGCTTTGACGGCATCGTCATGGCCGACGGCACCGCGATTGACCGGCTGCTGGCGCTGACGGGCAGCCATGAGGCGGCCGCCGCACTGACGCTCGACTCGGGCGTCGACATAAGCCTGTGGGACACGGCGTTTACGACGCTGGCGGCGGCCGTGGAGCAGGGGCTTGTTCCCGAAGCCGAGGTCGACCGGGCGGTGCGGCGGGTGCTGCGGCTTAAATTCAGACTGGGCTTGTTCGACCGGCCCTATGTCAATGAAATGCGCCCGCTGTCGGCGGTCGGCAGACCGGAGTTCCGCGAGGTGAATCTGCAGGTGGCCCGCGAATCGGCCGTGCTGCTGAAGAACGAAGGCGGACTGCTGCCGATCGGTGCGGAGAAGCGCCGCATTGCGGTGATCGGTCCGAACGCCGACCGGCTGTACAATCAGCTCGGCGATTATACGAGCGTGCAGCGCGACGGCAGCGGCAGCACGGTGCTGGAGGGCATCCGCAGGGTGGCGCCGGCGGGCACGGACGTCGTGTACGCCAGCGGCTGCGGCGTCCGCGACATGTCGGACGCCGGGCTGGCGGAAGCGGTGGCGGCCGCGAAGAGCGCGGACGTGTGCGTGCTGGTGCTCGGCGGCAGCAGCGCCCGCCGCTTCGACACGGAGTTCGACAGCAATGGCGAGGCGATCGTGTCGGCGGCGCAAGGCAATCCGGCGGAGATGGATTGCGGGGAGGGCGTCGACCTCGTCGACCTGGCGCTCGGCGGCCTGCAGCGGCGGCTGGCCGCGGAAGTGGCCGCCACGGGCACGCCGGTGGTGGCGGTGCTCATTCAAGGCCGGCCGCATGCGCTCACCGGCGTGGACGAGCACTGCGGAGCGGTGCTGTGCGCCTGGTATCCCGGCCCCGAGGGCGGCCGGGCGATCGGCGAGCTGCTGTTCGGCAAGGCTTGTCCTAGCGGCAAGCTGCCCGTATCGCTCCCCCGGTCCACAGGGCAGCTCCCGGTGTATTACAATCAGAAAGACCCCGGGCGGACCCGGGTCTATGTGGACATGCCGTCCGCGCCGTTGTACCCGTTCGGCTACGGGCTGAGCTACACGGAGTTTGCGTACGGCGAAGTCGGCCTGTCGCGGCGGGAAATTTCCGCCGCCGAGCTGGAAGCGGGGCAGGCGGTGACGGTCTCGGTGCGGGTGAGAAATACCGGCACCCGCTCCGGCGCGGAAACCGTCCAGCTCTACATCCGCGCGCGCGAATCCGGCATTACCCGGCGGCTGGCCGAGCTCAAGGGCTTCGCCAAGCTGGAGCTCGCGCCGGGCGAAGAGCGGGTCGTCAGCTTCAGCCTGGGCCGGGAGGAGCTCGCGATCTGGAACCGCGAGATGAAATTCGCGGTCGAACCATGCCGCGTTGCCGTGCTCGTCGGCGGCAACTCCCGCGATACAATCGGAGCTGAGCTGACGGTCACCCGCTAACGCGGCGGGCGGGTAGCTCCGCGCCGCGATGTAAGCCCCTCGCTCTTGACGATTCGAGCGGGGGGCTTAGTTTTTAAATAAGGGCCAATTTGGCCCTTATTTCCGAGATTTCCGCTGTTTTTGAGGAAATAGCGGCCAAAAAGGGCGCTATATCTCGGATTTTGGTCCTATACCCTCCATTTGAGCCGGATGTCGGGGAAATAGCGCCCCAAAATACCCTTATTTCTGCGGATAGAGCCAAATTCGACAAAATAGCGGTCAAAAACACCTCTATTTTCTAGGCGTAGGCAAATGGGGGATCTGATGAACAAGGTGTGGTAAAATATGTAAATTTAGCAACTTTACAAACTACTGTGACTTCACAAGCTTCTGTCACAAACTTCTGCATTTTGCACAACTTCCGCTTCTTCCGTTTTTTTGCAACCGTTACCCTTCTGCCGCGGATAGTGCTATTTGCCGGACAACGCCAACCTACCGCAAACGTACTCTAGTCCATCCAATTTCCAAACTGCTCAACACACCACCTATCTAACTCCAACCACTTATTTACTTTAATGAACGACTTATCTTATTACCGCACTATCCTGCTACACCACACGCCCTCTTAATCTACAACACGACATTCTTATATACACGCATCCCAACCCCGCAATTTAGATTAACCGTTCCCAATCCCAATATACTTAACTCACGACAACAGACCCTTATATTCACAGTCACCGATTTCTCGCAGATTCAAATTACCAGTGGCTTCCAACTTCCGATCACCGTACCTCCCCAAGCACCTACAACTCTCAAGCACCTATAACTCCCAAACGCGCCTATAACTCCCAAACACCCGTAAACCCCAACGCCCGCAACTCTAAACAATCGCAGCCCATAACAATCGCAATCTTCTAACATTAGTAACTTTAAACAACCATCCGCTTTTGCCCCTCAACGCTCATCCAGCCCCCAGGTTCCGGGTCATGGTGGGGCGCTGCAAGGTGCCTCTTCCCGGTTTGGTTGTTGTTCTTATTATCAGACGTCGGCACGAATCAATATCAGCGGTTGCATAACTCTTTGGTACGATGGACAATAGATGTTGGACCCATGAAAAATTTACTAATGAACCTAAGGAGAGTGAGCGGCATGGAATACACGGCACTGGTTACGGGGGCGGATCACGGCGTCGGGCTGGCTTTGACCGTGGCGCTGCTGAAGCGCGGCTGCCGCGTCTTCGCCGGCAGATACAATGCGGAAGAAGTCGCCTTGGAAAAACTGCATCAGCGCTTTGGGGATCGGTTGACACTGGTTCCGCTGGATATCGGCAGCGACGGGAGCGTCCGGGAAGCGGCCGCGGCCATCAAAGAGCGGACGGGCCGGATTGATATTTTGATCAACAATGCCGGCATCCTGGGTGACATCGAAGCCACGATTATGGACGAGTTGAATTACGACGAGATGCTCAAGGTGTTCAACGTCAATGCGCTCGGCGCTTTGCGGGTGACGCAGGCCTTGGCTCCGCTCGTGTTGAACAGTACCGCAAAATTGATTGTCAACCTATCTTCCGAAGCCGGCAGTATCGGTCAAAACCGGCGCGACAGCTGGTTTGCCTACTGCATGTCCAAAGCCGCGCTCAATATACAGTCGAGCTTGGTGCATAACGGGCTTAAGAAAGCGGGAGTACAGGTCATGATCCTCCATCCCGGCTGGGTTCAAACTTATATGCGCGGCAAACTGGACGCGGACGCCGAATGGACTCCGGCGCAGTCGGCGGAGAATATCATCGCACGGATCATGGAGCGGATCGGCCGGAATGAAGAGAACGGCTTGGGAATCGAAGAGGGCCCCCGGTTTATAGATGCCAAAGGAAAGGCGATGCTGTGGTAATCGAAGTTAATCGAGGAGAGGGAGGCAGGCATGTATGGAGCATATAACGAAAGTTAAACCTAAAGCGCTGCTGATCGGAGATTATACCGATGCGCCCTATCATCCGCTGGGAGCGGTGGAGGGACGGTTGCGGGACATTTTGGAGGAGCGGTGGACCGTGGAAGCGAGCGATGATTATGACAGCTTGCATGTTGAAGAAATATCCCGCTGCGACCTCTGCATTTCATACGCCGACCGTTGGGAGCTGCCCATGACGGACGGGCAAACGGCGGGGCTCCTCGCCTACATCGCCGGAGGCGGCGGTTTGCTGGCGCTGCATAACGGGATATCGCTGCAAGCCCGGCCGGAAGCGGCGCAGATGCTCGGCGCGCGGTTCACCGGGCATCCGGCGTACCGGGAGCTGGATTTTCGCGTCGAAAATAACGACCACCCGGTCACGGAAGGCATCCGGCCGTTTACCATGCCGGAGGAGCCTTACCGGTTTGATACGGACCACTTCAGCGATCACGAAGTGCTGCTGACCTACCGGCACGAAGACCGGGACAGGCCCGCCGCTTGGGCGCGCCGGTTCGGCCTGGGCCGGATAGTATATTTGATGCCGGGGCATCATATCGATTCCTTCCGGAATCCCGAATACGCCAAGCTGCTGTTGAACGGGGCGAATTGGGCGGGCGGAGCGTAAATGCCATGCATTGGGCCGGATTCATCGTAAAGAAGACCGGCCCTTTACTCTCCTTACTCCATATTTAATGCTTGCTATTTATCCGGTGTAGAGATAAAATATTTCCATAACAATTTGTACGTACAGCATAGCGAAATAAAGGCAAATAGAAAGTTATTGTATGTACAACTGAGATACGAAATTGAAACCGTATTCATTTTAGCTGCAATAAGTTCTGGAATGGGGAGGAATTTGCTTATGTCGAATGTCGATGTCGGTACTGGTACAGGCGGCGGGACAACGTCACCGTTCTTTGAGAAGCTCGTTCTGGAGGCCGGCGCGCTGAAACAGGTGGCACCGTTTTTCCTGGAGCACGGCAGCCGGCGGCTGTTGCTGGCGGCGGACGCGAACACCTATGAAGCGGCGGGCAGAAAGCTGGAGCAGAGCATGAGGGAGGCGGGCCTGGAGCCATCGCTCTGCCTGCTTGAGCCCGCCGAGACCGGCGACGTGGTCGCCGACGAGGCCGCCATCGTGCAGCTGCTGCTGGCGATCGAGCCGGGGATGACCGAGGCGCTGATCGCCGTCGGCTCCGGGACGATTCACGATATCGTCCGCTTTGCCGGGCACAAATGCGGCATCCCGTTCATCTCGGTGCCGACGGCGCCGTCGGTCGACGGCTTCACTTCCGCGGGAGCCCCGCTCACCATCCGCGGGATGAAGACGACCGTGCCAGCCGTTTCGCCGACCGCGATCTTTGCCGACCTGGACGTCCTGATGCGGGCGCCGCAGCGTCTCGTCGCCGCCGGATTCGGGGACATGCTCGGCAAATACACCTCCCTGTTCGATTGGAAGTTCTCCCACCTAACGGGGGGAGAGCCTTACAATGAACAGGCGGCGGAGATCACCGAGCGCGCTCTGGCCTCCTGCGTGCGGCACGCCCGTGAGATCGGCGGGCGCACGCAGGAGGGCATCACCGCGCTGATGACGGCGCTGATCGAATCCGGCATCGCCATGCTGCTGTTCGGGCAGTCGCATCCCGCGTCCGGCGCGGAGCACCATCTCTCCCATTACTGGGAGATGGAATATTTGCGCCGGGGCCGGCGGGCGCTGCTGCACGGCGCCAAGGTCGGCGTCGCCTGCGCCGAAATCTCGCGCCTCTACCACGACGCCGCGGAGCGCGGCGTGTTCCCCGGCGGCGAGCCGGAGGCGCTGCGGCGGCACGGCGAGCTCGTCCGCAGCTGGCTGGCGGACGTGCCGTCCGAGGCGGCGATCCGCGAGCTGCTGCAGCTCGCCGGGGGACCGTCCAGCCTTGCCGAGCTCGGCATCGGCGACGGGCTGTTCGCGCGCAGTTTGCGCGAGGCGCACCGGATCCGCCCGAACCGCCATACTTTTCTGCGCGCGCTGAACGAAGCTTAAGCCTGAATGAATTCGCCTTTTGGCCAATAAGAGACGCTCACACGGCGTCTTTTATTGGCCAAAATATTAGCAAACCCGTTTATGGATGCCCCCCCTTTTTTTTAACCCCTCAATAATTATCCTGAATTTACTTCAAACAATCATAAACAAACTAGCCGGTTTCGAGCGCACTAAATTAAAAAATGTAAATATATTCAAAATTACATTTAAAATCTGCATCGATTCGGCAAAATATTTTAATATAATATAAAACAAAAACCTAAAAATTCATTGTAATTTTCATGAAAAACTGCGCTGTTATCACTAGTTTCAGTTACGACAATCATTTTATTCAAAATTATATAAAAAGATTTAGGTTTTACATTTACAAATAATACCTCATTATGCTATTTTATATCTGAAAGCGGATTCATCCCAATTGTTAGAGGCGATTTAATATTTTCCAAATTCAGATAAAATATGGGGGTGATCTTTAAAAAAGTATTCTAAGATAGTTGCACAAGAGTTAAGCAATTTTTTTTATGGGAACATGTACGTACAAGTTTGGTTTCGCGTGTGGACAAAATTCAGGAAAGCTAAAATGTGATCTGATTCTATTTTGATTCTATTTGGGGGCGAAAGCTTTGAAAAAGAACTGGATAGTTTCATTATTAACGGTATTTATAGTAAGTATTATGTTGAGTGCCTGCAGTAATGGCGAAGACAAAAATACGATTACATTTTGGACGCCGCTGACCGGTGATGACGGAGCATACATGGATCAAATCGTCAAAAGTTACAATGAAACAAATCCCGAATTCAAAGTGAAGCATGTGGTGACGGCCGATATGTACACGAAGATTTCGACCGTCCTGAACTCGGGTAAAGGCATTCCGGATTTGGCGATCATCCATGCGGACCGTGTTCCCGGTTATGTAAAGCAAGGCGCGCTGGAGCCGATTGAAACGGCGATTTCCGGCCAGCCTGAAATCAAAGAAGAGAACTACCTGCCTCAAGCTTGGAGCACCGGTAATATCGGCGGCACACAATACACCGTGCCTTTGGACATTCATGCAAACACAATGTACTACAACAAGGATTTGCTAAAAAAATACAGCGTCGAATCTTTTCTGGACGACAATGTAGTAACCATCGATGAGATGCTTTCCTTGCAAGGCAAGCTTGATGAAGGCCAATACGTCGTAAACGATGCTTTGCTCGGCTGGGTGATCCTGGCGCAAGTGCAGGATTTGGGCGGGGATATCCAGGAGAACGGCAAACCGGCTGTGGACACCCCGGTGATGAAGCAGGCCTTTGAAAATGTCAAGAAGATTGCCGATGCCGGTCTGATGACTCCATTCGGGGAAGACGGTTATCTGATGTTTCAATCCGGCAATGTCCTGTTCTCCACGGACGGCACCTGGACTTCAACGGCTCATGCCGCCGTGGAAGGCTTGAATTTTGGAGTGACCAATATCTATTCGCCAACGCCGGATAAATTTACGAATCGTGCTTCTTCGCACCTGTTTGCAATGCTTGGCAACGAGAAGCGCACGAATGAAAAAGAAGCCGGAATCGGCGCATTCCTGGAATATGTTCGCGAAAACTCGATGGAATGGGCGAAGGCCGGCCAAATCGTAGCGAGTAAACAAGTCATCGAAAACCCCGAATTCCAAAATTACATGCAATCCTTCTTTACCGCGAACCAACAAGAAATCGATTCCCTTTATATATACACCTATGAATACTACCCGTATGTTGCCGAAGCGGTCGATACCTATTGTGCGGATATCGTTCGCGGAAACGTGGACTTGGATGAAACATTGAAGACCATGCAGAAATTTGTTGAGGATAAAATTGCCGAGAGCAGCAAAACGACCACGAATTAAGCCTTAGCAAAACAGTAAGAAAGAAATAATGTGCCAGAATAGTTATCCGGCACATTATTTCTCCAAAAGGAGATAGCGAAAGGATATGAAAAAGCGATCTTTTGCACCTGTTTTCTTTGTGGGTCCTCACCTGATATTATTTCTGATCTTTATCCTCATCCCCACGGTCTACGGCATTTATGCTTCATTTACGCACTGGAACCTGATGAACAATCCGGAATGGATTGGTCTTTCCAACTACAAGACCATTTTATTTGACGAAACATCAACCTTCTATAACCAGTTCTTTAACGGTTTGAAAAACACGTTGATTTTCGTGGTGATCAGCGTTCCGTTGTTGATCGTGATTCCGCTCCTTGTCGCGGTGGCGCTTGAGCACAAGCAGATCAAATTGAAAGGAACGATCCAGGCGATTATATATATTCCGGGCCTTATTTCAATTTCGGCGGCGGCCTTGATCTGGCTCTTGATATTCAATAAGCAGCTGGGGATTACCGGGAATGTATTTCACTCGCAGGTTGCTTGGGCGGCTAACCAACCGTATGCATGGATTATTATTTTCGTCATTTCCGTTTGGGGCGGCGTTGGGGGCAATATGATCATTTATCGGGCATCGATCGCGGGGGTTTCCAAGGATTTGTATGAATCGGCCGAAATGGACGGAGCCGGGTCCGTCAAAAGGTTTTTCAGCATTACCCTACCGTCCATTCGTTTTCCTCTAATTTACACATTCGTGATGACGACCGCAGCTTCCTTTAACGTATTTGGTCAGCCGTTGATGATGACCGACGGGGGTCCGAGACAAACCACCCATGTGCTCATGATGTACATCCGTCAGCTGGCCTTCGGCCACGGCGAATCGATCGCAGGCATGGCTTCCGCCATGGCCGTGCTGCTCGGGTTGGTCATTTTGGTTGTCTCGGCGCTGCAATACTACGTCATGAGTCGGAATTCCAACTAATCGCGATGAACGTCGGATTAAGGAAACGAGAGGTAGGGTGTGATCGGATGTCCAAAAAAATAAGCATCTCAAAATATATTGCGTACCTTTTTTTATTTGTCGTGTGCTTTATTTGGGTAATTCCGGTGTTGTTCGGTATCTCCACGTCTTTTCGTTCCCAAACCGAAGTCGTTTCGACAGGCTTCCGGCTGCTTCCGGTCGATTGGACGCTTGAAAACTATTTGACCGTACTTGGGAATACCTCTACGGCACCGATCCTGCGATGGATGGTGAATTCCATTTATATCGCGGTTTTTCATACGTTTTTGGTGATCGTCGTTATCTCTATGACCGGCTACGGTTATTCCCGCATGAAATTCAAAGGCAGAGACACCTTGTTTTTTACCTTGCTTGGCATTTCGTTCTTTCCGGGTGTCGTCAACATAATCCCTTCCTATAAAATCATCGATTTGTTCGGTTGGGTGAATACTTCCTGGGCTATGATAATCCCGGGCTTGGCAGGGATGGGCAACATCTTCCTGGTAAGACAATTCCTCAAGGGAATTCCAAATGAGCTCGACGAGTCGGCCCGCGTGGACGGGGCAGGAGATTTCAGAATTTATTATTCCATTATTCTCCCGTTAATCAAGCCTGTCCTGATAGTATGCGCCCTGTTCTCGTTTGTCGGCTCATGGAACGACTTCTTATGGCCGGTTATCGTTTATACGGATGTGGAAAAAATGCCTGTTACCGCGGGTCTCTTGTTACTGCAGGACATTTACGGCAACTACCGCATGATCGGCCAATTGGTAGGCTCGGCGCTGCTGGCGATCATTCCTACCCTGCTGCTGTTCGTATTTGCGCAAAAATACTTTATTCAATCGATCAATTTGAATTCGGGAATCAAGGGATAGAGGGGGATATCAATTGAAAAAATTAAGCCGATGCTTTGTGATGCTGCTTGTTATGCTTATATTAATACCTGCCGCCGGTTTTGCCGAAGGCAGTGATTCCGGCCAAGCTAAGGCGGCGAAGTCCTTTGCCAATGTGTCCGTTCACGATCCTTCCGTCATCAAAGACGGCTCTACCTATTATGTTTTCGGATCGCATATTGAAGCTGCCAAATCTAGCGACTTGATGAAGTGGACCACGTTTACGAACGGGTATACGACGCCGGGGAACACCATTTACGGCGATCTGTCCGCCAATTTGGCGGAGTCGTTCGCCTGGGCGGGGGAGGACGATTCGGACAGCAAGGGCGGGTATGCCGTATGGGCTCCGGCCGTCATCTGGAACGAGTATTACCGGAATGAGGATGGAACTACGGGAGCCTATATGATTTATTACAGCGTTTCTTCGACATATATTCGCTCCGCCATCGGGTATGCGGTCTCCCGAAATATCGAGGGACCTTACACTTATGCGGATACGGTTATTTATTCCGGTTTTACGCGGGATACGGCATTTGATGCCGACAGTGACGTTGACAAGAAGTGGAGCAATACGAACATCGCCGGATTGATTGAGGACGGGAAAATAACCGGGGTAAATTCAAACTGGTTTAACAGCGACGGTTCGTACAATAATGCGATCTACCCGAATGCGATAGACGCCGCACTATTCTTTGACGAGGAAGGCAAGCTGTGGATGACTTACGGCTCCTGGTCGGGAGGAATCTTCATTGTTGAACTTGATCCGGCGACCGGCCGGGTGATTCATCCGGGCAAAGACGGAACAACGGCGGACGGGCGGCTTGTGGACCGGTATTTCGGAACCAAGATAGCGGGCGGATTTACGAAATCGGGAGAAGGTCCTTATATTATTTATGACAAATCTTCGGGTTACTATTATTTAAATGTGACCTATGGCTGGCTTGGCGCGAACGGCGGGTATAACATGAGACAGTTTCGCTCAGTCCGGCCGGATGGCCCGTACCTGGATGCCGCCGGACAAAGCGCGGTTTTGCCGGGAGACACGGACAACTATCCCTATGGTATAAAAATGATGGGAAATTTCCTGTTTGAAAGGGAAATTGGCGAATCCGGCACCGGGATCGGCTACGGCTATGTCTCGCCCGGTCATAACTCGGTATATTATGATGAGGAATCGGGAAAGTACTTCCTTTATTTCCATACGAGATTCCCGCAAAGAGGCGAAACTCATGAGCTGCGGGTGCATCAAATGTTTAAGAATAAAAACGGCTGGCTGGTCGTTGCCCCGGAGCGTTATGCCGGCGAATCGCTGAAACCCGTCAAAGCAAACAAGGTGGCGGGAGATTATAAATTCGTGAATCATGGGCTTCAATATTCCGGAGATATTGCGTCTTCGGTAAATATTACGCTGAACAAAGATAAGACGATCTCGGGAGATGTCAAGGGCACATGGGCGTTGAACGGCAATTATAATGCCGTCCTTACCATCGACGGGGTTACTTATGACGGTGTGTTTGTTAGCGGGTGGGATCCAATTCTGGAAGAAGAAACGATGACTTTTACGGCGATTTCTTCGCAAGGTGAAGCCGTCTGGGGAATTAGACAACCCGATTTGCCAGACCGTCAGATTGTGAAAGCTGTACAAGCCGACTTAAGCCTTGGCGATACAAGCAAAGTCATGAATGATTTGACATTGCCGACGGAGGGAATGCGCGGCACCGTCATTTCGTGGTCCACTTCGGATGCGAGCGTGATTTCGGATACGGGTGTGATTTATCCGCCGGAAGTCGGGGAAGACAGCTTAAAGGCTACGCTGACCGCGACGATTACGAAGGGGAAAGCCAGCGCATCGAAGCAATTTTCAATTGTCGTCGCCCCGATCGATACGGACTACGGAGTAGTTGCCCGGTATTCCTTCGAAAATGATCTGGCGGATGCTGCCGGCCAGTTTGCGGAAGGTACCGTTACGGGGAAATTGATCGGTACGACAGACGGAACAATCACTTACGACGCCGGCGTGGCGGGGCAAGCCGCCGTATTTGATGGGAACTCCGGCATCAGGCTGGCGGATGGGCTTATAACGGGGAATAGTTATTCCGTATCTCTCTGGCTGAATCCGGAGCAGTTCACCCAGTTCACGACGAGCTTCTTTGGAGCGGCGTCGGTAAGCAGCTGGATCAGTCTTGTCCCGGAATCCTGGGATAACAACACGATGCTGTGGTCGGGTGAAGCGTGGTATGACGCAACGACCGGCTCCATAATTTCCGCGAATGAATGGCATCATGTTGCTTTTACAGTTAATGAGGGCGCCGTGAAGGTCTATGTGGACGGCGAGCAAAAGTTTTCGGGCACCGGCTTTCCGGACGTCTTTACGGGTGCGGAAGGTACATTCAGCTTGGGAGTCAACTGGTGGGATCCCCCGTTCAAGGGGATGATGGATGAACTGCGCGTGTACAATCTGGTAATCTCGGACGCAGTCATTCAGAAGCTGTCGCAGGAATATCGGACGGAATAGATAGGTTGGGCATGAATAACTGATCAGCAGCACATATAAAAAGACGCCGCACGGCGTCTTTTTATAATTATTTATGTTGTATTATATACAACACCTTCCTCCCCCAAGTATAAAGCCCCTACTTTAACGAGAATGATGTCTAAATACTCCAAGTTCTTTCGATCGGGATTCGAGGTAAACAAAAGTGAAAATGTATAAAAAGGTATTGGGATCGTTTATTTTAATTTTATTATTTTCTATTATACTTGAAAGTAAGCGATTACATTACATGCTTCTTGAAAATTTATCTTCTGCAGTATTTTGAAAGGCTTAGGGGCGAAACAGCCCTTCATTTGCCCGAAATGCTGCATTAAATGCAACAATCGTGCGATCGATCCGCTTAAGGACGCAAAATTATTGCAAAAAGTGCAGCATTCGGCCGCATGATGGCAATCTCTGCCGGCCAAGATGGCAATATCCCGTGCCACGCGCGAGTTAATAGCAAGCACCCGGAGGAAATCCCGGTGTTGCGAAGGTTATTGCGCTTCTTTTAGCTCTTCGGTACCAAGCTTCTTTGCGTCCGTTTCGGCAATACCACCTCTGTCTCGTGCACATCGTACAGTACGCGGGCCAACAGGTCCTGGCTGTAGTTGCCGAAGTTGCGGCCGAAGATGGTCAGTCCGCGTTTGTTGACCGATTTGTCGGTCACCGCTAGGCGGAGAGTGAGCTCGCTTTTGTAATCGAGCTGAATCTGCTCGATCGTGACGTCGGATATCCGGCAGCCGTCGATAAAGCTTCCCTCGTTATTGATCCGGATCAGCTTCAGCATGCCGTACTGGTTAAGATGCGGCGGCCACCAGTCGGGATTGAAGGTTCCGCGCGCGTCCCCGAAATCCCCCGGGCTGGTCCAATAGCCGATTTCAATACCGTTAAGATAGAAGAAGATGTCCGAAGGATAATTGTCGCAAAAGCCCGGCGCCTCGGAACCGAGCTCCATCGAGAACTGGATTTCCCGGAATGTTTGGTTGGGTTTGAGATAGTTCGGAATCCGGTATTCCAGGAAGCCTTCGGTCAGCCAGATGATTTCCGCGTCGATCCGCTGGGGATCGGCGAAATACCGCGGATCGTCAAAATCGCCGATAATGCTGTCTTTGGTAGCCAGTCCGCAGGTCGGCGCAACTTGATAGTTGCTGTAATGGCCGACTTGGATTTCCACTTCGTAAAGGTTCTCTACCTCTTTGCTTCTTAAATCCACCATCAGCTTATCTTTGTTGAGATAACAGATTTTTTGAATGCCGTGCTTTCCTACGGAGGTGTTGATCTCAATCAGGCCGCTCTCTTCCAGCTTTTTGATATGCATCGTGATCGCCCCGTTGCTGAGATTCAGCCTTGTGGCCAGATCGTTCAAATTCAAGGCTTGATTCTTGGCAAGAAGCTCGAGGATTTGAATCCTGATCTCAGAACTTAACGCTTTAAAAATATCGATTCCGCTCATCAAATCCTTAATGTAAATCATCTAAATATAACCCTCTTCCAATAGGAGATAATAGAATCCAAACATTTATTTTAGATAATTATAAACTAACTTGATCGATTAATAAAGCATTAAATCAAAAAATGTAAATTTGCTTAAAATTTTAGGTAAAAACAATACAAAATCACCTATATATTTCACATATAGATAAAACAAAATATCTTAATTTATTCTAATTTCCATGAAAAAAGGGTTGTTATCATTACTTTTCAAGCATAAATTATATTTAATTTAAGAAAGTATAAAAAGATTTAGGTTTTTATATTTACAAGGTCCCTCTCATATGTTATTTTATATCTGTAAGCGGATTCATTCAAGCGAATTGAAAATATTTTAGGATTGTTTAAAACAGGAAAATGGAAGGTGATCATTTGTCATCCGCGACAGCAATGCCCAAAGCAAAGATGGTAGTTGACAAATCGTTTAAAATTGCGGAAATTGACCCGCGCATTTACGGTTCTTTCGTCGAGCATCTCGGCAGAGCCGTATACGGAGGGATTTATGAGGCTTCCCACCCTACGGCCGACAGCGGAGGCTTCCGCAATGACGTCAAGGAATTGATCAAGGAACTGAACGTACCGATTATCCGCTATCCCGGCGGGAACTTCGTTTCCGGGTACAACTGGGAGGACGGCGTCGGCCCGGTGGCTGAAAGACCCAAACGGCTGGAACTGGCCTGGCGGACGGTAGAGCCGAATATGGTAGGTACGAACGAATTCGCCCAGTGGGCGAAGGAGGTCGGCTCCGAGGTCATGATGGCGGTCAACCTGGGAACGCGCGGCGTGGATGCGGCCAGAAATCTGCTGGAATACTGCAACCACCCGGGAGGCAGCTATTGGAGCGATTTGCGCCGGAGCCACGGCTTCGAACAGCCGCACCGGATCAAGACCTGGTGCCTGGGCAACGAAATGGACGGCCCTTGGCAGATCGGACAGAAAACGCCGCAGGAATACGGCAGACTGGCTTATGAAACGGCGAAGGCCATGCGCCTTGTCGATCCGGATATCGAACTCGTGTCATGCGGCAGCTCCAGCACCGGAATGCCGACTTTCCCCGAATGGGAAGCGATTACCCTGGATCATACCTATGAGGTGGCCGATTTCGTCTCCCTTCATCAATACTATGGCAACCGGGACAATGATTCGGCCAACTTCCTGGCCCGCTCGATGGATATGGAGCACTTCATCAAGACCGTCATCGCCACCTGCGATTACGTCAAAGCGAAGAAGCGCAGCAAGAAAACGATGTACCTCAGCTTCGACGAATGGAATGTCTGGTATCACTCCAACGAGGCGGACACCAAGATCGAACCTTGGACCGTCGGACCGCCGCAGTTGGAAGATATATATAATTTTGAAGACGCTTTGCTTGTCGGCAGCATGCTGATTACGATGCTCCGCCACGCCGACCGGGTCAAGATGGCTTGCCTGGCCCAGCTGGTCAATGTGATCGCGCCGATCATGACGGAAAACGGAGGACGTGCCTGGAAACAGACGATTTTCTACCCTTATTTACACGCTTCCCGTTACGGCCGCGGCGTTTCGCTGCTGCCGATCGTCGACTCGCCGAAATATGATGCGCAAGACTACACCGATGTCCCTTACCTTGATAGCGCCGTCGTATACCGCGAGGATGCGGAAGAAATTACGATTTTCGCCGTCAACCGCCACCTGGAGGAAGCGCTCGAGCTGGAGTGCGATATCCGAGGGTTCGAGAACTACCGCGTGGTCGAGCATATCGTGCTTGAAAACGAGGACTTGAAAGCGGTTAATACGGCGGACGAGGAAAAAGTCAAACCTCATTCCCGCGGAGGGGCGGAGTGCCGGGACGGCTTCGTACATGCCCGTTTATCCAAAGCTTCCTGGAATGTTATAAGTTTGAAAAAGGCTTAGGCCGCAAACAATCATGTGGGAGGGTCAAAGGTATGAAAAAGAAATGGTTTATTATGTTTTTGGTGCTGGCCATGGCAACCGTTTTGGGGGCTTGCGGCGGCAAATCTTCCTCGAATGCCGGCGGGGAGACATCCGTTCTGGATGGCGGTGCCGGTGAGAATGCGACCGAATTGTCCTATTGGACATTCGTTGAACTGCATGGACAGCATTTTGAGAAGATGCTGGAGAAATGGAATGCGGAATACCCGGATCGCCAAATCAAGCTGAATGTAACCGTAATGCCGTACGACGACATGCACAACAAGCTGTCGATCGCGCTGCAAACGGGCGTCGGGGCACCGGATATCTCCGATATCGAGCTCGGGAAATTTCCGGATTTTCTGAACGGTACGCCGCAGCTGGTAGAACTTAATGACGTCATTGATCCTTATAGAGATACCATTGTACAATCGCGTATCGATTTGTACAGCAAAGACGGCAAAAACTACGGCGTTCCTACTCACGTAGGGGCATCGGTAGCTTTCTACAACACGGCAATTCTGGAAGAGGCCGGCGTGGACTACAAGACCATTGTAACTTGGGAAGATTTCAAAAAAGCCGGTATTCAGGTATATGAAAAGACCGGAAAATACATGGGCACGGCCGACACGAGCGCAACATGGCAGCTTTCGCAGCTGCTTGCGCAGCAGGGTTCGGACTTCACCGATGAAAACGGCAACCCGACGATCAACACTCCCGAAATGGAAAAAGCGATGTCGATTCTTAAAGACCTGCAAGACAATAACGTGATTGCAACCATCGCCGGCGGACAGCCGGACACGGAAGAAGCTTACGGCGAATTCAATGCTGGCAATTATGCAACGGCTTTCATGCCGCTGTGGCAAATGTCCAGATATACGAACTATATGTCCGACTTGTCCGGCAAGATCGCGATTGCTCCGATTCCGGTGATCGAAGAAGGCATGCCTAGATCCGTCGGCGGCGGCGGTACCGGTACGGTTGTAACGAAGACGGCCAAAGACATTCAACTGGCCAAAGACTTCCTTGCCTTCGCCAAATTGTCCGAAGACGCCAATATCGAAATCTGGAATACGCTCGGATTCGACCCGGTTAATATGGACGTTTGGAACATGGAAGACGTAACGCATAACCCTGAAAATCAATTCGTGAAATACTTTGCCAACAACCCGTTCGATGTGCTGAACGACATCAAGGATGAAATCAAATTGATTAAGTCGACTTCCGCTTCTCCTACGATCAACAACATTTTGTGCACCGTGACTCTGAACGAAGTTTTTGAGGACGGCAAAGACATCAAGCAGGCGCTGGACGATGCCCAGGCTCAAATCGAACAAGAGTTAAAGTAAGCCTCATGGTGATAAGACTTGAGAGCTGCTCCTTACAGAGCAGCTCTCTTTAAAAGGAGGAGAGGACTATGATTAAAAGGTTCCTGTACTCGCAAAAGGTTGCCCCTTATGTGTTCGTACTGCCTTTTGTCGCTGTCTTTTTAATATTTTGGGTATATCCGCTGGCCAGTTCGTTTTCGATGAGCTTTCAGAAGGTGACGCTCGGTCAGGAAGCGCAGTGGGTGGGCTTCGATAACTATGCCAAGCTGATGACCGACGGCGTCTTCTTTAAGGCGGTAACCAACAGCGTTATTTATATGATTTTGACTTTGGTCATTTTGATTCCTTTTCCGATGCTGTTCGCGGTGCTGATCAACAGCAAATTTATGTGGGGAAGAGAGTTTTTCAAATCCTCCTTCTTCTTTCCGGCATTAACCTCGGTCGTGGTTGCCGGTACGATATTCCGCCTCATGTTCGGTGAAATGGACACTTCGCTGATGAACAGCGTGCTCGGTTTTTTCGGGCTGGATCCGGTCAAATTCCTGAAAGGCCAGGCTACCGGCTATATCGCGCTTTTGGTGCTGGCTACCTGGAGATGGACAGGGGTCAACATGCTGTATTTCTTATCGGGTCTTAAGAATATTCCGGAAGATTACTATGAAGCCGCCTCCATCGACGGGGCGTCGAAATTCCAGCAATTCACGAAAATTACGATGCCTCTGCTCAAACCGACGACGGTTTACGTGCTCACGATCAGTATTTACGCCGGTCTAGCGATGTTTATTGAAAGCATGATGCTGTGGAACGGCAACAACTCGCCGAAAAATATCGGTCTTACGATCGTCGGCTACTTGTATCGCCAAGGGATCGAGAAGAACAACCTCGGCTATGCGGCTGCGGTGGGGATCGTTCTGCTTGCCGTCACCATGATCATCAACTTGTCGCAATTGGCGTTCAGCGGCCTCTTCAAGAAGGAGGATAACTGATGAAAAAGGAAATCGCGTTAAAATCCGTCCTCTTCGTGTTTTTTGCCATTCTATGCGTACTTGTGCTGATTCCGTTTTATGCGATCGCGCTCGCATCCTTTAAGCCGGGCGAGGATCTCGTCAGAAACGGCCTGAACTTGAGCTTTGATTTGTCCAGAATGAGCTTTGACAACTATATCTTTCTGTTTACCGGCGATCATGTATATTTTAGCTGGTTCTTCAACTCGGTGTTTCTGACGATCGTTCAAGTCGTGCTTACCTTGCTGGTCAGCGCCACCGTCGCTTACGGGTTTTCGGCTTATGAATTTAAAGGGAAAAACTTTCTGTTCATCTGCGTGCTGCTCATTATGATGGTTCCTTTTGAAATCTTGCTTCTGCCGCTCTATAAGCTGACGAACGATCTCGGACTGATGAACAGTTATTCCGCGATTATTTTGCCGGGGATCGCGGGTGCGTCCACGATCTTCTTCTTTAGGCAGTATCTCAGCGGGATTCCGAAGGAAATCATTGCCGCCGGCCGTGTGGACGGGGCGTCGGAATACGGAATATATATGCGTCTGATTTTGCCCGTGATGAAGCCTTCTTTTGCCGCGATGGCGATTCTGAACGGGATGAACAGCTGGAACAACTTCCTGTGGCCGTTCATGGTGCTGAGCAATTCAAACAAATACACACTGCCGATCGGGTTGAAGACATTGCTCACTCCGTACGGCAACAACTATGACCTGCTCATCGTCGGCTCGTTTTTCTCGATCGTTCCGATCTTTATCTTGTTCGTGGCGTTCCAGAAATACTTTATCGACGGTATGACCGCCGGAGCGGTGAAGGGTTAAACCGCCGGATTTACCGAAAATTACAGACACCAGCTGGATAGGAGGACTGTTAAACATGGTCAAAATCGGGATTAACCCCAAAGAGACAAAAGGCACGATCAGCCGGTACCTGTATGGGCAATTCGCCGAGCATCTCGGCAGATGCATCTACGAAGGAATCTGGGTGGGGCCGGATTCGCCGATTCCGAATACGGAAGGATACCGGAATGACGTGCTGGAGGCGCTGAAAAAGCTGCAAATCCCGGTTCTGCGCTGGCCGGGCGGCTGCTTTGCCGACGAATACCACTGGATGGACGGCATCGGACCGAAATCGCAGCGGGCCCGGATGATCAACAACCATTGGGGAGGAGTGGAGGAAAACAATCATTTCGGCACACATGAATTTCTCCGTCTGTGCGAGCTGCTGGAAACGGAACCCTATATCAACGGCAATGTCGGCAGCGGCACGGTGCGGGAAATGCAGCAGTGGGTCGAATACATGACATTTGACGGGGAATCGCCGATGGCGAGCCTGCGCAAAGAGAACGGCCGGGGAGAGCCTTGGAGGCTGCCGTTCTTCGGCGTAGGCAACGAGAATTGGGGCTGCGGCGGTAATATGCGCCCGGAATATTATGCCGACCTTTACCGTCAATATTCGTCTTATGTCCGGAATTACGGGGACAACCGGGTGTACAAGATCGCCTGCGGTCCGAACACCGACGATTACCGCTGGACCGAGGTGCTGATGCGGGAAGCGCATCATCTGATGGACGGGCTCAGCCTGCATTATTATACACTGCCTACCGGCAACTGGCAGGGCAGCAAAGGCTCTTCGACCGAGTTCGGCGTCGACGAATGGTTCGCTACGATGAAGAACACGCTCTACATGGAGGAGCTGATCGTCAAGCATTCGGCCATTATGGACAAATACGATCCCGAAGGCAAGGTCGGCCTGATCGTCGATGAATGGGGCGGCTGGTACGATGTCGAGCCGGGTACGAACCCGGGCTTCCTCTACCAGCAAAATACGCTCCGCGACGCCCTCATCGCCGGAGTTAACTTGAACATTTTCCATAAATACAGCAAACGGGTAAAAATGGCGAACATCGCGCAGGTCGTCAATGTGCTTCAGGCGATGGTGCTGACCGAAGGCGACAAAATGCTGCTGACGCCGACTTACCATGTGTTCGACATGTTTAAAGTACACCAGGACGCGGAGCTGCTTGATGTGGAATTCGAAAGCCCGATGTACAAACACGGCTCGCAAATGATTCCGCAGCTCAGCGTATCCGCTTCCGTGGACCGCAAGGGCGCGATTCATATTTCACTATGCAATTTGCACCATGCGGTCAGCGCTTCGGTCACCTGCGAATTGAACGGGGTCGCGGGCAGGGAAGTCAGCGGAACTATGCTGACGCATTCCGCATTAAATGCCCACAATACGTTCCGGCGGCCGGACGAATTGGCGCCTGTACCATTTACGGGGGCGAAGCTGGAGGACGACTGGCTGCATGCGGAGCTGCCGCCCGCTTCGGTGGTCGTTCTGACGCTGAAATAAGCGGCGGGGAGCCGGAGCTATGCAGAGCCAGAACACGACGCCGCGGCGTCTTGACGGTTGCAAGGGATGCACGGAAAGCGTAAGGGTATCGCCGGAGAAGCTGGAACGGCTGATCGAGATCGCGACCCGCGGCAGGAAAGTCGTCCCGGACACGGAATACGCCCGGCGATTGGAACGGTGCGAAGACTGCCCGGGCCTGCAGTACGGCACGACCTGCCGCTACTGCGGCTGCCTTGTCGCCGTGCGGGCGCGGCTCATGGATTCCGTCTGTCCTTTTCCGTTTGCTTCCAAATGGGGAGATCAGCCGGAAACAGACAACTAGAAAATAGGCAACTGACAGATAACTAGAAATAGATAAGGAGAAACCGACATGCCAACAAATGGAGAATATATCAATCCGGTCGTGGAGCAGCGCGCCGATCCCTGGGTTTATAAACACAGCGACGGTTATTACTACTTTACCGCTTCGGTTCCGGAATACGACCGGATCGAAGTGCGGCGTTCGGCCACGATTCAAGGCTTAAAGGACGCGATTCCGAAGACGGTGTGGCGTAAATACGATACCGGCCCGCTCAGCGCCAACATCTGGGCGCCGGAAATTCATTACATCCGGGGGAAATGGTACATTTATTTTGCGGCCGCGAGAACGAGCGAAACGAAGGACGGTCTGTTCGATCACCGGATGTACGTGCTGGAGAACGAGGCGGAGAATCCGTTGGAAGGCGACTGGGTGGAGAAAGGCCAAGTCGTCACCCGCTGGGAGTCGTTCGCGCTGGACGCGACGGTTTTTGAGCATCGCGGAGAGTTGTATTATGTCTGGGCGCAAAAGGACCCGGACATCGAGGGCAACTCCAATTTGTACATTTCCAAAATGAGCGATCCCTGCACGCTGACCGGGGAGCAAACGATGATCTCCACGCCGGAATATCCGTGGGAAATCATCGGCTTCCGCGTCAACGAGGGTCCGGCCGTACTCAAGCGGAACGGGCGGATCTTTATCAGTTATTCGGCCAGCGCCACCGATTTCAACTATTGCATGGGTCTGCTGACGGCGGACGAATCCGCGGATTTGCTCGATCCGGCGGTCTGGCGGAAATCGCCCGAGCCCGTTTTTCAAACCAATGAGGAATCGGGGCAGTTCGGCCCGGGACATAACAGCTTCACTGTGTCCGAGGACGGCCGGGACGTTATTGTTTATCACGCCCGCAACTATAAGGAGATCACCGGCGATCCGCTGTACGACCCGAACCGTCATACGCGGGCCCAGGTGTTCGGGTGGAACGAGGACGGAACCCCTCATTTCGGCGTTCCGGTAAAGGACGGAGTTCCCCGCTAAAACCATCCAAAAAACCTGCTTTTTAAAGAAGATCGTTTGGCTATATGCCGGGCGATCTTTTTTAATTGACAAAAGGAAAAGGATGGGTTAATTTAACATTAAATAATTATTTAATATAAAACAAAAAGATTCTCATATTTAAAATTTATTAAATAAATAGTCGGGTGGGTGAATATGAAAATACCGCTGAAGAAAAATATCAAATTCGCGTATAACGAGGCGTTCGAGCTGATTGTATTTATGGGGATGTTCGCCTGTGAACGCCAAATGACGGAAGTGGCTGAGGAATACCGGATTGACATCGATCCGCTGAACCGGACTCTCTATGAAGACGCCAGAAGCAAGCTGTCTCCATTTATGATGAGGGAGATGGAGTTTTTCTTCGCCTATGATTTCCTTCATAAAGCCTTGGATTATACATTTTATGAACTGATCGCTGCTTCGCCGGAGCCTTTGAGTGCGGAAGCCTTCATCGCCGGAATTCAGAAAGCCGATGCCCGGGACAGAGCAGCCGCCATGGTGTTCGGCGTTTATTCCGACAAGCAGGAATCTCTGCTGCAGGGCAGAACCTGGGAACAGGCCCGGGAGGATTTGCCCTGGCTGATCGAGCGGGTGAAGCTTACGGAGCCGCCGCAGGAAGTGAAGGGGGCGCACCGGCCGCTGCTGGAATGCCTCGCTCATCCCGAAGAGGCGAAACAGCGCTATGTGGCGCTCATTTCGCAATTTTACTGCGATGTCTTCGCCGGCTGGGCCAAACGACTCCGCGAGGAATGCGAGCGCGCGCTAATCCGGTATGAGGCATTTTTTCAGGCCGATCCCGAGCGGTTTATCATCGATATTCATAAAAGCGAGCCCGCCTTGTTCGATAACCGCGCCACTTTCCATGTCAGCGTGATTTCGCAGGTCGGCAACTATCATATGTGGCCGCTGGACTATATCCATCATTTCTGGGTCATCTTCGGGGCGAACAACGATAAGGTGTTCGGTCCCGCGGCGGACCGCGAGAAGGCCGAGCTGTTCTTCAAGGCCCTTTCCGACAAAAGAAGGATGGACTTTATCATCCTGCTCCGCGAACGGCCGCGTTACGGCGCCGAGCTTGCGGCCGAACTGGGAATTACGCCGGCGGCCGTCACGTATCACGCCAACTTCTTCTTTTTTCTGGATCTCGTGGAATTCAAACGGAGCGATCACCGCTTGTACTACCATCTCAATGGGGAACGGCTGCGGGAGCTGTTGGCGCTGACATCCAGGGTTTTGTTGGATGAATGAACATTCGGAAGAATAAACATCAAGGGGGAACTTCTCATTAAAGAGTGTAGAAGGGGAGAACTTGAAATGGGGAGAAAACATGGGGAAGCTGGTTCTGACAAGGCAGCGCCAAAAACGGGCGGAGCCGGCTCGTTAAAACGGCTGATTTCGCTCTCCAGGCCTTACCTGGGCCGGTATATCGTCCTATGCCTGCTGGCCGGAATTCTGTCATTAACCGGCGTGGTCATGGCCGAATGTTTGCGGCGGATCGTCAATGCGGCGGCCGATAAGGATTTGGCCGGACTCCTGTCGGCCGGTCTGATGAGTATAACCTTGGTCGTGGCGGACGCGGCTTTCAATTATGCCCGCACCTATTTATCCGGAACGCTGGAAATCCGGTCCACCGCCCGCCTGCAAGCGAGCCTGCTCTCGAAGCTGATGCGCGCCAAAACGAAGGAAATGGACCGGTATCACTCCGCAGACCTGATCGGCCGGATTACGGACTCGGCGCCCGCGGCGCAATCCGGCATCAATCTGAAAACAGTCGAATTGTTCGGAAACGTGCTGGAAATCGTGTTTTTGCTGTCCTATTTGCTGTCGCTGCAATATATTTTGACCTTGGGAACGGTGCTGATCTGCATATTCATGCCGCTCGTCATGATCCCGTTCAGCCGCCGGCTTCGGGATTTACATGCGCAAAGGGCGCACGAAACGGCGCTTCAGCAGTCTTATGTCCAGGACGCCCTGCAGGGGGCCGAAGTGGTGCGGGCCTTTTCCCTGGCATCCAGGCTCGGCGGCCAATTCGGCTTGCGGCTGAAAGGGCTTACCGCGCTTCACCTGAAAGTGACCCGGCTGGAGGCCGTCGCCTACAATATGAACTTTGCCGTCGTGCTCGCCGGGTTGCTGTACGTTCTCTCCGTCGGCGGTTATTTCGTCATCCGGGGAAGCCTGGATGTCGGAGCCGTAGCCGCTTTCCTCATCACGTTCGACCAGCTTACCCGTCCGGTATCGGGCCTGTCCAATCTTTGGACGGAGCTCCAGGGATCATTGGCTCAGGGGAACCGAATATTTGAACTTGCGGACCTCGAGGAGGAAACGGGAACATCCGATAAAGGCACAACCGGGGCTTCAGGCCATGGCGGCGGGGAGCTCGGCACCGTCGCTTTTGAGGAGGTCGGTTTTCGCTACGGCGACAAGGACCCGGTATTGGCGGGGCTGTCATTTACGATTGAGCGGGGAAAAGTAACCGCCTTCGCCGGTCCGAGCGGAAGCGGCAAAAGCACGATCCTGAGCCTGCTCATGGCCATCTATGAGCCTGAGACGGGAAGAATACTCTGTGATCGCGGCCTGGTCCCGGATATTCCGCCGAGCGAGTGGCGAAGCCGGATTGCTTATGTTTCCCAGGAGCCGTACCTGTTCTCGGGGACGATCCGGGAAAATATTGAATGGGGACGACCCGGCGCGGACCTGTCCGCCGTCAAGGAGGCGGCCCGGGCGGCGGGCATCGATGCCTTCATCGAAAGCCTGCCGCAAGGGTATGAGACCCGGATCGGAGAACGAGGACTGACCCTGTCCGGCGGGGAGCGGCAGCGGATCGCGATCGCCCGCGCCTTCGTGCGCGAGCCGGAAATCCTGCTGCTGGACGAACCGACGGCGGCGCTGGATAGCCGTCACGAGGAGATCATCCAGCAAGCGCTCGGCAATCTGATGCGGGGCAGAACGACCGTGGTTGTCGCCCATCGCCTGTCGACCATTCGCGACGCCGATATGATCTTTTATTTGGAAGAGGGCTCCATCCTGGAGTCGGGGACTCATAAAACGCTCATGGCGGCGGACGGAAGGTACCGGGCGATGGTGGAGAAAAGCATGTCCGTTCCGGAAACCGGGCTTGCCGTCGCGGAAGGAGGATTCTTGTGAAAAAATACACTAATGCCGTTAGCAAAACGGCACCCGCGATCTGGCCGGCATTTCGCCGGCTGCTTGGATCAGCCGGGGTATACCGGGCCGGTTTTATCGCCGCCGTTCTGCTTCTTGCCGCCAAGCTGACCGTGGACATCGGCTTCGCGACAATCCAGCAGTTATTTATCGACACGATCACGGACTCGGATATGGACGCCCTGATCCGAATCACGGCCATGGTCGGCATCGCTTGCGCCGTCATTCTGATCTGCCTCATTTTTCAGCATTACTTCCGCCACGCGGTTCATTTCCGCATGACATGGGATCTGCGGGCCAAGCTGTTCGACAAGAGCAACCGCCTGCCCTTCCGGAACATCCAGGCGATGCATAGCGGCGATCTGTCTTCGCGCAACAACAAGGACGCGGATTCAGCGATGAATATGGTGAGCGGGATCGTGTATGAGCTGTTTTACAATCTGCTGCTTACGCTGCTCTCTTTCGTTTATTTGGCCCGCATGGACTTCTGGATCGCGCTGCTTGCGCTCGGCGTGGGGCCCGTCTCATTTTTTTGCAGCCGCTTCTTTGACCGCAAGCTTCGCATACTGTCCAAAGAGATATTCGCGCGGGAAGCCGGTTTAAGGGGACTGCTGCAAGAGGTCGTCCAGGGAATGACGGTTGTCCGCGCGTTCGGGATGGAGGAAGCGCTGCTGAAGCGTTATGTTCAAGACCGGGCCGAGCTTGGAACTCTGCAGCGCCGGAGAACGGTACTGAACGGCTTGCTGTGGCAAACCTCCGCCTTTATCAATAACTTGGTGATGGTCATTTGCGCCGGGCTCATCGCGTTTGTATCGCTCGGAGGCGGGACGACCGCGGGGGGAGTGCTGGCGTTCGTCATCCTGATCGGCAGGGTGCAGTGGCCGTTCGTCCAAATGAGCCGGACCTGGGGCGGCGTCCAGGAGGCGCTGGGCGCTTCCGAGCGGGTGTTCGAGATTCTCGACATGCCTTCCGAAGAGGAACCCGGAGAGCGTACAGCGACTCGGAAACCCGGTCAGGGCCGGGACTTGGAGCCGGGAGCGATGGAAGCCGCGGCGGAGAACGACGCCGCTCCTGATCATCAACCGGCCATATGGGTGCAGGATGTGTATTTCAGTCACCGTACGGACGGCAATGCTTCTTCCGAGGCTTCCCGCCCGCTCTTCGAGGGGCTGAATTTGCGGGTGAACGCCGGAGAAACGGTCGCGCTCGTCGGGCCGAGCGGGTCGGGCAAATCGACGCTGGTCCGGCTGTGCTGCGGACTTTACCGGCCGGATGGCGGAAGCGTCAGCATCTGCGGCGTCCCTCTTGAGGAACGGTTGGAGGCGGGGCGGCGGCTTACGACTTATGTGCCGCAGATTCCGTATCTGTTTGCCGGGACGATCGGCGACAATATCGCCTTCGGCACGGAGGGCAAATCGGAGGCGGAAATCAGAAATGCCGCCGCTTTGGCCGGAGCCGACGACTTCATTATGAAGCTTCCGGCTGGCTACGACACCGTCATCGGCGAGCACGGCGCCTCCCTGTCCGGCGGACAAAGGCAGCGGCTTGCGATCACGCGGGCGTTTCTGCGGCAAGCTCCGCTGCTTCTGCTCGACGAAGCGACCTCGGCGCTCGACAATGAAACGGAGAGCCTGGTGCAAGCTTCGCTGGATCTGCTGATGGAAGGACGCACGACTTTGGTTATCGCCCATAGGCTCTCGACCGTGCGGAATGCCGACCGGATCGTTGTGATGGACCGGGGGAAGATCGTCGAGGAAGGAACCCATGAAAGTCTGTTATCCCGGGAAGGGCTATATGCAAAATTGTACCGGATCCAATTTCAAGAAAACGAGGGTCCGCAAGAGGCGATGCAAGCCGGCTGACTTGATCGCTGCTGGAATTTATAACCATTCCCCGGAAACGTGATCCACGGTTTCGGGGATATTATTTTTAACCAAAAAACATCAAAATAGTGCAATAAATGAACAGGATAATGTTTGTTGAAATATGAAAATTGCTTATAATAAACTGTAAACGCTTTAATTCTTTCCGTCCCGGGAAGAATGTTTTTGTGTTTGTTTGGAGGATATGCTATCCGGCAGGGGGAAGAACAGATGTTTAAAGTGTTGATCGTCGATGATGAGCCGAAGCTGCGGGAAGGGCTGCGTACCTTTATCGATTGGAACGCCTACGGATATACGGTAGTGGATACGGCGGCGAACGGCAACGAAGCGCTGGAGAAATATAAGACCTATACGCCGAACCTGGTCATCGCGGATATCCGGATGCCGGGGATGGACGGCTTGCAGCTCATACAGCAGCTTCGTGCGCTTGATCCGATGCTGCACATCCTTATTTTAAGCGGATATGCGGATTTTGATTATGCCAAGAAAGCGATCATCCATCGGGCCGACGGCTACTTGCTGAAACCGGTCGATGAGGATGAATTAATCGATTATATTGTGAAGATCAGACAGCAGATCGAACGGGAAACCTTTGCTACACGCTGGCAGAATACGACGAAGGAATGGGGCAGGGAAGCGTTTATCCAATCGCTGCTGACCGGAAACCAGGAAGAGGCGTCCAATCTGGAGACGAATGCCCGGGAGCTCGGCCTCCTGTGGAAACACTATCAGGTGCTGCTGGTCAGCCTCCATTTGGAAGACGATGCGGATACGGAGCTTGCGGCCTCATTCCGAAAGAAGCTGGCGACGATGTTTGACGACACCGGGCGCGGCTCCGTGTTCAGCTACCATATGCAGATCGGCATCCTCTTGAAAGAACCGATTTTGGGCGTTGAAATGGACGGGGTTTATCAGGGCATCCGGAAATCGGCGTTCGAGCTGGGCGTGGAATTCACCGCCGCTCTGGGGCCGAAGGTATGCTCAATCACTGATGTGGCCGCCTCCTATGCGGCGGCGCGCGAACTAATTAAGAACCATTTCTTCCTCGGGGGCGGCAAACTGCTCTGCGAAAACACCGCGGAGGAATTCAAACCTGCGGAGCTTGCCGGTGAATCCACCGTGGAGTCCTTTACAGAGCAGCTATACTATGCCGTCGAAGTAGGCAACCGCGAGACGATGAAGGAGCTGGTTCACAGGGTTGGACAGCATCTCGTGTCGGAAGGCCACGGCGAAGCGGAGATTAAGCGCCGCTTTGTAGAAATGCTGACCTCGATTCTCGGCAAAGGTCTGAAACAATCGCCGGAACTGCAAAGCCGCAGCAAGGAGTTTTCCGATAATTTGTCCGAAATATATAAGGCGTTGACGCTTAACGATTTATATGAGCAAACGGAATATTTCCTGGAGCAGATGATGAGCAGGCTGAGCGGAAGCGGCAAGCATCAGGAAGTTAAGGTCATGCTGGATTTGATTCACCGGAATTTCAGCGATAATTTGAAACTGGAGACGCTGTCGGGAATATTTAATTACAACAGCGCCTATCTGGGCAAATTGTTCAAAAACGCCACCGGCGAGTATTTCAACACCTATCTCGACAAGGTGCGGATCGAAAAAGCCAAAAGCCTGCTCGAGGAAGGGCTGAAGGTGTACCAGGTGGCCGAGAAGGTCGGATACACGAATGTGGACTACTTCCACAGCAAATTCCGTAAATATGTGGGCACGTCTCCGTCCGCCTATCGCAAAACCGTAAATCATGCGTAATAGCAATTCAAATAAATTTTGAATCGGGGTTTCTGACGCAGCCTGCAAACGAAGGGTTGTCGCAGAAGCCCCTTTCTTTCTAGTCTCGTAACCGCCAAATTCCCCCCTCAATGGATAAAGTCCAGCCCAATCTCACAAGGCTTTTTGTGCTGGAGGAAAATCATCGCGTTTCCTTAATTTTGCTGCGGGGATATTTATTGCTTCCGAACCTTAGATTATTGCATGAAAACGTAACTAATTATCAATGTATAAAGCGCTTTCGCCCAAAGATATGATTAAGTATGCGTAATAGTATACCAAGGCTGAAAAAGGAGTCTCGGTTTTGGTTGTAACCTCAAAATTTCGGGCAGAGATGGTGTTGGACTAACATGATTAAACCTTATCAAAATTGCAATTTGCCGTTGGAGGAGCGAGTGAGTGATTTGATCTCCAGATTCACGCTCGAAGAAAAGATCGAATTGATGTGCCAATATCAGGCGGAAATTCCCCGGCTTGGCGTAAAAAAATATAAGCACGGTACCGAGGGCGCCCACGGGGTAGCTTGGCTTGGCGAAGCGACCGTCTTTCCGCAGAACACGGGGCTTGCCTGCACCTGGGACCCGGAATTGATGAAAGAAATCGGTTCGGTCATCGGGGACGAGACCCGGGTTTATTATCAGCGCGATCCCGCGCTTAACGGGCTCACGGTCTGGGCGCCGACGGTCGACATGGAGCGCGATCCGCGTTGGGGACGGACGGAGGAAGCTTACGGCGAGGATCCCCATTTGACGGGAAGGCTGTCCACGGAGCTTGTCAAAGGGATGCAGGGCGAGCACCCGTTTTATTACAAAACGGTCGCCACGCTGAAGCATTTCTACGGCAACAATAACGAAGTCGACCGGGGTAGCGCGTCGGTCAGCATCGATCCGCGGAATAAGCGCGAATATTACTTGAAGGCGTTCGAGCCGGCGTTCCGTGAAGGGCGAGCGGGCTCGATGATGACGGCCTACAACGGGGTCAACGGCAAGCCGTGCAACTTCAACGGGGAAGTCGAAAGCATCGTCAAAGGCGAATGGGGAATGGACGGCTTTGTCGTCGGCGACGCCGGCGACGTGCTGGGCACCGTAATGGATCACCATTACGTGGAGTCCTACGCCGAAGCTTTGGCCGGGTCGGTCAAAGCGGGGATCGACAGCATCACCGACGAGCAGGACATTTCCTTCCGCGCACTGCGCGACGCCCTGGAGAAGGGGCTGCTAACCGAGGAGGATTTGGACCGGGCGCTTGCCAATACGTTCCGCGTCCGCTTCCGGACCGGTGAGTTTGATCCGGAGGAGAACAATCCGTACAGCAATATGCCGGAATCGAAGCTCTGCGCGCCGGAGCACGCCGCCTTGTCGCTCAGAGCCGCCCGCGAATCGGTCGTGCTGCTCAAGAACGACGGCCTGCTGCCGCTGAGCAAGGAGTTGGCTTCGGCCGCGGTCATCGGACCGCTGGCGGACGAGGCGTTTACCGACTGGTACAGCGGCACTCCACCCTATCGTATCACGCCGCTGCAAGGCGTCGCGGAGAAGATGGCCGAGCGGCCGGTCCAGTTCCACAACGGTCTCGATAAAGTGCGGCTTCGCTCCGCCGAAACCGGCAGATACGTTACGATCGCGGGGGGAGAAGAAGCGAAGCTGAAGGCCGACGGCAACGACGCCTCGGCGGCCGAAGTGTTCGAACGCAACGATTGGGGCTGGGGCAATATTACGCTTCGTGCGGCAGGCTCCGGCAAGTACGTCACGGAAACCGAAGCCGGGCTGAGCGCCACGGCCGATGAAGCCCGGGGCTGGGTCGTGAAGGAAGCCTTCGATTTTGAAGCGCTGGCGGACGGCAGCCTGATCATGAAATCGTGCGAAGGCCGGCCGATCGCGCTTGGTGCCGACAGCGAATTGATCGTCCGCGGCGATGCCGTGGCCGAGCCCGCCCGATTCATCATTGAAGTGGTCGAAAACGGTCTCGATGAGGCGGTCAAGGCGGCGAAAGCCGCGGAAACGGCGGTCGTTGTCGTCGGGAACAGCCCGTTTATCAACGGGAAAGAGACGACCGACCGGCCGGATATTACGCTGGCGCCGGCCCAGCAGGCGCTGATCCGGGCGGTGCATGCGGCGAATCCTAACACGGTCGTGGTCATCGTCGGCGGGTATCCGTTCGCGGTGAACTGGGAGCAAGCGCATGTGCCTGCGATCGTATACACCTCGCATGCTGGCCAGGAGCTCGGCCACGCGGTGGCCGATGTGCTCTACGGCGATTACAATCCGGCGGGACGCCTGAATATGACCTGGTACAAATCGGTCGACCAGCTTCCGGATTTGATGGACTACGATATCATCAAGGGCAAACGGACTTATCAATATTTTGACGGGGAGGTGCTGTATCCGTTCGGCCACGGGCTCAGCTACACCAGCTTTGAGTACGGAGAGATCGCGCTTGACCGCGAGGCGATCGGGGCGAAAGATACGGTAACCGTGTCGGTGAAAGTGCGCAATACGGGCAATACGGACGGGGACGAAGTCGTGCAGCTGTATGTCAAAGCGAACGAATCCCGCGTCGTGCGGCCGCTGAAAACCCTCCAAGGCTTCAAGCGTCTGCATCTTAAAGCCGGAGCGGAAGCGACCGTCCGTTTTGAACTGAACGCTTCGGAGCTGGCGATATGGGACGTGACCCGCGACCGCTACTGTGTGGAAAGCGGTTCGTATACGCTGATGGCCGGTCCGTCCTCCGGGAATATCGCGGTCACGGCCTCCTTGCGGGTAGAGGGCGAGCACATTCCGCCGCGCAGTCTGCACGCGAAAGTGAGAGCGGCGAATTATGACGATTACGAACAAGTGTACATCGACGAATGCCGGGAAGGCGGAGAGAGTGTCGCCCTGAAGGGAGACAACGGCTGGATCGCCTTCCGCGACGCCGAGTTCGGCGAAGGCGCCTCCCGGTTCGAGGCGAGAGTATCCGGCCTTACTAAAGGCGGGGAAATCGTGATTACGACGGGCAGCCCGGACGGTCCGGTGGCGGGCAACTGCAAGGTGCTCGCCACCGGCGGAAGCCAGGCCTGGACGACGGTAACGGCGGAGGTGGAAGGATTGACGGACCGCCGCGATGTGTATCTGGGCCTCAAAGGCCAGGTGCGGATCAGCTGGTTTAGTTTGAAATAGAACGTTTTTCAGGCTTCGATTCGAGTCAGCAGCTTTTTGCGGAATTCCGAGGGCGAGCAATTCATCGCCTTCCGGAATACCCGGATAAAATAGCTGATATTATCGTACCCTACTTCCAGAGCGATATCGGAGATTTTCCGCTCCGGCTGGCGGAGCAGCTCGGCGGCCTGCCGAATCCGGTAGGAATTGATATAATCCATCGGGGTCTGGCGAGTCATCGATTTGAAGAACCGGCAAAACTGGCCTTCGCTCATCGGAATCAGCGCCGCCAGCTCGGACAGGCGGATCGGGCGATCGTAATTTTGCTGGATATAATGGATCGCCGTTTTTAACCGTTCGATCTTCGACGATTCGCTGCGGTTACTTGCGGTCCGGTTACAGGTCTTGGCCGCGGCGAAAATCTCGGACAGCATGAGATAGAGATGGCCCTTCACGGCTCCCGCATAACCCGGAGTTTCTTCGCTGCAGTTCTTCATGATCTCGACGATATGCTCTAGCAGGCGGAGTTCAAAAGGCTCGTTCCGCCTGATATGCCGGGGAAAAGTCGCCTTTCGCTCCTGCAGCGGAAGGATCAGGTTTTCCTGCACCGCATCGTAATGGGCGCTGGCCAGCAGGTTTGTGTCGAAGACCAGCGAGAAAAAGGTGCAGCCTTCTTCCCCGTGCGTGTGGGCGGCATGAATGTCGCCGCCGTCGATAAATACGGCTTCCCCGGCCCGGACCGGAAAATAATCGGTATCGACCTGGAACAGCGTTTCACCCTGAATACAATAGAAGAATTCGGCTTCCTCGTGCCAATGGCAGTCGATTACATGCTCCCCGGGACCGAGGCGCAGCCAATAGGTGCCGAAGGGCAGATGGGCGTCGCCGTGGGCCCGGCTTTCCTTGAGCGAGCTTCTGAGTGCTTGATCCATAGATTCACCCCATCAATATAGTGTTATATTTACACTGAATTATGTTAGAATGTTTTCTTTTTAATCAGTATAATGCAATTGTGAAAGGATAAACAGTACAAAATATTGAGAATGAAAGGGCGGTTTATACCCAATGAAATTTACCGATGGAAACTGGCTGATCCGCGACGGTTTTACGCTTTCGACCGCGGTCCAAGCCTATGACTTCATGGTTGACAACAATACATTGACGGCTTCGGCTTCGACGACACCGCTGCGCGGCCGCGGCGACATGATCAACACAACGCTTCTTACAGTGCATTTCCACTCCCCGCTTCCCGGCGTAATCGGCGTCAAGCTGGTGCATTTTGCCGGAACGGTCGACCACGGACCGCATTTTGAATTGGCCAAAGGCGGCGATCATGCGATCATTACGGAAACCGATGATTACGCGGAGCTGAAGAGCGGCGATCTCAGCGTTCGCATCTCCAAGGGCGCGCAGTGGTCGGTGGATTTCTATCGCGGGAACCAGCGGATTACGGGCAGCGGCTTCAAATCGATGGCCCATGTGACGGAAGAAGGCGGCAATACCTTCATGCGCGAAGAGCTGGACCTCAGCGTAGGCGAACTGGTTTACGGCTTGGGCGAACGGTTTACGGCGTTCATCAAGAACGGGCAAATCGTCGATATCTGGAACAAGGACGGCGGCACCAGCTCCGAGCAAGCATACAAGAACATTCCGTTCTACGTAACCAATAAAGGCTATGGCGTATTCGTCAACGATCCGACCGGCGTTTCCTTCGAAGTCGCTTCGGAAAAGGTGAAAAAAGTCCAATTCAGCGTTCCGGGCGAATCGATCGAATATTTTGTTATCGACGGTCCGCAGCCGAAGGACGTGCTCGACAAATATACGCAATTGACCGGCAAGCCTGCTTTGCCGCCGGCATGGTCGTTCGGCCTGTGGCTCACGACTTCCTTTACGACGAACTACGATGAAGAGACGGTAAACTCGTTCGTGGACGGCATGGCGGAAAGAGATTTGCCGCTGCATGTGTTCCACTTCGACTGCTTCTGGATGCGCGAATTCCACTGGACCGATTTCAAATGGGATGAGCGCGTGTTCCCGGATCCGGTCGGCATGCTGAAGCGCCTGAAAGAAAAAGGCCTGAAGATTTGCGTATGGATCAACCCGTACATCGGCCAACGCTCCCGTCTGTTTGAAGAAGGCAGACAAAAGGGCTATCTCGTGAAGAAGCCGAACGGCGACGTATGGCAAATCAATTTGTGGCAACCGGGCATGGCTCTGGTCGACTTCACCAATCCGGAAGCCTGCGAATGGTTCGCCGGCTATCTGCACGAACTCGTCGATATGGGCGTAGACAGCTTCAAGACCGACTTCGGCGAGCGGATTCCGACGGATGTCGTATACTATGACGGCTCCGATCCGGTGAAAATGCATAACTACTACACTTACTTGTACAACAAAGTGGTATTTGAAGCTCTGGAAGAAAAACTCGGCAAAAACGAAGCTGCCTTGTTTGCCCGCTCGGCGACCGTCGGCGGACAGAAATTCCCGGTTCACTGGGGCGGCGACTGCTACGCCGACTATGAATCGATGGCGGAAAGCCTGCGCGGCGGCCTGTCGCTCGGTCTGGCCGGCTTCGGCTTCTGGAGCCATGACATCGGCGGCTTTGAGAACACGGCTCCGGTCCATGTATTCAAGCGCTGGCTCCAATTCGGCCTGCTCTCAAGCCATAGCCGTCTGCACGGCAGCAGCTCGTACCGGGTGCCTTGGGCTTACGACGAGGAAGCGGTCGATGTTACCCGCTTCTTTACGAAACTCAAATGCAGCCTGATGCCATACCTGTTCGACACGGCCGTCTATGCTACGGAGAAAGGTGTTCCGACCATGCGCGCCATGTTCCTGGAATTCCCGAACGATCCGGCCGCGGAAACGCTCGACCGCCAATACATGCTTGGCGATTCCTTGCTGGTTGCGCCGGTATTCAGCGAGAGCGGCGAAGTGTCCTACTTCCTGCCTGAAGGCAAATGGACCCACCTGCTGAGCGGCAAAACCGTGGAAGGCGGCAAGTGGATTAAAGAAACCTACGATTTCTTCAGTCTTCCGCTGTTCGTCCGCCCGAACTCGATTCTGGCGACGGGAGCCAACAACACTCGTCCGGATTACGACTATGCCGACGGCGTGAACCTCGGATTGTACCAGCTTGAAGAGGGCGTGTCCGCTACCCGTACCGTCCGCAACATGAAGGGCGAAACCGAACTGCAAGTAACGGCGGTTCGCGAAGGATCCAAAGTAACGCTCAGCGCCGAGGGCGCAGGCAAAGCATTCAAAGTATCGCTGCACGGCATGGGCGAAGTCGCTTCCGTTCAAGGCGGCAGCTTGACGGAGCAAGGAACGGTCGAAGTTCCTTCGTTCAGCGGCAAGGCGGAGCTGCAAATTTCCCTGAAATAACAGATTGCCCCCGGCGGAACAATAAATTAATATTAATCTAGTACGCCGCTATCGGCACGGCTTGAATATCCCCTATTTTTGATAGGGGATATTCGGCTTTTTACGGCGTATTCAGGTTTTTGCACGGTAACCGAAGGTCAGGGAGGCAATGTCGTGATCAAAAGAGCGATTCAAGTAACGAACAATTTAAAGCTTAAGCATAAGCTGATCATTTCATATATTCTCGTGGTCATGATTCCCGTAATGATCGTAGGCGGCAGCGTGGTTAACCACTTTCGGAACCAGGCGATGGAGCAGGCGATCGAACAGACGACGAATAATGTGGAGAAGATCAAATCTCAGCTCGGCAACATGCTGCGCATTCCGATCGATGTCTCGGACACGCTGCTGCTGGACGAGGATCTGGAGAAAGTAGTCACCACGCGCTACGACAGCGTATTCGATTTGACGAAGGCTTATTTGGATTATGACGGTTTTGGAAGGTTTACCCGCGTGTATAGGGAAATCGCCGGCGTGCGCTTTTATTATGATAACCCGACCTTGATCAACAATATGGAGCTTTATCCCATTGATGAAGATATTAAAGCGACGGACTGGTACCAACAGGCGACGAAAACGAAACAGCTCAATTGGATTTATATTGACGATAATGACCAGTTTCCGGTAAAGAAGCTTAGCCTGGTTCGTAAGATGCTGTTTCCCGAAATCAATACCAGCGGCGTCCTCATGGTTTCGCTTGACCAGGTTGAACTGAACCGGATGGTGAGCCAGGAGGAGTTTGAAACACTGATCGCGGACGACCAGGGGTACGTGGTCGCATCCAAAAACACCGCTCTCGTCGGACAAACGCTGGATAGTCTCGATTTTGGCGTGGATCTCAACCAGCTGAGTAACGGGGGACACGAGATGGACATCAACGGGGAGCCTTCCTACATGGTAGTGGACGAGCTGATTCCCGACTCGAGCTCCAACGGATTGAAAATCGTGTCCGTATTTACCACGGAATCCATCGTGAAGGATGCCAACCGGGTAAGCGTGTTCGGATTGGGCATTATTTTGCTGGTGCTGCTGATTGCCCTGCTTTTCGTCTATATCGTATCGTTTCTTACGACCAACCGTCTGCTGCGGCTGAGCCGCCATTTAAACCGGCTGGCGCTCGGCGATTTGAATGTCGTTTCGCGGATCGACGGCAACGATGAAATAGGCCAGTTATCGCGCCAGTTCAACTATATGGTGGAGAGCATCAACCGGCTGATGCAGCAAGTCGTGGAAAAGACGGAGCAGAATAATACGCTGGAGTTGGCTCAGCGGGAAATCAAGCTGAAAATGATGGCCAGCCAAATCAATCCCCATTTTCTGTTTAACGCGCTGGAATCCATTCGGATGAATGCTTCTATGAAAGGCGAAAAAGAGATCGCGAATATCGTCCGCCTGCTGGGACGCCTCATGCGCAAAAATTTGGAGGTGGGACGGGAAAACGCGCCGCTTAAAGAAGAGATCGAAATGGTTCATTCATATTTGGAAATTCAGAAATTTCGTTATGAAGACCGGTTGCGCTATGAATTGAACATCGACCCGCAGGCCGTCGATATCCGCATTCTGCCGCTCATCATTCAGCCGCTGGTCGAGAACGCCGTGATCCACGGGGTCGAGGATAAGGAGGACGGGGTCGAGGTGAGTCTCGAAATCCGTTTGGTAAAAGAGAATCTTCTGGAGATCAAGGTTCGCGACAACGGTCTCGGTATGACACCGCAGCGGCTTGCCGAAGTGCTGAACAACATCTCCGGCCCGGACGAACCGGCGAATAACCGGATCGGACTGCGTAATGTACATCAGCGTCTTGTGCTGTCTTATGGCGAGGAGCATGGCTTGAACATTGTCAGCGAATACGGCAAAGGGACGGAAATCGGGTTTGCGATTCCGGTCAATGTCTAATTTTTATATGGTTTTGTTTAAAATCTATCGGGTATTTTCCGCCCCTTCTCTACATTATGATAGAACTATAGAAGAGAAGGGGGGATTGGACATATGGAAACGCTCTCAGCGAGCGCCGGGACTGGAAATGTAAGCGCAACCCCTGAACCGTCGAAGAAACGGAAGAAAGGATTCTGGCAAACCGTAGTCCGGCAGAAATACTTATACCTAATGTCCTTGCCATTTGTAATTTGGCTGTTCGTATTCAATTATTTACCGTTGTGGGGCTGGACGATGGCGTTCCAGAACTACAAGCCAGCCAAATCGTTTTCGGACCAGAAATGGGTCGGATTCAAGAACTTCGTGGACTTGTTTCAGGATGAAAGATTTTATCTTGTACTAAGAAACACGCTGGCCATGAGTATTTTGGGTATCGTGTTCACGTTTATCGTACCGATCTTTTTCGCGATTTTTCTCAACGAACTTAAAGGCAGCATTTTTAAACGGACCGTTCAAACGGTATCTTATTTGCCTCACTTTGTATCCTGGGTTGTCGTCGCGGGGATCATTACGAAGATGCTCTCGATCGACGGCGGGATCGTAAACGAAATCCTAATGTCGCTTCATATCATTAACGAGCCGATTCAGTTTATGGCTCAAGGGAAATGGTTCTGGGGAATTGTAACCGTTTCCGATGTATGGAAGGAGACCGGTTGGAACGCGATCATTTACCTGGCCGCCATCACCGGGATCGACAAGGAACTTTATGAGGCCGCCCGGGTCGATGGAGCGGGCCGCTTTAGACAAATGTGGAATATTACACTTCCGGGTATCCGCACTACGATCTCCGTACTCTTGATTATGTCGATCGGTCACCTGATCGGTATCGGCTTCGAGAAGCAATTCCAGCTCAGCAATTCGCTGGTTACGGACTACTCCGAAGTTTTGGATCTATACGCGCTTAATTACGGTATCAATATAAGCCGCTTCTCGTATGGTACGGCCATAAGTATGTTCACCTCCGTCGTAAGTATCATTCTGCTGCTCACGGCCAACGGCATCATGAAGAAAACGACGAAAGAAAGCATTATGTAGAGGAGGGGACAACGTGGCAGCAAAAGCATTCAGTGCAACCAAATCCGAGAAGGTATTCGATATCTTCAACGTTATTCTCATGACAGTGATTCTGATCGTTACGCTTTATCCTTTCCTGAACGTGCTTGCGATCTCATTCAATGATTCGACGGATACCGTCCGTGGCGGCATTTATATCTGGCCGCGCGAGTTCACATTGGAAAATTACAAAACGATCTTCAGCTATACCGGCCTGATTCAAGGCTTCAAGATTACGATCCTGCGTACGGTGCTCGGCACCATTCTCGGTTTGATCAGCTCATCAATGCTTGCATATACCCTGAGCCATCCGGAATTCAAATCGCGGAAATTCGTCTCCACCTTCCTGGCGTTGACGATGTATGTCTCCGGCGGGATGGTTCCGACTTACATGCTGATGCGTCATCTTGAACTGATCGGGACATTCTGGATTTATGTTCTTCCGGGCATTGTAAGTGCGTTTAACGTATTCATTATCCGTTCTTTTATCGACGGATTGCCTTACGCCTTGCAGGAATCGGCCAAACTGGACGGCGCCAATGATTTCAAAATTTATTACAAGATCATTCTTCCGCTGTGTAAACCGGTATTGGCGACGATTGCGCTGTTCCTGGCCGTAGGCCAATGGAACTCCTGGTTCGATACTTATCTGTATAACGGGAACAAACCTCATCTCACGACATTGCAGTACGAATTGATGAAGGTATTGGCCAGTACAAACCAAGGTGCCGGGATGGCCAACGCGAACGACCTGGCCAATCAGATGGCCCAGGTATCGCCGGAATCGATCAAGATGGCGATTACGATTGTCGTCACGGTCCCGATTCTGATCGTATATCCGTTCCTGCAAAGATATTTCGTTTCCGGTATGACTCTGGGGGCCGTTAAGGCTTAACCCTTATTGCTTTACAACAGGATCCCGCGGGGCTGCTGACAGCCCCGCAGGACCATATACCAGGCAAGGCCATTTTAAAAGGACTCTCATGAAAGCCCTTACTTGCTTGGATCGGGCTTTCAAACCGGACGATCAAGACGGTATACGCAGGCCAATCGCCTGTTATACAATATAGCTCAACTATAATTATTCTTAGGGGGAAGTAGAAATGAAGTGGAAAAGTCCAAAGACCTTTGCTGCTCTTCTGCTGGCAAGCACTTTGCTCGTCGGCGGCTGCGGAAATTCCGGTAAAGACAATGCGGCAGGCAACACGGGCAACACAGGGGGCAACAGCCAAAACGAGCAAGCGGCGGATGATACAAGCCCTATCACCTTCACCTTCTTCGGCGGGGATGCCAGCCCGAACTGGAACGGCATGAAGGACGATGTAGGTAAAGCGATTACCGAAAAAACCGGCGTTACCATTGAAGCCGAATACGATGTAGGCGCCGGCGGCGGCGAAAGCAAAATTGCCTTGATGGCCGCGAGCGGCGATGTTCCGGACCTGATTTTCGCCAAAGGCGAACTGTCCAAATTGGTCGATGCCGGACTTATCCTTGATTTGACCGACCTGATTGAAGAACATGCTCCGAATATCAAGAAGATTTTCGGCGATAACATGAATCGTTTGAAATACAGCAACGATGATCCTGCGATCTACTCGATCGTAACGAATATGGGTGTCGACAACGAATACTTCGATGCGACCGGCGGTTTCGAGATCCAGCACCGCGTATTGAAAGAACTCGGTTATCCTGAAGTTAAGACATTGCAGGATTATGAAAACGTATTGAAGGAATATTATGCGAAGAATCCGACTACGGACGGTCAGCCTACGATTCCGCTTACCTTGAGCGCGGACGACTGGAGAATCATGATCACGGTTACCAACCCGGCATTCCAAGCTACTGGAGCACCGGATGACGGCGAATACTATGTCGACCCGCAAACTTACGAAGCCAAGCTGCATTACAAACGTCCGGAAGAGAAAGAATACTTCCGCTGGTTGAACCATATGTACAATGAAGGCTTGCTCGACAAGGAAGCTTTCGTACAAAAAGAAGACCAATACAAGGCGAAAATCGCCAGCGGTCGCGTACTTGGTTTGATCGACCAAGAATGGGGCTATATGGATGCCGAGAACGCCTTGAAATCCGCAGGCAAAAACGAATACACATACGCACACTTCCCTGTAACGCTTAGTGATGAATATGTTGACCATACCTTCCAGCCTGCCGGTGTCGACGGATACGGTATCTCCATTACGACTGCCTGCGAAGACCCGGTTCGCGCCATCAAGTTCCTGGATTGGCTCGCCTCCGATGAAGGTCAAATCCTGAGAAACTGGGGTATTGAAGGCAAACACTATACCGTTGATGAGAACGGACAACGCGTCATTCCTGCCGAAATTACGGATAGAAGAATGAACGACACTAACAACTTTACCAAAGAAACAGGTTTGGGTAACCCGGCCGGATTGTATGCCGCATTCAGCGCCCGTTATGGTGACGGCGTTAAAGATTCGACAGGAAACTACTATACGATCAACTTCCCTGAACAAATCGTAGAATTGTATTCCGACGCCGAGAAAGAATCGCTCGCCGCATACGGCGCTACGACTTGGAAAGATTTGTTCCCGCAAGAAAGCGATTTTGAACCTAAGGAATGGGGCGCGCTTTACAACATGCCTGTTCCGACAGACGGCGATTACAACGTTATTTACGAAAAAACGGAAGACATCATCCGCAAACGGATTCCGGAAGCCATTCTGGCAAAACCGGATCAATTCGACAAGATTTATGACGACTTCATTGCCGAACTGAATAAAGTCGGAGCGGAAAAAATGGAAGCCGAGTATACAGAGCTCGTGAAAGCGAGAGTTTCCTTGTTCACTGGTAAAGAAATTCAATAATTTCGCCGAAATGAACAAATAGTTCAATGAAGAAAAGGCCCGTATTGATTCGGGCCTTTTCTGTTAATTTCTTCAGGGAATGGAGGCAGGAAGATGACGGATAAGGACAAGGAAAATCTGTTATGGAAGCTATGGTACAAATTGCCCGCTTCCCGCTGGGAAGAGGCCCTGCCGGTCGGAAACGGGCGGATTGGCGGCATGGTGTACGGCGGCGATCAATCCGAATTGATCGCGCTTAACGAGGACACCCTTTGGTCCGGTTATCCCCGGGATACGCAAAACTATGATGCTTTGCGGCATTTGCAGCGGTCACGGGAGCTGATATTTTCCGGGAAATATAAAGAAGCGGAGCAACTGATGAATGCGAAGATGCTTGGACGGCGGACGGAATCCTATCAGCCGCTGGGCAATTTAAAAATAGAGCATGCCGGGGAAGAAGCATCCACGGAATACTATCGGGATCTTGATTTGGAAACCGGTATTGCCGGTGTGGTTTATACCCGGGGAAATACCAGGTTTATCCGTGAAGTATTTGTCAGCGTACCCGACCAGGTATTGGCGCTGCGGATGGTATCGGAATCGGAAGCAAAGCTGAACCTGATTATTTCTTTGGATTCTCCGCTGAAGCACGAGATTTGCGATACGGGTCATGCGGGCGATTTGATCATGAGGGGCAGTGCCCCCAGTCATATCGCCGATAATTACCTCGGCGATCATCCGCAGTCGATCCTTTACGAGGAAGGCCGCGGATTGTCGTTTGAAACGCGCATCTCCGTTTGGCATGAGGGGGGAACCCTTGCCATCGAGCAAGGGCGGATCGCCGTCAGCGGGGCGAAATCGGTAACCGTGCTGCTGGCCGCGGCGACCGACTTTGCCGGACATGAGAGAATGCCGCTCGGGCCCGCTGCGGCGGCCGAGAAGTGCACGGCGGCGTTGGAGAAGGCGGCGCGTCTTGGATATGATAAGCTGCGGCAGCGCCATATCGAGGAGCATCGGGACCTGTTTGGCCGCATGAAGCTGGATTTGGGCGGTACGGAGAACATCGCGCTTCCGACCGACGAACGCTTGAAGCTCTATCAAACAGGAACAAGCGACCCGGCACTGGAAGCACTTTACTTCCAATACGGTCGTTATTTGCTGATGGCCAGCTCCAGACCGGGCACACAGCCGGCTCATTTGCAGGGCGTCTGGAATCCGCATATGCAGCCGCCGTGGAACAGCAACTATACGACAAACATCAATACGGAAATGAATTACTGGCATGCGGAGGTTTGCAATTTAAGCGAGTGTCATGAGCCGCTGTTCGGGCTGATCGCGGATTTGAGCGTTACGGGGGCGAGAACGGCGCGGATTCATTACGGAGCCCGCGGCTGGACCGCGCATCATAACGTCGATCTGTGGCGGATGTCCACGCCGAGCGACGGCGATGCGAGTTGGGCGTTCTGGCCGATGAGCGGGGTATGGCTCAGCCGTCATCTTTGGGAGCATTACGCTTTTGCGCCGGATGAAGCCTTCCTGCGGGATACCGCCTATCCGCTGATGAAGGGAGCGGCGGAGTTTTGTTTGGACTGGCTCGTCCCGGCTCCGAACGGCGAACTGGTCACCGCCCCGTCGACTTCGCCGGAGAATAAATTCCTTACGGAGGAAGGAGAGCCGTGCAGCGTATCCGCCGGATCGACGATGGATTTGTCGCTCATCCGGGAATTGTTCCAGCATTGCATTCAAGCGGCGGACGTGCTTGGCATCGATTCCGAGTGGTCCCGCCTTCTTGAGGAAACGCTGGAGAAGATGGCCAAGCCGGAAATCGGCCCCGACGGCCGGCTCAAGGAATGGCGGGAAGATTTCGCGGAAGCCGAGCCGGGGCACCGGCATGTCTCGCATCTGTACGGTTTGTATCCCGGCGATCAAATTACGCCGGAAGGTACGCCGGAGCTTGCCGAAGCCGCCCGCAAATCGTTGTCGAGCCGGATCGGCAACGGCGGCGGTCATACGGGCTGGAGCTGCGCTTGGCTGATCAATCTGTATGCGCGGCTGGGAGAGGGAGAGAGCGCGTACCGGTTCGTGAACACGCTTCTGTCCCGCTCGACCTATCCGAATTTGTTCGACGATCATCCGCCGTTTCAAATCGACGGCAATTTCGGCGGAACTGCCGGGATGGCCGAGATGCTGGTGCAAAGCCACCGGGACGGGATCGATCTCTTGCCCGCCCTGCCGAAAGCCTGGCCGTCGGGGAGTGTCAACGGGCTTAGAGCCAGAGGCGGGTATACAGTCGGCGCCGTTTGGAATGACGGCCGCCTGACGGAGGCGCGGATTACCGCTTCCTACAGCGGATGGTGCACCGTGCGCTATACGCAGCCGCTCATCATCGCTAAAACGGACGGGACGATTCTGCCGGTTGACAACGGGCAGTTCCAAACGGAGCCGGGAGAGACGTATGTCATCACAGTGAAATAAACAATCGAAATAGTCCAGGCTGTCCAAGAGGCTCTTACCGTCCTCTCGGACAGCTTTTTGTTTTTTAATGCAGCTTCCGAAACTGCTGCGGCGTCATGCCGGTATGCTTGCGGAAGGTGGCGACAAAGTGGCTGGCATCGCGAAATCCCGTTTCCTCGGCTATGCTAGTCACGGTGGAGTCCGTGCTCCCGGCCAGGCGTTCTTTGGCCTTGTGAATACGCATCTGGACGAGATAAGCGTAGGGAGAAAGGCCGAAGGTGAGGCGAAAGAGCTTGCTTAAATGCCTTCCGGATATCCCGAGCACCTCCGCGAGGGTATCCAGCCCGATATCCGGATTGCCGTAATGGATTCCCATCCACCGGAGTAAAGGCTCCAGCTTCTCCATATTGCGGGTAACCGATATGCTGCTGGCTTGTCCGAATTTGCCCAGAAGCCCGAGGAAGCGATAGGTGTCGGAAGAGATCTCCAAACCGAACGGGTCGTTGCCGCGATCGAGCCGTTCCAGCATGGCTCCGAGCAGCGGGGTGTGCGGCGAGTCCGGCTCCCAGCGGAAAAAGGCCGGCTCGCGAATGGCAAATGCCGATAAAATATGGCTCGCCGCTTCTCCGCCGAAGGTCAGGTAATAGGTGCTCCAGCCCTTGCCGTCGGACGCTTCGTAGGCATGGGGCATTCCCGGCGGCAGCAAAAGCCCGGTTTGCGCCTCCAGGAGGACCGATTCGTTTCCGTAAGTCAGCATGCCTTCGCCGGTTTCCGTTTGAATCCAGTGATAGCAAGGATATCCTTCCGGGCGGGAGACTTTTTCCTGATTCGGATTGTATCCGATACTCTCGACCAACAGGGGGAGATGCGGGTTTCCCGAAGGGGAGAAGACAAAGCGGCGGTAGGCCGGCATCTGCATAGATTTGGAGCCTCCTTATAGTTCCATATTATTATATGCAATATCAATAATATTATATTTCAACGGACTTACTTTCGAATTTACAATGGTAATATAATTATATCACTTTCTAAAGGATGTGTATTTGCAGTGATCAATGACAAGCTGCCTAAAATATGGTACGGCGGGGATTATAACCCCGAGCAATGGGATGCGGAGATTTGGAAAGAGGACGAGCGGATGTTCAAGCTGGCCGGGATCGATGTGGCGACCGTCAACGTATTTTCCTGGGCGCTCAATCAGCCGGATGAAGACACATACAATTTCTCCCAACTGGACGAGACGATGGACCGGCTTTACAAGAGCGGAGTGTACGTCTGCCTGGCGACGAGCACGGGCGCTCACCCCGCCTGGATGGCGAGAAAATATCCGGACGTCACCCGGGTCGACGTGCAGGGAAGAAAACGCAAATTCGGCGGACGCCACAATTCCTGTCCGAATTCGCCGACCTACCGCAAGTATTCCGCCCGCATGGCGGGGAAACTGGCCGAACGCTATAAGGATCATCCGGGCTTGGTGATCTGGCACATCTCCAATGAATACGGCGGTTACTGCTACTGCGACAACTGCGCGGCCGGATTCCGCAATTGGCTGAAGGAACGTTACGGCAGCCTGGACACGCTGAACAAAGCCTGGAATACCCGGTTCTGGGGCCATACGTTCTACGATTGGGAAGAGATCGTCCCGCCAAGCGAACTGAGCGAAGAATGGAACGGCAACCGTACCAATTTCCAGGGGATCTCGCTGGATTATCGCAGATTTATGTCCCACAGCCTGCTGGAGTGCTACAGATTGGAGTATGAGGAGATCAAGAAGCATACGCCGAATATTCCGGTAACGACCAACCTGATGGGCTTCTATCCGGAGCTTAACTATTTCGAGTGGGCCAAATATATGGATATCGTGTCGTGGGACAATTATCCGTCGCTCGATACGCCGGTCAGCTTTACGGCGATGACGCATGATCTGATGCGCGGTCTGAAGGGCGGGGATCCGTTCATGCTCATGGAGCAAACGCCGAGCCAGCAAAACTGGCAGCCGTACAACTCCCTTAAGCGCCCGGGCGTCATGCGGCTGTGGAGCTACCAGGCGGTGGCGCGCGGTGCGGACACGGTGCTGTTCTTCCAGCTGCGCCGCTCGATCGGGGCCTGCGAGAAATACCATGGCGCCGTCATCGAGCATGTCGGCCATGAGCATACCCGCGTCTTCCGCGAATGCGCCGAGCTCGGCCGGGAACTGGAGCAGCTGGGCGATACGCTGCTGGACGCCCGGACGGAGGCCAAGATCGGGATCGTCTACGATTGGGAGAACCGCTGGGCCACCGAATTGACCAGCGGCCCGACGATCGCCCTGAATTATGTGGACGAGGTTCATAAATACTATGATGCCTTGTTCCAAATGCATGTGGAGAGCGATATGATCTCCGTGGAAGAGGATTTCGGCAAATACGAAATTGTGATTGCGCCGGTCATGTACATGGTCAAACCCGGTTTCGCCAAAAAAGTGGAGGAATTCGTCGCCGCCGGCGGCACCTTCGTCACGACCTTCTTCAGCGGCATCGTGAACGAGAACGATCTCGTGACGACGGGCGGATATCCCGGAGAATTGCGGTCCGTGCTCGGCATCTGGGCGGAAGAGATCGACGCGCTGTTCCCGGATCAAAAGAACCAGATCGTCATGAAGCAGGCATGGGGCGAACTGGACGGCCAATTTGAATGCGGCTTGCTCTGCGATCTTATCCATTCCGAAGGGGCCGAAGTGCTCGCCGAATACGGCTCCGATTTCTATAAAGGCATGCCGGTGCTGACCGTGAACAACTTCGGTTCCGGCCGCGCCTACTACGTGGCCAGCAGCCCGGCACCGTCGTTCCTGCAAGGTTTTCTCGCCAATCTGTGCGAGGAAAAGGGCATCAAGCCTCTACTTGATGCGCCTGCCGGCGTGGAAGCGGCGCGTCGTGTGAAGGACGGGAAGGAGTTCCTCTTCCTGCTGAATCACAATGCCGACGCTGCCGCTGTAGAGATTGGAACGGATTCCAGGAAAGAATTGCTTAGCGGGGATACCGTTTCGGGAACGGTTACCGTGCCCGGACGCGGCGTTCTCATTTTGGAAAACGCTCGGTAAACGCGATTGGCCGAAAACAACGCCGGCTCCCTTAATGGGGGCCGGCCTTTTTGCTATAAGACAGCTTGCAAAATAGCGGTGTGCCATTTGGCAGGATTATCGGCGGATGATGAGGAATATAAGCCCTAAAAGGCTGCTATTTTAACTCGGTTATAGTATTGGAGGCACGTCGGGATGGAAAATGCGATCAAGCGACATTTGAGTCAGGAAGAATTAAAGGGGATTGTGGATCAGGCCTTCGGCGGACGGAAGGAGTTGGTTTCCGCCCAGGAATTGACGGACGGCTGGTTTAATTCCGCCTATACCCTTACCTTGGATGACGGCATGAAAACCGTGTTGAAGGTCGCCCCCGTATTTGCCGGTATGATGGGCTACGAGCGGGGACTCATGCGGACGGAGGTGGAAGTGCTTCGCCTGCTGAAGGGGGCCGGCGGGATACCGGTGCCCGAAGTTTACTATTATCGGGCCGGGGATAACGGAAACGAATGGTTTCTCATGGAATACGTCGAAGGTATTCCTTACAATAAAGTGAAGCAGCAACTGCCTGACGGGGACCGATGGCAAATTGAAGAAGAATTGGGGCGTTTAAGCCGCAAAATAAATGATATTCATGGCGAGAAGTTCGGCTATTATGCCCTGGAAGAGCGGCAGGGAGATAGCTGGCCCAACGTGTTCGCGGACATGGTTGCGGGCCTGCTGGATGATGCAAGGGATCGCCAGGTGACATTGCCGGCAAGCGATGAAGATATCCTGTCCCTGGTTGCGGAGCGAAGGGCGAGTCTGGAAGAAGTAACCGTTCCCAGCCTTGTGCATTGGGACTTATGGGATGGCAACGTATTTGTGGACGGGGCCGGAGTCACCGCTCTAATCGACTGTGAAAGAGCGCTTTGGGGCGACCCGCTCATGGAATATAACTTTCGTTCGTCTGCCGGAGAAATGGCAGCCTTCCGTAAAGGCTACCGGAAGGCGAACTTCACCGAAGCGGAAAAGGAGCGGATTGAGCTCTATGATTTATATCTTGCTTTAATTTTATACATTGAGTGCTCTTACCGGGGTTATGCCGACCCGAATTATATCCGCTGGACCGAAGAGTCTTTGAAGCAATGCTGGGCTGGAGTAACCGCGAACCGGAAAGTAGAATAAGAAGAAATAGGGGCTATTCTTCCAGCCGCAACTGGAGGAATAGCCCCTTTTCATTACGAAGCCGGCTCGTTCAGCTTCGTTCCAATATAGTGTCCAGCGTGGTGCGGTCAAGACCTTTAACCAGCTTGATGAGCAATTCTTTGGCGGCCGCGTAATCATCCGTATGGATGATCGAGGACGAGGTATGGATATAGCGGGAGCAAATTCCGATGACCGAGGAAGGAACCCCGATCCCGCTTAAATGCACTTGTCCGGCATCCGTACCGCCGGGGGACACGAAATATTGATACTTGATCTTGTGCGTATCGGCCGTGTCCTGAATATATTCCAGCAGCCCGCGGTGGGTCAGCATGGTCGGATCATAAATGCGCAGCAGGGCCCCTTGTCCCAACTGGCCGAAAGCCTGCTTGTCGCCGGTCGTGTCGTTCGCGGCGCTGGCGTCGAGGCCGAAGAAAATATCGGGCTGGATCAGATTCGCCGCCGTCCGCGCGCCGCGGAGGCCGAGCTCTTCCTGAACGGTCGCGCCGCAGTACAGCGTATTCGGCAGCTTCTCGCCGTGCAGAGCTTCCAGCAGCTCGATGGCAAGACCGACGCCGTAGCGGTTGTCCCAAGCTTTGGCCATAATTTTCTTCGGATTGACGAGCGGCGTAAACTCGCAGATCGGGACGATCTGCTGCCCAGGTCTGATCCCCGCGGCTTCAGCCTGCTCACGGCTGTCCGCCCCGATATCCAGATACATCGTTTTGATATCGACCGGCTTGCTGCGCTGAGCCTCGTCCAGGAGATGCGTCGGGGTCGAGCCGACGACGCCGACGATCCGGCCTTGCGGCGTAATGATCTGCAGGCGCTGCGCCAATACGGCCTGGCTCCACCAGCCGCCGATCGGCTGGAAGCGGACCATTCCGTAATCGGTTATGCCCGTCGTAATGAAGCCGACCTCGTCAAAATGGCCGGCGACCATGACCCGCGGGCCTTGTTCGTCGCCGCGCAGGACGCCGAACAAGCTGCCCAGGCGGTCCTGCACGAATTCATCCGTAAAAGGCGAAATTTGTTGCTTAAACCAAGCCCGAAGCTCGCGCTCAAAGCCGGGAGCGGCCGGAAACTCGGTCAAATGCTTAAACAATTCCATCGTTTTGTCGTTCATTTCATCGTTCTCTCCTTCCGTCATTTTATAGTATGTACCAGCGCGGACGGAATGTCCATGTTCGAAATGATGATGCAAAATCCACATTTGATTTAGCACCGTGGCTGGAACGACTCATATAATGCATCAAGGTACATTCGAGTGACGTTAATGCGGGGAGGCAGGGGGGCAAGTCATGATGGAACGATTTTCCAAGGACTGGCTGTTGATCCTGGTGTTGTTTATCCTGTTGGTCATCATCCTTGAATATCTATAACATCTTAAAACGGCGACAAGCGTTTTAGAGCGGCAGCGTTTTCCAAAGAGGAAAACGCTGCTTTTTTGTTGCGGGCCCGGGTCCAAGGGAGATGGATCATTTACCAAACATAACAAGCGGGCGATTGACAAATAATGAATACACAGCGTAAGGAAGAACCCGGCTTATAAGCTGCGGTTTTACAAGTTTAGAAGGGGGAATGGCGGTATGCCAACCAAAACGAAATCCGGCGCCCGGTTGAGGTTGAATTCCGTTTCGCTGACCGAAAAGGATTATAAGGAAATTGCCGATAAGCATAAACCGAAGCCGAACATTTTTGTGAATTGCCTAAAGGCGTTTCTCTCGGGAGGCCTGATCTGCCTGATCGGACAATGCATACAGCAACTGTTTATGTCCTATGCCGGGATGACGTCAAAAGAGGCGAGCAGTCCGACGGTGGCCGTGCTGATCATCATCTCCGTTATCCTCACTTCGTTCGGCGTTTACGATAAAATCGCGCAGTGGGCGGGAGCCGGATCGGCGGTGCCGGTAACCGGGTTCGCGAATTCCATGTGTTCATCGGCGCTGGAATCGAAGGCGGAAGGCCTTGTGCTCGGCGTAGGCGCCAATATGTTCAAGCTGGCGGGCTCCGTCATCGTGTTCGGCGTCGTCGCGGCCTTCGTAGTCGGCCTGGTGCACGTCATCTTCGGTTTGGGAGGCGTGCATTAATGAGGCTGACCGGCTCGCAAACCTGGGTATTCGAGTCGAAGCCGGCCATCATCGGCGCCTCCGCCGTCGTCGGTCCCGAAGAGGGACAAGGCCCGCTGGCGGGCGATTTCGATTTCGTATACGACAACCTGGAGATCGACGAGAAGACCTGGGAAAAAGCGGAGCGCAAACTGATGGAACACGCTTCGGCCCTGGCGCTGACGCATGCGGGGATATCCCGGGCGGACCTGCAATTTTTTATCGGCGGAGATCTGATGAACCAGATCATCAGCTCGACCTTTGCCGCCCGGAGAATCGGCGCCCCCTACCTGGGCGTGTTCGGGGCCTGCTCCACCTCGATGGAGAGCCTGGCTCTGGCCGCCCTGATCGTAGATGCCGGCGGAGCGGATTATGCGCTGGCCGGAACGGCCAGCCACAACTGCACCGTGGAGAAGCAGTTCCGCTATCCGACGGAATACGGGGCGCAAAAGCCCCTGACGGCGCAGTATACCATCACCGGCTCCGGCACGGCGGTGGTATCCTCCCGGGCGGGCGGCCCGCGCGTCACCCATGCGACGATCGGCCGGATCCAGGATCTCGGGGTCAAGGATCCGTTCAATATGGGCGCTGCGATGGCGCCGGCCGCGGCTGATACGATCGTTGCCCATTTTCGCGACACGGGCAGGGTTCCGGAGGATTACGACCTGATCGTCACCGGAGATTTGGCCTCGGTCGGTCATTCCATTGTGCTGGACCTTTTGAACCGGGCGGGCGTAACCATGAGCGAGACGGTGCTCAACGATTGCGGGCTGATGATTTACGACCGGGACAAGCAGCCTTTTGCCATGGCTGGAGGCAGCGGATGCGGATGCTCGGCGGTCGTCACTTACGGGCATATTTTGAAAAAAATCAAAAAAGGTGAGCTGAACCGGGTGCTGGTCGTTGCGACGGGAGCGCTGTTGTCCCCGCTGTCCTATCAGCAGGGCGAGAGCATTCCGTGCATCGCGCATGCGGTGGCTCTGGAAAGCGAGGAAGCCAAAGCATGATATTTCTATGGGCGTTTGTCATTGGCGGCTTGTTTTGCGTAGTCGGGCAAATCATGTTCGATGTGTTCAAACTCACTCCCGCGCATACGATGAGCACACTGGTTGTCATCGGCGCGGTGATGGATGCGTTCGGATGGTACGATCCGCTGGTCAAATTCGCCGGGGCCGGGGCGTCGGTGCCGATTACGAGCTTCGGGAATTCGCTGGTGCACGGTGCGCTGACCGAGCTTCAGCGGGACGGCTGGATCGGGGTGATCACCGGGATCTTTGATGTGACCAGCGCGGGGATTTCCGCGGCGATCATTTTCTCCTTTCTCGCCGCGCTCGTGGTGCGTCCGAAAGGATGATCCGGCAATTAATGCCGAAACAGTACACATACCGTTATGCAATGGAGCCTTCAGCCGACAAGCTGAAGGTTTTTTGCTTTGCTTTTTAAACGGCCGGTGGCAGAAAAACTTCAACCTCTTTCCAAAAAGGATCGAGTGTACTTCTCGGACTAACATCATGTACAATAGGAAGAAATACACATTATTATCAAGACCGAGTACAGGATGATCAAATGTCTGGAGGGAAAATACGTGCCCGCTAATCAGCAGTCCATTGCAATATTAACCGCCGTTAAAGACAATTTGGAATCATGCATCTTAGGCAAATCGTTTGAAATCGACCTGCTCCTTACTGCTCTCCTTGCCGGCGGACATGTGCTGATCGAGGATGTTCCGGGAACGGGAAAGACCCAGCTCATCAAGGCGCTGGCGAAATCGATCGACGGCGAGTACCGGCGCATTCAATGCAATCCCGATCTTTTGCCCAGCGATATCACCGGGGTTTCGGTATTCCATCCGCATGAGGAGCGTTTCGTGTTCCGGCCGGGACCGGTCATGAGCAATATTTTGCTGGCCGACGAGATCAACCGGGCCACGACCAAGACCCAATCGGCGCTGCTTGAGGTGATGGAGGAGCGCAGCGTGACGGTAGACGGAGCGACTTATGCGCTGCCGCATCCGTTTATGCTCTGCGCCACGCAGAACCCGATCGATTTCGAGGGCACATATATGCTGCCCGAAGCGCAGCTTGACCGGTTCATGCTTAAGCTCGGCATGGGCTACCCCGATGCCCTGACCGAAAAAAATATGCTGCACAGCCATAGCCTGGGCCAGCCTGTGGACCAGTTGAAGCCGGTGACGAACGCGGAGCAGATCGCCGCCGTCCAACGCGAAATCCGCGAGGTGCATATCAGCGAATCGCTGACCGATTACCTCCTGGAAATCGTTCGGCGCACACGGAATCATGAAGCGGTGCTTCTCGGCGCTTCGCCCCGGGCTTCGCTTGCATTTTTAGCCGCGGCGAAAGCGTTTGCTTTTCTGCACGAACGGGATTACGTCCTTCCCGACGATTTGAAGATTCTCGCGCCATATGTGCTGGGACACCGGATGTTGCTGCGCCCCGAATCCCGGCTGGACAGCTTGAATTCGCAGCGGGTGCTGGAACAAATCTTACGGCAGGTGCAAGTGCCGATCTCCGCGGGGCGGTAACCGATGCGGACGGTAATTGACGCCTGTAAGTCGGGGTTGTCCTCCTCCCGTTTCTGGAAAGTCGCTTTACTGTGGCTGTTGTGTTTGCTTTACGTCTTGTTTCAAGGCGGTAAAACCTCGCTGATGCTGTTTACGATGGTGTCGGTACTGGCTATATACTGGCTTGTAGGCGGCCTGGGCGGAATCCGGCGGATCAAAGGAACGAGAACCTTAACCCAGGACAAGGACCACGGAGGATGGCTCAAAGCCGGTGAACAGATTAAGGTCAGGCTCGAGGTACAGCTTCCGAAATTTATGCCGCTCCCTTACATCATTGTCAAGGAGCAGTTGAAAAGGCATAACGGGGAGTCCTGGGCTTTCGAGGATAGCGTGGTTCCCCGATTCGGCAAAGCGAGCCATATCGCGTATCAGACGCCGCCGCTGGAGCGGGGAAGATATATGTTTGCCGGGACGGAGTGCTATTCGGAAGATATCTTCGGGTTGATGAAGCATAAGGGCGTTTTTGAAACAGGAGGCGAATTCCGCGTTTTGCCCCGGACGGTATTCATCCCCCATTGGCAATTACAGAGCCGCAATTCGCGACTTGCCGGCCCCGAAACCGCGATCGCCATGTCGCGCCGCGAAACGACCCAAATCAACGGTGTACGCGATTATATGTACGGCGACCGGATATCCCGGATTCATTGGAATGCCACCGCGAAGACGGGATCCTGGAAATCAAAGGAGTTCGAGCATGAATCGCTGCCGAAGACGATCCTTGTGCTCGATGCGCACACGATCAGCTACTTGCAGCCGTCCCAGTTCGAACTGGCCGTATCGACCGCCGCCTCGTTATTGGAGTACGGGGCGAGAGAGAGGATCAGTATGGGGCTGTGTACCCTCGGCAAAACATTTTGCGGATTCGCCCCGGCGGAAGGATATTTGGAGCGGCAGCGGATGCTGCATCATCTGGTCGATGTCCATGCGGACGGATACGGCTCGTACATGAACAAGCTGGAGTCGGGGCGGGAATATTTCACTCCCGGCGCATTTTTTATCCTGATCAGCCCGCTGCGCGATGATAAATTGCTGGAAATCATGCGGTGGGGCAAATCGCACCGTATGGCGCCTTACCATATTCGCATCGGTGCCTCCGGGGAGAAGGAAGGCCGGGGGGACGGCTGGATTGCGGCTCTGAAAGAACGCGGAATGAAGGGAATCGCGGTTTCCTCGCTGCAGGATCTTCCGGTTAAGCTGGGAGGTGGCAAATCATGATGAAACGGTCGCCGGAACGCGGGCTCTTTTCGTGGTACCGGATCTTTTCGGTTTTTTGGCTCGTGGTGATCGCCTTGCAATGGATCGATTTCACCGAACCGATATGGCTCAAACAGACAACCTCGATCACATCCGCGACATTGCTGACGGTGGCCGCCGTCGAAATGCTTCCGCTGCGGGCCGTTTGGCGCTGGCTGCTCAAAGCGGTAATCGTGCTATTCGTTTGGCGGATCGTTCTGGTCGGCTATGGGGTATATGTCCCCGAAGGTCGTTTCTTTCCGGATCAATTGCAGGGAATGGCCCAACATTTTACGCCGTATATATGGTTTTCACTGAGCACATGGGCGCTATTCGAAATAGCGCTGGAGTTATTGACCTCGAAGAAAAGGGTTCTGCTGTTTTTGGCCGCTGACCTGGTGGCGTTTGCGATTCTGGATTCCTTCACTCCTTATTATTTATGGCAAAATGTCGCCTGGACGGTCTTTGCGGGGCTCGGCTGGCTCGTCAGCCTTCATTTCCGGGTGTTTCAGCTCAAATACCCGCACGGCTGGAACAGGCTATGGAGGCAGCCGCTTAAAATAGGCGCCAACATTCTCGCCATCTTTGCCTGCGTGCTGCTTCTGGGCGTCAATATGCCGACGGTATCACCGGTATTGACCGATCCTTATACCGCCTGGAAAAACCGCACCGGCGGCAGCGGCGGGGGCGTGGTTCCCGCGGCCGCCTCGGTGGGCGGGACCGTCACCTTCCTGGCTCAGGACGAAGTCATCTCCGGCTACAGCCGGGACGACACCGAGCTGGGCGGCGGCTTTGAGTTCAGCTACGGCCTGGTCATGACGGTCGATACGAGCGTAAGATCCTACTGGCGCGGGGAAACGCGACGGAATTATTCCGGCAAGGGCTGGTCCGACGGGGAAGAGGAAGGCCGCCAATATGATATCTACGAGGGACCTTCCACCGGGGAAGTGCTCATGCCGGAGGATACCCCGGACCCGGGCAAGCTGGAAACGATGCGGGTCGAGCAAACGATCACGATGCAGAATGAGGAAGTATATCCCGTGCTGTTCGGCGGCTATTCCATCGGCGGCGCGGAAATCCTCGATGAGGATTTCGAGAACAGCGCAACGATGATGTGGGCGCCGAAGGAAGCCGAGCTGCACTGGAGTCCCGTTATGGAGCTGGCGTCGAGCAGTTACGAACCGGATAGGCGCTTATATCCGCAAAAATACAAGGTCGTGGCGAATATCCCGCTCATTCCGCTTGAAGAAGTGCGGGCGGCGAGCTTCGACGAATTGTATGCGGGTGCCGAAACCAACGAGTATTTGCAAATTCCGCGCAATTTTCCGGAACGTGTGTCCGAGCTGGCCCGGCAGGTAACCGCCGAGGGAGACACCCCGTATGCGAAAATGGAATTGCTCCAAGCCTATCTCCGGCAAAATTTCGAATACACCAATAAGCCGGACTTGTCGCGGAAAGAGAGCGAGGATTTCGTGGACGGCTTCCTCTTCGAAATCAAACAAGGCTATTGCGATTACTTCTCGACATCGATGGTGATGATGGCCCGCTCACTCGGCGTTCCGGCGCGGTGGGTAAAAGGCTACGCGCCGGGAACCCAGCCGAATTACGAAAATATGCAGCGTTTTGGAGAAATGGACACGGCTTACCGGGTCAACAACGCGGACGCCCATTCGTGGGCGGAGCTGTATTTCGGCGATTACGGCTGGATTCCGTTCGAGGCGACTCCCGGCTTTGACGCGCCGGTGATGTATGAGCAGGAGGACGGCAGCATCGTGACTTCCGTCGACCTGACGCAGTCCGGCGGGGGGGCTGCGGCCGAAGATGCCGGGCTGCTGGATTGGATCAGCCCGAAGGCGTTGCGGATCATTTCCTTTAGCGCGCTTGCGATCCTTGCGGCCTGGGCCGTATACCGGCTGCGTTCCGCGCTCTACTACGGGTTTTATCGGCTGCGTCTGGGCCGGCCTTTGACGCTGAGCGAGAAGGCCGTACTGGAGACGCAGCGGCTACTCCGCCGGCTGCGCCACAGGGGCTACTCCCGCAGCGGCGATGAGACGCTAAGGGAAGCCTTCGCGCGCTGGAAGCTGGAGAAGCCTGAGCTTCAGGCGGCGCTGGACGGCTTGCTGCGGGAAATCGAACGGGCGAGCTACAGCCCGCAGGCCTTTTCCGAAAGTCAGTGGCGAATCGTCCGGGAGCTTACCCGCAAGCTGAATTTGCAAACCCGCAAGCGGACAAAATGGCGGTTTGCGGGGCGTATCTGATATAATTGTCATGACTTATCCCCGGTGGTTGCACCGGGGACATTTTCCTTTTTAATATATAAATATAAGGAACTCGGGGATAGAATATGGTATAGTTTGTCGTATGAAAACGAGGTGAACGTATTTGTTTGAAAGATTTTTGCCGAAACTGCGTGTGAACAGTGTATTTGATATCGATCTGGAGCAACTGTACGCACAAGGATTCAGGGGTATTATCACCGATCTGGACAACACGCTGGTCGGCGCCAAGGCTCCGCTTGCCACGCCGGAACTGGTGGAGTGGTTCGAGCGGGTCAAGAAAGCCGGATTTAAACTTGTGATCGTATCCAACAACAATTTGGACAGGGTGTCGGTGTTCGCGACCCCTTTAAATATTGAGTTCGTGCATAAGGCGGGCAAACCGGCCGGGGCTCCGTTCCGCAAAGGCATGGAGATGATGGGGCTGCCCCCGGAAGAGACGATCGTGGTCGGCGACCAGCTGATGACCGATATTTTGGGAGGCAACCGGCAAGGATTGTTTACGGTGTTGGTGCTTCCGGTGTCGATCGGGGACGAAGGCTTCGGCACCCGGATCAACCGCCGGCTGGAGCGGTTCGTGAAGCATCGGCTGGGCAAAACGGGATTATGGCTTGAGGAGGACAAACAGAAATGATGGACAAGCGGAGCGAAGAGAACGAAATCCGCTGCAGCGGCTGCGGAATCAGACTGCAGAGCGAAGAACAGAACAAACCGGGATACATTCCGCTGCAGGCGTTGGAACGGGAGCCGGTGATTTGCCAGCGCTGCTTCCGCATCAAAAATTACAATGAATCTTCGTCGGTGACGGTGGAACAGGACGAATTCCTGCGGCTGCTCGGACAAATCGGCGGGAAGGATGCGCTCGTCATCCATATCGTCGATATTTTCGACTTCCACGGCAGCGTGATTTCCGGGCTGCAGCGTTTCATCGGCAACAATCCGGTGCTGCTCGCGGTCAACAAAATCGACCTGCTTCCGAAAGTGACCAATTGGAACAAGGTGCGCAACTGGGTGCAAAAAGAAGCGAAAGAGCTCGGCCTGAAAGTCGTTGACGTGGTACTGTGCAGCGCCAAGCAGAGCAGCGGCTTCGACCGCCTGTTGGAAGCGCTGGCCGAGTACCGGGGCGATCGGGACGTATACGTGGTCGGGGCGACGAACGTCGGCAAATCGACGCTCATTAACCGGCTGATCCGGGATTACAGCGATCTGGACCAGGAGCTGACGGTATCGCGGTATCCGGGGACCACGCTGGACATGGTGCATATCCCGCTGGACGACGGACGGGAGATTATCGATACGCCGGGGATTATGTATCCGTCACGGTACAGCGAGCTCGTCAGCCCGCAGGATCTGGGGGTCATTCTGCCCGACAAGCCGCTGAAACCGGCGGTTTACCAGCTTAATGAAGGGCAGACTCTGTTTTTCGGCGGGTTCGGGCGGTTTGACTTTATCCAGGGAGAGCGTCAATCGTTCACCTGCTTCGCGAGCGGTCGCGTGCCTCTGCACCGGACCAAGCTGGAGCGGGCCGACGAGCTGTTCAGGGATCATGCTGGCGAATTGCTGGCTCCGCCGAGCCGGGAAAGCCTGGAGAAGCTCCCGGAATGGACGCGGCATGAATTCCGGATCGCCAAGGGGAGCCGGTCCGACCTGTTTATTTCCGGGCTCGGCTGGATCAAGGTGAACAATGATTCGGGGGCCGTTCTCGCCGTACACGTGCCGAAAGGAATCAAGGTGTTGGTTCGGCCTTCGCTGATATAGTCCTATTTTGGACTTCCCGATTCGTTTACGGATGAGATCAAAGGGGGAGAACTATGAGTATCATAGAGAAAGAGCGGGAGGGAGACGCGTTGCCGCTCTTGCTCGGCGTGATGGGGGATCCGATCATCCAGTCCAAATCTCCGGCGATGCACCGGGCGGCGCTTGATGCTTCCGGGATCGCGGGCATATACGTTCCGCTCCATGTGCGCGCCGGCTCCCTGCGGGAAGCGGTGGAGGGCGTGCGGGCGCTCGGATTCCGGGGCGTCAACGTCACGGTTCCGCATAAGGTCGAGGTGATGAGTTACCTCGACGAGATCGACGAGGGCGCCCGCGCGATCGGGGCCGTCAACACTATTGTCAATGACGACGGCGTTCTTAAAGGATATAATACGGATGGCATCGGCTATATCCGTTCGTTAAAGCGGGAAGCGGTCCCGGATCTCGGCGGGAAGCGGGTGCTCGTGCTCGGCTCCGGAGGGGCGGCGCGCGGCATTGTCCACGCCTTGCTCCGGGAGAATCCCGCCCGCGTTACGGTGGCGAACCGCACGGCGGAGAAAGCGCGGGAGCTCGCCCGGGAATGGAGCCAGCTCGGCTCGCTTTACGGCTGCGGCATGGAAGAAGCCGCGGGCGTGCTGCCGGAGGTCGATATTGTGATCAATACGACCTCTGTCGGGATGTACCCGGTCCCCGGGCGGACGCCGCTGGACCCCGGCCTGCTGCCTTCCGGCATCGTCGTCAGCGATCTGATTTATAATCCGCTGCGAACGGAGCTGCTGCTTCAAGCGGAGCGGAAGGGCTGCACAATTCACAACGGTCTCGGCATGTTCGTCTACCAGGGGGGCTACGCCTTCGAATACTGGACAGGTCGCCCGGCCCCGATCGACGCGATGCGGGAGGCCGTGCTCGACAGTCTAGGTTAGTGCCGAGAAACTAACTGCAAATGATACAGTTAATTTGCTCCCGGTGATAAGGATGATCTAATATAACGGGAAAACCTCCATCTAATTTCCTTTTTATCTCCCGTTTCTTAGTTGAACAGGGTGATTAACTGGAGGTTTTCCGGGTAATCGATTAAAACGGGCGAAAAGCACTAAATTAACTGTATATTTTCCTGTTAATTTGTAGCGTGTTGACGTTACGAGAACCGTCGCTTTTAATTCAACAATTTAATAATTTAGAGGAGTTTTGAACTGCATGCTTACGGGAAAACAAAAACGCTATTTACGGAGTCTCGCTCATCATCTTCAGCCGATTTTTCAGGTTGGCAAAGGAGGCACGAACGACCAGATCATCCGGCATATTTCCGAAGCGCTGGAACGCCGCGAGCTGATCAAGGTGTCCGTGCTGAACAACAATCTGGACGATCCGCGGGAAATCGCCGAAGAGCTGGCTGCCGGGGCGGGCGCCGAACTGGTTCAGTTGATCGGCAGAACAATTGTTTTATATAAGGAATCACGCGAATATAAACAGATCGAGCTTCCTTAAGATTTACTCAGGTCGGGCAGGAGGAACTGGACATGAAGAAAGTCGGCATTATGGGAGGCGCTTTTGATCCGATCCATCTGGGTCATTTGCTCGCCGCGGAGGCGGCAAGGGAGCAATACGACCTGGAGGAGGTTTGGTTCATGCCTTCGCATATTCCTCCCCACAAGCACCAAGCCGGTGTCAGCGGGGAGCAGCGGCTTGGCATGGTCGCGGCCGCGACCGCAAGCCACCCCGCGTTTAAACCGCTGGATATCGAGTTGCGCCGCGGCGGGGTATCTTATACGGTAGACACGATCAAGGAGCTTCGGGCCCTTTACCCCGAATTGGAGCTTTACTTTATTATCGGAGCCGATATGGTGAACTACTTACCGAAATGGGAAGGGATCGAGGAATTGACGGGCATGATCAGCTTTATCGGGCTGCAGCGGCCCGGAAGTTTTCTGGAGCTGGATACGCTGCCGCCGTATATTCAGGACGCGGTGCTTCTCGCCGACATGCCGCTCGTCGATATCTCGTCGAGCCTGATCCGCAAGCGGATTTCGCGCGGCTTGTCGGTACGGTACATGGTAACCGAATCGGTGTATGAATATATTGTGAGGAGCGGATTGTATGGAATACAGCCGTGAGCAATTGATCGAAATCGTCTCCGGCCAAATGCCGGCCAAACGCTGGAAGCATGTCGAAGGCGTTATGGAATCGGCGGTTATTTTGGCCGAGCGCTTCGGGGCGGATCCGGTAAAAGCGGATTTGGCCGCGCTGCTGCATGATTTGGCCAAGTTTTGGCCCGTGGAGCGGCAGGAAGCGGTAATCCGCGACAACGGGCTGAACCCCGAGCTGTTGGAGTACGACAAGCAGATGCTGCATGCGGAGGTCGGCGCGTTCATCTCCGAGCGCGATTACGGAATCGCCGATCCCGAGGTGCTGGACGCCATCCGCTATCATACTTCGGGCCGCGTCGGCATGACGAAGCTGGACAAGATCGTCTGTCTGGCCGACTATATCGAGCCGGGCAGAGACTTCCCCGGCGTCGAGAAGATTCGCGAACTGGCCAAGCTTAGCCTTGAAGAAGCGCTGATCGCCGGTTTCGATTCGACGATATCGTTTCTGCTGGAGAAGCGGAAGACGATTTTCCCGCTTACCGTGCTGGCCCGCAACGATTTGATCAGAGAGACGAAGGGTTTGCACGTTTAAGGTTTTTGAAGCTTTGAAGTTTTCGTTAAATCACCATATCCACTAATATAGGAGGCTGAATGAATGCCGGTTTCACCAAAGGAATTGCTCAGTATCGCGGTGGCAGCCGCGGAAGACAAGAAAGCGATGAATCTCGTGGCGCTCGATCTAAAAGGAATTTCCCTGATCGCCGATTATTTTGTGATCTGTCACGGGAACTCGGACACGCAGGTGCAGGCGATCGTGGGAGAGGTGCGCAAACGCGCCCAGGAAGCGGGCGCGCCGATCCGCGGGATCGAAGGTTTGAACTCCGCCCGCTGGGTGCTGCTTGATCTCGGCGATGTCGTGGTGCATGTGTTCCACCGGGATGAGCGGGAGTATTACAATATCGAGCGGCTGTGGTCGGACGCCAAAGTTGTGGAGAACGTATGAGCCTGGTCGCGGGAACGATTGTATCCTTGCCTATCGATCGCGAAGTATCGCCATACGGTTATTTTCTCAGTGGAGGCACGCAGGACGTGCTGCTTCATTATTCCGAGCTGACGCGGCAGGTTAAGCCCGGTGAAACGGTAGAAGTGTTCCTGTTCTATGACACGGAGGACAGGTTGGCGGCTACTATGAAGAAGCCGTCTCTAACGCTTGGCGAGCTGGCCCTGCTGGAAGTGGCCGACGTGCATCCGCGCCTCGGCTGTTTTCTGGAGATGGGGCTTGGCCGCCAACTGCTGCTGCCGATCCGGGAGCTGCCGGAGCTGAAGGAACTACATCCCCAGGTCGGGGACCGCGTCTATGTCATTATGGAGCATGACAAGCAGGGTCGCCTGAAGGCCAAGCTGGCCGGGGAGCAGGAGCTTGCCCCGCATACATTCCACGCTCCGCAAAGCTGGAAGAATCAGTGGATGGAAGCGGTCGTGTACAAACCGCTGCAAATGGGGACGTTCGTGATCGTGGAAGGGGGCGTGCTCGGCTTCGGAGCGATCGGCATGATCCATTCCTCGGAGCGCACCCGGCTGCTGCGGTTGGGCGAACGGGTGAAGGTCCGGATCGCGCATGTCCGCGAGGACGGGCGCGTCAATTTGTCGATGGCGCCGCGCAAAGAAATCGGACGCGAAGAGGACGCGGACCGGATTCTCGCTTACTTGGAGAGCCGCCCGGGCGGCGGCATGCCTTATTCGGACGCTACGGCGCCCGACTTGATCAAACAGCGGTTCGGCATCAGCAAATCGGCGTTCAAACGGGCGCTCGGCAAGCTGATGAAAGAGGGGAAGATCACCCAGAGTGAGAACTGGACCTATCTTGCTTCCGCTTTGAAGGACAAATCCGGCGATAAACCGGAATAAACGTCATCGTTCGATTCGAATAACCGAATACCGATGGCGGAAGTGCGAAGAAGACTAGCGGGAACGAAAGTGTAAAACGGAAAGCGCGGTGACTACCGAGATGGCATCCTACCGGAAATTTGCCTACGTGTATGATGAACTGATGGAAGATATGCCTTACCCCGAATGGATTCGCTTTGCCCGAATGGCCTGGGAGCGCCACGGCATGCCGAAAACCGTCGTGGAGCTCGGCTGCGGCACGGGCAGCATCACAATTCCGCTCGTGAACGCCGGATTTCAGGTGACCGGAATCGACCTGTCGGCGGATATGCTGGCCGTGGCCCGGCGCAAAATGGAAGGGACGTCGCAGGGCGTCCGCCTGTTCCGAGACGGCAGTGTAAGGTGGGTGCAGCAGGACATGACGGAATGGGAAACGCCCGAGCCGGCCGATTCGGTCATTTCTTTCTGCGATTGCCTGAATTATTTGCTGGAGGAAGAAGATATCGTCGCTACGTTCCGCAGAACCTACGAGGGCTTGAAGCCGGGAGGGACGTTTCTATTCGATGTTCACCATCCGAACACCCTGCGGCGGTATGAGGAAGAACAGCCTTTTGTCTGGGACGAGCCGTCGGTGGCTTATATCTGGACCTGCGAGCGGGATGACGCCCGGGACGAGATAGAGCATCATTTAACGATTTTCGCCCGTGAAGAAGAGAACGGGCCGGGCGCGTACCGACGGTTTGAGGAAACCCATACGCAGCGCGCCTACGATCCGGATTGGATGAAAAGCGAGCTGCTCCGCTGCGGCTTCCGGGACGTTGCCTGCTACGCGGATTTCGAGTGGGCGGAAGCGACCGAGGATGCGGAAAGGCTTTTTTTTGTAGCGGTAAAATAGCAAGCGGACGAGACCTTGCCCGGGATATGGGCAGGGTCTTTTTCATGGCCGAGTAATTCGAATTGTGTGCCGTATCATTCATTGAGAAAATACAAGCAACGGAGAATACATATACGCCGGAAATGTGGCGGAAAAGTCGTCTAATTTTAGGTGCTTTTTTGCAGTAATTTTCCTGATATAATCAATAGATGATTTGAGCTGGCGGGCGGGTTAAGGCGCCGGAATGCCGGTAAATTTACAATTCAATATCATGAGGAGGATCATGATGAGAGACAAGCTGACGATTTTGTTTCAAGGGGATTCCATCACGGACGGAAACCGCGATCGCGGGACCGATCTGAACCATGTGCTGGGCCATAGCTATGCGTATATGATTGCGGGCGCGCTCGGCAACCAATATGCGGAGCAAAACCCGCGTTTCTATAACCGGGGCGTAAGCGGGGACCGCGTTTCCGATCTGTACGCGCGCTGGAATGAAGACGCATTCAGTCTGAAGCCGGATGTGCTCAGCATCCTGATCGGGGTCAACGACGCCTGGAGAATCGTATCGGAGGAGCCGAGCGGAGTTACCGACAGATTTGAAAGGGCTTACCGTCATTTGCTGGACGAGACCCGGGAGGTGCTGCCTCAGACCAAGCTTGTTCTGTGCGAGCCGTTCGTCTTGAATACGGGAGCCGTTGCGGAGAGATGGGACAAGTGGACCGGGCTGATTCCGGGTTATCAAGCGGTTGTACGTGAATTGGCCAAGCAGTACGATGCGGTCCATGTTCCGCTTCAGGATGTCTTTGACGCCGCCGCCAAACGGGCCGAGCCGGCCTATTGGCTGTGGGACGGGGTGCACCCTACGGCGGCGGGCCATGATCTGATCGCCAAACGCTGGCTTGATGTGGTGGGTCAAAGCGGCCTGCTGGAACGGGTTTAACAATGATGAAGCTGAATTACCGAAGGCCGGCGGCCAATTGGAATGAAGCGCTGCCGATCGGAGGCGGCCGGTTGGGAGCGATGGTATTCGGCGGGGTGGAATGCGAGCGGCTTCAGCTTAACGAAGACACGCTATGGTCCGGCAAGCCGGGAGAACGCGATCTCCCCCGGGCCGGGGCCCTGCTGCCGGAAATGAGGAGGCTGCTTGCCGGGGAGCGTTATGCGGAGGCCGACCGGCTTGGCAAGGAAATGCTGGGTCCGTACGCTCAAGCCTATTTGCCGCTCGGGAATTTAAGGCTGCAGTTTGAGCACGGCAGTTATGCGGAGGCCTATGAGCGTGGGCTGGACCTGGAGCGAAGCGTTGCCTATGTCCGCTATCAGATCGGCGGGGTGACCTACCGCCGGGAAATGTTCGCCTCATACCCCGACCGGATCATTGTGCTCCGGCTGGAGTGCAGCGAGCCAGGAATGCTGAATTTGCGTATTTCCATGGACAGCCCGCTGCGCAGCAGAGTATTTGCCGAAGGTGGGCTTCTAATTCTTAAAGGAACCGCCCCGGAGCATGTGGATCCGAATTATCTCCAAACCGACCGCCCGGTCGTTTACGGCGAGGCGGCGGAAGGCGGCGGGGCGCTCAATTTTGAAGGCCGGGCGGCCGTGCAGCTGGAGGGCGGGACCGCCGAGGTGCTCGGCGACGGGATTTATATTTCCGGAGCGACCTGTGCGACGGTGTATTTCAGCGCGGCGACCAGTTATGGCTTGAGCCTATCGTCAGGAGCGAGAGCGGGCAAGGAAGGCGGACGCACCGACCCGGCCGCGGTGGCAGGCGAGGCGCTGCGGCGGGCGCTCGGCAGCGGCTACGCTGCGCTGCGCGAGCGGCATATCGCGGATTACCGCCGCCTGTTCGACCGGGTGGAGCTTCATTTGGGCGAACGGTTGGCCCCGGAAGGGCTGACGACGGAGGAATGGATCGCCGGTTACGGCGCTTCGGACCCGGCGCTGGTGGAGCTGCTGTACCAATACGGGCGGTATCTGCTCATTTCCAGCTCGCGCCCCGGAACGCAGCCAGCCAATCTGCAGGGAATCTGGAATGACGATACGCGTCCGCCCTGGAGCAGCAACTGGACGCTGAATATCAACACGGAAATGAATTATTGGCCGGCCGAGACATGCAATCTGCCGGAATGCCATGAGCCGCTGCTCGACATGATCGGCGAACTGGCGGAGTCCGGACGAAAGACGGCGCGGGTCCACTACGGCGCTCGCGGCTGGGCGGCGCATCACAATACGGATTTATGGCGCCAGACCGCCCCGGCGGGCGGCTATGGGCACGGCGACCCGTTCTGGGCGCTCTGGCCGATGGGCGGGGTTTGGCTGTGTCAGCACCTGTGGGAGCATTACCGGTTCGGCGGAGATTTGAACGAACTCCGTGATCGGGCGTATCCGCTGATGAAGGAAGCGGCACTGTTTTGTCTGGACTGGCTGATCGAGGACGGGAACGGCCGGTTGATCACCTCCCCTTCGACCTCACCGGAACACCGGTTTGTGGTGCCGGAAAAGGGGAGCGATGCCGCGGCGTCCGGATCGCGGATTACTCACGAAGACGATCCGGCTTCCGCCCCGGATCGCGAGGAAGAGCCTCCGGCTTCCCGGGGGCAGCGCGTTCTTGCGGGCATAAGCCAAGCTTCGACGATGGATCTCCAGCTCATCTGGGATTTGTTCACGAATTGTATCGAAGCGGCTGAAGCGCTCGGTATCGACGAGGCTTTCCGGGGAGAGCTGGCCGGGGCGCGTGACCGGCTGCTGCCGATGCAAATCGGCCGGTACGGCCAATTGCAGGAATGGTCGGCGGATTTTGAAGACGAGGACGTGAACCACCGGCATGTGTCGCATCTGTTCGGCGTATACCCGGGCCGTCAGCTTACGGATGGCGGCACGCCGGAGCTGTTCCGGGCGGCGCGCCGGTCGCTGGAGCGGCGCGGGGACGAGGGCACGGGCTGGAGCCTCGGCTGGAAGGTCGGCTTATGGGCCCGTTTCGGCGAAGGCGACCGCTCGCTGAAGCTGCTGTCCAACCTGCTGCGGCTCGTCCCGAGCGAAGGCGGCACGACCGGCGGCGTGTACGCCAACCTGCTCGACGCGCATCCGCCGTTCCAGATCGACGGGAATTTCGGCGCGACGGCCGGCATCGCCGAGATGCTGCTGCAGTCCCATGAGGGGGGACTGCATTTTCTCCCCGCCCTGCCGGCGGCTTGGCCGGCGGGCGAATTCAAGGGCCTGCGCGCCCGCGGCGGATTCCAGGTCGATCTGACCTGGAATCACGGCAAGCCGGTGCTGGCCCGGATCTATTCGCCGCTCGGAGGACCTTGCCGGGTCCGCAGCGGCGGACCGATCTCCGTCGCCGGCCCGCACGGCGAGGACGAGCTTCGCCCGGACGGCGGCTGGGCGGCGTTCGAGACGGCGCCGGGCGAAACGTATATGCTGCGCTTTGTGTAAAGAGATGAGGCTGGCTGTTGCCAGCCTTGTTTTTTTGCCGGGCTTTAAGTGCGAAGATTCGGGTGGTTGATCGGCGGCCGGAATGTCTAAAATTTAATTAGTTATTGCGTATAGTTTTAAGTATAATTAAGCGTAGATCAGTCTGCATTTTTCTAGAGAGGATTAACCGCATAATGAATGAAGCAAAAACCAAACCAGTAAACACGGCAAAGCCTAATCGGCGCCCGAAATCATCCCCTCCGCCGGTACGGATATACTCCTTGGGCGGAATCGGCGAAATCGGCAAAAACATGTACGGTATTGAATACAAGAATGAAATCGTTATTATCGACGCCGGGTTGAAATTCCCGGATTCCAAGCTGTCCGGCATCGATTACATTATTCCCGACATCACTTACCTGATTGAGAATCAGCATAAAATCAAAGGCCTGTTTCTGACTCACGGGCATGAGGATCATATCGGAGCGCTGCCGTTCGTGCTTCGCCAACTGCAGGTTCCCGTATACGGCGGCCCGCTGACGATCGGCCTGGTGCGCGCCAAGCTGGAGGAATACCGGATCCTCGGAGAAGCGAAGCTGCACGTGTTCGAAGAAAACGATCGGTACGATTTTCAGCACCTGTCGGTGCATTTTTTTCGGACCACTCACAGCATTCCCGATGCTTTCGGCATCGTGGTGGATACGCCTTACGGAGCCGTCGTGCACACGGGCGACTTTAAATTCGATTTTACCCCGGAGGACCGGCCTGCGGATTTGCTGAAAATGGCGAGTGTGGGCGGCGAGGGCGTACTCGCTCTGCTGGCGGACAGCACGAACAGCGAGAAGGAGGGATTCACCCCTTCCGAACGCAATGTGGGCGATGCGATTCTGGAATCGATCCGGCAGTGCGACGGGAGAATTCTGTTCGCGACATTCGCGTCGAACGTCCACCGGCTGCAGCAGGTCGTGGACGCGGCCATGGCATGCAACCGGAAAATCGCCGTCATCGGCCGGAGTATGGAGAAGGTATTCGCGATCGGACAGGACCTGGGTTATATTCGTATTCCCGAAGGCATGCTGATCGATGTGAAGCATATTGACCGCTACGAAGATCGGCAAATCCTCATCGTGTGTACGGGGAGTCAGGGCGAGCCCAATGCGGCGCTCAGCCGGATCGCGTCCGGAGCGCATCGCTCGGTGCAGATTTATCCCGGGGATACGGTTATTTTCTCCTCTTCCCCAATTCCGGGGAACGGGCCGAATGTCAACCGGATCATCGATACGCTCATGCGCGCGGACGCGAATGTGATCTACGGGTCCATCCATACCTCGGGCCACGGCAACCGCGAGGATTTGAAATTAATGCTCAGCTTTATTCGCCCGAAATATTTCATTCCGATCCACGGGGAATATCGGATGCTGCTAAGCCACAAGAGCCTCGCCCTGCAAACCGGGATGGCCGAGGATAAAGTATATATGCTCGGGATCGGCGACACCTTGTCGCTCTACCGGAACCGGGCCAAGCGCAGCAGAACGATTCCTTCGGGAGAAGTGTTCATCAGCAACGGCGAAATGCGGGCCCGCGAGGACGAATTGATGGAGGAGCGCCTGGAGCTGGCGCAGGAAGGCATCGTGATCGTCGTCCTGACCTTGGACCGGGAGACGGGACAAATATTGGCCGGGCCGGATATCGTGACCCGGGGATTCGTTTATATGCAGGACGCCAGACCGCTGCTCAGACGGGCGGAAGCGATGTTGAAACGCAGCCTGGCCAGACAGGCGGAGAGAGAAGCCTATGACCGGACAGTCTGGCTTCGCACGATCCATCGGGTGATGCGCAGGCACTTCATGAAAGAGGTAGGAAGAGCGCCTCACATCATGCCGTCCATTTTGGAAGTGTAATGAAGCAAACAAAGCCGGTTTGCAGAGAAATTCTCCGTCTAACCGGCTTTTTTTAAAACATTGTGGAACCTATGGGAAGGGGATTAGCAATGAACGATTTCATACATAACGGACAGGCCGCTCCCGAAGTGGTGACCTTCGGGGAAAGCATGGCGCTTTTGATTGCCGAAGGGGGAAAAGGACTGGAATATGCCCGGTCGCTGGAACCTTCGTTCGGCGGGGCCGAGAGCAATGTGGCGATCGGACTGGCGCGGCTTGGGGTGAAATCCGGCTGGTGCGGACGGCTGGGGGACGATCCCTTCGGACACCGGATCGTCAAGGCGATCCGGGGAGAAGGCGTGGACATCTCCCGCGCCCAGCTGACCGATGAAGCACCGACAGGCCTCATGATCCGGGAAAATGCCGCCGGCAAAAGCTCCGTCCATTATTACCGGAAGCTGTCCGCGGCAAGCTTTATGACTCCGGAGCATCTGGACGAAGCGTACATCGCCGGCGCCAAAATTTTGCATGTGACCGGCATTACCCCGGCTTTAAGCGCTTCCTGCGCGGAAACAGTGTCGGCGGCGATGGATATGGCCCGGCGCCACGGCGTTAAAGTCAGCTTCGACCCCAACCTGCGGCTGAAGCTGTGGAGCGTGGACGAGGCGCGCAAGGTGCTGCTGCCGCTGGCGGCCAAAGCGGACTACTTCCTGCCGGGACTCGATGAACTGAAGCTGCTGTACGAGACCGAATCGCTGGAGGCGATCCTCGCCAAGATGGACGAACTGCCGGGCGTAAGCGTGATTAAAGGCGGAGATGACGAGACTTATCTCTACGAAAAGGGCAAGCTGACCCCGGTGCCTTATTTCAAGGCGGAGCATGTCATCGACACCGTCGGCGCGGGTGACGGATTTTGCGGCGGATTCCTGGCGGGGGTGGTGCGAAACTACAGCCTGGAAGAGTCGGTACGGCTGGGCAACCTGATCGGTTCCCAAGTCATCCAAGCGGTAGGGGACTGGGAAGGTCTGCCGAGCGCGGCGGAAATCGAGCGATTGTTGAACGGAAAAGGCCATGTAGAGCGTTAATACTCTGGATGTTTCTGCTCAGGTTGATATGCCTGGAACGGATAATAAAAATGCGATTAACTGGATTTCCTCCAGTTAATAATTGCAAATGAACTTTTTGGCAAAAATAGCTGGAAATCCTCCAGTTATTTTTGCATGTTTACCGCCTTGTTGCACCAATTCGGTATAATTAACAGGAGGTTTTCCAGTTAATTTGCTTGGGTATGTGCAATCAATTAAAAATAACTACAACAATTTCCAGTTAATTTTGGCTAAGGATGAGCAGCAGGCAAGTAGGCAAGTAGGAAAGTGTTCGGCGACAAAGAAGCCCGCCCGGAGGGCAACTCCGAGCGGGCTTCATTATTCCTATTATCTTGCCATCCAGCCGCCGTCCACGCAAAGGATGTGGCCGTTCAAATAATCCGCTGCCGCGGAGGCCAGGAAGACGGCGGGGCCTTTGACGTCGTCCGGGGTTCCCCAACGCGCCGCCGGAATGCGGTCCGTAATCGACGCGGTTCTGTTCTCGTCGGCGCGGATCGGTGCGGTGTTGTCCGTCGCCATGTAGCCCGGGGCGATCGCGTTGACCTGGATGCCGCTTGCCGCCCATTCGTTGGCGAAAGCTTTGGTCAATCCGGCTACCCCGTGTTTCGATGCCGTGTAGCCCGGGACGTTGATTCCGCCCTGGAAGGACAACATCGAGCAGATGTTGATGATCTTGCCGCTGCCGCGCTCGATCATATGTCTGCCGGCGATTTGCGACAGCAGGAAGACGGTGTTCAGGTTGATGTCGATCACGTCGAACCAGTCTTTTTCGCTGTGGTCTTTGGCCGGCGTGCGTCGGATGATGCCCGCGTTGTTGACCAGGATGTCGATATGTCCCGTCAGCTTAAGCGCCTCGTCAAAAGTCGCCTGAAGCTGGCCGTGGTCGCTGAGATCGACTTCAATGGAGGATGCTTTGCGGCCAAACGCCGTGACCCGGTCCACCGTTTCCTGGCTTGAGCCTAGAGAAGCGCTTACGATATCGGCGCCCGCTTCCGCGAGTGCTACCGCGATACCTTGCCCTAGACCGCCTGCCGAACCTGTAACCAACGCTGTTTTTCCAGTAAGATCAAATAATTTCATAGTATAAACACTCCTTAGAAAGAAAATGGATAAATCACTCGATGATCGTGACTCCTGCATCTTCATAAGGCTTGGTTACCTCGGAAGGAAGCTTGTTGTCCGTAATGATCATCGTCAACTCGTTCAATGAAGCAAAAGTACGGAGAGCCGTTTGCCCGAATTTCTGATGATTGACGACCGCGATCACTTCGCGGGCCGTTTCGATCAGGGCACGTTTGAACTCGATCAGATCGCCGGTATAAATGGACAAACCGTGTTCCGGGTGAATCCCTGTCGCCGATATAAACGCTTTTTGAATATTAAGCTGCTTCACGTAAGCGGTGGCTTCCGGTCCGGCGAGCATGTTGCGAACCCGGTAGCCGCCGGGAACGACGAGACGGATATGATCTTTTGCGGCCAGTTCGCTGATAATGTACACATCGTTCGTAACGACGGTGATGGGCAGGTTATCGAGACGGCGGGCGATTTCCAGAGTTGTGCTGCCTCCGTCAAGCGCAATGATATCGTTCGGCTTGATGTGAAGCAGCGCTTTGCGGGCGATGTCGCCTTTTTCCTCCGCGTGTTTGAGCAGGGGCTCCTTTGCGGGGAGAATCCCGAACTGATCCCCTTGAGCCAGCACGGCACCGCCATGGACGCGGGTAATGAGTCCCTGCTCTTCCAGCTTGGTCAGATCCTCGCGAATCGTTTTGCCCGTGACTCCAAGTCTATCGCTCAGCTCCGCCACCGTCACCTCTTTGTTTGTCAGCAGAACTTCCATAATTTTTTCATATCGACGTATCGCGCTCATTGCCATTCAACTCTTCCGTTTAGAAATTTACCTCTTATTTTAAGTCTTTCATTGCGACGGCGTCCATATCTCCATAAGCTTTGTTGTCGCCTGCCATACCCCAGATAAATGTATAATTGCTTGTGCCCACTCCGCTATGGATCGACCAGCTTGGCGAAATGACCGCCTGTTCGTTTCTCATGACGATGTGGCGCGTTTCGCTCGGTTCACCCATCAGATGGAACACGACCGCATCCTCCGGCAGATCGAAATACATATAGGCTTCCATCCGGCGAGGGTGGACGTGCGCGGGCATCGTATTCCACATATTTCCTGTCTTCAGTTGGGTCATGCCCATAACGAGTTGCGAGCTTTGAATGCCGTTCTCATGAATGAAACGGTGAATCGTCCGTTCATTGGAGTTTTCAATGGAGCCGAGCGCCCCGGATTCCGCTTCGCCGAGCGTCGTTTTCATTGTCGGAAATTCCTTGTGCGCCGGTGCGGAGTTCAAATAAAATTTGGCTGGTTTGGCGGCATCCTTGCTCTTAAAAATAACCTCCTTCGAACCCATTCCCACGAACAGGCAGTCTTTGGTGTCCAGTTCAAACTCGGTTCCGTCGACAACGATCACGCCCGGCCCGCCTACGTTGATCGCTCCGAGTTCGCGTCTTTCCAGAAAGTAAGAAACACCGAGTTCCTTCAAATCGACCTCGAGTTTCACCTCCCGGTGAACCGGTGCGGCTCCGCCGACAATCATCCGGTCTTCGTGCGTAAGCACAAGCTCCAACTGATCGGGAGTAAACAGCTTGGGAATATGGAATTCCTTCCGCAGCCGGTCCGTGTCGAACTGCTTCACTTCATTCGGATGAGAGGCATAGCGTCTTTCCATAAAAAAATCTCCTCTTTTCGTTTATTTAGGTTTATAATGTTCATATAGGTTTACATTAATCCTTTTCGGTTCATTTTGCAAGTCATTATCCAAACCTGAATTTGGAGCCGAAAGACAATTGCTTTAAAAAGCAAGGAACGGTCTTTAATGTCCATCTTTAGTATGTTGCACAAACATGATAGGATGGAGCCATCGGTAGATCGTTCTCGTAAGGATGGGGAAGGAGAACCTGATGAACGACTTTACAACAAGAATGCGGCAGATCATTTTGAACGTCGCGGAAAAAGCCTGGAACCAGCCGCTGATGTCCAGCGGGCTATGGTTTCACGGGGATGTCCGGGATAATTTTTACTATGCGTCTTACCTGTTTGCGGCGTCGGCGGACCGGGGGGCGGAGCCGCTGTTCAAGCGGGAGGAAGGCAGGCGGCTGGCGGAGCATGTCCTAACCAGAGTGCTTCGGCTGCAAAACAGGGATGCCGCCGATCCTATGTACGGGCATTGGCCGCTTTACTTGGACCCGCTGCCGGAAGCAGCCGCGGCGCACGAGTTGCCGGCGGAACTGATGGGCAGTCTGATGGTTTATTTCCACCGACAGTTTGCCGGAATCATGAGCCAAAGTTTGGCGGAGGAGTTTGAAACTGCTCTTGTGCACGTGTATCGCGGCGGTTTTTTCCGTAAGCCGCTCACGGTGTGCAATCATCATGCGGCCAAGTATACGGCGGCGAAACTGATTTTCGGGCAGCGATTTCAGGACGGGGATCTGCTGGAGGACGGGAAACGCAGTCTGATAGAGACGCTGACGCGGTTCCGCCGTGAAGGCATGGCTGAATACGGCTGCCTGCCTTGGTTCTGGCATTGGGTCCAGGCGTTTACGTGCGCCCTTGAATTGACGGAAGACGCCGCTATCCGGAATGAGCTTGCAGCGTTACTGGATGAGCTCTGGAACTTGCGCGCGGCCTACTATCTGAGGGGCGCATGGGTAGGGGCCCACTCCCGGGGGTGGCCGCATGATGCGCCAAGAGACGCCAACGTGCTGCACGACTACGTCCAGTTCGGCGATTTCGAGCTTCCTGGAGATTTGCCGCGGACGGAGTATGCCGGCTTCCTGTTCCATGAAGCGCCGGAAAGCGCGCGGCGGCTTGCCCTGAACCGAAACGAGCCGGCGGAAGTGTGCAAGGCGGTTTTGAAAACGGTTGACGGCGAAGTGCGTAAGCTTCATTCTTACGCGTATATTACCGGACAATTTGCCGCCGGGGGGCTGTGGGAGCGGGTTCGGGAGTTTGACAACGAGCAGCTGCGCTGGCTCTTTAGTCTCCCTGTCCGTAAAGGCGGCAAGGGAAACCAGCTTTATTTATTTCATCCGGGCGAAGGGTATGACTCCTCAGGTCGCGATCCCCGCCATCAAAGCCAGTGGACGGAGGTGCTGTACCACAAAAATGCGGTGCTGGCACTATATCCGCTGCCGGAGCAGGCGGAACCCACAGTAGTCGGCGTCCTTCCGGAAGGGGAATGGATTCATGCGAAGGAAGCTTTGTTCGGCAAGGTTGACGATGTCTATTTTGCGGTGTATCTATTGGGAGGAGCCTATGAAGTGCAGGAGCGGATCGGGTACAGTCAAATCCTGTGCCATGGTTCCGGGATCGGTGCGGCCGTAGAGGCGGTTTGCGTTGAAGACGCCAAGGTCAAAAAGATCGGGCGGCTAGCGGATTTTGCGGAGCGGATGTCCGGGCGCAAGCCGGTATTTGCAAGCGAGAGCGGTACACTCTCCATCCAATATACCGGCTTGGCGGAGGGAGATTCGTTAAGCCTCGTCGCCTCGGAAAGGGGCGGCAGTGAACGCTATATAAACGGAGCAACAATTTCATTTGAAGAATACACATTCTGATTAAGAAAAGGGGAACTACCATGAAAAAACTGCAGCTTATTCAAAAAATCACGGAGGAGGGCGTAGTCGCCGTACTTCGTGGGGAGACGCCGGAGCAGGTGGTGGAGATGGCCGAGCAAGCGATCGCCGGTGGCATTAAGGTGATCGAGGTCACGATGACCGTGCCGTTTGCGCTTAAGGCGATCGAAACCTTGTCCCGCAAGTATTCTTGGGATTCGCAGGACCCTTCCAGCTACGCCATCATCGGCGTCGGTACCGTACTTGATCCCGAGACCGCGCGCGCGGCGATTTTGAGCGGGGCTCAATTCGTCGTCGGGCCGTGCCTGAACCGGGACACCGTCATGCTGTGCAACCGGTACCGGATTCCGGTCATGCCGGGAACGATGACGATCAAGGAGATCCAGGAAGCGCTGGAGCTCGGCGCGGATATCGTCAAGCTGTTCCCGGGCAACCTGTACGATCCGTCGATGATCAAGGCGATCAAGGGACCGCTGCCGCAGGCCAACATCATGCCGACCGGCGGGGTATCGCTGGACAACCTTGGCGAATGGATCAAGGCCGGCGCGGTAGCCGTCGGCATCGGCTCCGATTTGACGAGCGAAGCGTTGAAGAAGAACGATTTCTCGCTGATCGCCCAAAAAGCGGCCGCTTACAAAGAGGCGTATTTGCAGGCCAAGGGACGGTAAGCTCTTTCGGATCGAGGGAGCTGGTTCAAATTCAAATGTAACGGAAGCAAAGGGCGCCCATTTAGTTTGCCGCCAGCTTTAAGCACTCTAACGGTCATGAGTGACCGTTAGAGATGCTTATAACAAACGGATCATCTTTTAACGGTCATGCATGACCGTTAAAGACTGATAATATCAATTATTGCCCTGAATCTCACCTCTAGCGGTCACTTATGTCCATTAGAATTGCAAAAACATGTGTTTTCGCCTCTAACGGTCATAAATGTCCCTTAAATCATCGGAAATTCAGCGTTTTTAGATTCGACTTGCTTACCCCTGCAATTTTGGGCAAAGATTGCAGGGGTTCTATTATGCATTTCCTGTATAGTCATTCGCGAAGGGATGGAGATCGCGTGGATTGGCTTGAAAGATTCAACGCAGCATTGGATTATATTGAGCATCATCTTGAAGGGGAGATCGAATATTCGGCGCTTGCGCGTGCGACCTGCTGCTCGGAATTTCACTTTTCCAGAATGTTCTCGTCCATAACGGGCATCCCGCTTTCGGAGTATATTCGCCGCAGACGGCTTACCAAAGCCGCTGTTGACATCCAGGCGGGCGATGCGAGGATCCTCGACATTGCTTTGAAATACGGTTATGATTCGCCCGACGCTTTTACCAGGGCGTTCCGCAAGCTGCACGGCGTTGCGCCTAACGCGGTCAGAGAAAATAGCGTACAACTCAAAGCCTATCCCCGAATCTCCTTTCAAATCACGATTAAAGGAGATGTCGAAATGGATTACCGGATGGAGAACATCGATTTTGAAGTACGCTTTGCCGGAAAGCGGCACACGGTGAAAACGTCGCGGGCCTTTAAAACGATACCTTCCCTATGGCGGAAAGGCAAAACGGACGGCTTCATGCAAGCGTTGATTGACATGTCCTGGGAGCATCCCAAATGCAAGCTGGAGAGCCTCGTCGGGGTTTGCGGGAAAGAGGCGGCGATCATGGATGAGGAATTCGATTACTTTATGGGTATCCGCTATGATGATGAAATCCCCGAAGGCATGGAAGAATTGATTATACCTCCCTGTACGTATGCCGTATTTCCCAATGTGGTTGAAGCATGGAAGCGCCTCTATTCGGAGTGGCTTCCCGCATCCGGGTATGAACTTGCGAACCTGCCTTGCATCGAGCATTATTTGGGCCCGGGGCACAAGGTCAAGCATGAATTGTGGGTGCCGGTCATCGGAAAATAACACAACAAAGCCTGCAGCTTTAATTAGCTGCAGGCTTTGTTGTTTAATTTATGTTTAGTCCAGCGTATAGAGGGGCAGGCCGGCGGGCAGCGCCTTCGGCCGCTCGCAGCGGCTGGCCATTTCATAATATCGGCCGGAGTCGGACGATTCATGAAAAGCCCACATCGCCTCGAGCACATGATAGGCGAGCTCGCCGCTCGCCCGATGCGGTCGGCCGCGCAGCAGCGCGCAGGCCATGTCGGCGGGGCCGATCCCGCGGCTGTTGCCTTCGTAGCCCGGCAGCAGCGGCTGCTCGGTCCAGTCCTCGTCGCCGGTGCGGCGGTATTTGACCGGGCCGCCGAACGTGTTCGGATCCGGTACGAGCAGGCTGCCTTCCGTGCCGTGAATCTCGATCGGCGGCAGGCTGCTGCCGCCGAAAATATCAAAGCTGGTGATCAGGCTGGCGATCGCCCCGCCTTCAAACTGCAAGGTTCCGGCGACATGCGTCGGAACCGCCACGGGGATGACCGAGCCGCGCTTCTTCTCGCTCGTGATCACCCGTTCCGGCAATGCTTTGCCGGTAATCCCGGCGATCCGGGCGACCGGCCCGAGCAGCTGCACGAGCGCCGTCAAGTAATACGGGCCCATGTCGAACATGGGGCCGCCGCCCGGCGCATAATAGAACTCCGGATCGGGATGCCAATGCTCATGCCCGCGGCTCATCATGAACGCCGTGGCCGAGACCGGGCGGCCGATCGCACCGTCCTCGATCAGCTTCAGCGCGGTTTGGATACCCGCGCCGAAGAAGGTTTCCGGCGCGCATCCCACCAGCAATCCGCGCGTCCGCGCTTCTTCGAGTACGCGCTGGCCTTCCGCCAGCGAGACGGCCAGCGGCTTCTCCACATAGACATGCTTCCCGGCCCGCAAAGCCTGCAAGCTGACGTCGGCATGCACGGCGGGGATGGTCAGATTAATGACGAGTTCGATTTCCGGGTCGGCGAGCAATTCTTCGGTGGAACAGGCGCGCGGAATCCCGTAAGCGGCGGCCTGCTCCCGGGCCCGGTTCAGGTCCAGGTCGGCGCAGGCTACCAGGTCGAGCACCGCGAATTTGCGACAATTTTCCATATAGATGCCGCTGATTTTTCCGCATCCGATAATGCCGATTTTGATTCTGTCCATTATGCCATCCATCCTTCTAAGCGTCGTATTGGCTGTCGCCCATCCCGCTGTAATTGAATTTTCCGTCCGAAGTATCGGCCGCCTTTAGCGCCAAAGCGCGCTCTTTGCCTTCCGCGGCCCACAGCATCCCACGGGTCATCAGTTCCGTGACCGGCGGTAGCTCGACGATATCGGCATGATGCCCAAGCGAGTTGTAATAGACACGGCCAAGACCCCAGCGCTTTGTCCATACGACCGGCATATCGACGGCTTTGTTATAGCGGTGCGGCCCGTCGATTACGGGGAACCGGGTGGTAGCCAGCACTTCCACTGCCGGATCCACATGCAGGTAATACTGCTCGGTTTTCACGGCAAAGTCTTCAATTCCATCCACCAGCGGACTGGAGCTTTGTTTGATTTCTACTTTGTAATCGACCCCGTCGTTCCCCGGGTGCGCGACCCACTGTCCGCCGGTCATGAACTGCCAGTCCACATTGTTGCGGAACGAATCGCACATGCCGCCATGGCACCCGGCGAGTCCGGTCCCGGCCTGAACCGCCGCCGACACGTTATTGACGAGCTCTTGGGCGATTTCGCCCATCGTCCAGACCGGAACGATTAGATCCAGGCCGAGCAGCTTCTCGGCATCGCGGTATGCCTCGAGCGTATCGGCCACCTCGACGTCAAATTGCCGCTCCCGCAAAATGCGGGCGAATATCGCCGCGACCTGCTCCGGCTCATGGCCGTCCCAGCCGCCCCAGACGATCAACGCTTTTTTCATCATCATTCTATCTCCTTTAGATTACATTTCCGCTAGTGTGACCCAGCGGCGTTCGTTTACGGACCGCTCTACGGCTTCCAGAACGGCCTGGCATTTGACCCCGTCGCGGAAATTCGGCACGGGCTGGCGCCCTTCCGCAATCGCGTTCGTCAGCTCCAGCACCTCATGGATGAACGTATGCTCGAAGCCGATCGTATGCCCCGGCGGCCACCAGGCGTCGGAATATTCATGGGCCGGATCGGTGGCCAACACGCGCCGGAACCCCTGCACGTCTTCGTCATCGGAAGTAAAGTAAACCTCCAGTTCGTTCATCCGCTCGAAATCGAACCGGACGCTGCCGAGGCTGCCGTTGATCTCGAACGCGTTGGTCGATCGATGGCCGGCGGCAAAGCGCGTCGCTTCGAAGCTGCCGAGCGCCCCGCCGGCAAACCGCGCCAGGAAAAGGGTCGCGTCGTCCACGGTGACCTCGCCTTTGGGTGCGTCCTTGCCCTTGCCGCCCGTTGCGCTTAGACCGGTCGTCTCTTCCGCCAGCGGCCGCTCTTTGATGAAGGTTTCGCTCATGCCGATGACCTCGTGAATGTCGCCGACGAGATAGTGGGCGAGATCGATCAGATGCGCCCCGAGATCGCCGTGAGAACCGGACCCGGCGATGTCTTTTTGCAGCCGCCAGACGAGCGGAAACTCCGGATCAAGAATCCAGTCTTGCAGAAACCAGGCGCGAAAATGATAAATTTTGCCGAGCCGTCCGCTTTGGACAAGCTTTTTGGCCAGCCTGACGGCCGGGGAGAAGCGGTAATTGAAGCCGACCATATGGCGTACACCCGCGTCCTCCGCAGCTTGCAGCATCTCCCGGGAGTCGCTGAGTGTAAGCGCTAACGGTTTTTCGCAAAAAATATGCTTTCCCGCCTTGGCCGCGGCCAGGGCAATTTCTTTGTGAGCGTCGCTGGGAGCGTTAATATCGATCAGGTCGATATCGTTACGGGCCACAAGCTCTTTCCAATCCGTGACCGATTCCCGCCAGCCGAGCTGCTCCGCCGCCTTGCGGACGGCCTCGCCGTTTCTGCCGCAAAGCACCGACATTTCCGGCTTTACGGCGCCGGGGAAGAACATAGGAAGCGAACGATAAGCATTGCTGTGGGCTTTTCCCATAAATTTGTAGCCGATCATTCCGATACGCAGTTTGTTCATGCCATCCCTCCATCACGGTTGATGATTCATACGAATGCAAGTTGCAAGTCCATTATAAAAAGAAGCGAGAGAAATCTCTCGCCAGTTTATGCTTATATATAGTCAAAAAATGCACTTTTTGTTCGTTACATATTTTCCTTGCGGCGGACGGACGGAGGATATCCCTGCAGTTCCTTGTATACCCGGTTAAAGGTTCGGACACTGCCGAAGCCGCATTCGAGCGCGATATCGGTAATGCTTGCCTCGCTGTTCTCCAGTTTTCTTGTCGCATTGAGCACCCGGATCGTGTTGAGGTAAGTTTTGAAGTTCATCCCGATCGCCTTTTTAAAGGTGCGACAAAAATAGGACGGTTCCATTCGAAATCGTTCGGACATCTCATCGACCGACAGATCTTCATGGGAATGCTCTTCGATATAGGACAGAATCTGCTGAATTCGGACTTTTTTGGAGGCCGTTCTGCTCCCGGAGCCGTTCTCGGGGGAACGGACGGGAAGATGCCTTTGCAGCAATCCGCACAGCTCCAGGAGTCCGGACTGGACAAACAACGGGTACCCCGGCTTGGCCTCGCTTTTCTCCTGCCATATGCGGCGAAGAAGCGGATGGATTGGCTCGAGTTCCGGCCGGCCTGCGGATACGAACGGGGATTGGAAGCGGAATTCCGCCGGCCAGGTCGCGGATTTGCCGACCAGATCGGGATGAAAAATGGTGATGATGACCGTGGATGACAGGCCCTTGCTCTCAAAGTAGTGGATGTCATTGCTGCCGCAAATGGCCATATCTCCTTGCTTGAGCTGCCGCTTCTCCTCATTGACGCCGACGATAATGCTTCCCGACTCGACGTACACCAATTCAACCTCGGCATGAAAATGGGGGTAGAAGGACATGTCCTTGCTTTGGAAGATGGCCAGAGGTAAATTCTGATCCAGTTTCCAGTTTTGATAGAAAGATCTCATAACCATCGCTCCCTTGTTCCTCAAATCATAAAGGGAAGCGCCGGTTTTGTCTAATCCGGGCAAAGGGGAGATATTTAAAATTTGTGTTAATATAATGTTATAATACATAACATAATAACGTTAATTTAATTACAAAAGTTGTATTTTTAAATTTTTACAATTGACAAAAAGTCCATTTCTCGTGTAAAAATTGAGTTATATATAAAACTTAATACCATATACGTCATGATACCTTACATGTATTTGACAACAAGGTGGAACAAGACAAAGGTAAGGAAAGTACTCCAGGGTTCGTACATTCTTATTCTTTGTCTTTTTATTTTTCCAAAAATATATATCAGTCGAAGAAGAGGTGGTCATCAAGGACATCAGCGGATTTTTACGGAATGTCGATTCAAAAAAACAATTATGGGAGGGTACAGTATGAATCTATTCAAAAAACGATTGGCGGTTATCGCCGCATCCGCGCTTGTTATCGGTTTGCTGTCCGCGTGCGGAGCTTCGGGGGGCGGCAGTCCGGCCGCATCGGGTGTGCCAAGCACGGAGGGGAATTCCGGCGGAGACCTGACGGTCATTAAAATCGCTTCGCAATCCCCACTGTCCGGGGGATCGGCGATTCAAGGGGAATCGATCAAGCTGGGCGGTCAAATGGCGCTGGAAGAACGGGCGGAAGAGTTCAAAACGCTCGGGTTCGATTTGCAGTTCGTCCCGTATGACGACCAAGGGGACCAAAAGAAAGGCGTGGCGAACTCGGAGTTGATCGGGGCGGATCAAGCGATTCTGGCCGTGCTCGGACATCTGAATTCCGGCGTTTCGATTCCAAGCTCCGTCGTCTACGAGAAATACGGGATTCCGATGGTATCGCCGGCGAGCACGGCGACGGAATTTACCGACCGCAAGCTGAAATCGGCGAACCGGGTCGTGGCCCGCGACGATTTCCAGGGGCCGGCGGGAGCCGAATACGCCATTAAAACCGTCGGGGCGAAAAATATCTTCGTTATCCAGGACAAAACGGCTTACGGGCAAGGCCTTGCCGAAGCATTCAAAAGCGCGGCTGAAGAGCTGGGCGCCACGATCGTCGCCTATGAAGGCATCACCGTCGGCGAGAAGGATTTCAACGGTGTACTGAACCAGGTGCTGAGCAAAAAGCCGGATTTCATCTTCTTCGGCGGGATGTATGCGGAAGGCGGGCTGATCGTCAAGCAGGCGCGCGAGAAAGGAATTACCGCGCCGATTATGGGCGGGGACGCGCTCGATTCGTCCGGGATGGTGGAAATCGCCGGCGACAAGCTGACCGATGTCATGTACAGCTCGGTATCGACGGACATCACCAAGGAAAACGCGGACTGGGCCGCCAAATACAAGGAGAAATTCGGCAAAAACGTCGAGAATTACTCCGTCTACGCTTACGACGCCATGAATGTCATTCTGAACGGCGTGAAGAAGGCGATCGAGGATAACGGCGGGAAGCTGCCTACCCGGGAACAGGTTCGCGATGCGGTCCGCGGCACGGCCGATTTCGAAGGCATCGCCACGAAAGTCAGCTTCGACGACATCGGCGATAACGAATACGCCAAAGTATTTATTTATAAATTCGAAGGCGGCTCCTATCCCGGAGTAATGGTCTCTGAAATTGAGCAACCGAAATAAATCCAAGGTGGTCGGTCAGCATGATTTCCGAAATTTTACAGACGCTTCCTCAAGTACTGGTAGACGGCCTTACCTTAGGCTCGGTCTACGCCGTGGTCGCCATCGGATATACGATGGTGTACGGCATTCTCGAATTCATCAATTTCGCCCACGGGGAAATCTTCATGACCGGTGCATTCGTCGGTACGGCGGTGCTGCTCATGATCAGTTCCGCGGGCATGCTTGGCGGCATGGCCAACTGGCTGGCTTATATATTGATTCTTGCCGTGGCGATGCTGTTTACGGGAGTGATGGGCGTTGGGATTGAGCGGGTGGCCTACAGGCCGCTCCGCAAAGCGCCCAAATTGATTTCGCTGATTTCGGCGATCGGGGTTTCCTTTTTGCTGCAGGATATCGTCCGGTTTATCGCCGATCTGCGGACGGGCAATTTCATGGTGACCGGAATCTCGCTCTACAGCGACAATTTTAAAATCGGCACCTCCTCCCTCTGGAGCCGCTTTGACGATGCCTATCTGAAAACGAACACGATCATCGTAGTCGCGGTAGCTGTGGTGCTGATGATCGGTCTCGATTTCTTCGTCAACCGGACCAAATGGGGTACCGCCATGCGCGCGGTGGCCCAGGACCGGGACACCGCGTCGCTGATGTCGATCAATGTCAACAAGGTAATCGCGCTGACATTCTTCATCGGCTCGGCTTTGGGCGGGGGAACCGGCGTTTTGTTTGCCCAGCAGTACGGCACAATCGACCCGTATATCGGTTTTATTCTCGGGATGAAGGCCTTCACCGCCGCGGTGCTCGGCGGCATCGGCAACATTCGGGGCGCGATGTTCGGCGGGCTGTTTATCGGGATTCTCGAAATGTTCTCGTCAGCCAATCTCGCGGTCATCACGGGCGGCAATCTCGGCGGGGAATATAAAGACGTCATCGCGTTTCTCATTCTTATCATGGTTCTGATCTTCAAGCCGGAAGGCCTGTTCGGCAAAGCCGTAAAAGAGAAAGTGTAGGTGGGCTTCCATGGATAAATTGAAAACGCTGGGAAGTCTGAAAACCCGGCTAGGACATAACAAGGGGGCGCAAGCGGGATTGTTCGCCGCCTTTACGGCGATCGCCGCTGTGAGCGTATATTTCTCCGATAAATCGGTCATCGCCTTTTTGCTGCTGCTTGCCAGCTTGCTGCTGCTGTATTGCACCTCGTTCCCAAACCATATCAAATGGATCGTCGGGGGCGTTCTGCTCCTCGTCATTATTCCGTTCGTGTCGTCGGGCGGTCCGGCTTACCAGTCTTATATGGAGGTTGCCACGCAATGCGGCATTTACGTCGCGATGGCGCTCGGCCTCAATATCGTCGTCGGTTTCGCCGGACTGCTCGATTTAGGGTTTATCGCCTTTTTCGCCGTCGGCGCTTACACTTACGCGATATTCGCCACGCCGCAGGCCAACCATTTCATCTCCGGCGAGCTGTTCCCGCTATCGGGGGCCTCGTTCTGGGTGTTTATCCTGCTCGGCGGATTTTTCGCCGCTTTGTTCGGGATTTTGCTGGGGCTTCCCGTGCTGAGGGTGAAAGGCGATTATTTGGCGATCGTAACGCTGGGATTCGGCGAAATTATCCGGATCGTGTTTAACAATATGGACAGACCGGTCAATATTACGAACGGCGCGATGGGTTTGTCCTCGATTCAGCCGCCGAGCCTGTTCGGGTTATCGTTTACGTTTCCGAATCAATTTTATTTCATTGTTATCGCGATTCTGGCGTTCGTCATCTTTGGCGTCAGAAGGCTGGAGCATTCCAGGATGGGCCGGGCCTGGAAGGCGATCCGGGAAAACGAAATCGCCGCCCAGTCGATGGGGATTCCGCTGATCCGCACCAAGCTGGCGGCCTTTGCGATCGGCGCGTCTTTCTCCGGCATGATGGGCGTCGTGTTCGCCGCGAAGCAGACGTTTATCGATCCGACCAGCTTTACGATGATCGAGTCGATGACGATTCTGGTCATGGTGATTCTGGGCGGCATGGGCAGCGTTCCCGGCGTCATTCTCGGAGCTTCGCTGGTAACGATACTCAATCTGCAAGTGCTGACGGAGCTGACCAACTGGCTGAACCAGTTGACGCAGATGGGGATCGTTAATATCCCAAGCTCGATCTCTCCGGCCAAAATGCAGCGCCTGATCTTCGGCGCGATTCTCGTGCTGTTTGCGATATTCAGGCCTAACGGGCTCATCCGGGCCAAAAGCCGGAAGGTGGATCCCGATAAGATCAAGGCGTATAAAGTGCCCGTAAGCCTGCCCGTCAAGCACAAGATGGAGCAGAGCGGGGAGGTGCTGGAATGACGATTCTGAAAGTAAGCCGTCTGGTCAAGCGCTTCGGCGGGCTGACGGCGGTAGACGGCGTCGATTTTGAATTTCCGAAAGGAAAAATATCGGCGATCATCGGCCCGAATGGGGCGGGGAAAACGACTTTTTTCAATATGATTACCGGTATTTATAAACCGGATGAGGGCGCGATCGAGCTGGACGGGAAATCGATTGTGAATATTAAGCCGCACCAAATTACGGAACTCGGCATCGCCCGGACATTTCAAAATATCCGGCTGTTTGGCAGCATGACGGTGCTGGAGAATGTCATTGTCGGCATGCATATCCATCTGAAAGCGGGCTTGTTCGGTTCCTTGGCGCGTTTGCCGAAGGTCCGGCACGAAGAGGAAGAAGCGATGGCGGAAGCCTACCGGCTGCTGGAATATGTAGGCTTGGAGGCTTTGCTCAACGAGCAGGCGAACAGCTTGCCCTACGGCGCCCAGCGGCGATTGGAGATCGCCAGGGCGCTCGCGGCGAGACCGAAGGTGCTGCTGCTGGACGAACCGGCGGCGGGGATGAATCCGCGCGAAACCTCCGAGCTGATCGGACTGATTCAGCGGATCCAGCGTGAGCTGGACATCACCGTCATATTAATTGAACACGATATGAAATTGGTTATGGAATTGTCCGAGCACATTCTGGTGCTCGATTACGGGACGAAAATCGCGGAGGGCGGACCCGACGAAATCCGCTCCAATCCTAAAGTGATCGAGGCTTATCTCGGCAAAAGCGCGATTTTGCCCGAGACGGAGAAAGCGGAGGTGACAACATGAGCTTGCTGGAATTGAACGAAGTGCGCGCTTTCTATGGCGCGATCGAGGCGTTAAAGGGAATATCGCTGTCCGTGAACGAGGGGGAGATCGTGACGCTGATCGGCTCTAACGGCGCAGGCAAATCGACGACGCTCAAAGCGGTCTGCGGGCAGGTCAAAATTTCCGGGGAAATCAAGTTTGCGGGAAAGGATATGACCTCCAGTCCTCCTCATCAAGCCGCATTGGAAGGGATCGCGCACGTGCCGGAAGGCCGCCGGATATTTCCGAAGCTGACTGTGAAGGAAAATTTGGAGATGGGCGCTTTCTCGGTCAAAGACAAAAAAATGGTCAAGAAGCGCATGGAGCGGGCATTTGCCTATTTTCCCCGGTTAAAGGAACGGATAAACCAGGTCGGCGGTACGATGAGCGGCGGGGAGCAGCAGATGCTCGCCATCGCGCGCGCGTTGATGATGCAGCCGAAAATATTGCTGCTGGATGAGCCGTCAATGGGACTGGCCCCGATCATCGTGGAACAAATTTTCGACATTATTCAGGAATTGAACCGCGAGGGAATGACAATTTTGCTCGTCGAGCAGAATGCTTTTCAAGCGCTGCAAATCGCGCATCGGGGGTACGTGATCCAAACGGGCGAAATCATGATGGAGGACGACGCCGGCTTGCTGCTGTCGAACGAACTGGTCAAGGAGGCTTATCTGGCTTAACATGCGACCGATCCTTTACGGCATTCTCGCCTCGTTGTTTTTCTCGTCGACCTTCATTTTGAATCAGGCGATGAAATGGGAGGGCGGCAACTGGATGTATACGGCCTGTCTGCGCTTCCTGTTTATGATTCCGCTCTTACTCGTTATCGTTGCGATAAGGGGTAAACTAAAGCCTTTGCTGCTTGAGATGAAAAAACGGCCGCGGTCCTGGCTCGGTTGGAGCTTTGTCGGGTTCGGCATGATGTATGTCCCCGTCTGCTTCGCGGCGGACTATGAACCCGGGTGGCTCATTGCCGGCACATGGCAAATCACGATTGTAGCGGGGGCTTTGATGTCCCCGCTTTTTTACAAAACGGTCCCTGCGCCGGGCGGTTCGATGCGTGTCCGGGAGACCATTCATTGGAAAGGGATATCGATGTCCGCCGTCATTCTCCTCGGCGCCTTGATGATGCAGTTAAGCCAGGCGGAATCGCTGTCCGGCCGCGATCTTCTGCTCGGTGCGGCGCCGGTTGCCCTCGCCGCCTTTGCTTATCCGCTCGGCAACCGCAAGATGATGGAGGTGTGCGAAGGCAGGCTTGACGCCTACCAGCGGACGCTGGGAATGTCTTTGGCGACGCTCCCGCTCTGGCTCATCTTGTTCGTTGCGGCGTTTATCGAAGGCGGTCCGCCGAGCGCCGGACAAACGGGCCAATCGCTGCTGGTTGCCCTATGCTCGGGCGTAATCGCGACGGTGTTGTTCTTTGCGGCCACCGATATGGCCAAAGGCTCGGCTCCCAAGCTGGCCGCCGTCGAGGCGACGCAATCCGGCGAGGTCGTATTCGCCACCGCCGGGGAATTGCTGCTGCTCCCCGTCGGGCTTCCGCCGCTCATGTCCTGGATCGGCATGCTGATCGTCGTCGCGGGAATGACTCTTTACAGCGTCTATTCCGGCAGAGTCGCCACCGCCGATAACACACTGCGCGCATGAAAAGGGAATCGCCGGGCGAGGCGGCTTTGTAGTGGTGCTGTTCTCCGCCGGGGCGGGGGCATGACGGCCTTGGACGCGCCAGGCCCGTTTGGCCCGTGTGTGTCCCTTCATTGGAATTTTCCAATGAAGATTGGCGTTGGCTGTTTCTTTTTTTCGGCCGATTGGATATTTCCAATCGGCAAGCCCGATTTTCGAGGGAATGAGCGAAATGGAAGCTCCTTGATTGGATTTTTCCAATCGAGGTCGCCTAAAGGTTCATTTATTGCGCCCTTCACTGGATTTATCCAATGAAGGGCCGCGGAAGCGCAAAAATAAACCTCCGATCTCATCTATGCGATGATTCGGAGGTTTATTTTTATTTGCTAGCCGACAGAACCTTTCTCTTCTTTCTCTCTTTAACAGGTATTCTTTTAGCGAATATAGCTCAAAGTCAATTCAAGCGCGCTTTCCACCGGCACATAGTCGAAGTTCAGAGCGCTCGCCACGGTCGGATAGGTCACGGCTCCGTTGGCTACATTGACGCCTTTGCGGAGCGCCGTATTGTCGGTGAGCGCCGCGCGTACCCCTTTCGCCGCGATTTCCAGCGCATAGGGCATCGTCGCATTGACTAGGGCCATCGTCGATGTCCGCGGCACGGCTCCCGGCATGTTGGCGACCGCGTAATGTACGACGCCGTGCTTCACATAAGTGGGTTCGGAATGGGTGGTAATACGGTCGATCGTTTCGAATATGCCGCCTTGATCGATCGCCACGTCGACGATGACCGATCCCGGCTTCATCGCTTTCACCGTGTTTTCCGTGACCAGCTTAGGCGCCTTGGCTCCCGGGATGAGCACGGCGCCGATGGCGAGATCGCATTCCTGCACCGCTTCGGCAATGGCTTGCGGGCTGGACATTAGCGTCTGAACGCCGGCTCCGAAAATATCTTCGAGCTGCCGCAGCCGGTTGGGGTCCAGGTCGAGAATCGTCACCTCCGCGCCGAGACCGACGGCCATTCTGGCCGCGTTCGTGCCTACTACTCCGCCGCCGATGATCGACACTTTGCCGCGTTTCACGCCGGGCACGCCGCCGAGCAGGATCCCTTGGCCGCCGTTCGGCTTCTCCAGGAATTGCGCCCCGATCTGCACCGCCATCCGGCCGGCCACCTCGCTCATCGGCATCAGCAGCGGCAGCGTAGAGTTCACCTCGACGGTTTCATAAGCGATGGCCGTAACGCCGCTGTCCCGAAGTGCCGCCGTCAGCTTTGGCTCGGGAGCCAGATGCAGATAAGTGAACAGAATCAGCCCTTTTCTGAAATAGGCATACTCCGCGGGCTGCGGCTCCTTCACTTTCATAATCATGTCGGCGGCGGACCAAACATCCGAGGCCTGGCCGATCAGTCTCGCCCCGGCCGCCGCGTATTCCGCATCCGTAAACCCGCTTCCGATTCCCGCGCCCGCTTCAATCAGCACCTGATGACCCGAGTTCACCAGCGAGTACACGCCGGAAGGGGTAATCGCCACGCGGTTTTCGTTGTTTTTGATCTCTCTCGGAACTCCTATGATCATGTTAAGTCCTCCTTTTCCTTTTGTAAGGGAAGTTAACACAAGTATAGGACAGGTAAACCCGCTTTTGTTTGTGGGGAAAACACAAAATAAGCGGCTGGCTTTGTGGATATCGACAAAGCCTATCAAGCTTATCGGCGGAGCTTTAGTCCGAGCTTTTATCCGAGCCGAATTGCTCGGCTTTCAAGTCCAGATAGAGCGAGACCTTTTGCTCCATATTCGTTAAATCGATACCGCTGATCTCGGTGATCCGTTTCAGCCTGTAATTCAAGGTGTTCGTATGGATGTGCAGCCCATCGGCGGCCGCCTTGGCATTGCTGTCCCGGGACAAGAACACGTCCAGGGTATGAAGCAGCTCGCCATGATGCTCCGCATCGTAGGCCTTCAGCTTCTCGATGCTTTCGTTGACGCTGCCGTGCTTGCGGTTCTCCTGCCGGATCAGGTGCAGGTAACGATAATAGCCGAGATCGGGGTAGTAAACGATATGCTCCGTTTCCCGTTTGAACCGGCGTTGGATCCTTAACAGCAGCTGCGCTTCGCGATACCCTTCCTCCACCATAATGTACTGGGAAGACAGGCGGCTGCTGGCCAGGCCGATAAATTGATCCGCAAATAGGTTCTCAATTTCCTGTTTGATGAACTGAAGATAACGGAGAACATGCTCCTTGCCGTGATGATGCGCGGGGGTGAGCAGCAAAATGAGCTGATTGCGGCCGGCGGCGTGAAGAAGGAGGCGGCAATGCGACACGGCGGAGCTCTTCTCGACCGCCTGCAGCGCTTGCGTCATGAGCCGCTCTTTGATTTCGGCGGCAAATTGAAGGAGCACCACATGATAAACCGGGGGCAGCAGCACCCCGATTTTGTTGGCCATTTCGGCAATCGCCGTTTCGGACGGGGCATAACCGGTCAGGAGCTGCCAGAAAAAATCTTTGCGCGCCTCCTCCTCTTTATGGCGGTTAAGCTGGAGGAGCGCCATTTTGGCTTTGGCCGCCCGGGCCGCCTGCTTCAGCAAGCCCAGTTCTTGGGGGGTGAACGGTTTCTCATTCTCGACGACCCAGATGTAGCCGAGTGTACCGGCGTTGGAGCGAATCGCGATGGCCACACGTTCGCTAAGCCCGACATCGCTGATCGCGGCGACGCGTACGGGCTCGTCGCTCTCCTGCAGCCGGGCGATGACTCCGCCCTGCCAAAGGCTGCCGAGCACATTGTCGGGAACGCGCCGCCCGACGATAGTGGCGAGCCGGGCGGGGTCGGTCTCCGGAGCGTGCGAGCTGTAGGCGATCAGCCGGTGGCTGGCGTCCTCGATCGTAACCGGCCGACCGAGCAGATCGTTCATTTTCTCGGCGAGCATTTCAAGACTGTCGAACTGGAATTCAAACAACTCGTGTTCCGGCTTCATGCTGATGACCTCCGTCGGGTGGTGTAACTGCACTAAGGGTTGCTGTTCTTTTCGTCCGTTCGGACAAACCGGATAACCCGGAAACGTCCTATACTGGAATCACTTAACCTAAGCTAAAAGGAGTGATTCTTAATATGAAATCGACCAATTCGCCGGACCGTTGCCGGGATACGCGGGCGGAAATCTCGCTGGATGCCGTCGCCCACAATTTAAGGCTGTTTCGCCGAAATGCGGCGGAGCGATGCCGGATCATGGCCGTGGTGAAAGCGAATGGCTACGGCCATGGGGCCGCCGCGATTGCGCGGACCGCCATAGCGCACGGGGCGGATTATCTGGGAGTGGCTATTGTCGATGAGGCGGTTCAACTAAGAAACGGGGGCATCGACACCCCTATTCTCGTGCTGGGGCATACGCCACCTCATGCCGTCGCCGCCGCGATTGCCCAAGGTATTTCCCTTACCGTTTTCACGGACGAGGTTCTCCAAGAAGTCATGGAATCCGCGCGCAGATTGAAGCGCCAAGCCCGCATCCATCTTAAAACGGACACCGGAATGGGCAGGATCGGGCTATCCTCGCCGGAATCGGTGTTGGAACTGGCTCTCAAAGCCGCTTCGAGTTCTTACATATTAATAGAAGGTTTATTTACACATTTTGCCGATGCGGACGGGCATGACCGCGGATTCACCGAGAGGCAGTTCAGCTCCTTCCGAGCCTGCATCGATCTGCTGGCGGGCCATAACCTTTCCATCCCGATCAAACATTGCTGCAACAGCGCCGCCGCCATGTGTTATCCCGAAATGCACATGGATATGATTCGCGTCGGCATTGCACTGTACGGTCTATATCCTTCCGTCAATGCAAGGCTGCCCGAATATCCGCTGCGGGAGGCGATGTGTCTTAAAACGTCGGTGATCGATCTGCGGCAAATCGGAGATGGACAAACCGTCGGATACGGACGAACCTTTAAGGCGACCGCAACTCGCATGATCGCTACCGTCCCGATCGGTTATGCGGATGGTTTATCGCGCGCCCTTTCCAACAAAGGTCATGCCCTGGTACGCGGAAAGCGGGTTCCTATCGCCGGCCGGGTATGCATGGATCAGACGATGCTGGACGTCACTGAGGTCGACGGCGTACGGACGGGCGATGCCGTTACCCTGTTCGGGGGAGCGGAGACCGGGGGCGGCATCCCGATCGATGAAGTCGCGACACATATGAACACCATCCCCTATGAGGTTGTCTGTCTGATCGGCCAAAGAGTTCCACGGGTATATAAATACTCTTTAAAACCTGAATGACAGATAGGCATGTTTTACAAGAGGTATGTTAGATTATCTACCATTTGAATTACATATTAATCCAAAATACACCGACGGTAAAGCGTGTTTTGCATAAAACAGGCGATTTTTTTTGGGTAGACAGGTTTTTGATGTTACTTTACATTACGTGAAAGATGTGAAATTTTTAGGGTAGAAGTAAAGGAAAATTATGCTATATATTTATATGAAAATAGAGGGGAAAGGAAGAGGGGCCATTTGAGTTTAATCGAAACGAAGGGACTGAGGAAAGTATTCCGGCAGGCGGTCAAAGACCCGGGACTTGCCGGTGCGGTAAAGCATTTGTTTACCCAGCGTTATAAAGACAAATGTGCGGTGGAGGGCATCGATCTCAAAATCGAGGAAGGGGAGAGCGTCGCTTATGTCGGGCCGAACGGGGCCGGCAAATCGACTACGATCAAAATGCTCAGCGGCGTGCTCGTTCCCTCCGGCGGCGAGGTCGTGGTCGACGGACTCGTGCCTTACAAGCAAAGGATGGACAACGCCCAGCGGATCGGGGCGGTCTTCGGCCAGCGGACCCAGCTATGGTGGGACATCCCGGTACGGGAATCGCTCGCTTTGCTGCGGGATATTTATCAGGTTCCGGAGTCGACATTCAAAAAGAATATGGATGCTTTTACGGAGCTGCTCGGCCTGGAATCTTTTCTCCATCTGTCCGCCCGCAAGCTGTCGCTGGGCCAACGAATGCGCGCCGATCTCGCCGCCGCGCTGCTGCACGATCCGAAGATCGTCTACCTTGACGAGCCGACGATCGGTCTGGATGTCGCGGTGAAGCACCGGATTCGCGATTTTATCAAGGAGATGAACCGGGCGAAAGGGACGACGATGCTTCTGACCACGCACGATCTCGGCGATATCGAGGATTTATGCGAGCGGCTCGTCATCATCGACCAGGGCCGGATCATTTACGACGGCAAATTGCAGGACGTGAAGGACGCGTTTGCCAGAGAGCGGACGATACATATACAGTTAAGCTCGCCGCTGCCCGAGGCGGAGAGCTTGTTCCGGGATTTGCCGGATGTGAGCGTGAACCGGCCCGGCGAGGGAGCGGAGGCCGCGTTTTCGCTGTCGATCCGGTTTGACCGCTTCCGCTGCACGGCCAGCGATATTGTCAAACGCGTGATGAACCGCGGCGAAGTCGTCGATTTCCGCATCGACGAGCCCAGCATCGAAGACATCATCCGCCGCGTTTACGAAGGGCAGCTCGATTCGGTCGTGCTGGCCGAAGCCGGGAAAGGGAGTGCCTGACCGATGGCGCCGTCCTTCAAAAAATACGTCACTCTGGCGCTCTGCTCCATGCAAAATACGCTGGCTTACCGGCTTTCTTTTATCTTGAATTTTCTGTCCAGTTTTATCGGATTGATCGCCATGTACTGTCTCTGGCAGGCCATATATACGGGCAGGGACCAGCTCTCCGGCTTTACTTGGGAGCAGATGCAGGCTTATCTGTTGATCACGTTCTTCGTCAACTCCATGCTGTCCTATTACTCGGAATCGAGCATCACGAACAAAATCATCGACGGCAGCGTCATGATGGATCTGCTCCGGCCGATCCAGTTCCAGAAGGCGCGGCTTGCGGAAACCCTCGGCTCCTGCGTGCTGGAAGGGCTGCTGAGCTGCATTCTGATCGGCCTGGCGGCGATCTTCACCTTCGGCATTTCCCTGCCGCATGACTTCTGGAGCATTTTGCTGTTTGCGTTCAGCATGCTTTCCTCGATACTGTTGAAATTTTGCATCGTGTACTTGTCGGCCCTGCTGTGCTTCTGGACCACCAGCGGCTTCGGCATTTACTGGGCCAGAGTCTCGATCACCAACCTGCTCTCCGGCGCGCTTGTGCCGCTGGCGTTCTTTCCGGGCTGGCTGGAATTGCTTGCCATGGCCCTGCCGTTCCAGGGCATCGTCAACACGCCGGTCACGATCGGCCTCGGCATGACGGCCGGGACGGAAGCGCTGAAGCTGATGGCCATCCAATGGGGATGGATCGTCCTGCTCTGGCTGCTGGGCAAATGGCTCTGGTCCCGGGCGGTCCGGCAAATCACGATTCACGGAGGATAAGCGGATGAAGATCAAAAATACGCCATGGCGGCTTTTTTACTTATACTGGCGGCTTTACAGCCAACAGCTCAAGGCGATGATGGAATATTCCGCCGACTTCTATATTATGATCGGCTCCGCGGCGCTGACTCAGATCACCGGGTTTTTGTTCCTGTGGGTGGTGTTCTCGCGCATCCCGGACATTCAGGGCTGGGGACTGTGGGAAGTGGCTTTCATGTACGCCATGATTTATGTATCCGAGGGCGTCGGGTCGCTGTTCTTCGAAGGAACGTGGCGGATGCTGCGGCTGGTCAATATGGGGGAACTGGACCGCTATCTGGTCCGTCCGGTTCCGCTCGTACTGCAAATTTTCTGTACCGGGATCGGGATGAACGGGCTCGGCAACGTCGTGATCGGCGGGAGCATCATCGCCATGTCGCTGGCCCGTATCGATATTGCGTGGAGTCCGCAAACCGTGCTTATGGCGGTGCTTCTATTTGTCTCCTCGATGACGATCCGGATCGCCATCAATCTGGCGGCCAACTGCTCCAGCTTCTGGATCCGCAGCAGCGGCAACGCCTTCCCGATCATGATCCACAATATGGGCGAGTTCGCCAAATATCCGATCACGATCTTTTCGCAGGGCTTGCAGCTTTTTATCTCGATCATCGTGCCGTTCGCGTTCGTCAGCTTCTTTCCGGCCGCCGCCATCTTCGGCAAGGAGCCCTGGAGCCATTGGGGCTGGTTTAGCCCGCTGGTTGCCGTTTGCTTCGTTTTCCTGGCTCTGCAGATTTTGCGCATCGGTCTCACGCGTTATGAGAGCGCGGGGAACTGACCTTGTTTGCGAAAAGTTATCGCGATATAATAACGTAATAGTCTTTCCAACACAAATTAGCTGAAGATATTTCGGTTAATTTAACTATTTGTTTACGTTTTTTATGAATTTCTATTGACGGGACAAGTGACTTTTAGTTATTTTTGTTTTGTCCAAAAATGACGAAGTAAATAACAAGTGAAAACAACGGGGAAGGTAGGACACGATGCAAAAAATCAACTCAACACCATGTAATCCCAAAGCTTCCGATGAAGTAAAAGCTGTACTCAACTATTTAAGCGAAATATCCGGAAAGGGCATCATTACGGGACAGCACACGCAGACCATAGCTCAGGAAGAACTTCACTACATCCGGCAAACAACAGGAAAGCTGCCCGCCCTTTGCGGCTTCGAACTGCTCGGCTATTCACCGAACATCAATTATGAAGACAGCGGCGAGGAGTGCCTGCTGGAGGTCGCCGAGAATAAGGATACGCTGCAAAAAGCGTGGGAATGGGCGGAAAAAGAAAACGGCCTGATCACTTTTACCTGGCATTGGTTCTCTCCGCTTGGCGGCAGGGACAAAAGCTTTTATGCCGAGCATACGGATTTCGACGCTTCCAAGGCGATTATCGAAGGGACGGATGAATACAAGGCGTTTGTATCCGATATGGACGATATGGCCGAGATTTTGAAAGAGTTCCGCGACAAACATATTCCGATTTTATGGCGGCCTTTTCACGAATCGGAGGGGACCTGGTTCTGGTGGGGCTGCAAGGGGCCGGAAGTGGCCAAACAGTTATACCGCATTATGTATGACCGGTATACTAACGTTCATGACCTTACCAATTTAATTTGGGTCTGGAATTCCCCGTTGGTTGAAGGATATGTCGGGGACGATGTCGCCGATATCATCTCGCGGGATCTGTATCCCCCGGCCCACCAGCATACGGACCTGTGCGCCGAGTACGAAGAACTGATTCGCATCACGCCGACACCGAAGCCCGTTGCGCTGGGCGAAATCGGGCCGATCCCGAGCATTTCGCAGCTGGCGGAGTCCCGAATTCCTTGGCTGTGGTTCATGACCTGGTCCAATGATTTCGGCAAAACGGAGCTTTTTACAACGAAAGAGGAACTTTATAACGCTTATAATAACGAATACGCCATCACGCTGGATAAATTGCCAAAGCTTTATTAGGCATTTTCAAAGAGATAGGTCGCGATCCTTGTCAAAGGGCGGCCTATTTTTTTATGCCTGATACCACCGCCTCTTCGGCCTGTCCTTTTTCAATCTGAAAGAGAGATTATTGAAAATTTGTTGCAAACGGAACGGTGTTCCGTATATAATAGGAACATCGTTCCGTTTATGTTTTTCTTTTAACAATACAAAGGCGGCGATGCAATAAACCAATATCTCTTAAAGAAGGGAAGGAACATTTATTATGGAAATCAAGAATATCTCACCCGCTCCGGTCGTCTCGGTGAAGCCGATAGTTCTATCAGCCGCCCCGGGCCGCGGCGAGGATCTGCAAGTGAGAGTATCCGCGCCGACGACCGGCCGCAACTTACCTATCATCGTTTTCTCGCACGGCTCCGGATCGTCGTTGGAGGGATACGGCCCCTTGGCAGACTTCTGGGCTGCACACGGCTTCGTGGTCATTCAACCTACTCATCTAGACTCGAGGACAGTAGGACTACCTAAGGACGATCCCCGCATTCCCCGGATCTGGCGTTTCCGGGTCGAGGACATGAAGAGTATTCTCGATCAGCTTGATCTTCTGGAATCTGCCGTTCCCGGCCTCGGCGGTCGCCTGGACCGAAGCCGCATCGCCGCGGCCGGACACTCCTTCGGCGGCCAAACGGCGGGCAATCTTTTGGGCTTGCGGGTCCTCAACCCGGAGACTAAGAAGGAAGAGGACCTGTCCGACCCGCGCATCAAAGCGGGCGTGCTGTTCGCCACCGCCGGGCAAGGCGGGGACAGCCTGTCGGCGTTCGCGGCCGAGAACATGCCTCACCTGAACGTGAACTTCGCGCACATGACCACGCCCAGCCTCGTGATCGCCGGGGACCATGACGATGTCCCGCGCAAGTATCAGCTGACCGTCCGCGGGGCGGACTGGATGACCGACCCCTACTACCTCAGCCCGGGCGCCGAGAGCCTGCTCACTCTCTTCGGCGCAGAACATTCGCTTGGCGGAATCGCCGGCTACGAGGTTAAGGAAACATCGGACGAAAATCCGGAACGAGTGGCCTTGATCCAGCGGGTCACATTGGCTTACCTCCGCCATGCACTCGATATCGAGCATGCGAGTTGGTCGGCAGTGCAAAAGACTTTGTCGGAAAGTGCCAACCCGATTGGCCGCATTGAATCCAAGTAAATAGCTCTAAGAAATGCACAGTGCGCTCCCGCGCCGGCGTTGAGCCGATGAGGGAGCGCACTGTCAATTTCAGATCGATTGTTCGAAGACAGCCTCCGAGCACTTGGCGAGGCGTTAGCGGTTCGCGCGGTAGCGCAACCCGTCCACGAGCAGAGCGACAATATGTTTTGCATGCACAGTATCGCCGTTGTGCACCGCCGTGCAAAGGCTCGCGACCGCCCACAGCAATTCGTCCGGCTCGACATCGGCACGTACCTCGCCGGCAGCCGTCGCTGATTCAAGCAAGGTCTTCAGTGCCGGGCTTAGTTCCTTGACAAAGCAGACAGGCAAAGTCTCGTATGCCGGATCGTCTGAATGCAGAGCCGCCGCGAGGCCGCGTTTAGTCGCTATGAAGTCCAGGTAACGCTGCATCCAACGCTCCAGCGCCTCCACGGGTTCATATTTAGCGGCTAAATCTCCCGCGGCCTCTGCGCAAGCATCGATCTCCTGACGGAAGACAGCCTCGATCAGATCCGAACGCTGCGGAAAATGGCGGTAAACCGTACCGACGCCGACGCCGGCCTTCTCCGCAATCTCCCGAATCGGGGCGTCCACTCCCGAAGTCGCGAACACAGTCATCGCGGATTGGAGCAAAGCATTAATGTTGCGCTTTGCATCTGCGCGCACGCGAACCGCGTGGTCGCGAGACTCCAAGCCATCACCGCGGTTTTCCGTTTTATCGTTCATTAAGCAATAACCCCCATAAGTTAATCCCCAATTTACATTAACGGAATTCATTCATTGTTGCATTATACTATTAACCCTAATATGACTCAAGATAGCTTCGAAACCTGGGATGTGTATTTTTTCACAATATATGAAAATAATAACTGTATCAAATCCGAAAAGGGGAACTGGCATGATCAATGTTACAAAATTGCTTACCGGGGTCGACGGAGAAGGAGATCATTTGCGGTATTCCCTTCCGCCGGGGGCCAGGGTGCCCGGAACTTCCGCGGGCAAGGGCCCCGTGGTCGTCTGGAATGCGACGCGCGCCTGCAATCTGAGCTGCCGCCATTGTTACGCCGATGCCTGTCCGTCCAAAGACGAAGGGGAAATGTCGACGCGGGAGGCGATGGATTTCATCGATGATCTGGCCGATTTCTCCGTGCCCGTGCTTCTATTCTCCGGCGGGGAACCGCTGATGCGCAGGGATCTCGTCGATCTCGTGGCCTATGCCTCGGGCAAAGGGCTGCGCGCGGTATTGTCGACGAACGGAACTCTGATCACAAGCGGCAAAGCGCGGCGGCTTAAGGAAGCCGGGCTGCAATACGCCGGTATCAGCCTGGACGGACTGGAGGACAAGCATGACCGGTTTCGCGGCGTGAACGGCTCCTTCGAGCAGGGGCTGGCCGGGATACGCAATTGCCAGGACGCCGGGCTTAAGGTCGGCCTGCGGTTTACGATCAGCAGCTACACCTACGACGATCTAAGCGGCATCCTCGATTTGATCGAGCGGGAGAACATTAAGCGCGCTTGCTTCTATCATCTGGTGTATTCCGGGCGCGGCAGCATCCTGAAGCAAAAGGACGTTACCCGCGAACAATCGCGGCGGGCGGTGGACCTGATTATCGCCAAAACGCTGGACCTTCATCAAAAAGGCAGGCGGGTGGAGCTGCTTACCGTCGATAATCATGCGGACGGCGTTTATTTATATCAATGGATGAAGGAAAGGGACCCCGAGCGCGCCGCTCTGCTGCTTGAATTGCTGCGCCGCAACGGCGGCAACCGCTCGGGGCTGGCGATCGGCTGCGTGGATTGGCGCGGACGCGTCTATCCCGACCAATTCATGCGGGACGTCGTGATCGGCAATGTCCGCGAATCCAAGTTCAGCGAGCTTTGGCGAGAGGCGGCTCATCCGGTCATGGCCGGGCTCAGGGACAGGAAGCCGCTGCTTAAAGGGCGCTGCGGAGAATGCGGCTGGCTGGATATTTGCAACGGCAATTTCCGGGCCCGGGCGGCTTCGGTCAGCGGCGATGTCTGGGATGCCGATCCGGCCTGTTATTTAAGCGATCGGGAAATCGGCATCGTGTAAGGCCGGCAAAGGAGGAAAAAGAGATGCTTGTATCCTGGAATGTAACCAAGCGCTGCAATTTGTATTGCGAGCATTGCTACCGGGATTCGGGGCCGGACGCCCAGGTGGCCGGCCAACTGAGCACGGAGGAAGGCCGCCGTCTGATCGACGGGGTCAAGGCGGCGGGCTTCCGGCTGCTCATTTTCAGCGGCGGCGAACCGCTGGTGCGGGAGGATGTGTGCGAGCTGATCGCCTATGCGGCTTCGATCGGGCTGCACCCGGCGATGGGCAGCAACGGCACGCTGCTGACGGCGGAGAAAGCCCGCGAGCTGAAGGAAGCCGGGCTTGGAGGCATCGCCATCAGCATCGACAGCGCCGATCCCGCGCCTCACAACCGCTTCAGGAACGCGGCGGACGGCTGGGAAAGGGCGGTCGAGGGCATCCGCCATGCGCAGCGGGCGGGGATCAAGGTCCAGATTAACATGACGCTGAAAGAGGACAATGTGGGTGATTTTGAACAGGTGGCGCAGCTCGCCGAAGAGCTCGGCGTGTCGTCGCTGCATCCTTTTTTTCTCGTGCCGACCGGACGTGCCATCAATATTGAAGAAGATGCGCTCAAAGCCGAGCGCTACTATACCGTGCTGCGGAATGTGCTGCGGAAGCAGCGGACAACCTCGCTGGAGATCAAGCCGACCTGCGCTCCGCAGTTTATGCCGCTCGCCAAAGAGATGAATCTGGAAATGCGCTATACCCGCGGCTGTCTGGCCGGAATCGCTTATTGCTCGGTGCTGCCCGACGGAGATGTCCATATCTGCCCTTACCTCCCGGTCAAGGTCGGAAATGTGCGCGAGCTGCCGTTCGACGAGATTTGGCGGGACAATCCGGTCTTCCGGGATTTGCGGAATTTCAAAAAATACGAGGGTGCCTGCGGCTCCTGCCCCGATGTAAAGAGCTGCGGGGGCTGCCGGGCCCGGTCGTATTACTACAGCGGCGGCAATTTTCTGGCGGAGGAGCCCTGGTGCCACAAAAGACCGCCCGGGGCCGTACGCAAGGCGATGGAGGGATAAGCATGGAACTGGACGCAAAAGACAGAGCCCTGTTAAACCGGCTGCAGGAAGGGCTTCCCTTGGCCGAGCGCCCCTGGGACCGGGTGGCGGAAGAGCTTGAAATGGAGACAGAGGAAGTGCTCGCTAGAATGGGAAAGCTGAGGGAAGACGGCCTGATCCGCCGGATGGGCGGGGTGTTCAATCCGTCGAAGCTGGGTTATTCCGGGAGGCTGTACGCGATGGAGGTTCCCGAGGAACTGTACTACGGGGTTGCCGCCATCGTCAACAGCTACAAGGGGGTTACGCACAATTACCGCCGCCGGAGCCGGCTGAATATGTGGTTTACGTTGTCGGCGCGGACCGAGGAGGAACGTGCAGGCATTCTTGATTCGATTCGCTCCGCCGCCAGCGGGGCGAGAATCTATGAATTTCCGGCGGAGCGGATGTATAAGCTGAAGGTGTTTTTGAATATGGAAGAGGGGGAGGGGGACAGAGGATATGGACGATATTGATTTGCTGCTCATCCGCGAATTGCAGGGCGAACTGCCGTTTTCGCCCGATCCTTACGGAGAGTTGGCCCGCCGCGCAGGCTGTACAACGGGCGAGGTCCTGGGCAGATTAACCCGGATGCGGAGCCAAGGAGCGCTTAAACGGATCGGCGCGGTATTGAAGCACCGGAACATCGGATTTTACGCGAACGGACTGTTCGTGTGCAGTATTCCGGAAGAGCGTATCGATCAAGCCGGGCAAAGGCTGGCCGGACGCAAGGAAGTCAGCCATTGCTACCGGCGTACGCCATATCCGGATTGGCCTTACAATCTGTATGCGATGATCCATGGGACGACGGAGGCGGGCGTGCTGGAAGTGGTAACCGATTTTATAGTGGAAGAGAATATTGAGCATTACGACATTTTGTTCAGTACGGAAGAACTAAAGAAAACGAGCTTTTCGCTCTGACCGTCCGGCCATATTTCCCGTTTGCGGCTAAGAGCTTGTAATTTTTGCTTGACAAAGCGATAATGGAGGCGATCGCAATAAATCAAGTTAGCAAGTAGGTCGATGAGATGAAAAATAAAGTGACGATCCAGGAAATTGCCGACTTTGTCGGGTTATCGAAGTTTGCCGTTTCAAGAGCGCTTTCAGGCAAATCCGGAGTCAGTGAGCAGACCAGAAACAAGATTTTGAAGGCCGCCGGGCAGCTCGGGTATTTCAAGGAAGGCCATTACCCGACTGCCGACGGCCTTGAGCTGCGGGAGGTGGATCCCCAGCGATTTAGCGGCACGGTGCTTGTCCTGTTTCCCAATACGCGCTTTCAGAATAATGATTCGCAGTATTGGGGCCCTATAATCGAAGGGATTTCAACCCGGCTGCATCAGAAGGATTTGAATACCCTGACCCTCACGGAACTGTCCGGAGAAGATTTGTTCTCCCTGCTCAATCCGAAGGCGATCCGTGGAATCATCACCGTGGGAACGATCTCGACCCCGATATTGCTGGACATTAAACAAATGGATATTCCCGTCGTCATGATCGACCATCTCGACCCGGCTTTGCATTGCGATACGGTCTTCGTCGACAATTTCTACAGCATGAAAGAATTAATGACCAAGCTGATCAGCAGAGGATTCCGGAATTTTCAGTTTGTCGGAAATATTAACGAAACGGTAAGCAATTTCGAGCGCTGGATCGGATTTTGCGCCGCATTGGACGAATACGGAATCGAACACGAGCAAATTCCAAGCCTTGTCGGGCCGGGGGTGAACGATTCGGAGGAGACCTTCATGCAGGCGATTCGGGAGCATGAGTTGCCCGAAGTGTTCGTATGCGCCAATAATAATGCCGCGGAGCTTGTGATTGAAAAGCTGAACAGCAGTGGATTCGATATACCCGGCGATGTCCGGGTGACCGGTTTTGACAACACCCATGAACCGTTGATGCTGCTTGCGACGGTGATCGTAAATAAGAAAATGCTCGGAATGAGGGCGGTGGATCAGCTGTTGTGGAGATTGCTCAACCGAACCTCCCATTATGAAAAGCTGCTTATCAGCGCGGACGTGGTTTTCCGCGAACTGCCGGAAGCGGTTCAGGCGGAGCCCGCGCATCATCCCGGAGAGATCGGGTAAGGAAGTCTGTAAAGTGAATCTTTTCACCCGAGATAAGCCTATCCTTGGCGGAATGCCTGTAATTATTACAGGTATTCCGCTTTTCAAATTGTTCCGCACCGTATTTTTGCAGGAAGCGGATAAATCCTTTTTGCAGTGCAGAATTATGTTGACGGTCCGACTCTGGTAGCGTTATATTTGTTTTGTTGCAAATAACAACTAAAATAACAAGCCTAACAAAGCGTATTGCCAGGTTCCAAATGGATTGAAATGAAAGGATGGATCTCTGAACATGATCAACTTTGCACCATGCAATCCAAACGCTTCCGACGAAGTGAAATCGGTCTTGAACTATTTCAGTCAAGTGGCCGGAAAGGGAATTATTACGGGTCAGCACACGCAGACCTCCGTCCAAGGCGAGCTTCAATACATCAAAAAGGCCACCGGAAAACTCCCCGCGCTTTGCGGCTTTGAGCTGCTCAGCTACTCGCCGAACATTAACTATGAAACATGCAACGAGGAATGCCTTCTGGAAATTGTCGAGAACAAAAATACGCTGGAAAACGCGTGGAGCTGGGCGGAAAACGAAAAAGGCCTAATCACCTTTACCTGGCACTGGTATTCCCCGCTCGGCGGGTGGGACAAAAGCTTCTACGCGGAGAAAACGGATTTCGACGCTTCTAAAGCGATTATCGAAGGAACCGCAGAGCATAAGGCTCTGATCTCCGATATGGATTATATGGCAGGAATATTGAGGGATTTCCGCAACAGAAATATCCCGATCCTATGGAGACCGTTTCACGAGTCGGAGGGAACCTGGTTCTGGTGGGGCAGCAAAGGCCCCGAGGTGGCAAAGCAGTTATATCGCATCATGTATGACCGGTATACCAGAATTCATGAGCTCAACAATCTGATCTGGGTTTGGAATTCACCGCTGGTCGAAGGTTATGTCGGGGACGATGTCGCCGATATCATCTCGCGGGATCTGTACCCTCCGGCCCACCAGCATACGGACCTGCGCGCCGAGTACGAGGAGCTGATTCGCATCACGCCGACGCCGAAGCCTGTTGCGCTGGGCGAGATCGGGCCGATTCCGAGCATCTCGCAGCTGGCTGAATCCAGAATTCCTTGGCTGTGGTACATGACCTGGTCCAATGATTTCGGCAAAACGGAGCTGTTTACGACCAAAGAGGAGCTCCGCAGCGCCTATGACAACGATTACGCGATTACGCTGGATAAATTGCCGAGGCTTTATTAGAAGTTTCCTAAATTTAAATTAATCTATTATCGTAAGACCCCTAGCCCCTATTTAAAAGGGGCTATTTGTTGTCGTTTACTACTTGAAATTAGGTAAAATAAGCTGTATTTACTATAAAGTAAATTTTTCCAAAATCCGATGATTATATTATGAATTAAAATACTAAAATTGGGAGTGGAGGAAATTTAATGAGCTTGAGACGATTACTGCTCTTTTTCTTGGTGGCCCTCATAATTATAGGGAATTCCGGGGCATCAGTTTTAGCAGTAGAAGAACCGGAAATGCCCGAAATTCATAATTCATTCCAAGAAAGTAATTCTGAATATCGTTTGGGTACGCCCGAAGAAGACTTTGATATGGCAGAAGTTCCTTCATATGAGTCAACCGTGACTGAGAATGTCTATAAAGTAGAAGCGCTTGCGGTTGAAGAAATTGAATTTGTGATCTACCCCGGAGAGAATGTTCAATTTATAAATCCTACTAGTTATTCAAGAACAGTAGGGACAGATGCCAAAACGAATGATACCGTATTTGATTTTGCCAGTTATGACTCTGAAGGAGAACCCACCACTAGTGATTTGGCTTCAAATTACGCTAATGTAAATATTCCTCCCAACGGCGGACGATCAGTGATAACCGCCACGGATGCTCCATTAACAGTAGATATAAAGATAGACATTGAATACAGCTTTGTATCTACCCCTGCCTTAAATAAAGAGGTCTTATCCAATGGAGAAAGCTATCAATTTATAAATTATTCAAATTCAACGCTCTACATAAAGACTGATGCTTCTTCTTCAAACGGAAAACGATACGACTTTTCCATTTACGATTCTGATGGATCTTTATATAGAAGCAGTATGGATAATTCTAGTGTCTCCGTATCCTTTAGTAAGGGATATGAAATAATTGTCACCTGTATGTCTGACATTCCAATTACGGTAGGTACACATTACGATGTTGCATTCGGTGAGGAGACTGATGAGCCAGCCTATGATAGCGTAGTTTTAAATCAAGGTGAGAGCTATCGGTTTGAAAATGTAGGGGACAAGCTAGACGGAATTGAAGATGATGGGGGTACATCAGATAAATTCGATTATGTGGTTTATTTGTCCGATGGCACAGAGTCTTCAAGGGGAACAAACACCTCATCTCTTCCCAATGTAGCAGTAGGGAGAACAGTTGTTATTACACTGATTACTGCTAATCCGGTACGTATTGGTGCACCTTACCGATCATTTATGGGAAGTTATTATGGAGGGGATGCGATAAGTCGTATTACGATTTCTCCAGGGAGTTCTTACATATTTGAGAATAACGGCTCACTTAGTAACCCGGTAAAGAATAACGCAAGAGTTGTAGATGGAATTTATGATTATACAGTATATAAAGCGGATGGAAGTTATTACAGTCAAGGTTTTAATTCTATTAGTACCCCCTCGCTTCCAACAGGTGGATTTGCCGTAATTACCGTACATGGATCGAGCAGTGTTACTTTTGACTATACGGACGATTTTTCGGTAAAGGTGAGTACAGAGCCTTCTCACTTTCGTGTCACTCTTTCAAAAGGAGAGAGTTTTGAATTTACAAATATTAGCCCATCGTCACGCTTCTTATATTGTAATGCGTCAGAAGACAGCCGTTTTGACTGGGTTAAATATTACCCTGATGGAACAGAACACTCTAAACGTGAAGGATCAATGACAAATCAAAATATTCCAAGCGGAAGCAAAATTATTGTAACCGCAGTGTCAGATAGCCCTGTAACCTTTGGAGCCATATATCGATTGTTCTCTTGGAGAGATAAACCAGGGGAGGCATTCTCCAAACAGGTTGTGAATGTAAATGAATCCTTTATTTTTTCCAATCTCAGCACTAAATCAGGAACAATTACTAATAACGCCGATGAGATTGATGGAAAATTTGATTTTGTTGTCTACAAGGAAGATGGAAGTGTAGATGATAGTGGATTTGATGAAACATCAAGTGTGAGCATACCTTCTATGGGATATGCCATTGTGACGGGTCAATCATCAAGTGCGGTAACCTTTTCCTACACAGATTCATTTACGGCTGAATCCGCAAATCATCCGGCTATGCTTCGGGTCACCTTAAATGGCGGTGAGACATACACTTATACCAATATTAGTAGTGAAACGGAAAGTATTTACGTTGATTCCGTGGATGATGTCAACGAATTTGCATATGTCTTATACAAACCGAATGGTACGATTCATCAAGAGAGTGATAATCGAAATTATACAGTTCCAGTACCGGCTTCCTATTCGTTGCAAATCTCTCCATTAGATTTACCGGTGACATTTGGAGGGGTCTACACCTCCTTTGTTGGAACTTCTGGCGAAAATCCAGCTATTAAGAAGGTAACATTGTACAAAAATGAAAGTTACACGTTTACTAATGTCCAATCGTCATTCCAAACATTAAACAGTGACGCTTACTCAGAAGATTTGGCGATGTTCGATTATGCAATATACAGTTCGAACGGAGAGGTGGAGGAATTCGGACTTGATCAGATAGGTAACCTCTCAGTACCGGAAGGAAGCCAGGTGGTGGTAACAGTAGTTACTGATTTACCGGTAACCTTTACTTACGGACTAGCTTTCCAAGCTATACATAGTTCAGATCCTGCTCTGTTAAAAAGAACCTTGGAATCAAGTCAAAGCTTGGGGTTTAAGAATAAGGGTACCTTTGAGGCAAAGCTGAAAACAAATGCAAATACTTCAGAAAATCGATATTTTAATTACACTATCTTAGACCAAAATGGTGGAATAGTTAGACAAGGAGAAAATGCCACGATTTCCTATAACATTCCTGCCGGTGGCACGATTCAAGTCAAAACGACATCAGCTAATCCAGTAATATTTTTCGCTCCTTATCGGGTTTTTGAAGTCGTTGATGTTCAAGAGTTTTTATTTGAAAATCTTCTGCATTATCAGGCCTTAACCGTTTCTAAAGAAGCGGGACAAAACGGTTACTATCGGTTTACGGCGCCTGAAACGGGTCGCTACCGATTCGTAACAAAGGAACTGTTTGATTTCTCATTGCAGCCAATATTGGAGTTATATGGTCAACAGGACTTGCTTTCTCTACTTGTATCTAGCGAGGATGGAGAACAAGAATTTGGGATCGATTATACGGTGCTAGAGTTTGACCTCATCGGAGGCGCAACTTATTACTTAAAACTTACCGAGAAAACCGGTCTCCCACTTGAAGTGCAGTTGATGGCGGCAGTTATGACGATAACTCCGGAAGCAAATTTTGATTACAGCCCGGATGGACGTCTAAATCAGATTAATTTTCCGTCTGGAGATGCCCTCATTTATGAGTATGACAAAAATGGGAATTTAAAGAGAAGAACGAAAAAAGTATATCCATTTTAAATAATGCTTACAGCAAAAAAAGAAGATTTGAGGTGATATAGATGATTAAAAGAGTCCTAAGCTTTATTTTAACCATAGTCTTGATTAGTATGGGATTTTTAGAAACATCAGTCTATGGAGCTAGAGAGGAAAATCAGAAAATTGCGAGTACTTCTAGTTCAATCGCTCAAGAAAACACACTTACTATATCCGGAATAATTAATAGATTTGATGTCGACAAAGCCTGGGTCGATGAGCAACTGTCACAAGGGTATACGTTATATCAAATATATACGGCGCTTCAAAGTGGAAAAGAGAATTATGAGGCGGCAATTTCTCAATTTAATGTTTCGCGCGAAGTGGAAAAAAGCATGGATCAACTTATATCATCAACATGGGTCAATACGAGGGATTTAAGCTCCAACAATTCGGAAAGTAACACTGGTCTACTGGAGATGGAAGGTAACTATGATCAAAACGCTATAGATCATCTCTCATTACAAGACGACTATTCATTATATGAGGTTAATTATGGGGAGGATATGATTGCTACCGCCACTGGTGACATGAAACTCCGATATGAAGATTTTTCGTTGCCGGGAACTCTCTCCTTTTCGCTTGTCCGCATTTATGATAGTTCCAGAGCAAATGATGAAATAGGGATTGCTTTGGAAAATGGAACCTATGTGAATCAGACTCGTATTCGCAGAGAAGAAAGTGATTCTGCTTTGGGACGGGGATGGAGCTGGGAACTTCCTTTTATTGAAAAACTAGACGACAATCAAATTCTGAACTTTCCTGGAATAGGACGATATAAGTTATCTGAAGATTGGAATGTTGAAGGCTATCCATGGAACGATCTCGAACTTACTGAAGATCAAACCATGACAGTTGGAGAATTATCAAGTAAAACAAAACTATCAATACTTAACGGAAACCAATACTACTTCAGTGAATCCGGTCATCTTATCCTTATCACTGATAATTACGGAAATCAAATTGAATTCCACTATACTTCCCAAGGCGATGGAGTCGTTTTGTCCCGGGTTGTGAACAGCGATGGAAATGAATTGATTTTCGCATATTCGGAAGAATCTTTAACAGTGAGTCAGACGGGTACGGATAGGAAAATGGAATATCTCAAGAAGATTGAACACGGGCAGACAGTTTTGGACGAAGTCATAGACTCACTTGATAGAAGTACGAAATATTACTATTACTACCCGGAATCTCGGTTTAATTTTTTAGCAGAATTAGAAGATCAAGAGGAGCTTCAGCCAGTCAAATACTCGGCTCTGTTACTTCGAATTGTTCACCCTACCTCAGGTATAACAGATTTTGATTACATTCCAGCAAGGAAAAAAATTGGAGACTACGCAACAGACTTTGTATTTAAGATTAGTGATCGAAAAGACTTATATTCTACTACGCTTGGAGATGAACTTCTTCATCCATTATCTTTAAGTTATTCCGGTGAAGATTTAAACAGTTTTGGGCAATCTGTGACCTGGACGACTACCCTAACGACTTCCCGATCTACAGAAACGTTGAACTTTCGAAAATCTTTCCGGACTAATGATCAACCGGATATTCACTACTTGGATGAGCAGCGAAGTGATGATGGGGTTACACAGCATAAACAGCAGTTCACATATGATGAAGTAAATGGCTGGAACGCACCTTCTATTATCACAGAAAGCAACGTCCAAGGAGGAAGCGAATCTCAACCCATTTCAGTCACTTATCAGTATAATGACAAGGGATTGGTAGTAGCGGAGAACTGGAGCACTGGACAAGAGATCCTTTATGAATATTCGGAATCTGTTGCTCCGTATTTCTCGGCACTTCCAAGTCAAATTCAAACAAAGATCAGCGAGAATAAGAAGCGATTTGAACAGTTTTTATATAATGAACAAGGGAGTGTTACTCACTCCACTGTAAGAGAGAACAATTCAAGTGGGAAGCTGTTGGCCCAATCGGATTATGAGTATGATGCATACGGCAACATAATTGAAATTAAAATCAAAGATGATAACAGAACGAATAAGGTGAACTACTCTTATCAGTCCCCTTACGGTAAACATTTGCTAACGGAACAGTCCTTGACGGTTCACTCTGTAGATGGTGTTTCATCTCAAATTAAACAACGCTATGAGTATACACCTGCAGGAGAAATAAAGACGGCAGAGGATGAGGCGGGTGCTATTACTACATTTACGTATGATGCTCTTGGGCGTAATACCAAAATACTATACAGCGATCAGTCGACATCTACGATTCAGTTTGACGATGAACTGAATTCTGTAACAACAACTGGACCAGAAGGAATCATAACAATAGAAAAATACAATCCGATTGGATTATTGACACAAGAGATAATGGACGATGCTTTATTTCAATATAACTATGATGAAGAAGGAAATTTGCGAGAGTCCGTGGATGCGGAGCAAAATAAGACGCAGTTTATCTATGATGGATTCAGCCGATTAACAAAAACGATTTATGCCGATGGTTCGCAAGATGAAGTAGAATATGATTTAGTGAACCAAACTATAACTTATAGTGATCCGGCAGGAGTAAAACAAAGGGAAAGATTGGATTTGCTCGGAAATACACTGGCTGTTGAGGAATGGAGGGACGGTTCATTTTCGACTTTGGTCCAAAATAGTTACGATCTGGATGGTAACGTGATATCCGTTACTAATGGGAATGGACAACAAACAATGTATGAGTACGATGCGTTGGGTCGACTTATTTCCGTTATCGATCCGGAGCAACGTTCCACGGATTATATTTATAGTCTAGCAGGCAATTTGACTAAAATTCAGTATCCTGACAACACATATGTAGAGAAAGAATATGACGAGGCCGGAAAATTAATACGTCAGGTCAATGAGGAGAAAGCGACAGAGGCTTTTTATTACGATTCAAGAGGTAACCTTTCAAAAGCATCAGATCATTCCGGCCAATTTACCGAGTATCAGTATAACGACGATAACCTTCTTACATTAATTCGAACTCCTGATCAGCAAGTGCAGTATACGTACGATGCTATGGGACGGAGAACCAGCATGACCGATTCTACTGGCAGCACAAGTTATACCTATGATTCCGCGAATGGAGCGTTATTAACGGTTAACTATCCTGACGGGACGGTAATCGGCTATACCTATAATAAACAAACGCGGACAGGTTATTCGTTGACGGATACTACCGGAAAGACTACCACCGCTCGGTATACTCTGGATAATATGAATCGAGTTAATTCTCTTGATGTACTGTATAACCAATTAGGAACCAGAAGTTCTTTAGCTTCTAATTCGTCTTTGGATCGAATTTCATTTGATTACCGAGCCAATGGTTCTCTGGAACTTGCATCGTCCGAAGATGGACCAAGTACGTCATTTACTTATGATGGTTATAATCTGAAAGAAATGAGTGTAGAGGCTCAAACTGTTACAAGTTCTGTCTCTGCAACTGAAGCGACCTATGAAATAAATAGAGCTTCGCAGCAAGCTGCATTCAACGGATATGAGTTTGCTTATGAATATGATTCTAATAAAAACATCATCTCACGGACACAAAATGGTGCCACTGACTATTTTGCTTATGATTCGATAAACCGGATTCAGAGTGAAACCGGGCAAGGTATAAACAAAAAATATACCTATGATGAACGTGGAAACCGTCTAAATGTGGAAGGGCAGCAGGCTCGAGGACTAACAAGTGCTGATTTTACCTTTGACAGCCTCAATCGTTTGAGCCGGGTGAAAGTCGAAGGTGGTACGGAAGTGAGCTATGTCTATAACGGGGATGGCCTGCTATACGAACGAGTAGAGGGGGAACAGCGAACTCGTTATTATTATGATGAGGAAGCGAAACTTATCGCCGAAGCCAATGTAAGTAGCGGAACTCCAATCATTTCTTATACTTATATTTATGATCTGTCCGGACGTCTATGGTCACGCGTGGATCAAACCACCGGAGAAATGCAATATTATCAGTTCAATGGGCATGGTGATGTTGTGGGTCTAACTGACAGTCAAGGAAATCAACTTAACACATATACTTATGACATTTGGGGCAACCCGGAAATTGAAGAAGAAACGGTTCCTAACGTCTTCCGTTATTCAGGCGAATACTGGGATAATACGACAGATTTACAGTACTTGAGAGCACGCTGGTATGATCCTAATGCTGGAAGATTTGTATCGAAGGATTCTTATGAGGGTGAGATATCAAACCCGCTGAGTTTGAATTTGTATTCGTATGTTGAGAATAATCCGTTAATTTATACCGACCCGAGTGGACACAAACTATATGTCGAAGCTGATAATAAAGGAAAATTCGTATACACTATATCTGCAAACATGCAAGTTAGTGATGAATATATTAAATTTGTTATGGACTATGAAACCTACCATAGAACCCCATACAGGGGACAAGACCGACAAAATTTAACTATTGGATATGGGCATGTTATTAAAAAAGGCGAAGACTTTGGTGATGGATTAACACAACAGCAGGCAATGGAATTATTAAAAAAGGATATTAATGAAAGGGCGATAGTTATCAATCAATGGGCAGATGAGAATAAAATCGAATTAAATCAACAACAATTCGATGCAATTGTTGACTTTGCTTTCAATATAGGTATAGGTGCCTTTTATGACTCAACATTTGCTAGACTAATGAAATCAGGGAATAGTTCTTCTGATGAATTGAAGGAGGCGATGATGCTTTTTGTGAAAGTAAATAAAGAGAACTCTTTCGGTTTGTATCAACGTAGAATGGATCAGTGGCAAATATTTTACTCGGGTGATTATAAGAGAGATACCTTTAAAAGGCCTCCTGGGTTCTAAAATTATATCTTCAGAAAGGTAAAAATATGAAAAGAATAATGATAATTTACGGATTATTGGTGCTCAGCATCAGTTTGTTTGGATGTTCGTCTTCCGGCATAGACACGACTTCATCTCAAATAACCTTTTCAGGTTTAACCAATGATAATGATACAGAAGTAGTAGAGGGACCTACAAGCCATTCATACTATGGAAAGTGGAAAATAACCAAGGCTGTTGGCTATGGACCTGTAAGTGCATACGGTAAAGAGGATATCGATCAATTAATTGGACAGGAGGTCACTTATTCAAAGGAGAGCGCGGGTATTCCTCCTAAAGAAATAAAAAATCCTTATTATAGAGAAACAATATTTACAGAAGATGACTTTACAAATCATTATAATATTTGGCTTGAGAACATTGGTGTTAAAACAAATGAAATTAAGATCGTTCAAATATTCATGGATAAGGATTTTCACGAGAATTATTTCGAAACCGGAGGGGATTTTTTTCTTACAGAAAACATAGATAAATTGATTATGTTTGATCAAGGCGTATTTTTTGAGATGGACAGGGTTAATGATGAAAACTGAACCCTATTCGTGATAATATTGTGGAATTAAGGGCGGCAGCTTCTATACAGGCACTACCCAGAGAAATAGGTCGCAATCCTGGACAGAGGGCGGCCTATTTCTTTTTGAGATAAGTCAGTAATGCCAGAATGAACATGCCGAACATGAACATTTAGGATATCGCATCTTTGATCTCCAGATGAAATAAATTTAATTCTTTAATACAAACAACTGAGCATTGAGGGGTACAAAAATGGAAATTAATTGTTGAAAGGAGTAACCTGTATTTATTATAGGTATTATTTTTCTTTTCTTTGTAATTAATATAGGGTTTTTTATTGAAATGAAATACATTATGGGGTTGGGTAAAAGAGAAATAGTTATAACACTTGTCTTTTCAAACCTATTACTGGGAGTAGCAGCAATCCTTCAAAATAAGTGTATTGCCTACATGATATTAGGTGTATGCTTTGCCATGACCTGAATAGGGGGCGGCCTTCTTTTTGACCTTTAGAACTATATAGCCCTGCTCCTTCAGTAGCGGAATTTGGCATTTGCAAGTATAATATTCCTAATACCTATTATAAAATAGTCTGCAAGATATATAAGGAGACACCATGGGGAACTATAAGATATGCGATTTTTGCGGAAATCTATATGAACGGACGAATAACCGAATGTGCCAAAGCTGCGAGGAGGTATACCGCAAAATACGCAGCATCGTAGAGGTTAAGCCGGATACCATCGTACTCGAAATTTCCAATCAGACCGGCGTCAGCGTAAGCCGAATTCTGTCCTTCGTAAGGAACGGGTATTTTGTTATGAAGGAAGGCACGATTGAAGTGAATAATTAGCGGGTAGATCCGAACCTTGTCTTTGCCGGGATAAGCGTTCGGATTTTTTGTGGATAAATACAAGTTTTTCCCCACATCAAAAAAGGAGGGACCGCTTTGGAATTAACCTATTTGCAAACTTTTCTGGAGGTCGTCAGGTCCGGAAGCTTCACGCAGGCAGGTGAAAGGTTGGGATATGCCCAGTCCAGCATTACCACGCAGATTCAAAAGCTGGAAGAATCCTACGGGGCCGTTCTTTTCGAACGCTTCGGACGGAAAATGAAGCTGACCTCCGCGGGCGAAACGCTCCTTCAATATGCCCGGGATATTGTGAGGCTCCATGCGGAATCGAAGGAGGCCGTGTCCAGGCAAAATAAAGGCTCACTATCCATCGGAACCGTCGAGACGCTGGCCGCCTTTTTTCTCCCGCCTTATTTGCAAACATACAAGCAGGATTATCCCGAGATGAATGTCCTGATTCAACCGGCCAACGAGCCCGCCATTATTGATGCGGTAAAAGCGGGGGCCCTGGATATGGGCTTTATATTGGACCCTCCGTTTGCCGATCCCGAACTATTTAGCGCGACCATCAGGGAAGAAACCATGGTCATTGTCGCCCGCCCCGATCACCGTTTCGGCCGATGGAACGGGGTTACGGCCACCGACCTGAATGATGAATCCCTGATTTTGACCGAAGACGGTTGTACGTACCGGGCCATGCTGCTCCATGCGCTGAAGGAGGCCGGGGTCCGTTGTAACTTTTCTTACGAATTCGGCAGTCTGGAAGCGATTAAACAATGCGTTATTTACGGACTCGGAATCGCGCTCTTGCCGCAGGCCGTTGTTGCAGAAGAAGTACGCAAAGGGCAAATGATCGCCGTGCCTTTTGTCCATCCTTCATGCCGTTTTTACACCCAAGTGATTTACTCGCGGAAAAAATGGATCTCAAAGCCTTTTCGGCATTTTCTCGAGCTCGTCGCCGGACCATCTATCAAAATAAATGAAGTATAACATCATTTACTATAGATAACTCCAATGGGTAGGGTCGTGATATGATCCGTTTAAGCAATCGCAGGATTGCAAATTTCAGATCTTGCCGGGAGGTATCCGTTTTGGAAAAACAAACTTATGTCTCGCTTGTCCTGGAGACGCCCGCCGCAGCGCCGGAACATATTCAGAGGCATTACCGCAACAAGCTTGCAATGGAAACGGATGTGGCCGATGTCCGGTCCGATCTGGAGCATGGGGTGAAGGATTTTCTGCTTGTGGATGTCCGGTCCGAAAAAGCTTACGAGGAGTGCCATATTACGGGGGCCGTCAGCCTGCCTGCCGCCCGGATCAATGCGGAATCAACCGCCGAATTCTCAAAGGACCGGTTGATTGTCGTGTACTGCTGGGGACCGGCATGCAATGGCGGTACGAAAGGCGCCGCCCGCTTGGCGGAGCTGGGTTTCCAAGTGAAGGAAATGCTCGGGGGAATCGAGTATTGGAGAAAAGAAGGCGGATCTGTGGAAGGAACGCTGGGCAAGATCGCCCCGTTGATCGGATAATGAACGATAGGAACCTCGCACCGAATCCGGCGCAGGGTTCCGTCACCGTGATGTTAATGTTCACAGCTTCTTTTCGATATAAGCCAGCAGCTTGCTCAGCGAAAAAGTCAGAATCAAATAAATGGCGGCTGCGGCCAAATACGGCTCCCAGACGCGGATATATTGCCCGCGCATCGCATTGCTCCAGTACATCAGCTCCGGCGCGGCGATGAGCGCGACCAGCGAGGAGTCTTTGATCAGCACGATGAATTCGTTGCCGAAGGCGGGAATGGTCCGCTTGATCGCCTGCGGCAAAATCACGAAGCGCATCGTCTGGCCGCGAGTCATCCCCAGCGAATAAGCCGCCTCGTTCTGCCCATTATCGATCGACTGGATGCCTGCCCGGTAGATTTCCGCCGTGTAAGCGGCCGAATTCAGGGCCAGCGCGGTTACCGCCGCGACGATCGGGTTCGTCTGTCCGATAAACAGCGGCACGAGACCGAAGTGAACGATCAAAATTTGCACATACAGCGGGGTTCCGCGAAAAAAATGGATGTAGCCGTTCATCGGCAGGTTTAAAAACCATTTCGACGACATTTTGCCGAATCCGACGGCCAGGCCGAGAATCGAGCCGATCAGAATGGCCAGGATCGAAATGCCGATGGTCAGCAAAGTACCTTGCAAAAGCAGCGGACCGTAGTCCAGAATGATATCGAACCGGAAATCCAAGTGACAGCCTCCTTTTAAGTCTTGAAAAAGAGGCATGCGCAAAGCGGCGCTTTACGCATGCCTTAACGTTCGTTATTCCGCGTTTAGCACATTGTCGATGTTCGGCTCTTCGCCGAACCATTTTTGGTAGATTTCCGTGTACGTTCCGTTCTCCAGAACCGTTTTGATCGCCGGATCGAGCTTCGCCTTCAACTCGCTGCCTTTCGGCAAGAGGATACCGTAATATTCCGAAGGGAACTGCTCTTCATCGAGGATGCCCTTGAATTGTTTGCCGGGGTTATTCTTCATATACTCGCGGACGATGGCGATATCGGCCACCACCGCATCGACGCCGCCGCTGTCCAGCTCTAGCAAAGCTACCGCGTTGCTGTCGAACCGTTTCAAATTCGGGTTGTCGCCGCCCATAATCTCTGACATCAAAGACTCCGCCGTGGTCGCCAATTGGACCGCGACCTTCTTGTCTTTCAGATCGAGCGCGCCTGTAATCGGGCTGTCTTCTTTGACCAGAATCATATTCGTGGATTCAAAATAGGCAATGGAATAATCATAAGTTTCCTTCCGCTCATCCGTAATGGAGACGCTGGAAATCCCCGCGGCATAGGTCGTGCCGCTTTTTACCTCCGTCAGCATCGGATCCCAGCCGGTGTTTACGACCTCGTATTTCAGTCCCGCTTCCTTCATAACCGCTTCCAGAAAATCAATGTCGAATCCGGTAATCTTGTCTTTGTCCATGTACTCCATCGGCGCATAGGCGGCGTCCGTCGCAAATTTGTAGGTCGCCCCGTCACCGCTAGCCCCGGCTGCCCCCGTTGCTTCGGCGGTTCCCGCGGCCGTCTTGTCGGTTGAACCGCTGCCGTTTGCGCCGCAGCCGGCCAAGATCGCGATCAAACATGCAATTAGTAAAGCTCCCGTTCTTTTCCCCATACATCCACGCTCCTCCAAATATGTAACCATGGCCCCCAGATATACTGCGAAGCTATAAATTAACATGATTTTAGCAGAAAAGACGGGTGATGACTATATAAATGTAAGGTTTTATTACATATTATTCGGCAATTTTCATAAAAAACTCCCTTTAACTGGAAGGTGGTTAAAATTTAAAGAGAGAATGCGTTATATTTTCTTACATACAGGCCTGCTTTTATAAGATCGATACTCTTATTTGACTTGGGCCCATCGACAACACTATAATACGTAGTGTAAAGGGAGTGCACCTCATGAAAATGAATACGTTCAAGTATCAAGGGAGCGGGCTGGAGCGCTTTTTCGGTCCGCTTGAGGCAAAGGTTATGGAAGTGATTTGGGCGCGGACGGAGCCGACGACGATCAAGGAAGTCAATGCCAGGATCAGCGCGGACAAGCCGATGAGCTTCAACACGATCATGACCGTCATGAACCGGCTGGTCGATAAGGGCATTCTGCAAAAGAAACAACAAGCGAAATCTTATGTGTACAGCGCAGTTATCACGAAAGAGCGGTTTCTCGAAGAGCAATCGAAGGAGCTCTCTTACGACTTGGTGAAGGAATTCGGTTCCCTGGCCGTAACGCATATGATCGACGCGATGGAACAGGTGGATCCGGAGCTGCTTAACCAGCTCGAACAACAAATCCAACAATGGAAAAAGGATCGGTAGCCCATGTGGGAAAAACGTTCCGGATGGATGCTCGGCGCCGTCTTTCTGACCGCGGGCTTCGTCTATGTTCAGATGACCCTGTTTTTGCTGCAATTTGTTCTGCATGTCAGAATCCCCGTGAACCTGTTTAATTTCTGTTTCGAAATTTTGCGGTTTATCGGGTTTCCGGTACGAATGAATGTGATGCTTTTCCTGCTTGGTTCTTCTCTCGTCTGCTCTATGGTGGCTTTGCTCCGCGAAGGCTTGGCGGCATACCGCTTTCGCAGGGCGGAGCGGCTTCTCGCGGACAAAGAGGTGACGCAGGCGGCCTGCGAGGAGCACGGGCTTGACCGGAAAAGGTTTACGGTCATTGAGCATCGCGACTCCATCGCCATGACGATCGGGCTGGCGAGACCCCGTATCGTGCTGTCGACCGGCCTGATCGGCGAGCTGAGCGACAGGGAGCTTCATGCCGTTATCGCCCACGAGAAATACCATCTGCGGCGCAGACATCCGTTGGCGATTTTTCTTCTCTCGCTCGTCGGTATTGCTTTCTGGTACATTCCGATTTACCGCTGGTTCATCGGCAAGTATAAGATGCTTATCGAGCTTAGGGCCGACCGCCACGCCATCGACGCCACAGGGGGCGTCACCGATCTGGGCAGCGCGCTGCTTGTCATGCTGAAGCGCGGCCAACCGTCGCCGACCGCTTTAAGCAGCGTATCGTTCGCCGAGAACGCCATTAACCTGCGCCTCAAGCTGCTGCTCGATCCGCATTTCAAGCCGTCGTTCCGCCCGCCGCTCATTCCTTGCTTGGTATCCGTATTCGCCTTTTTCTTTATTGTATTTTAAGCATTGCATTTTAAGCCGGACAAATACCGGATATACGTCTTGCCGACAGCCTTGGGCAACGGCGTTTTTCTTCACCCATTAACACTACAATTTGTAGTGCAAAATTAGGAGGATGTATTAAAATGAACTACTTATGGGATAACAAGCATTTCATTATTATCCATTTTCCGATTGTGCTGCTGCTGTTCGGTTTTTTGTTCGACTTGGCCGGCCTGATCTGGAAGAAACGCGAGTGGCACACCGTCGCACTGATCAGCTTCGTCGCCGGGACGCTCAGCACAATCGCTTCCGTGTGGTCGGGGCCGAAAATGCCCAATCCGGCCGTCGGTACGCATGCGCAGTTCGGCAAGATCACGATGTATTTGGCCATCGTGCTGTGCATTGTACGCATCGGGATTCTGCTATGGAAGAAAAGAGACGTCGGCCGGAATTTCATCTATTTGATCGTTTCGTTTGCGGCGGTGGTGCTGGTCATGTACACGGCGCATCTCGGCGGCGAGATGGTGCACCGTCCGTTTGACGGGGGCCAGTTCCGGCAAGGGCAAACGGGCGGACAAGGCGAAGGCGGACCGAGCGGAATGCAGGGCAGACCCGACGGTACTGGAGACGGAGTGATGCGGCAGGATGGCGGCCAAGGAGCAGGTGACTCGCCTGACGGCAACGCCACGGAAGGTAACGCCACGACCGAGGATGACGCCTCGGCCGAAGGAAGCGATTTAACTGAAGGAAATGCGGGGCTATAATCATATAATCGCTCTCCGCGAGACCGGTTGGTCAGGCGGAGGGCGATTTATTTTATCCGTAGACGGCAATGATCAACAGTGACAGAAAGGCGATGCCGGACAAGGGTGTCATGATCCATTTTTCCTTCGGACTCTTGGACAATGAATTGGCTATCGTATTAAGTCCTAGATAAGCGGTGATAAACCAGATGATGAATGGCGAGAAGCGAAAGCCGTTTCCGAAGCCGGCGACATTGGCGTAATTCAGCGATACGGCCGCAAATAACAAGAGAACGAATAAGGAGATCAGGCTGACAATGCGCAGCTTATTCGGCAATCTTCCCTTGTGCTGTCCGCCCATCGTGATCTCTCCCCAGGGCACGCCCAGCGTAAGAAGCAATTGAATGCATGCGATCATGATAAACAATACGGAACATGTGATCGCTGCCGCTTGAACATAGATCTCCTGCATGGAAACCCTCCTTTAATTCCCAATTTGATTATTCCCATAACCAAGATCTTCATTGGGATAAATCCAACGATTCTCGCTTGATTGGCACGAATACTCTTTTTTCATTGGAAGTTTTCCAGTCTATTGACCGTAAATACTTTGGAATAAACGAATCTTAGGAGAATGGATTGGATTATATCCGATCAAGAGATGGCTTTTATCTTTCCGGACCGATTTTACTGGAAATTTTCCAATCAAGCCCCGCCAAAACCTCGGCAAAATTCACAACATCGAAATCGGATAGTACAGATCGCATTCGCAGTAATGCTTGTTGCATTTGGAATAATCGATCCGCTCGAAGCTGAATCTGTCCTTCAGGTTAAATTGTACGGTCGGCATCCAGGTGGTGAATATAAGCTCCCAGATTCCTTTTAATGTGGCGGATGAAATTTCTTCGGGACGGTGCGGGCCCATATAGGTAAACACGCCGTACTTGTGGGGTTTAATATGCTTTGTATTCATTTCCGGCGGGATAATGCTGTTCGGGTTGACTTGGATGGCGGGTTGATAGAATGTGTAGCCTTGAAAATCGGCGGGAACGGTCGTGAAGCCGATATAGATGTCCTGAAGGACGGGATTGATGATTCTGGGGCGGCTATTATAGAAAAAATCGACGCCAAGCCGGTTGGCCGTTCCGTTCTTGCGATTGTCTTCTACGTCCACGGCGTATTCGATGCCCGCGATGGAAAAGGCAGGCAGTACGGTAATGGACCGGAAGAAAATAATTCCCTCGCCGGCACGGCTCATAAAGTCGCTGTTAAACCTGTCCAGAATGTTCAAAGGACTCGGATTTCTGCGCCATTTGGCCGGGCTGACGCCATATTCTTCCCTGAAAATACGGCTGTAGGTTCGTTCGCACCCGAATGAATATTTGGAAGAGATAAATTCGATCGTATTCCGTTCATTCAGCAGATCGGCGAGCGACTGTGCGATCCGCCTCCTGCGGACATACTCCATCAGGCCCGTGGAGGTGGCGCCCTTCCAGATCCGCAGCAGATGGAACTTGGACATATTGACATGCCCGGAGATAATGTCCAGGTTCAGTTCCTCAAGCAGATGCTCCTCGATAAAATCCGTTGTCCTGTTAATGATTGCAAGCAAATGATGATCCATGGCGGATTTTCGCTCCAACATAGCAATTTTTGTCCTAATTAAAATATTACTCTATAGTATGATTTTACCACGAACCGTCCGCACCACGCATCAAATCTGTCAAGTGCGATAAGGGAGGATGATAGGAACCATGGACGACCGGATTCAAGAGACACTGAAACAACGATATACGGCGGCAATGAACAGTTTTATCGACAAAATCAGAGATGACCCCAACGTGATCGCGGCGATCGTCAGCGGAAGTCTTGCCTATGACGTGGTATGGGAAAAGAGCGATATCGACATGACGCTGGTGGTCAGGGATCAGACTTTGAAGCAGGATAGCTACTGCATCGTGGAGGACGGGATCGTCATCAATGTCCACTTGATGTTAAGGAGCATCTTTCGCAGAGGGATGGAGAGAAACATCGGCGGGTCCTTTTCCCAGTCCTATTTCTCAAAAGGGACGATGGTTTATACCACCGATGACAGTCTAATCGAGTTCTTTGAAGAACTCAAGGTGGTAGGAAGCGACGATATCGCCGTTTCGGCCCTGCATATCGCAAGCGAGCTTGTGCACCTGTACGAGAAGGCGCAAAAGTGGCTTACGGCACGGAAAGACCCGCTCTATGCCCAGTACTACCTGTTGAAGGCCGCGGAATGCATCGCCTATATGGAGCTTTGTCTGCGCGGGGAGGCCATTTCACGGGAAGTGATCCAACGGGTGCTTCGCGAACAGCCGGAGCTGCTCGCGCCTTTTTATCAGGATGCCATGTCCCGTCATTATACTGCTGAGGAAATCGAACAGGCGATACGACGAATCGACGGATATTTGGAGCGGCATCTCGACATCATCAAGCGCCCCGTTCTCGAATTCATGTCCGATCAGGAGATCAAAACGATCACGCTGATTTCCAAGCATTTCAGGACTCGCGGCGAGTTCATCGTCGGCATCATGGATTATCTGACGGAGAAGGGCGTCATCGAAAGAGTTTCCCAGACGATCCGCATCACCCCCAAGAGCAAGCAAGCCGTCGAGGAAATCGGCTATCTGTACATTCCGTAACCAATAAACCGAAAGGAGCATACGCGATGTCCGTCCGCACGACGATTGAAATATCCGGAGCCAAGCAGAACAATCTGAAAAATATCTCCGTGGAGATTCCGCGAGACAGGCTCACCGTCATTACCGGGGTATCGGGATCCGGCAAATCCTCGCTGGCCTTCGATGTCATCTACGGGGAGGGACAAAGACGGTTCCTCGATTCAATCTCGAACTTCGCCAAGAGCCGGATCAGTCAGCTCAAAAAAGCACATGTTGATTATGTCCGCGGTTTGTCCCCCGTTATCGCCATCGAGCAGAAGAAGGGCAACAACAATCCCCGTTCCACGGTCGGGACCGTGACCGATATCAACGACTATTTAAGGCTGCTGTTCTCTGCCGCGGGCACCGGCGCTTGCCCCGAATGCAGCCGTCCCTTAAAGCAGCTGTCCGCCGCCCAGATCGCCGAGCATATTTCCACGCTTCCCCAAGGTGCGGTCGTCGAGCTGCGCGCCCCCGTCTACAAAATATTCGGCGAAGACTATGACTATACCTTTCATCAACTGCGGGAAAAAGGCTACAGAAACCTGCTCGTCGACGGGGAGCCCTTCTCCCTGGCTGAGAAACGGGAGCTGGATGAGACGAAGGAATATTCGCTTGAAGTGATTATCGACCGCTTTACGCTCAAGCAGGACACTTACATTCAACTGGCCAAAAGCATCGAGGCCGCCATGCTGACACTGGACGAGGATATCATGATCAAGGTCGAGGTTATGGGAGGGGTGGATCCCGGATTTTATGCGGGCTACGGATGCCCGGAGCATCATACCTTTCTATGTGAAATGCAGCCGTTTCATTTCTCGTTCAATACGCCAGCGAGCGCATGCCATACCTGTCTGGGTGTCGGTCTGTCCTATGTGGTCGAGCCCCGTTTCCTGGTCGTCTCCCCGGAGAAGAGCATTAGCAAAGGGGCGCTCAAGAAAACGGTGTTCAACCCGGCGGGTAAGGACAGCTACCGGTCCGTTCTCATGTACAGCCTTTCGCAAAAGTATGATTTCAGCCTGGATACTCCGTTCAATGAGCTCCCCAAACACATTCATGATATTTTGTTCTACGGGACCAAAGGCGAAACGCTTCCGCTCCTGCAGCCGCCGGACTCGCAGAAGAAGAACTGGATCGTCGGACGCGACCGGCCTTTCTGGGGATTCGTCCACGAACTGGAGAGCTGGTACAAGCACTATATCCGCAAGACATCCACTTCTGAAGCGTTTGAGCCGACGTTTATCAAGGATTGCATGATCGAAAAGATCTGTCCGGAATGCCACGGCGCCAGGCTGAAAAAGCAGCGGCTCCAGGTGACGGTGGGCGGTAAAAATATCGATCAGCTCAGCCGGATGCAGCTTCCGGAGCTCCGGGACTTTCTGGAGTCGTTGGCCTTCGAAGAAGAGATCCGCGACGTAGCGGAATCCATCGTGCGGGAGGTTGTGACCCGCATTACGCTATTGATCGAAATCGGGCTCCATTATATCCATTTGGGGCGGAGAAGCGAGAGCATCTCCGGCGGCGAAATGCAGCGGATCAAGATGTCGACGCAGATCAGCAGCGAGCTGATGGGGATGCTGTACGTGATGGATGAGCCGAGCATCGGCCTCCATCCCCGCGATTCGGACCGGGTCATCGACACGATGAAGAAGCTGCGCGATATCGGCAATACCGTGATCGTCGTCGAGCATGATCTGGACACGATCCGCAGCGCGGATCATATCATCGAGATCGGGCCGGGGCCGGGCATCCACGGCGGGACCATCGTCGCTTCCGGTACAATCGACGATATCGCCAGCTCGCCGGACTCCGCGACGGGCCGGTATTTATCCGGCAAGTCCTCCATCCCGGTACCGAAGAAACGGCGAAACCTGGGCGATACCTTCCTCTCCATCCAGGGAGCCCGCGAGAACAATTTGAAAAACGTAGACCTCGACATCCCGCTCGGCGTCTTTATCTGCATCACCGGGGTGTCGGGGTCGGGGAAGAGCTCGCTGATCAACGAAATCCTATACAAACAGCTGAAAGTGTTGAAGACGGGAGCGCGCATCGTTGCCGGTGAGCACGATTTCCTCTTCGGCGCGGATCTCGTCAACCATGTGATCAATATCGATCAAACGCCGATCGGCCGGAACAGCAAATCCAACCCGGCGACTTATATCGGCATCTACGATAAAATTCGCGATCTGTTCGCTTCGCAGCCGGAGGCTGTCAAGCTGGGCTACCAGTCGATCGATTTCAGCCTGACGCATGCGGGCGGAACGCGCTGCGAGCACTGCTCGGGCGACGGCATCAACGTGACCAGCCTGCAGTTTATGGCGGATATCGAAACGATCTGTCCCGTATGCAAAGGAATGCGCTTTTCCCAGGAAGGCCTCGATATCAAATACCGGGGGAAGAGCATTGCCGATGTGCTTGAGATGACGGTCGAAGAGGCGGGCGAATTTTTCAGGGATCACAAATACTTGTGCCATAAGCTGGGGATCATGAACGAGCTGGGACTCGGCTACATGCGTCTGGGACAAAGCTCGACGACGCTGTCCGGGGGCGAGGCGCAAAGAGTCAAGCTCGCTTATGAGCTGTCCAAAATTAAAAGGGGTGCCCACAATTTATACATTCTAGATGAGCCGACGACAGGCCTGCATCTCTCGGATATCCAGAAGCTGCTCCTGTCGTTGAACAAGCTGGTGGATCAGGGGCATTCGGTTATCGTCATCGAGCATCATCTCGATGTCATGAAATCCGCCGACTATATCATTGATATGGGGCCGGAGGGAGGCCATCAGGGCGGCTATGTCGTGGCCGAGGGAACGCCGGAGCAGATCGCCGGGAACGAGCAATCCCATACCGGCCGGTATCTCCGCACAGTGCTTGAATGTCAGAGATAAAAGAGCGCTGATCCTATATCATAAAGAATTATTATAAAAACGCATCTTTTTCGAATGAAACCGGTGGTTGGTGATATGTGGAAAAGCCTTGCGGAATGACTTGTTTTGTTATTTAATTAGAATAAAATGGCGAGGGGCTGGGGCGGATGGAGAGATTGCAAGCACTGATCGAAGAAACTTCAACAATCGTTAATGAGATCGAAGAGGAGGAATTTGCCCGAAAACCTTTGCCCGACAAATGGTCGAAGCAGGAGATATTGGGACATTTATGCGATTAGGCGCTAAATAATGGAAGCCATTTTATCAAAATCATTTTATCCGAACAACCCGTAGCATTGGAGCGGTACGAGCAGGATGAATGGGTGAAAATCCACGATTATCAAAACAGCTACAGCAAGGCCGAACTGCTGGCATTGTGGCAGCAATTGAACAATCAGATCTTAATTACGCTCCAGCACGCAGGCGAGCGGGGGATGTGCAAGTCCTGCATTTTGGCTGACGGCGGTGAAGTGACGTTGGGGTGGCTGTATAATGACTATTTGCAGCATTTAAATCATCACCTCGACCAAATTAAACAACGCTGAGGAGAACGCATCGTCATAATCATAAGAAACAGCACGTTTCCCGATAAACCGGTAACGTGCTGTTTCTGTATGAGCGTAGCTTAAGAAGCAAACGGGGTTGCGGAGAGCTGGATGCAATTGGTGGGGCAGTTCTCGACCGCCTCTTGCAGTTCCTCCAGCAGATCCTCGGCGATGGGAGTAACTCCCCGGTTTGAATCGCCTTCATAGATGACCCCGGCGATGCCGTTATCGTCCATATCGAATATTTCCGGTGCCTCGGAATTGCACGCACCGCAGGCAATACAAGAATCCTGGTCGACAATCGCAAAATTGTTCATAGACTTCCTCTCCTCGGGCTTAATTGAATTGAATCCACGAACCCCTCCGGACTTAACTGTATGAAGCTGAACTATGCTATGGGATTGTACATTCTGATGCCATTTTACATTTGGAAAAAGTCCTTCATCAACCCCAAAAATTAACTTTAACAATAAGTTCATGGTTTGTGTCACAAACAGTGACAAATAGGTAACGGGAAGCGGTTTCAACCTTGCTGCCGCGTCAAAAAACCGGCCCCGCTCTTGCTTGTGATAAAAACCCCTTATTTTGTTAAAAATAGCTGGAAAAGAATTGGAATGAGGAGTGTCATCATGAGTTACAGCGACCGGGGGCAAGGCTCCTTGATCATTGGCATCGACGTGGGCTCGACCACCGTCAAAGCAACCGTAGTGGATCCGGACAGCAAAGCGATCCTTTGGTCGGACTATCAGCGCCATTACACGAAGCAGGCGGAAAAGGTGCTTGAAATGCTGACCGCCATCGAAAGCGGTTTTCCTCACGTACCGCGGGAAAATATGCGCGTCTTTGCGACCGGTTCCGGCAGCGGCCCCATCGCCCCGCACATCGGCGCCAAATTCGTGCAGGAGGTCAACGCGGTGACAATGGCGGTGGAGCAGCTCCATCCCGAGGTCGGGAGCGTCGTCGAGCTGGGGGGGCAGGATGCAAAGATCATCATTTTTAAAGAAAACAAGGAGACGGGAAGCAAGCAGGCATTCACGTCCATGAACGATAAATGTGCCTCCGGCACCGGTGCCACGATCGACAGATGCACTATAAAAGTCGGGATGTCCATGTCGGAGCTGGAAAATCTGCAATACGACGATGCGAGATTGCACCATGTGGCCGCCAAATGCGGGGTGTTTGCCGAGACCGATATCGTCAATCTCGTCAAAAGCGGGATTCCGGGGCCGGAAATCATGTGCTCGCTCGGGGATGCCATCGTCATGCAGAATCTGTCCGTGCTCACCCGCGGCCATACGCTGCGGCATCGCGTGCTGCTCTTGGGCGGTCCCAATACTTATTTGCCCTTCCTGCGGAATTGCTGGCGGAAGCGAATTTGCGAGACTTGGCGGGAGCGGGGGTATATTTACCCGGAAGATACGCCGGTCGAGGAATTGATCTTCGTCCCGGACAATTCGCAGTATTATGCCGCTTACGGCGCGGTACTGTACGGCCTATGCGAGCGGGCGGATGCCGGCATATATCGGGGATTGGCGGGACTTCGGGATTTTATCTCCCACGGGCGCAAAGCCAAACTTGGAGAAAAGGCCGGTCCGCCCTTGGTTCAAACCGCGGATGAGCTGGAGCGATTCCGCCGGGAATACAGCATTCCCCGGTTTGAACCGGCCGTTTTTGCTCCCGGGCAGCGCGTGCGGGCGGTCATCGGCCTGGATGGCGGATCCACTTCGTCCAAGGCCGTTTTGGCGGATGAGCGCGGCCGGATTCTGCTTAAAGAATACCAGCTCTCCAAAGGGAACCCGTTGGAGGATACCAAAGAGCTGCTGCGGCGAATCCGCGACAAGGTACGGGCACAGGAGGCCGAGCTGGAGATCGTCGGCTTCGGCGCCACCGGGTATGCCGCGGATGTATTGGAGAACACGATGCGGGCGGACGTCAACATTGTGGAAACCGTGGCCCACATGATGAGCGCCGTTCATCAATTCGGCGATACCGATGTCATTTGCGATATCGGAGGCCAGGACATCAAGGTCCTGTTTCTGAAAAACCGGGATATCCGGAATTTCAAACTGTCCAGCCAATGCTCCGCCGGGAACGGGATGCTGCTGCAGGCGATGGCCGACCAATTCGGCATCCCGGTACAGGAATATGCGGACACGGCTTTTCAGGCAAGCCTTAGCCCGAAGTTTTCTTACGGCTGCGCGGTGTTTCTCGACGCGGACCGGGTGAACTTCCAGAAGGAGGGCTATTCCAAAGAGGAAATGCTGGCCGGACTTGCGCTTGTCCTGCCGAAAAACGTCTGGCAATACGTCGTGCAGATTCCACGCATGGCCGAGCTTGGCCGCAAGTTCGTGCTGCAGGGCGGTACCCAATACAATTTGGCCGCGGTCAAGGCCCAGGTCGACTATATCAAGCAGCGGGTTCCCGATGCGGAAATCTATGTCCACCCGCATCCGGGCGAGGCGGGGGCGATCGGCGCGGCCATGGAGACGCTGCGCGTCGTCAAACGGCGCGGACATTCCACCTTCGTCGGGCTGGATGCAGCGATCGATCTGCGGTTTACAAGCCATAGCGACGAATCGACCCGCTGCGGCTTCTGCCCGAACCACTGCAGCCGGACCTTCATCGATTCGAAGACCCCGGACGGACAAACCGCCCGGTACATTTCCGGCTTTTCCTGCGAGAAAGGAACGGTGGAGGATCAAGAGGCCGTCGTCCGATTGACGAAGCAGCGGCAGGAATTGAAGAAGCAGTATCCCAATCTCGTCGAATACGAGGCGCGGAGAATGTTTCAACATATCTACGACGCCGAGCCGCTGCCGGAGCCGGAGCGGGCGGGGAATCGCACCCGGCGGGAGCGCGGCTTGCTCGGGCTGATCGGCAGACACGCAAGCAAGGCCGGGCGCGGCTTTAACCGCTCCTCCGCCGCGGCGATGGCGCGGCGGGGTGAGCTCCGCATCGGGGTTCCCCGGGTGCTCGGCATTTGGTCTACGGCGCCTTTTTGGCGGACCTATTTCGAGACCCTGGGCATAGGCGGACGCAACATCGTCTTCAGTGATTATACGAGCGGGGAAATGTGGCAGGAAGGCGGCAAATACGGATCGATCGATCCATGCTACCCGTCGAAAACGGCTCAGGCTCATGTTCATAATCTTTTGTTTAAGCACCATGAAGCAAAGCCGCTCGATTACATCTTCTTTCCGTGCATCACCCATATTCCGACGCCGCTGAACAATGTGCTGGATTCGGCCAGCTGTCCGATTGTCGCCGGGGCCCCGAATGTGATCAAAGCGGCCTTCACCAAGGAAACCGACTTCTTCGGTGCGCGCGGCATCGCTTACCTCGATCCGGCGGTGACGTTTACCGAACCGAATTTGTTGAAGAAGCAGCTCTACGAGGCGTTTGCGGAATATTTGGAGATGACGGAAGACGAAAGCGATTTTGCCGTGGACCAGGCCTGGAAAGCGCTGAACCGGTTCGATATCGAGATGCAGGAGAAGGGACGGCTGATTTTGGAGCAGGTCGAACGGGAGAACCGCCTCGCCATCTTGATGATCGGGCGCCCGTACCACTCCGATCCCGGCCTGAATCACGGCGTGCTTGAGGAGTTCCAGATGCTCGGCTATCCCGTGCTGTCGATGCGTTCGATCCCGAAGGACGAAGCCTGGCTGCGCCGCTTCTTTGCCGGCGATCTCGAAGGCGGCCGGGTGCAATCCGCGCTCGAAATCGGCGATGTTTGGCCGGAGAATTTCAGCTCCAACAGCGCGCAAAAGGTATGGGCGGCCAAATTTGCCGCGCGTCACCCGCATGTGGCCGTGCTGGACCTGTCCAGCTTCAAATGCGGTCATGACGCGCCCACCTACGGGCTGATCGACTCGATCGTGTCCGCCTCGGGCACCCCGTACTCGGCGCTCCACGAGATCGACGCCAACAAGCCGAGCGGATCGCTGCAAATCCGCGTCAAGACGTACGCCCACAGCCTCGGGCTGCATGAGGAGCGCCTGCAGGATTTGGCCCGCCAAAAGGCGGAGCTTGCCCGGCGTTTGGAGCAAAAACGCGCGGAATTGCTCGGCCTGAAGCAGGAGGGTCAAGCCGGTGCGGTCTAAAACTTGGAAGGAGCGAATCTAAAGCATGGCACTTGTCAAACAAAAAATAAAACCCGCCTCCCCGTCCTCGCTTGAAGACGCGCTGGCGGACTATGCAAAAGAACAGGAGAAGCTGCTGGGTCTCGATCAAAACAACATCGACCATTGGTTCGACCCCGTTCCCCGCCGGTTTTTGGCCAAAGACAAAGCTGCGACGACGATTCTGTTCGGGGGAATGACGATCGCTCAGGACTATTTGGCGGAGGGGGCGCTGAAGGGACTGGGTTATCGTGTACAGCATTTGCCATGCCCGGACAACGAGTCGCTGCGTTATGGCAAGGAATTCGGCAATCGCGGGCAATGTAACCCGACATATTTTACGGTCGGCAATCTCATTAAGCATTTGCTGTACCTTCGCGATGCGGAGGGCAAGTCCAAGGAGGAAATTATTGAGAATTACCTCTGCGTCACTATCGGCTCCTGCGGTCCCTGCCGTTTCGGCGCTTATGTCACCGAGTACCGGAAGGCTTTGCATGACGCGGGATTCGGCGGTTTCCGGGTGCTGTTGTTTCAACAGACGGACGGACTGAAGCAGGCGGCGGGCGGCGAATCGGCGTTAAAACTGAATGCCTCGTTTGTTATCGCGATCATGAAAGCGATCCTTTGCGGAGATATTTTGAACGCGCTTAGTAACCGGATTCGTCCTTACGAGGTGAAGCCCGGCATAACGGACGCTGCCATGGAACGCTGCAAGACGTATATCTATAAGGCTTTAAGCGAACGTAAGCCGCTTATCCCGGCGCTCGCCAAATGCCGCAAGGAAATGCAGGCGATTCCTGTCGACCGTACCAGAGTCAAACCGAAGGTGAGCATGATCGGCGAATTTTGGGCGATGACGACCGAGGGGGACGGAAATTATGAACTCCAGCGCTTTTTGGAAAGCGAGGGCGCCGAGGTGGAAGTGCAGCCGATTGCGGCTTGGGTTTTGTTTCTCGTATGGGCGGGGCGTTTCGATACAATGAAGCGGATCGATCTTCGTAAAGCTGACTCCGGGAAATACGGCCTGAAAGGGAAAAAACCGCATGCTCGTTTACGGATGTTATGGCTCGCGGACCGTGCTATCCGCATGATGTTTCATACGTTTGCCCGAACGATGGGGCTCCGGCAATATCATCTCCCCGATATGGAGGAGATCGCGCGCGTTGCGAACAAGCACTATGATAACCAGATTCGCGGCGGAGAAGGGCATATGGAAGTCGGCAAGCTTATTTGGAACATTGTCAAACGAAAAGCGCACCTGACGATCTCGGTCAAGCCTTTCGGCTGCATGCCTTCCTCCGGCGTTTCCGACGGCGTGCAATCGCTCATCACGGAGAAATATCCCGGCGCCCTCTTTCTGCCGGTCGAGACGACGGGGGACGGGGCGATCAATATTTACAGCCGGGTGCAAATGATGCTGTTTAAAGCGAAACAGGCCGCGCAGAAGGAATTTGAGGAAGCGCTGGTGCGCAAAAATTTATCGGAAGGCCAGGTCGGCGAGCTTCGGAAAGCGCCGAGATTCGCCGATCCGCTGCGGTCAAGCCGTCATGTGGTCGCCTGTACGGCGGCGAATGAGGTATACGAATTGTAAACCATACTTTGGAGGTGAATTGGACCATTGCTCTGGGTCATTCTGGCTCTCGTATTGTACATTGTCCCCATCGCGGTTGTGGTGATCCTGGAATATTCCCGTCCCCATAAAGCGATCACATGGATTGTCATTTTGCTCATGGTGCCGCTGATCGGCACCCTGCTTTATATTTTTATGGGAAAAGAATACAAGCGGGGACGCACTGATGACCCGAACGAACTTGACCAGCTGAAGCAAGTCAAACAGCGATTGTCAGACCGCTTCCGGACGCAGCGGACAAAGGAAGGTCCGGCTCCGTTTGATTTTCCCGAGGAGCGGATCTATTCGCTGCTGGAGCATTCGACGGCGATCCCTCCCGCCTACGGCAATGAAACGACCGTGTACACGGAAGGGGAAGATGCTTTTGCGGATATGCTCCGGGATATTGAATCGGCCCAAAGCCACATTCATCTCGAATTTTACATCATTCGTGAAGACGCGCTCGGCTTCCGGGTTCAGCAGCTGTTGTACCGAAAGGCCAGGGAAGGGGTCAAAGTCCGGCTGATCTACGATGGAATCGGCTGCCATAAATTGAGCAAATCGTATATCCGCCGACTAGAGGAGGCCGGGGTGGAGACCGGCTGTTTTTTGCCTCCATGGCTTTCCTTCTTCAACCGGAGCCTCAATTACCGGAACCACCGCAAAATCGTGGTTGTGGACGGGAAAATCGCCTATTTCGGCGGATTGAACATCGGGGATGAATATTTGGGCAAAGATCCGAAGGTGGGCCATTGGCGGGACACTCATTTCAGAATCGAAGGCGATGCGGCATTATGGGTTCAGTATACGTTTCTGACCGATTGGTACTTCGTGAAGAACGAATTGTTGAGCGATCCGGACTTTTATCCGCTACAGGAAAGCAAGGGGAGCGAATGCATTCAAATCGTCAAAAGCGGGCCGGACGAACCGATCTTTGAGACCGTTTTTTCCTGCCTTATTTCGGCCAAAAGAAGGCTCTATATCGAAACGCCTTACTTTGTTTTGGAGCCTGCCATATTTTTGGCTTTAAAAACCGCGGCCGCCAGCGGAGTCGACGTGCGCGTCATCCTGCCGGCCAACCCCGACTCCCGGATCGTTTACCTTGCTTCCCTCTCCTTTGTCGAGGAGCTGCTGGAGGCCGGGGTGCGTTTTTACTTGTACGAGCAAGGGTTCATTCATGCCAAGGTGATTATCGTCGACGACTTGGCCTGCTCCGGCTCCGCCAATATGGATATCCGCAGCTTCTTCGGCCAATTCGAGTTGAACGCCCTCTTTTTTGACGGCAAGACCGTCGACCGCCTGGTCCGTGATTTTTACCGGGATATCAGCGTAAGCAAGGAAATCGACTTGGCCCGGTTCCAAAAGCGCCCGCAATCGCAAAAGTGCAAGGAGGCGGCAGCCCGCCTATTTTCACCGTTGTTCTAGTTCCAGGTTGACAGCATGCTTTGAAAATCATTTATAAAAATAAGAGGGGTGAAGTGAACGCCTAATTTTTGCAGCCCGGAGAACAGGTTTTCAGCTTTTAAGCGTTCAAAAGCGTAGCGAATGACCGCGTTCGTGACGCCAGGTTCCCACTATAACATTCCGGCGAAATAAAAAAGAACCCCGTTTTAAAATTTACTGCAAAAGTGCAGTTATTTCCCTGGCAAGCGCCCGAATTGGGTGGAATACCTGCAAATGTGCAGGTATTTCGCATCCGATTGCTCATAAGAGGCGAATTGGCGGAAAATTGCTGCATAATAGCAGGCATTTCTTCGGTTGCTCAACACTAGCAGAAGAAAACTGCACTTTTGCAGGAATATCATACGGATTCTTTTTTTAGCTCGATGATGGTCTTGAGGATGGAATCCAAATAGGTATTCCAATGCAAGCAGGATTCCCTTTCGTAAAAGTGACCCTCTATGAAATTATGCTTCGCGCAACCGCCCATGCATAAAGGAAGAAACCTGCAATCGATACATTCGTTTATTTTTAAGGGGCTTAAATTGTGCCATCTCCCGAAATTGGAATGATGGTCGTAATCGTCCCAAATGTAAGAAGCCCCCAATGAAGAGTCATGGATGTCCAAGCCGCATTTGAATACCTGCCCTGAGGGGTGAATACATAGAGAGTTGGGGTTTTGCGCTCCACATGCGCGGCGTATGGATTTTGGTATTTCGACCACATCCTCGACTTCCAGGTTTGGAAATCTCCTAAGAACCTCTTTCTGAAAATTCAATGCATTTGCATAAAACTCTCCCACCGGAATTGTTTCGTCGTTCAAACTGCCGCATGCCGAGCTAAGCGGGCCGATCATTGAGATATAAGGGACCACCTTTCTCCCGTTCGAACTTAAATGAAGGTCAGCGAGCCGGTCCAATAGTTCATAAGCCGCGGGCAGAGTTTCCTGGTTTACATTAATTCGTATGAACGTATCGATCTTTTTGGCGGCCGCCTGAATTCCGTTCAGGACGGAATCGAAGCTTGGCTTTCCGCCTCGGTAAGGCCGATTGTTGTTATGTATAGAAGGCGGGCCGTCCAAAGTAATCTGAATACTGGAAACTTGCAGTTTATCCAAGGAGTCGACGACAGCCGGGGTTAGCCGGGTGCCGTTCGTGACCATGCTCGCTTTATAGTCAATGTGCAAATTCGAGGTCAGCCCGATCAATTTTTTCGAGAGATATTCGATGCTTTCCAAAGCCAATAGAGGCTCACCGCCATACCAATCAACGATTAATTTCTTATAGTTTCCTTGAGTCAGCCTTTGTTCAATATGAAAAAGAATTCTATCGCAAATCTCTCTATTAAGCTGGATCGCGCTGTGCTCCTGGTAGCAATAATAACATGACAGATTGCAATTCAAGGTGGTGGCTATGGTTACCGAAAAAGTTTGCGAAGCCACAGCAGAATTATATTTTTCCTCAATGATACTCAACTCGTCGCTATCTTGGCGCACAATAAACCCGCCTTCTAATAAGGCACCCACGACTGAAGAGCTCGCCGCCGAATGATCGTCGATCAGGAGAGGGTTGTCTTTGGAAATCGAGTCCAATAGGATACCGACCGAACGCGGCAGCTTAATGAAACTCCCTTTTAAGCAATTAAATAAATAAATTTGGTCAGGGTCATCCGTGATGACCCGGTAATTGTATTTTGAGCATACGTAATGTCCGGTTATCATGCGATACATACATTCCTGCATCCGCAGAGTCTGGTTACGGTTGGGTCGGCTTCACCTTCGCCAGGCTTAAAAATCCACAAATCTTCTATTTTTAATTTCGATAACTCTTCCATAGAGAGTGTGTTTATTTTCACAATCTCGAACCCTTGTTTTTCTTCATTATTATTTTTATCCATAGCTTTAATGCTCCTTTTTTAATTTTTCACTTCAAAGTATCCCCTGGAAAAAGGATTTGTATACCGGTCCTCGTACCCATTCCCCTCAAAAAAGTAAGCGCTTTAAAAAATCCAATCGGAGCGATAAATAACCAACCGTTGTTATATAGGCGTGCTATGCGCTTCCCTTTATGATGGAGATATCAACAAGGGGGGATGCATATTGTTCGCCAAGTTTTACAAGTATCGCTGGCAATACTTGATGATTCTGCCCGGCGTATTGCTGCTGTTCCTGTTCAACTATATTCCGATGGCGGGGATTCAGGTGGCCTTCCGGGATTTCCAAATCGGAACATCGATCTGGAACAGCCCGTGGATCGGGTTCGACAATTTTTCATTCCTGGAGGACCCCCAATTTTTGACGGTGGTCAAAAATACGCTGTACATCTCGGTGCTCAAATTCATTTTCGGGTTTCCGGCTCCGATTCTGCTGGCGCTGCTGATCAACGAGGTGACCCGGCCGTTATTTAAGCGTTTCGTGCAATCGGTCAGCTATTTGCCGCATTTTTTCTCTTGGATTGTCGTCGCTTATATTTTGCAGTCCTTTTTGACGCTCGACGGCGGCTTGATCAACCAGTTCATCACCAAGGCGGGGGGCGAACCGATCTTCTTTCTCGGCTCGACGGAGTGGTTTAGGCCGATGGTCATTGCCAGCAGCCTGTGGAAAGAGACCGGGTGGAACACGATTCTCTATCTAGCCGCGATCACGACGATCGATCCGCAGCTGTACGAATCCGCCAAGGTGGAGGGGGCCGGGAAGCTCGCGCAAATCCGGCATATCACGATTCCGGGAATTCTTCCGACAGTCTCGATCGTGCTGATCCTGAGCATCCCGAGCCTGATCACGGTCGGCATGGATCAAATTTATCCGCTCATGAATTCGGCCAACCAGCAGGTGGCGGATGTGCTGGATACGTACATTCTCCGCAGCGGTTTGCAGCAAGGCTACTTCGGCATGGCGACGGCCGTGGGCTTGTTGTCCTCGCTGCTCAGCCTGATTTTGGTCGTGTCGACGAATCAGTTTTCCCGAAAAATCAACGGCGAAGGATTATGGTGACGGCCTATGAAAATGAGCAGCGCTGAAAAAATAGCCCAGTATATCATCGTGACGCTTCTGGCCCTGCTGTGTCTGTCCGTACTGTATCCGTTCCTGTATATGCTGGCCATCTCGCTGAACGACGGCGCGGATGCGGCCAAAGGCGGAGTCTATTTATGGCCGCGGAAATTCACACTGATCAATTACGAAATCGTGCTCGGCAATGAGACGATCCGGCATGCCTATCTGATTACGATCCTACGAACGGCGATCGGAACATTTACGGGACTTATTGTAACGCTCATGGTGGCGTTCGGCGTGTCTTACCGGAGGCTGCCGCTCAGAAACGCCATTCTCGGTTATATTCTCGTGACCATGCTGTTTAACGGCGGACTGGTGCCCTTTTATATTCAACTGAACAATTTGGGGCTGATCAATAACTTTTGGGTTTACATTCTGCCGGGCATGTTTTCGGTTTGGAATATGTTCGTCATGCTGAAATTCATTCAGGGAATCCCGGAAGCGCTGGTGGAATCCGCAGAACTGGACGGTGCCGGGCCAATTCGGATTTTGCTGCAGATCATTATTCCGCTATCCAAGCCGATGCTGGCCGCGCTCGGGCTGTTTACCGCCGTCGGTCATTGGAACGATTGGTTCGCCGGCGCCTTCTATGTGACCAAGCAGGATTTGATCCCGGTCCAAACCTTCTTGCAGCAGCTGCTTGCGGCCTCGGACCTGTCGGCCGTACTCGGCTCGAACAACAATCAGGAGGCGCTGGCCAGAAGCGCACAGATGCAAAATATTACACTGATGTCGATCAAAATGGCCGTCGTGATGGTGAGCGCCATTCCGATCCTTTGCGTGTATCCGTTTCTGCAGAAGTATTTTGTGAAAGGAGTCCTAGTGGGCTCGGTGAAAGGCTGATTTTTGGGTACTTTTGCAACAATGACATACAGCTTCTGAAGTACAATAATGGAACAGGGGGAGTTCATCAGTGAAAAGCAAAAAAGTACGTTTGGCGGCCGTTGCTGTCGCGGCCATGCTGGTCTTGGCCACCGGCTGTTCGGGTTCGGGCGGAAATACCGCGGGAAACGCCGGCACAGGCACATCCGACGGAACGGCCGGGAACCTGCAGGCGAGCGGCTCCACGGCATTCAATCTCTGGTTAGGATGGTCGGCGACCATTAACAATGACAGTACGATTCAGAAATATTGGCGGGAAGGGGAACCGGGGATCGATGTCGAGCTGGAAACGAGTCAAGGGGACGCGATGACCGCGCTGAATCTGAAAATCAATACCGGCGGCTTCGAAGACGCGGCGATCTTCGCCCGCAACGAAACCGTAAAGAGTGCCATGAAGCGTTCCAACCAAGTGATGCCGATGGAGCAGTATTTTGACATGCCGGACAAATACCCGGGACTCGCTGCGATACCCAAGGAATATCTGGGGCTCATGAAAGACGAGGACGGTCATATCTGGTCCATTCCGACCTGGTTCGATCAGAATCCGGACGATCCGTGGCCGGGCTGGGCCTCGCAGGGCTGGTTCGTCAGAAGTGATGTGCTGGAGAAGGCGGGCATGACCAAAGAAGATCTGGCTACGATCGAAGGGGTTGAAACTTTCCTTCGCAAAGCCGCGGAGCAAAAGGATGAATCCGGCAAAGCCCTGCTTCCGCTATCTTTCCTGATGGACACAAACGATACGATGGGCTGGAATGACGAGAACTCGATTTTGACCGCTTTCGGGGTGAGTACGGCCGGAAGGGGCGGCGTCGAGAAGCGCGGCGACGATTTTATGTTCGCCTTCGACGATCCCAACTATAAGGCCGCCTATCAATGGATGAATAAAATGTACCGGGAGAAGCTGATCGACCCCGAGGTCGTAACCAGCAAGAAGGAGCAATATAACGAAAAGAACAAAGCCGGACGGGTCGCGATGAATGTGGGCGCGTTCTGGAACATTCCGGCCTCCGTTTGGGAAACGCTGGACGGCCCGACGGAAGCCGGATGGTACTATGAGGTCATTCCGTTCCCTCAAGTACCGGGCGTTGAGAAACTGGGCATCAATCAGGTGACCAATCCGAATCCGGGCTACGATGTGTATATCAGCAAGGATACGAAAAACCTGGAAGCTATTTTGAAATTTTTCGATTATACGCTGCAACCGAACCCCGAGCAGCAGCAGGTCATTAATGAAGGACCGGCCGGACTTTACTGGGATTGGATCGATCAGCCGCTCGGCAAGTGGAAATTCACGGACGAGACTTACAAGGCCAGCCGCAATTCCGGAGACACGGCTCAAAAAGCCAAGGTAACCCCGGAGCTGTATATGACTTCATCCTACAGCAACGAATGGTATCCATGGTGGAATACCGAGGATGCCGGCAAGGCGGGGGCCGCCAAAACGATCCAGTTTACGGAGGCGATCGGTAAAATGGGGACGATCCGCGTTGCCGAGCCGTATGATCTGCTCGAGACCAAGCCGGGTGGACTCTGGGAGAAATATTCGCTGGAGCTCGAGAACATCCGCAAGGAATATCGGGCCAAGCTGCTGATGGCCAAAGACGACGCCCAGTTTGAAGCCGATTGGAATGCGTTCCAGACGGCGCTGGAGAAACGCGGGCACTGGAGTGAAGTGAAGCAGGAATGGTTTGACAGCTATCGGGAAGAAATCGCGGGCGTACAGAACTAGATTTTGCAGGAGCAGCCTCTCTTTTGGGGGTTGCTCCCTTTGCGGTTTTCGGGGAGGACATATGAAGCTGAGACAACGCGTGGAGAGATGGATCATTCGGATCACCCGTTCCATGAACCTGAGAAGCAAGATCGTCCTGTTTTACGGTTTGATCGTGTTCATTCCGACCGTTCTGCTGGCCGTAGGCGCCGGCTATGCGGTGCTGCAGACGGTGCGGGCCAATTATATGCTGACGATCAAGGAGGCGGTCCGCCAGAGCGCACAAAGCATCGAGTTCCGCAAGCAGAGCTATGACCTCCTTGCCACCCGGACGGCGATGGACGGTGAGCTGATTTCCAGATTGTCCAGGGACTACGAGGATGTTGCGGAGCAATTAAGCACGATCAATTATGTGGACCGATCTTTCCTGCTAACAAGCAAATACCTGCCGGGGATCGAGAATTTCCGCATCTACCACGACAACCGGACACTCACGCAGGACGGAGGCCTTCTGTGGAAACCCGAAGAACGGATGCTTTCCGGCCTCCCGGAACGGGTCTGGTATGCCCAGAGGCTGCGTTCCCCGGACACCCTGGTCTGGACCAATGCCGTGGACGACAAGACGAAGCTGGTGGTCTCCCGCAAAATCCTGAATATTTACGGCGATGTTTACGGGATTGTCTATTTGCTGCTGAACTATAACGAGGTATTTGCGGAATCGTTCAACCATCCATTTGACGGGGCCGGCGAAATGTACATTGTTGACGGCAATGGCGTGATCATCGCTTCTTCGAATCCGGCCGAAATCGGCATCCTGCTGTCTTCTTCCTCGCTCTACCCGTATTGGGACAGCCAGGGAGAAACGCGGAAAACGATTCAAGGAATGGCGCTGATCACCGAGGAGATCAAGTCCGGCTGGACCGTCGCCGCGTTAGTGCATCTCGACCGGTTGGAGGAACAATCCAAACGGATTATGTACTATATTGCGCTCGGCATCGCCTTTTTCCTGCTGCTATCCATCTTTCTGATCATGATTGTGCTCAGGAACGTCATTTGGCGGATCCGCAAGCTGGGCATCCGGATGATGGATATTTCCGAGGGATATTTCGAAGCTACCGTGAAAAACCGCGACAATGATGAGCTCGGTGAGCTTGAGGTCATGTTCAATACCATGTCCGGCCGCCTGAGAAAGCTGGTCGAGGAACACACCGAGGCTATCATCAAAGAGCGCGAGCAGTCGTTCAAGGCGCTGCAGGCGCAGATCAATCCCCATTTCATTTACAATTCGCTAAGTTTGCTCCGCTGGCGGGCGCTGGATTTGAAGGATGAGATGCAAATCCGGACCATCGACGCTTTGACGACCTTTTACCGGCTGGCGCTGAGCAATCGGGTTAACGTAACGCGAATCCGTGACGAGCTGGAGCATTTAAAAGCGTACGTGGAAATCCAGCAGCTTCGCTATCCCGGCCGGGTGACCATAGAATGGCAGGTGGAGCCTGAGGTGCTCGATCTGTACACCATCAAGCTGATTCTCCAGCCGATCGTGGAGAATTGCTATTTGCACGGCGGCATTACGACAAGGCCGCATGCGTTCATCCAGATTGCGATCGGGCGCAGCCTTGATGCGGTCCGGTTCCAAATTTTCGACAACGGCAAAGGGATCGAGAGCGGGAAGCTGGAGCGGATCCGCGGAGGCAGCTACACCGGTACGAGAAACGGATTCGGCATGAACAATATCCGCGAACGGCTGGCGCTGTACTTCGGCCCGGAGGGCCGGTTTGAAATCGACAGCATGGAAGACGAATGGACGGTAGTCACCATTCATATCCCCGTTTGCAAAGAGAGTCCCGAAATTAAAAAGGGGGGGATTATGATGCGGGCGTTGATTGTCGACGACGAGCCCATGCAAATCCAGGGGCTGGTTCGTCATATCGGCTGGGAGGCCCTGGGGTACGAACAGCCGCTGACCGCGGAGTCGGGAGAGGAGGCGCTGGCGTTGCTAACCGCCGCTCCGGTGGATGTTCTGATCACGGATGTCTCAATGCCGGGCATGACCGGCATCGAGCTTCTGGCCAGATGCAAAGCGGACTATCCGGAGCTGCAGCATCTGCAAACCGTGATCATCAGCGGTTACGATGAATTTGAATTCGTTCAGGAAGCGATTAATCTCGGGGCCAAAGCATACGTTCTCAAGCCGGTGAAGACCGGAGAGCTGGAAGAGAAGCTGGCTTCGTTCCGGACGGCTGCCGAAAAGAAAAAAGAAATCGAACGGGAAACCGTCAAGCTGAAGGAAAGAGTAACCGAAAGCCGCGAGGTACTGCAGGAACGCTTCGTCAAGGATTTGCTCGAAGGCTGGGTCCACAGTGAAGAGCTCCTGGAATCCTGGCGGCGGCTTCTGGAGCTGCCGCCGGAAGAATGGCGCGCCACGCTGTTCCTGTTCGGCTACGACCACCTTATCCTGCACAGTCCGCACGATGCCAAGGAGCGGATTATGCTCAGCGAGGGGCTGATGAATTGCGTCAAGCTCGGGCTGTCCGGCTTCTCCGGAACCTACATCGGCAAGACGGGCGCGGACGAGGCCGCGGTCATCTTGTTGAACGCGGCTCCGCTCTGCCGGGCCAAGCTGGAGAAGCAGCTCGCTTTGATCCGGGATGTTCTGCAGGAGCAGTATAACGCCTCGGTTACGGTCGGGATCAGCCGAGAGTGCCGATCCTGGTCGGAGATTCCGCTGCTCTACAAGGAAGTCCGACATATGATGGCGAACGCCAGGCTGGACGGTTACGGACAGATCCTCTATTTCGACCGGCACCTGATGCAGGAATATAACGACTTCCGGCTGCGAGAGGAGTACATTCCCGAGATCGTCAAGCTGCTGGATGGAGAAGAGAGCGATAAAGCGGCCGCTTATTTCGACCATGCCTTTGAGCTGATGCTTGCGGAGGAATGTGTCTCCTTTTCCTATGTGCAGGCATTCGGAATGGGTCTCATCAGCGAGCTGGCGCGGAGATTGAAACGGCCCGCGGATACGGACCCGGAAACGAACATTCGGATGTGGCAGCGGCTGATCGACTGCAAAAATGCCGAGGAAGTCAAAAAAGTTGTACAGGAATATTTGTCCGAGTATGCTAATATGAAGCAGAAGGAACAGACTGTGCAGCGGCACAATCTGATCCGGCGTGTCGCACGCCATCTGGAGGAGCATTTACGGGAGAATTTGACGGTGAAGCAGCTCGCCGAGCAGTTTCATCTGAACCCAAGCTATTTGAGCGTCCTCTTCAAGAAAGAGATGGGCCGGACGATCTCCGATTTCGTCCAAGAGGCGCGCATGAACAAGGCCAAGGAGCTGCTCCGCGACCCAAACGTGAAGGTTTACGAGGTGGCCGAGCAGGTGGGATTTCAGACCGCGGCTTATTTTACGTTCCTGTTCAAGAAACTGACCGGCTTAACGCCTCAGGATTTCAGGGACTATCATTATTAGGAGGGATATTTTGCTTACGAAGATCAGCTTGGAGGGCGAATGGAGCCTGCAATTGGATGCGGCGAAACAGGGAGCGGAGCTGCCGTATACGGACGTCATCACGCTTCCCGGCACAACGTCGCACGCCCGGAAGGGACCGGTAAACGAGCATAAATTAGTCGGTGCCCTGACGGATGAGTATCTGTTCGAGGGATACGCCTGGTACGCGAAGGAAGTAGTGATCCCCGAGGAGCTTGCCGGGAAGACCTGTTTCCTTTATCTGGAGCGTACGCGGATGACGACGGTTTGGGTGGACGGTCAAGAGATCGGCAGCCGGAATAGCCTCAACACGGCCCATGTCTACGAACTATCCGGTAAGCTTGGGGCGGGAAGTCACACCATCACCGTCCGGGTCGATAATACCGATTATCCGACCAAAGGCGGTCATTTAACCTCTCCGGATACCCAAACCAACTGGAACGGAATAACCGGCCGTATTGAGCTTCAATTTTACGGCGAATCTTATTTGAACGGCATCCGGCTCGATCCGGATCTCTCCGCACGATCCGTTCGAATTACGGCCCGGTTGGAGGGCGCGGCCGGAGTAAGGCTTACGATATCGGCCGCAAGCTTTAACGGTGCATCGAAACATGAGGTGAATGAACGCGCGTTCACAGTCTCGCCGGGGGATATTTCGCTTCAATATGAGCTGGGCCAAGGGGCGCTGCTCTGGAGCGAAGCCGCGCCGCATCTATATAACCTGAGCATTACCCTGAAGGATGACAAGGGAGAGGTTGCAGACCGGCATGAACTGATCTTCGGCCTGCGGGAATTCAAAACGGACGGCGACAAGTTCACGATCAACGGAGAGAAGACTTTTTTGCGCGGCAAGCATGACGGCCTGATCTTCCCGCTGACCGGGTATGCCCCGACGGACGTGGAGGAATGGCTGAGAATTCTCGGCATCGCCAAATCGTACGGGATCAATCACTACCGCTTCCACACCTGCTGTCCGCCGGAAGCGGCCTTTACCGCCGCCGACATACTCGGCATCTACATGCAGCCGGAGCTGCCGTTCTGGGGAACGATCACGGAGGAAACGGACGAAGGCCATAACCAGGCGGAGCAGGATTACCTGATCAGCGAGGGATACGAGATTTTGAAAGCGTTCGGCAACCACCCGTCCTTCGTGATGATGTCGCTCGGCAATGAGCTGTGGGGCAGCAGACCGAGAATCGACGCCATTTTGAAAGCCTATAAAGAGTTTGACGACAGGCATCTGTATACGCAGGGCTCCAATAACCATCAGTTTATGCCGGAGGTTCTGGAGCATGACGATTTCTTCAGCGGCGTGCGTTTTTCCCGGGACCGTCTGTTCCGTGGCTCCTACGCGATGTGCGACGCTCCGCTCGGTCATGTCCAAACCGATTCGCCAAGCACGATGAAAGATTATGACGACGCGATCGTTCCTCCCGATTTCGGAAAAGGCGGGGAAAACGGCGAGCAGGCCGGAGGTACGATCCAGATTCAATACGGCACGGAAGCCAAAACGGTGCAGGCTGGCGACGGCTCGGGAGAATGGATTCCACAAATTCCGGTCGTCTCCCATGAGATCGGGCAGTACGCCACTTATCCGGATTATGAGGAAATCGAGAAATATACGGGCCCGCTGAAGGCCGAAAATTTCAAAATATTCCGCGAACGGCTGGAAAGCAAAGGGCTAGGCCATCTCGCCGCCAAGTATTTTGAGAGCTCGGGACAGCTGGCGGTAGCCTGCTATAAAGAAGAATTGGAAGCCGCCTTCCGCTCACGCCGCCTTGCCGGGTTCCAGCTATTGGACCTGCAGGATTTCAGCGGTCAGGGAACGGCGCTCGTCGGCATCCTCGACGCCTTTATGGATTCCAAGGGCATGATTACGCCGGAGGAATGGCGAACATTCTGCAACGATGCGGTACTGCTGGCGAGATTTCCGAAGTACAACTACGCTTCCGGCGAAAGCTTCAACGCCCATGTCGAGCTGAGCCTATTCCGGAGCGGGGCGCCCGAATCCGTCTCGCTGCAATGGAAACTGGCCGCGGCCGGAGGCCAAACGCTGGCGGAAGGCCAAGCTGAGGCCGCTGTTCCGGCGGGCGCGAATTATATCGATATCTGCGACCTCGCCGTCGACCTGCCCGCCGTGGAGCGGATGACCAAAGTGGTATTCTCGCTGCAACTCGCGGGAACGGACATTCGTAAGAATTACGATTTGTGGCTTTATCCGTCGAACGTAAGCGCCGATTTCAGCGGTGTCCGGATGTTCGAAGAGCTTACCGACGAGGCGCTTGCGCTGCTGGAACAAGGGGAAAACGTGCTGCTGATGCCGAAGCCGGAGTCGCTCGAAAACGCGATTGAGGGCTTTTACTGTACGGATTTCTGGTGCTATCCGATGTTCCGCTCTATCTCCGAGAGCATGAACCGGCCCGTTCCGGTCGGCACGATGGGGCTGCTGATCGATAACACCCACCCCGTGTTCCGCGACTTCCTGTCCGAAGAATATTCCACCTATCCGTGGTGGAACATCATCGAGAACTCGAAATCGATCATCATGGACGGAACCGCCCGGGAATGGAGTCCGATCGTGCAGACGATCGACAATTTCGAGCGCAACCACAAGCTCGGATTTTTGTTTGAATGCCGCGTGGGCGCAGGCAATTTGCTCGTATGCCCGCTGGACGCGGACAAAGTGAGCGGCACGCCGGAAGGCAGACAGTTCCTGTCCAGCCTGGCGGGCTACATGAAATCGGCGGATTTCAAGCCTCAGTATGAAGCAAGCGCGGCCGAGCTGCGCGAAATGATTCGATAAACCGCCGGTTAAAATGAAACAGCGGTTGGCTAAGATTTGCGAGTCTTAGTCAGCCGCTGTTTTTGTATTGAACGGGAGTATTCTTTTATGCAAGCTGTTTGGTAAGCATAATTTCCAAGGCCTGAGAATCAAGTATTAGACATCCCGAGTCTTTATAACCCAGCTTTCGATAGAAATGTTGAGAGCCCTCATCCGCTTGAGTCGATGTCATTACCATTGTATGACCTTGCCGCTTCATTTCATTCTCCCAAAAATCCACTGTAATTTTTCCAAAACCTTTACTGCGGTAAGGTTCCTCGATCCAAATCATATTCATAAAAGGCGTATTGTCCCAAAAATACCCGTAGCGCATCCAACCGATCTTTTCTCCGTTTTCGTCCTGTAATAAGTAAATTTCTTTTCCCTTGATTTTCGGCAGGATTAATTGTTCGTGGAGATGGCGGTCCTTTTCTCTGACCCATTCGAAGTCCTGTTCGGTTGCGTATGTAATTTTCAACTTTCGGTTCCCCTTTCCATTATATGGAGGATGGCTGAGCTTATTATCCTCTTCTTCACTTCGCATTGGCAAGGGGGAGGATATCTATAATCAATTTCGGACAAAAATAAAAACCCTTGGATTCCAAGGGTTACAATGCGTATGTATGGTCGAGACGACAGGATTTGAACCTGCGACCTCTTGCTCCCGAAGCAAGCGCTCTACCAAGCTGAGCCACGTCTCGATAATCATAAATATGGGGGAAACAATACTTAATTATACTCTTTTCGTCGAAACTGTAAAGAGCGGCACTTTAAAATTTTTGTGAACAGTCCGCAGCAAGCGGCCCCATTGACGAAGCGGGCTCATTTTTATATAATGATTGGTAATTCAAAAGCATATTTGCAAACTTTGATGAGGATTATTAGTTTGGATCCGGCCATGCAGAGAGCCGGCGGTTGGGTGCAAGCCGGTTGGAGGGAACAAACGAACTCGCCTCGGAGTTATGATGCAAACATCATCGTTTTACCTGCGTTAAGGGTATAAAGGGAGCTGAGGACAAAGCATGTCCGACGCTAACTAGGGTGGTACCACGGGAAATTTCCTCTCGTCCCTAGCGATGATACGCTATGGATCGGGAGGTTTTTTATGTTTAAGCAATGCAAGCAATTGAAGAGACGTATTTAGGGAGGATTTTAGCACTATGGCGGACAATAATGTGCCACAAGATGTTTACCGGGCCCAGAGCATTGAGCCGAAATGGCAGGCATTCTGGGAAAAAAATCAAACCTTCAAAACCCGGGAGGATGCGGGCAAGCCGAAATTTTACGCGCTCGACATGTTCCCTTACCCTTCCGGCGCCGGCCTTCATGTAGGCCATCCGGAAGGCTATACGGCGACGGATATCGTATCCCGCTTCAAACGGATGCGCGGCTACAATGTGCTTCACCCGATGGGCTGGGACGCGTTCGGCCTGCCTGCGGAGCAGCACGCTTTGGATACGGGCGAGCACCCTCGCGATATTACGATCAAGAACATCAACAACTTCCGGCGCCAAATCAAGTCGCTTGGTTTCTCGTACGACTGGGACCGCGAGATCAGTACGACCGACCCGGAATATTACAAATGGACCCAATGGATCTTTATTCAACTATATAAGAAAGGGCTCGCTTATGTCGCCGAGGTGCCGGTGAACTGGTGCCCTGCGCTCGGTACGGTGCTGGCGAACGAGGAAGTCATCGACGGCAAGAGCGAACGCGGCGGCCACCCGGTCATCCGCAAGCCGATGCGCCAATGGGTGCTGAAGATTACCGAATATGCCGAACGTTTGCTGGAAGATCTCGAAGATCTCGACTGGTCGGAGAGCATCAAAGATATGCAGCGCAACTGGATCGGCAAATCCGAAGGCGCGGAAGTCGTATTTGCCATCGACGGCCATGACGAAGTGTTGACCGTGTTCACGACCCGTCCGGATACGCTGTTCGGCGCGAGCTATGCGGTGCTTGCACCGGAGCATGAGCTGGTGGCCAAGATTACGACGGACGCCCAGAGCGAAGCGGTCAAGGCCTATCAGGAACAGGCCGCCCGCAAGAGCGATCTGGAACGGACGGACCTGGCCAAGGACAAAACCGGCGTGTTCACGGGCGCTTACGCGGTGAACCCGGTGAACGGCGCGAAGCTGCCGATCTGGATCGCCGATTACGTGCTGGCCGGTTACGGCACCGGCGCGATCATGGCCGTACCGGGCCATGACGAGCGGGACTACGAGTTCGCCAAGCAGTTCGACCTTCCGATTGTCGAGGTCGTCGAGGGCGGCGATCTTGCCAAGGAAGCCTATGCCGGAGACGGGCCGCATGTCAATTCCGATTTCCTGAACGGACTGCGCAATGAGGAAGCGATCAAGAAGATGATCGTCTGGCTCGAAGAGAGCGGCAAGGGCAAAGGCAAAGTCACCTACCGCCTGCGCGACTGGCTGTTCAGCCGCCAGCGCTATTGGGGCGAACCGATCCCGATTCTGCACCTCGAAGACGGCACGATGAAGCCGGTGCCGGAGGATCAATTGCCGCTTGTGCTGCCGGACGTGGACGCGATCAAGCCTTCCGGTACGGGCGAATCGCCGCTCGCCAACGTGACCGAGTGGGTCAACACGACCGACCCGGAAACCGGGCTGCCGGCCCGTCGCGAGACGAACACAATGCCGCAATGGGCGGGAAGCTGCTGGTATTATCTGCGGTACATTGATCCGCACAACGATAAGGAGCTTTGCTCCAAAGAGAAGCAGGAGGAATGGCTGCCGGTCGACCTTTATATCGGCGGAGCGGAACATGCCGTGCTCCACTTGCTTTACGCGCGGTTCTGGCACAAGGTGCTTTACGATCTCGGTGTCGTGTCGACCAAAGAGCCGTTCCACAAGCTGGTCAACCAAGGAATGATCCTCGGAACGAACAACGAGAAGATGAGTAAATCCCGCGGCAATGTCATCAACCCGGACGAAATCGTGAATGAATTCGGCGCGGATACTCTGCGGGTATACGAAATGTTCATGGGCCCATTGGAAGCCACGAAGCCTTGGAGTACGAACGGCGTAGAGGGAGCGCACCGCTTCTTGTCCCGCATCTGGCGCCTTTTCGTCGCCGAGGACGGCAGCCTGAACGCGAAAATCGTCGATCAAAACGGCAGCGACGAGTTCAAACGGACCTGGCATAAGACAATCAAGAAAGTGACGGAGGATTTTGAGGCGCTCCGCTTCAATACCGCCATCAGCCAATTGATGATCTTTATCAATGATGCTTACAAAGCGGATATCGTGCCGAAGGCTGCAGCCGAGAACTTCGTGCAATTGCTGTCCCCGCTGGCGCCGCACTTGGCGGAGGAATTATGGGAACGGCTCGGCCATACGGATACCATCACGTATGAACCGTGGCCGGTTTATGACGAAGCTTGGACTGTGGATGCCGAGGTCGAAATCGTCGTCCAGGTCAACGGTAAAATCGTCGACCGGACGAAGATTTCCAAGGATCTGGACCAAGCGGCCATGCAGGAGCACAGCCTGAGCCTGCCGAACGTCAAGCAGGCGGTGGAAGGCAAGACGATCCGCAAAGTGATCGCCGTTCCCGGCAAGCTGGTCAATATCGTCGTCGGTTAATCCGGTTCGTCATCGGCGGTGCCGTTTAGCAGCCGCCTGCCGAACAAATCGTCCAGCTTGCTCAGGTCTTCGTCGTATTTCCGGTGCGTCGTTTCGATCAGTCCGGCAAACACATGCTCCAGACTGGAATGCAGCACCGCGATTCCCTCGGCGGTAACTCCGCCGGGGACGGCGACGCGGCGCTGCAGCTCTTCCGGCGAGAAGCCGCCTTCCGTCAGCAGCTTGCCGGTGCCGTGCAGCATTTCGGCCCCCAGGACGATCGCCTCCGCCCTTCCGATTCCGGTATGGCGCGCGGCAGCCTCCGCCCACTGCTGGAGGATGAAGGCGATAAACGCCGGACCGCAGCTGGCGATATCGGAAGCGATGCGCGTCTCCGTTTCCCGGATGGCCACGGGGACGCTGATGGAGGACATCAGCTGCTCCAGCAGAAGGCGATCCTCGGGCTGGATGCGGCTGCCGTAGATGCACAGCGATGCCCCGGAGAGAGCCGAGTGCGTAATGCTGGGGATGATTTTGGCGACTTTCGACGGAATCCGTGCTTCCAGCATGCGAATTTGCACGGGGCTGGTGATGGACACGACGATTTGCCGCTCGTCAAGTACCCCGGCCAGCTCTTGAATAACGGCCGGATAGTCGAGCGGCTTCACACATAGAAATACGATTTGGCTCCCGTTCGCGGCTTCGGCATTGCTGCCGGTAACGCGAAGTCCGGGATGCCGTTTTGCCAGCAGCTCCGCCTTTTGCAAGGAGCGGTTGCTGGCGCAGATGAAATGCGGGTGCAGCGCACCGGAACGCAGGAAAGCTTCAATGAGCAAGCTTCCCATGGATCCTGTTCCGATGAAGGCTACTTTCATCCCGGTTCCCCCTTCCGTGCGCAACCTGATTTACGAACAACCTATTTATATGTATGCATCTTGATCGGATCTTCATGACCTAAAGGAAGCAGATTCTTTAAAGATGGGGGCGTTCAAGGTTGAAGAAGGAGTATGTCATCACTTCGGTCGTCTCCGCGGCTATTGGAGCCGGGCTGATGCTGCTCGCGGTCGGCAGCGGCAAACCGGCCGGAATCGAGGGCTGGATTCCGCTGAACGAAAGCGTCGCCGCAGCGATGGCGGAGCAGGGGCAGCCGCAACCGCAGACGGCCGCTCAGGCGGGCGGAACCGGATCCGACGCCAAGACGTCGCCGCAGGCGGATGCCGGCGGTCAAGGCCAGGTATCGGCCGGGATAAATCCGCCGGCAAACGGGAACACCGCCGGGACTGGGGAGGCGGTGACTGCCAGCGGCCCGGGTACGACCGCTGCGGGAACGGCCGGCAATGCCGGGGAGGCTTCGGCCGCCGGCGCGGATGCGGCCGCAAAGCCGCAGCAGACGGACCAAAGCGGGTTGATCAGCATCAACACCGCGGGGATCTCCGAGCTCCAGGAGATTCCCGGGATCGGGGAGAAGAAGGCGCAGGCGATCATCGATTACCGGAATCAGCACGGTCTATTCCGTTCCGTGAACGATCTCACCAAGGTGAAGGGGATCGGCGATAAAATGCTGGAGAAGATGAAGCCTTATATCGGGCTGTAGGACAGGAGGCATGTCTGGGATGAATCAGGATCAACGCAAAGACTGGGATACGTATTTCATGGATATCGCTTATATGGTGTCGACGCGCTCCCGCTGCAGCCGCCGGCATGTCGGCGCCGTGCTGGTCCAGGGCAAGAAGCTGCTCGGCACGGCCTATAACGGCGCCCCTTCGGGCGTTCCGGACTGCTCCGAAGCCGGCTGCATGATCGCCGAGGAATATGAACTGTCCATCGTGGACGGACAGGAAACAATGGTCAAAAAACAGCGCTGCGTCCGCACCATCCATGCCGAGCAGAATTTGCTGCTGTTTACTGACCGGATCGACCGCGAAGGTTCGAGCGTGTACGTGACGGATGAGCCGTGTTGGACCTGCGCCAACATGCTGGCCAACAGCGGGATCACGGAAGTGGTGTACCACCGCCCATATCCGAAGGATACGGCGAAGGTCAAGGCGATGATGGACCAGAAGGGCATCGTCTTCCGGCGTCTTGAATCGTATGAGCCGCCGCGCGAGACGGTCATGGACATCGAGAATTAAAGCCGATTATCAAACATAGCATGCAAAGATGAAGGAAGAACCTCATCCGCTTTTTAAGCAGATGGGGTTCTTTTTTTGTGCGTTTCGGTGGTTACAAGTTTAGGGATCGGGGGATGCTCATGGAGCGCAGACCTTTGGCGGTAATCGCCTGCTGCTGGATCGCCGGCAGCGGCTTGTCCTGCCTTTATGACGGAACAACGTTCTGGCTGCTTTGGAGCGGTCTGACGTTAATAGCACCTTTGTTTGCCGTCGTCGGACGCTTGTCCTGGAAACGCCTGCTCGTTCTGTGGCTGGCCTTTTCGCTAGGAGCGGCGTATTGGGCTTATAATGACGGCAGAAACATCAGCGGCATCGGAGCTAAGCTGGAGCAAGAGTACAGCGGCATAATATCTTTGGCAGCGGACCCGGGTTTGGAAGCCGAAGAGATCCCGATCCGGATGGAAGGGACGATCGTGTCACCGGTGGAGATAGACGGGGATCGCGCCGATTTCACCCTGAAGCTGAGCGGATACGAATTTGCCGGTGGAGAGGGGGAAGCGCCCGGAGGAAGCGGTAAAGCCGTGAAGAAGGAATTTAAATACGCGAGCAGGGAAAAGATTGCGGTTCAAGTACGCCTGGCTTCTCAAGATGAACTTGCCGTTGCGGCTTCCTGGAAACGCGGCCGCAAGCTTGCCATAAGCGGAACCTTGGAGGCTCCGTCCACGGCGAGAAACTTCGGCGGATTCGATTACCGCAATTATTTGCGGCACCAGCGGATTCATTGGCTGCTGAAGGCGGCCGGCGCTTCCGCCGTGACGGCCGGGGAAAACCAAAGCTTCAGCATATCCCTCATGCTAGGAAAGATCGACGATTTACGGACAAGCCTAGGGAATCGTGTGGGAGAGCTATTTCCGGACTGGCAGGCCGGGTACATGAAGGGGCTGATCATCGGGCTGGCGGATGAACTGGAGCCGGAGAAATATACCCAGTTTACCAATCTGGGACTTACGCATATTCTGGCGATCTCAGGCAGCCATGTGGCCATCAATGTTGGCCTGCTGTTCGGCCTGCTTCGCTTATGCCGGATCACCCGTGAGACCTCACTGTGGATCGTCATGGTTTTTGTCCCGGCTTATGTGCTGCTGACCGGTTTCACCCCCTCGGTGATCCGCTCGGGGATCATGACGATGCTCGGCCTTTACCTCATGCGCCGGCGTCTGCTGAAGGACGGACTGAACGTGCTGTCGGCCGCCGCCCTGCTCATGCTGATATGGGACCCCTATTATCTTTTGAATGTCAGTTTTCAATTGTCTTTTGCGGTTACGGCCGGGCTGATCTTGTTTGTTCCGCTTCTGTCTCCTTATCTCCGCTGGCTGCCCGAGCGGCTGCGCGGTGCGACGGCCATAACGGTCGCGGCCCAGCTTGTTTCTTATCCCTTAACGATCTTTTACTTTAACCAGTTCTCCCTGCTTTCGTTGGCGGCGAATATGGTGATCGTCCCCCTAGTCAGTCTGGTCGCGCTCCCGCTAGGTACCGCCGCTCTGCTGGCGAGCGGGCTTTGGCTCCCCTTGGGGCAGTGGATCGCCTATCCCGTGCGTCTGATCAATTCGCTCACCTTTGTTGCCGCCGAATGGTTGAACGGGCGCAGCGGATTTATGACCTATTGGAAATCTCCGTCGCTTCTCTGGATCGCCGCCTTTTATCTCCTGACCTACGGGCTTCTTTTCCGCTCGGCGCGAAAAAAGGCCCGGCAGGAGCGCGATCTAGCCGCCGGAGACGATACGGTACCGTTGCCGCCTCTTTCGGGCGGAAAAGGCGGGCAACCGAAATCGAATCCGAAATCGGCGTTCCCCTCTCTATGGCTCCAAACATCCTGGAAGGACGTCTCAATAACCGCGGGGTTGGCGGCGGGATTGTTCGCGTTGATCTTCTCCGGATATCAGCCCGCCAATGCGAAGGGAATCGGTCATGTCCAATTTATCGATGTCGGACAAGGAGATTGTGCGCTGATCACGACGCCGGAGGGGGTCAATATCCTGGTTGACGGCGGCGGAACCGTCTCGTTCCGCAAAGCTTCGGACGCCTGGCGCGACCGTAAAGAGCCGTTCGAGGTCGGCGCCAAAACGGTAGTCCCTTTGCTCAAAAAACGGGGAATTCACCGCTTGGACGCAATTATATTGACCCATGGCGATCAGGACCATGTTGGAGGGCTGCGAGCGGTAGTCGAACAGTTCCCGGTCGGGGCGCTGATTCTGAACGGCAGCCTGGCGGACTCCGCTACCATGAATAAACTAATGTCCGCCGCCCTCGTTCGGGATATTCCGATCTACGCCGCCCATGCGGGGATGAGGCTTATGCCGGATCATGCCACCGTGCTGCAATTTTTGGCACCGCCCGCGGAGCCGGGAGAACCGGGACAAGCAGGCCAAACGGGCGAAGCGGAAATCTTCTATGACAAAGACCAGAATCACCGGTCATTGGTTTTCCGGCTTGATATGGACGGAGCCTCATTTCTTTTTACGGGCGATATGGATATCGCGGCGGAGGGAACCGTGCTGGACAGCCTGAGTACTGCCGGGCCGGCGGCAGAGCGGGTCGACGTCATGAAGGTGGCTCATCATGGAAGCAAGACGTCAACCTCCGAGGAGTGGCTTGCGTATTTCAACCCGGCCGTGTCGGTGATCTCCGTCGGGGCGTCCAACAGCTACGGGCATCCGAATCCGGGGGTTTTGGAGCGGCTAGCCGTGGCGGGCAGCGGAATTTACCGGACCGACCGGGCCGGAGAAATTCAGATGAAGGTTACCGGGAGCGAAATTTTAGTCAGGACCAAGCTGGGGCGTTGACAGTTTTTTGAACCGGCGATAAAGTACGACAAAGGGCGCGGATGACGCGTCCCCTTTTTTTTGGTATTCTAAGGTGAGATTGTAGACAGAAGAGTTAGCTTATTCATACCTTTTACCTATATTTGACGTAAAAAATAGTAACAACATTGCAACATATCGAAGGACGATCACGTCTATAAGGTTGCAAGGAAGGGGGAGCCTTTGTGGTGGAGCAAGGACTCATCAGAGCCGCTCAAACGGGCGATCGCGACGCTCTAATCACCCTATTGCGAGAAATAGAGACTCATGTGTACCGTACGGCTTACTACATTTTAAACAATGAACAAGATGCTATGGACGCTGCCCAGGAAGCGTTGATTCGGATTTATACCAAAATCGGCTCCTATGAGGAGAAAGCCCAGTTCAAAACCTGGGTCCAGCGGATCGTGACCAACATCTGCATCGACAAATTCCGGAGAACGAAGCCGACCGTTTCGATTGAAGAGCATGAAATGGTGTTTCAGGGGAACGAGAGCGTCGAGAAGGAAGTGATGTCCGGTTATTTGGCGCAGGACATCCGTGAAGCGATCGACCAGCTCCCGGAGCATCACCGCACGGTCGTTGTGCTGAGGTACTTGCAGGATTTCTCTTATAACGAAATTGCCGACTGCTTGAATTTGCCGCTGAATACGGTGAAATCCTATTTATTCAGGGCCAGGCAGCAGCTGCAACATTTACTCCAAGATTATCAGAAAGGTGGTGTATCAGGATGAAATGCTCGGAGGCGGTGGAATGGATGCATCGTTATATTGACCATGATCTGAGCGAGGAAGAAAGCTCGCTTCTGTTTGAACATATGCGGAGCTGCAAGGATTGCTCAGAAAAATTCGCGCTGCTTACCGAACTTTCGGCCAAGTTGGAAGATCTGCCGAAAGTGACCCCGCGCTTTAGTCTGGTCGATGCGATTATGCCTCAGCTCGACGAGATCGACCGGGCGCGGAAGGAAGGCGGCAGTGCGGCGGAAGATGTGCCGGGCACGATGGTGGCCGTGCAGGACGAGAATACCGGAGCTAGCGGTCGGGTCGACCGGAGCGAACGCCGGATGAGAAGCCGGGCTTATCGTACCGGCGCCTTGGGATTGGCCGCGGCGGTAGTGCTGGGCGTATTTATTTACCAGTACGAGCCCCGCGAGGTCCCGAACGCGGAAATTGCCTCCAACACGGCGTACGACAAGGATAACTCCAGTACCGGAAGTTCCGCTTCGACGGACGAGGCCGCTAACGACAGCCCGACATTGTTCACGGAACAATTGGACGGCGAAAGCGGCTCCAATGCGCAGAACGGCGCGAACAAGCCGGCGGCGGATACCGAGACTCAGCCCGAAAGCCCCGGCAATGCGGGCGGATCGGAACTGAAAGCTCCCGCGAACAACGGAGAGAAGGACGATCAGGCGGTTCCGGACCGGTCCGGGGATGATGCGGTTCCCGCGGAGGCCGATTCGAAGGCTCCGGCGGAGGATCGGGCGGAGCCGAAGCCTGCGCAGTCCGGCTCTCCGAACGATAGCGTGACCCCGCCGAAGGAGAGTGAAGTCCCGGATCAGGAGGCTTTGGTCGAGACGGGCGATGTCGTAGGGAGCTTCAAATCGACCCCGCAAAGCCCGGCCGAGGATAGCATGGCCGATAGCAGATTGATGGGCATCACTAACTTTACGGTGGCTTTAAATCAGTGGACGTCTCCTGACGGCACCTATATGGCCGAATTCAAGGACGGATATCTGTTCGTATACCGGAACGATTTCGAGGGCTATACCCTGCTAACGGATAGGGAAATTGACGGCAGTTGGGTAAAGGGAGAGTGGTCCGAGGACGGCAAAACGTTTACGTACGAAACGGAGAAGGACGGAAAGACATCCACGCATACCGTGGACCCACTGGAAAATGCGAAGCAGGGGGAACCGGCGGAAACCGCCGATCCGGCGCAGCCGGAGGGCAATTCCGGTTCGAATGCCTCGGCGAACCAGCCTTAACCGAGAAGTCGATCCGCCAATTTTGACAAAAAATCAAAAAAATATGGTTTTCGGCACAGTCACCTTTTCGAGAGATATGGAATAGGTTATAAATAAATAGAGACAAAGACGGATAGACCCTGATCGTCGTATGACCGCCGGCGGGAAAGTTTCTAGAGCTTTTCAGCCCGCGTTTATATAGATGCTCCGGGACAAAGGGATCTTTTGCGATTAGGCGGAGGTCCCTTTGTTGCGTTATAACCTTGATTACTTGGAGTTGGGAGATAATTAAAGTATCATAATAGAAGTGCGATAAAGTTGAAATTAGTGAAATGTAAGGGAGATGCCGGATGGACGTAAAAGCAGCGGTCAAGCAACTGAAGCAGGGGCAGGTCTCCCCGTTGTATTTATGCTACGGAACGGAGAAATATCAAATCAAGGAATTTATCGGCCTGCTGGAGGAGCGTGTGATCGACCGGGGCCAGCGGGACTTTGCGGTGGCTGTGTACGATCTGTCCGATACTCCGGTGGAGGCTGTCATCGAGGAGGCCGAGACGCTGCCTTTTCTGGTGGAGCGCAAGCTGATCATCGTGAACGATTCGTCCCTATTTACGGCCGGCAAGGATGGCGGCAAGATTGAGCATAAAGTCGAGGCGCTTCTATCATATATCGATAATCCGGCGGAGCACAGCGTCATCGTGTTCGTCGTAGCCGGTGAAAAACTGGACGAGCGCAAAAAGGTCGTCAAGGCGATGAAGGCGGCGGCAACGGTGCTCGCGTTCATGCCGCTGGGCGGGAGCGAGCTGACCCAGTGGGTCGTACGCGAGGTAGAGAAGCGCGGTTCCCGGATCGGCCGGGAGGCCGCCGAGGCGCTGATCGCGGCCTGCGGCGTACAGATGTCGGCGCTTGCTGTCGAAGTGGACAAGCTGTGCTTGTACGCCGGCGAGGGGGGCATGATCGATACGGCGGTCATCGATCAATTGGTCGCCCGCACCACAGAGCAGAATGTGTTCGCGATGGTCGAGCATATCGCCGGGCTCAAATTGGAGCCGGCGCTGGACATTTTCTACGAGCTGCTGAAGCAGCGCGAAGAACCGATCAAAATCGCCGCCCTGATCGCCCGGCAATTCAGGATAATGCTGCAGGTCAAGGAGCTGGCGCGGCAAAGTTATTCCCAGCAGCAGATCGCCTCGCAGCTCGGATTGCACCCCTATGCGGTCAAAATTGCCGGGGAGCAGGCCCGGAAATTCGAGCCCGCACGGTTGAAGCGCATATTGTCCGATCTGGCCCAGCTCGACTATCAGATGAAGAGCGGCGGGATTGACAAGGTGCTGGGCTTGGAGTTGTTTTTGCTGAAGCTCGGGGCCGCTTAAGGAAAGCGGAGTTAAATTAACTGGAAAACCTCCAGTTAATTTTGAGGTTTTGCCCGAAACATGATAAATAACTGGATAACCTGCAGTTAATTTGCTCGTCCGGGCCTCATATTCGCAACTTTGGCTAAATTAACTGTAGGAAATCCCGTTAATTGATCAACGCAAAGGAAACTTGGCAAAATAACTGGATATAATCCAGTTAATCTTCCTAAGCATAAACCGGAGCACCTAGTAATCGGGAATCTATAGGTAATCAAAAAGACCTGAACGATATTCGTTCAGGTCTCTTTGAGCTTAAGTTTATAAATAGCGACGCTTACGCCTCGGACGTAAGGGCGTTCAATTTTTTAGCCAAGCGGGATTTCTTGCGGGCAGCTGCGTTCTTATGGATCAAACCTTTAGTAACGGCTTTGTCCAATTTTTTGGAAGCAGCGGCGAAAGCAGCTTTGGCTGTGTCCACTTCGTTGTTTGCCAGAGCGGTGTCGGCAGCTTTAACTACCGTACGCAGAGCGGACTTTTGCGAAGCGTTCAGCGCGCGGCGCTTGTCGTTAGTTTTCACACGTTTGATTGCGGATTTAATGTTTGGCATTGCATTCACCTCCTGTAAAGCATATATCATCCCAGATGATTCACAACTTAAAACATTTTATCATGCCCCCCGCCAAAATGCAATCAGTTCCTAAGAAACTAAGATCAGGTGAATAAACGCCTTACTTCTCCGCACACTAAAAGACAATCGAGGAAAAGGAGGTCATCATAACATGAATCTGGATTTGCGGAATTATTCCGTCCGGACCGATTTGGCCGTGGAATCGAAGGAGTTGGCCGAGACCGCCTACGGCGGGCCGGTGCCGGGCCTGAACGAGCAGGTCGAGGAGCAAGACGGGATCAAGATCACCCGCCTGGACATCACGGATGAAGCGGCATCGCGCCGGATCGGCAAAATGCTCGGACATTACATTACGATCGAGGTTCCGGGTTTACGGAGTCAGGACAGCGATTTGCAGGAAAAGGTGTCGGCCGCGTTTGCCAAGGAATTCGGCGCTTTCCTGTCCAAGATCGGCATTGCCGAAGGTGCCAAGGTGCTGATCGTCGGACTCGGCAACTGGAACGTAACCCCGGATGCGCTGGGACCGCTGGTGGTGGAGAATGTGCTGGTGACCCGTCACTTCTTCGAACTGGCTCCGGACCAAGTGTCGCCGGGCTACCGGGAAGTCAGCGCGGTTGCCCCGGGGGTGCTTGGCGTTACCGGCATCGAGTCGAGCGAGGTCGTCCAGGGGATCGTGGACCGAACCAAGCCGGACCTCATTATCGCGATCGACGCGCTGGCCGCGAGAAGCCTGGAGCGGGTCAATACAACCGTCCAGATCGCCGATATCGGCATTCATCCCGGCTCGGGCATCGGCAACAAGCGCCGGGGGCTGACCCAGGAGATTTTAGGCGTTCCGTGCATCGCGATCGGCGTTCCTACCGTTTGCTATGCCTCGACGATCGTCAACAACGTATTCGACCTCATGAAACGGCATTTTGACGAAGAGACCGGCCAAGAGCAGGGGCAGACGAAACAGATCCTCGGCCTGATGACCGAGCTCAGCGAAAACGAACGGCTCGGGCTCGTCAAAGAGGTGCTCCAACCGCTTGGACATGACCTCATCGTTACCCCGAAGGAGATCGATGAGTTTATCGAGGATATCGCCAACGTGATCGCAAGCGGGCTGAATCTGGCGCTGCATGAGGCCGTAAATCCCGATAACGTCGCCACGTACACGCATTAGTAAAGTCGGGCGGTTTACGGCCACCTTAGGCTGCAGAAGTCTGTACAATGCGGGCCGCGGCAGTACTTCCCCCTTCTATGAAGTTCGCAATCTAGCGGACTTCTTTCTTTTTGTGAGAATCCCAAGTTCTAACCTCCTCGCTAGGTTCATAGATTTGGAGTAAAAGAGATTCGAGCCTTGGAGATACCGGCTGGAGGAGGACAAGCAAAATGAAATTCAGAGCATGGAACATCGGAAAAATGAAGCGGAGTTTGCTGCAGGTGTTGGCGATGGGACGAACCTTTCTATTGATGGCGATCATGTCGGTCATATTTTTTATATTGCTCGGAACCTTCGGCATTGCCGAGAAGAATCTGAACACTTCGCCCGTTTCGTCCATGAAAGGATTGGCGGCGTCCCTGTCGAGCCGATTCTTTATCGAAATGGTCGGCATGGAGCTGCCGCATTCGGTCAGCGAGCAGCAAAGTCCCGCCTTTTCGGGCAAGCAGATGTCCCAGTTTGTGTTTCAGCTGTTGACCAATGTGAACCCGTCCGACCCGAAAAGCCTGATCGCCCGGGAGGTCCCGGGCCTCGGCGCGGACAGCCCCATCCTGCTGCGGACCGGGTCGGGCAATACGACCGTACAGGCGCCGGAAGATTACCGTCCGGGCACGGGCGCTCAAGGCAGCGGGCCCGATCATCCCGAGTCGGAAGGCGGCGACCATTCTGGTGAAGACGGCTCGTATCCTTCCAAGCCCGCGGATGAAGGCGCGGCCAATCCCCCTACCGGCGGTCAGGCCGGGGAGGAAGACGATGCGACCGCGATCAAGCCGGGAAACAAAAATATCGTGATGATCTATCATTCCCATCCGCAGGAATCCTACAATCCGCTGATCGGCGCGAATATCGACAATCCCAGCTCGGCCGAGAAAACGAAAAGCGTCGGGCTGGTCGGGGATTTTCTCACGAAGGAGCTGGAGCGGAAAGGGGTGGCCACACTGCATACTTACGAGAATTATTCGGCTTCCAAAAGTAATTACAGCTACAATTATTCATATAAATATTCCAGACAGACCGTAAAAACGGCGATGGCCGAAAACGGCAAATTGCAATATTTCCTCGACATTCACCGGGACTCGCAGCGACATGATAAGACGACGACCGATATCGCCGGAAAATCCTACGCTCAGGTTTACTTTATTATCGGCCATGCCAATGAGAACTGGCGGGAGAACGAAGCTTTTGCCAGTTCGATTCATGAGCGGCTGGAACAGTCGTATCCCGGGATCTCGCGCGGTATATGGGGGAAAACGAGCGCCCAAGGCAACGGGGAATACAATCAATCCTTGTCCCCGAACAGCATATTGATTGAAATCGGGGGCATCGACAATACGGCGGAGGAGCTCGAACGGACGTCCAAGGTGTTGGCGGGAATCATCGCGGACCTTTATTGGGAAGGTCAGGAAGCGGAGAAGGCGGGCTCTTTAAGTCAGGGTGCGCAGAGCAGCTCAAGCAATTCAAAATCGTAGCGCGAACACGTGAATATACGAAAGGAGCGGGGTTCTAGTGGCCAAAATGTTGCGGAGAACGATGTTGTACGGTATTTTGCTGGTGGCCGGCGTCACGCTGGGCATGCAGATGTCGGAACCGGGGCCGGTGGAGACCGGGTTGGAGCAGAACGGTTCATGGACACCGGCCGCAGGAGCCGGCTGGCCAAATTACAATCCTTACAGCGGCGCAGCCCAGCCTTCCTATGGGAACCCCGCGGGTCAAACCGGCAACAACGGTATGGTTTGGTATGGGAACGGATATGGAGCTCAAGGCGTAACTCCGGGCGGGACCGTGAACGGAGTTCCGGGCGGAATCCAAGGCGGATATAACGCAGCGGGAAACGGCACGATGTATGACGACAGCTATTATTACGGGCAAATGAGCGGCGAAACGACGCAAACGCCCGCCGATCTGCTCCTGCCCCAGCCGGAAAGCCCGGCGGTGGACCGGTTTGCGGACAAGACGGCGCAACTGCTTCAGCAGGTGTCCCGCAAAAGCATTCACTGGTTTGCTTCCTGGTTCGGACCGTCACCGGAATAATTTCCGGAATAATTTTAGTAAAAACCTTAAAATCGAATGTATCCCCGCAGCCGAGTTTGTTATAATGAAGTTAGCATAAGAAATTAAATTGTTAGTGTGTGCGGGGGTATTGTGAAGTTGAAAAAAGTTACGATGCAGCAAATCGCCGACCATTTGGGCGTATCCAAATTCGTTGTGTCCAAGGCGCTTTCGGGCAAGGGCGGAGTGAACGAGACGACGAAAAACCGGGTTATTCAAGCCGCCTCCCAGCTCGGTTATTTCGCGCAGAAAAACGCCTATATGAAAAATCAATCCTTTGCCCAGCAGTCTCCCGTTGCCGCCGGAAAGCAATCGGTTATAGTGCTGATGCCCAATATCCGCTTTCAGACGAAGGATTCCCTTTACTGGGGCAAGATACTGGAGGGTGTTTCCGCGGAATTGGAGGCCCGGGGAATCGGCATGGTGATCGTTTCGGATTCCCGGGTCGATCATTTTAGTCATGTCCTGAATCCCGGCGGTATTCTCGGCCTGATCGGCGTGGGGCAAATCGATACCTCTTTGCTGCTTGAAGTGCACCGGCTCGGCATTCCCATGGTGTTGGTCGATCATGAGGACGGGCTGATTCCTACCGATACGGTGTTCGCCAACAACGGGGACAGTATTTTCCGTCTGTGCAATCATTTGATCGGTCTGGGGCATACGCGGCTTCATTTTATCGGCAACATCCGATTTTCGCGCAGCTTCCGCGACCGCTGGGCCGGCTTCCGGGAAGCTCTGGAGGAGAACGGGTTGGAAACTCCCGCCGTCGATGATCCGATGCTGCTGCTAAACGGGGTGGATACGGGCGAATTCGTCTCGGACTTTGAGGAATGGCTACTCGCCCGCAAGAAAGCCCGGCGAATGCCTACCGCACTCGTCTGCGCCAACGATTCGATTGCAATCCGCGTGGAGCAGGTGCTGAAGAAAGTCGGTATCGAAGTACCTGCCCAGATGACGGTGACGGGCTTTGACAATATCGACGATGCGTTTCGCAGCGACCCGCCGATCACCACGATTCATGTGCCGAAGGAAGCGATGGGGCGGAGGGCGGTTATTAAGCTGATCGAGCGGATCGAGCATCCCGAGCAGGCAATCGAGAAAATGCTTGTCGCCGCCGAACTCGTTCACCGCGATTCCTCTGTGGCCCCGTCCGGGACATAGACAATACATTAAAAAAGATGCTCCATGGCGGATTGCCGCCGCGGAGCATCTTTTTTACTATATACATTTTATTATTTCAAAGATAAATTCCGGTTAATCAAATCGATTCTTTGCTCCACGCAGGCGAAAGAACGCATAGCGTCCTCCGGCGTATTCACTACGTAATCGAGCAGCTGGTCAACGGTCGTGGTGGCGACGTGAACCCGGGTATCGGAGGATGCGTAGTAGATGTAAACGTCCCCGTTGTCAGTAGCGATGACGCCGTTGCAGAACACGACATTGGACACGTCGCCGACGCGTTCTTCGCCTTCCGGCGCGATCAGGTGGCCGCCCGGGCGGTGCGTTACTTCGTACGGCTTCTCCAGGTCGGAGAGGAACGCGTAGAGCACGTATCTGAGACCCGCCGCCGTATTGCGCACCCCATGGGCGATATGCAGCCAGCCGCGCTCGGTTTTGATCGGCGCCGGACCTTGGCCGTTCTTCACTTCTTTGATCGTATGATAATAACGTTCATCGATGATGATTTCTTTCTTGATCACGGCGTTCTCGATCGTTTCGGACAACCCCCAGCCGATGCCGCCGCCGGAGCCGGTATCGATGAAGCCGTCCTGCGGACGGGTATAGAACGCGTACTTCCCGTCCACGAATTCCGGATGGAGCACGACGTTGCGCTGCTGCGGGGACGCGGTTTTCAGATCGGCCAGGCGCTCCCAGGTAACGAGATCCTTGGTCCGGGCGATCCCGCATTGGGCAACGGCGCTGGAGAGATCGCCGCGCGGCGCATCCGGATCTTTCCGCTCCGTGCAGAACAGGCCGTAGATCCAGCCGTCCTCATGCTTGACCAGCCGCATGTCGTACACGTTCGTGTCGGGTTCGTCCGTTTCCGGCAAGACGACCGGACGGTCCCAGAAGCGGAACCCGTCGACGCCGTTGTCGCTCTCCGCCACCGCAAAGAACGATTTGCGGTCCACGCCTTCCACGCGGGCCACGAGATAGAATTTCCCGTTCAGCTCGATTGCGCCCGGGTTAAACACGCCGTTGACGCCGAGGCGTTCCATGAAATACGGGTTTGTGTCCGGGTTGAAATCGTACTTCCAAACCAGCGGGGCATGCTCGGCCGTCAGCACCGGGTATTTGTATCTGTTGTAAACGCCGTTTCCCAAAGGGGAGATTTCGTTAGGACGGTTAATTAACGCTTCGTAGCGCTCCGTAAGCTGCTGCTTTCTTTCCTCGAATAAATTCATGTTTGTTCCTCCAAATGAATGAATTATTACTGCTCTAATTTAGTGCCCAAGGCGCTCCAGCATTTCCAGGCAAGCCCGGCTGTTGTGGTAAGGGCATTTCCATGGGCTGACTTTCGGCTCGCGCGCGAGCGGTTTGCCTTCACTGTCCACGCCCCAGTACCATTCGCCGTTCTTTTTGTCCACAATGTAAGATTGGATAAATTCCCACGAATGGGCGGCGGCGCTTCTGAATTTGTTGTCGCCGGTCATTTGGTAGGCGTTGTAGAATCCGACCATCGCCTCCGCCTGCGGCCACCAGTCCTTGTTCGTGTCGGTCAGGCCGTTCTCGTCGGCTTCGTTCCAGATTCCGCCGTCCTTGTCGATACCGCCTGCATATACGGCTTCGGCCATCGCGGTCGCCGTTTGCTTCACGCGCTCAAGCAACGCTTGCTCGCCAAGTACTTCGGCCGCTTCGACGAGGAGCCAGCTGCCTTCGATGTCATGGCCGTAGGAAATATGATGGCTCTTCACTTGCCAAGCTTCATCGAAGAACAGCCAGAACCGGGCATTCTCCGGATCGATGATATGATCCAGCGTCACCTCGATCAGCTCGGCCAGGCTGTGTTTTAGTTCCGGCGTTTTCCATACCCGATACAGATTCGTGTAGGCTTCAAGCACGTGGAGATGGGTATTCATCGATTTCTTCTCATTCAAATCTTTGTCGCTCAGGCTGAGGTCGCCCGTCTGCTTCCAATCGCGGGACAAAGCCTCGATATAGCCTTTATATTCGGAATCGTAGCTGTATTTCTCCAGCAATCGGTAGAGCTCGACGGCCAGATCCAGGGCCTCTTTATGGCCGGTTGCCCGGTGATATTCCGCCAAGGCGTAGATGACAAAGGCCTGGCCGTACACTTGTTTCTTGTCCTGAACGGGCTTGCCCAGATAATCGACCATCCAGAACAGGCCGCCGTGCTCGCGGTCGAGGAAATGACTCAGCAAATAGTCGTAAGCGCGCTCCGCCATTTTCAAGTATTCATTGGAAGGATAAAGACGATGTGCGGACGCAAAGGTCCACAAAATCCGGGCGTTGAGCACAAGCCCTTTGTCCGCTTTGCTGTTAGTTACCAGATTCTGATCGATCCCGCCGATAAAACCGCCATGCTCATTATCGATCGTATGGTCGATCCAAAATTGCAAGATGTTATCTTGAAGTTCCGTTTGCAGCTGTTCTTTCCATTGTTGTTTATCCACAGGTGTATTTCCTCCTTGTTATTTGGTAGTGCCGAGCTTGGCGGCGTAGGCCTCGGCCACGACGGCTTCCGCTTCCTTGCCGTACACGCAGTAACCGTAGTCTTCGCCCGCCTGCCCGCGCTCGTATAGCTGCGCCGGCCAATCCCACAGCATAAAGCCGCGCACCCAGTCGCGCCGGCTGCATTTTTCGAACATCGTGCGGTAGAAGTCGGCCTGCTCGGCCTGATTCGCCTCTCCGCGCAGCGTCCAGTCGTTCGGAATCGCGGCGGAACCCGTCCGGCTCGGACAGCCCGCCTCCATGAAGATGAACGGCTTGTTGTAGCGTTTGACGACGTCTTCTATCCGGTCGAGCTGCCGGTCCCAATCCGAGGCCGGATAGTATCCGCTCGAGCTGATCAGGTCGAGGTCGTCCCACCATGTCACGTTGTCTTCCTGATATTTGTCGCAATTATAGGTAACGAGACCGCCGTATACCTTGCGGACTTCCGCAATCAGGGCCCGCCATTCGGCCTCGCGCCGGTCGGTCTGCACCATTTCGCAGCCGATACACAGCATTTCACAGCCGGTTTCCTCGGCAATTTGCGCGAAATGAAGAATGTAAGCCCGATAGGAGGCGAACCAATCGGACCATTTGGGCTCGCATGGCACGTCCTTGTCGAAAAAGTTGATATGCGCTCGCCATGTACCGTCCGCACAATTGACGATGGGCTTCAAGCAAACGTGAAGCCCGAGCAATTTCGCTTGACGGATCGCCCATTTCACTTCGTCATCCGTTACCGTCGGCTTTTGCCAATAGGGGATCTCCGTTGAGAAGGCTGTGGCCTGAAGAGCGGCGAAAGCGATCGCCGTCCAATTGCTGCCCGTCGTCCGGACCATGGCCTCCATCGAGGCTGCGGCCCGGTCGTTGGCCCAGGTGCCCCGGGTGCCCATGAATCCCCAAGTCATGCCCGCCACGTATGGTTCTAGTTGTTCTATTTTTTCCACCTCGCAGTATCGAAGGATGCTGATAGTTTTTACTTTGTTATCATTTGTTAGATAATATAATAACAAAATATCTACCTTATGTTTAATATAAATCCAAACGCCGAGCGATTTCAACTCTTTTAATTTATAGGTTTGTTATAATTTCCATTCCTGTTTAAGAACAAAAAAACCGCCGGAACCGGCGGTTATAAATTTGAAGCGATATAATTGACTATTAGCTAACGAAGTTTGTTATCATTTGGCGGAGTCCAATTTGCGAACGGAATCACGGAAAATAATCTTGCCTTGCACCATCACCCTGCCGTTTCGGCGGTTAGGGTTCGATACCTTTTCCATAATCGATTTGACGGCCGTCCGGGCCATTTGCTCGATGTCGACCTCCATGGTCGTCAGCGGGGGAGAGGTCAATGTTGCGTAAATGTCGTTATCGAAGCCGACGACGGAGCAATCTTCCGGAACCCGGTAGCCGTGATCGTTAAGCCGTTCGCACAGGTTGTAAGCCACCTGGTCGCAGTTGCAGACGAAGGCGGTGGGCATTTTCTCCGGCAGCTCGATCTCGATAAACTTGCCTCGTTCATCCCGGTCGCTAAGCAGCATGCGGTCTTCGAACACAAGCCCGTGCTCGAGCAGAGATTTATAGTAGCCAAGGAAACGATCCTGAATGCTGCTAGTGGAATAAATGTTGCCGACATAAGCAATATCGCGATGCCCGCAATGTATCAAATAATTCGTCAATTCATAAGCCCCGTAAAAGTTGTCCGTGACGATCGAATCGATCTCCGCATGCTCATCGTAAAAGTCGAGAAACAGCTTGGGCAATTCCATATTTTCGACGGTTTCGATATATTTCTTGCTGACCTGGCCGAGGATGATGATTCCATCGACCCTGTTTTCACTGTAAAGCCGCGGGAAATTAAGCTCCTCTTCGTCTTCGCTGCTCAAAATATTTAAAATCCCGAAGTAGCCGTAATGGTCCAGATGAACGGCAATTTGCTGGTAAACGCGAAGGTAGAAGGAATCGTTCAATCCGGTAAACCGCTCCGGTATCATGACCCCTATATTATAAGAAAGTCCCTCTTTGATCGATTTGGCCGCGGAATTAAAACGGTAGCCCATTTCGCCCGCGACCTTTTTGATCTTTAGCTTCAGGCTATCGCTCACGCCTTCTTTATCATTAAGCGCTTTGGATACCGTTACGCTGCTGACCCCCAATTTATCCGCGATATCCTTCATCGTTATATTATTTTTCATTAACTTAATTCACCGTCCTGTTGAACTTGAATGCAGGAATCAGCCTGGATGTCTAAGTTCAGTATACATTATAAAGCTAATAAATAAAAAGCGACTAAAGTTATTAATTGATATGAAAATAACTTGTAACTTTACAATATAATATTCAAAGGGAAAATGTAAATATATTCATTGACTAGTAAGCGCATTCAATATAGAATGTAAACGTAGTTTATCGATAACTTAATTTATTAAGTCGAAAGGGGTTAAAAAAGTGAAGAGAAACAAAGTAATGATTAGCTGCCTGGCATTGGTGCTCGTGCTGACGATGCTTGCCGGATGTTCTTCCAAGAACAACGCCTCGGGCGGCGACGCATCGAACAATGCCTCGGGCAGCAACAGCGCGCAGACGGAAACAACGGGGAATAGCCTCTCCGGAGAGATCACCGTTCTGACGCAAAGAACGGATATCGTGGATACGGTATTCAAGAAATATGCGGCTGAATTCAACAAACAGTATCCCGACGTTAAAGTAAATTTCCAGGCTTTATCCGATTATGAAGGCCAAATCACGGTACGTATGAACTCCGATGATTACGGGGATGTGCTGCTCCTGCCGACCAGCATTCCGCTGGCCGATACGCCGGAATTTTTCGAACCGCTCGGCGACTTCTCGGAATTGAGCAAGGAATACATCGGCTTGGAAGAAAGAGTGGTTGACGGAAAGGCTTACGGCATTCCGATCGCCGTCAACTTCTCCGGCATTCTGTATAACAAGAAGGTGTTCGAAGACGCCGGCGTAACTACGGCGCCGAGAACTCCGGCCGAATTCATCGACGCGTTGCGGAAGATTAAAGAGAAAGGCGACGCCATTCCGCTGTACACGAACTATGCCGACAGTTGGCCGCTGACGCAATGGGAAGCCGTACTGACTACCGTGGCGGGCAGCGTTGACTATGTAAACGTGGAGCAGCCAAACACCGACGACAACTTCGTTGCCGGAAAGCCGCATTATGAGCTTTACAAAGTGATGTACGACGCAGCCAAAGAAGGCTTGATCGAAGCCGACCCGACGACGACGAACTGGGAAGCTTCCAAAGCCGACATGGCCAACGGCAAAATCGGCGCCATGGTGCTCGGTTCCTGGGCGATCGGACAAGTTCAGGGGCTGGCCGCGAATCCTAGCGACATTGCTTACATGCCGTTCCCGACCAACGCCAGCGAAGTCATCATGCCATTGGCCGACGATTATACGCTCGGCATCAGCAAACACAGCAAAAACAAAGAAGCGGCAAGAGCATGGATCGACTGGTTCATCAAGGAATCCGGCTATCCGACGGAACAAGCCGGCGGCATGAGCCCGGTTGTCGGCGCGCCGCTTCCGGAAACGCTGAAACAATTCGAAGGCACGGATGTCAAATTCGAACTGCAAACTCCGGCCCAAGCGGGTCAAGAAGGCTTGGTCGACAAGATCGACAAGGATGCCGAAATCGGCCTCTGGCAGCCTGAGTTCAAGAAACGCATCATCGAAGCCGCGATCGGCAATTTGAACGAATCCTATGACGACATCATGAAGGACCTGAATGACGCATGGGTGGAATCGCGCGCGAAAGTAATGAGCGAATAATAGCGTTCAACGGTTTATCCAAATAGAAACAGGGAAACGCACAGCTCGTGCGTTTCCCTTATATTGACTTGCAGAGACAGAAACCATATGCGGCAAGACCATTGGAGGTGTGAGTGGTGTTCAAAAATTTAAGCTATAAAACCCAGAGAAAGGTCATCATCATCGCCTTCTCGATTATTCCGGTCGCCTTATTGTTCACTTTCGCATATCTGCCTGTATTTAATATGTTTAAATACAGCTTTACCGACTGGAACGGGTACAGTAAGCATTACGATTACGTAGGATTCGAAAACTACAAAACGATATTCACGGATCCCAAATATTTTACCGTATTTAAAGTCAGCTTGTATTATTTCCTCGGTTCTTTTGTGCAGTTGGGACTCGCTTTATATTTTGCTACCATTTTAAGCTTTAAAGTCCGGTTCAAAAACTTCTTTAAAGGAGTATTGTTCTTTCCTTACCTTTTAAATGGAGTTGCTATCGGTTTTATCTTTCTGTTCTTCTTCAGACCAGACGGTACGCTTGATACTTTAATGCAATTTATAGGCCTCGGCGATTATACGCAAGGCTGGCTGCTGAATCCGAAAATCATTAATATTTCGCTTGCCGGCGCTTCCCTCTGGAGATACATGGGCTTCAATTTTATTATTTTTCTGGGCGCGATCTCCTCGATCGGCAAGGACGTGTATGAAGCCGCGGATATTGACGGAGCCAACCGCTGGCATCAATTCCGGCACATCATCCTTCCCAGCATCAAGAGCATCGTGCAGTTGAATCTGATTTTGGCTATTAGCGGCGCGATCAGCGCTTTCGATATTCCATATATTATGACCGGCGGTTCCAACGGAAGTAACACATTCGTTATTCAAACCGTAACCACCGCGTTCAAGTACAACAAGCTTGGCCTTGCCTCCGCCATGGCCGTCGTTCTGTTGTTCATCGTTATTATCGTAACCCTGCTGCAGAAGCTGCTGATTAAGGAGGAGAAGTAGAATGTACAGACTTAAATATGCGGCGGCGAATCTCGTCAAGTATGCCAGTTTGCTGCTTGGCGCTTTTGCGGCGCTTATTCCTATCGTCGTCGTTCTGTTCGCTTCCTTCAAGACGAATAAGGAATACGGCGATTCCAGCCCGCTCGCTCCTCCGGACAGCTGGCTTAATTTCGATAACTATACCAAAGCGTTCACCAATGGGAAAATGTTGCTCGGTTTCGGAAATACGGTCATTATCGTCGTTGTGTCAATTATCGGCGCCACGCTGATCGGTTCCATGATCGCCTATGTCCTGAACCGCTTTAAATTCCGCGGCAACAAGCTGCTGATGGGCGCTTTCCTGCTGGCAACCTTGATTCCGAGCGTAACGACGCAGGTTGCGACATTCCGGATCATCAACTTCTTCCATTTGGTCGACACCCGGTTTGCTCCGATTTTACTGTACCTCGGTACCGATATCATCGCCGTTTATATCTTTATTCAATTCCTGGAGTCCATTTCGGAATCGCTGGATGAATCGGCCATGCTCGACGGGGCTTCCTACTTTACGATCTATTGGCGCATCATTTTGCCGCTGCTCGCTCCGGCGATCGTGACGGTGATTATCGTGAAGGGCGTAAATATTTATAACGACTTTTATACCCCGTTCCTGTATATGCCGAGCGAGGATTTGCAGGTACTGTCGACCGCGCTGTTTAAATTCAAAGGTCCGTACGGCTCGCAATGGGAAGTCATTTGCGCGGGAATCATGATTACGATTGTTCCGATCCTTATCGTATTTTTGGCGCTGCAGAAATATATTTATAACGGATTCGCCCAAGGATCGGTTAAATAATCTTTTTATTTTTTATCATGAAAGGAGATTGTTACATGTCAACAGTCAAAATTATTGGAGCAAACCTGCCGAATATCCCTTGGCAGAATAAGCCTGCGGATGCGGTCGGTCCGGTATGGAGACACGCCGAAAATCCGGTCATCGGCAGAAATCCCGTAAAAGGAATCGCCCGCATTTTCAACAGCGCGGTAGTGCCTTATGAAGGAAGCTTTGTCGGCGTGTTCCGCGCCGAAACGATCAACGGGCGGCCACATCTGCATTTGGGCCGGAGTGAAGACGGATTGAACTGGAGCATCGAAGAGGAGCGGATTCCTTTCGTCGATGAGGAAGGAAAGCCTTTTCAGCCGAATTATGCGTACGACCCCCGCTTGGTCAAGGTCGAGGATGCTTACTATATTATCTGGTGCACGGATTTTTACGGAGCTTCGATCGGCGTGGCGAAAACGACCGATTTCAAAACGTTCGTCCGCTTGGAGAATCCGTTCCTTCCGTTTAACCGCAACGGCGTGTTGTTCCCGCGTAAAATTAACGGCAATTTCGTCATGCTGTCCCGTCCGAGCGACAGCGGCCACACGCCGTTCGGCGATGTGTTCCTGAGCGAAAGCCCCGACTTCGTATATTGGGGCAAACACCGGCATGTCATGACCAAAGGCGGCCAAGGCTGGTGGCAATCCGTCAAAATCGGCGGCGGTCCCGCCCCGATCGAAACGACGGAAGGCTGGCTTATGTTCTACCACGGCGTGACCGGAACTTGCAATGGCCTCGTCTACAGTATGGGCGCGGTGATTCTCGACAAGGACGAACCTTCCAAAGTAAAATACCGCTCCAGCACCTATGTATTGACGCCGGAGGAATGGTACGAAGAACGGGGCTTCGTTCCGAACGTCGTGTTCCCATGTGCAACTTTGACCGATGCGGAAAGCGGTAAAATCGCCATTTATTACGGCGCCGCGGATACTTATGTCGGGGTTGCCTATACGACGGTTCAGGACATCGTCGATTATGTTAAAGCGACCCATGAAAACGTGGGCGATGACGCGGAAATCGGCAGAATGTAATACGACGGGTGCATAACAATTTGCGAGAACGGATAATTCGGCTGTGGATTTATCCGTTTTCGACTTTTTGGGAGGGAAAATAGATGGCGAACGATAAAGTGGAAGATTTGTTGAAGTATAAGGGAATCAGTCCCAAGCCGCAGGACTTCGACGCTTATTGGGACCGGGCTTTGAAGGAGCTGGATGCCCAGCCGCTGGATTACGAGCTCGTCGAGGCGGATTTTCAGACTCCGCTGGCGGCATGCTATCATCTTTATTTTACCGGCGTCGGCGGAGCCAGAGTGCATGCCAAATATGCCAAGCCTAGGCAAGCTCGCGGGAAAGGCCCCGGCCTGGCGCTGTTCCACGGCTACCATACCGGCAGCGGCGACTGGTCCGACAAGGCGTCGTACGCCGCGTACGGCATCACCGTCATCGCGATGGACTGCCGGGGGCAGGGCGGGCTTTCCGAGGACAATCTGACCGCCAAGGGGACGACCTTGAAAGGCCATATTATCCGCGGGCTTGATGAAGAAGATCCGGACAAAATGTATTTCCGGAATGTGTTTCTCGACTTGGCGCAAACGGTGCGGATTCTCATGTCCATGGAACAGGTCGACGAAGACAGGATCGCGGTTCACGGCTGCTCGCAAGGCGGCGCCTTGACGGTGGCCTGCGCGGCTTTGGAACCGAGAGTGCGTCTGGCGATTCCGGTATATCCGTTCCTGACGGATTACAAGAAAGCGTGGGAAATGGATATCACCTCCTCCGCTTACGAAGAGATCGCCTACTACTTCCGCTTCATGGATCCGCTGCATCGGCGGGAGGAGGAGGTCTTCAACAAGCTCGGGTATATCGATATCCAGAACCTGGCGGGCCGCATCCGGGCGCGGGTCGTGTTCGTAACGGGGCTGGCCGATACGGTCTGCCCGCCATATACGCAATTTGCGACTTATAACAAAATCAAGTCCGACAAAGAGCTGGTCGTCTATCACGAATACGGTCATGAATATTTGCCTTATTTGGGTGATCGGGTGCTGCAAGAGCTGCTGAAGCTGTAACATATCGGATTCATAAGGGGGAAGCAGGATGAAGAGCCATCCGCCGAAAGAGGAAAAGCGCCCGTTTGTCCGGCTAAGCGGCTTTGGGATTCATCCCGGCAAATCGGTAGGCGCGCGGCTGTTTTTCATTTTCTTTTTTGCCATGTTGGCCTTCGTCTTGAGCCTGGGCCTCGTCTCTTATCAAATGTCGAAGCGTACGATCGAGCAGAACGCCGTGCTCTCCAACCGGCAGACGGTGAACCAGACCGCGGAGAAGCTGGATCTGACGCTGCGGCGATACGAAGACTCCCTCCAACAAAGCCTGTTCGGCGGCGAGATCCAGGATCTGGTGAGGAAGGGCTCCCTGAAGAGTACGGATGCCCGGCAGCAGATCGTCATTAAACAGAAGCTGACCTCGGCGCTGGGCAATTGGGCCTTCTCCAATTCCGGGGTGCTCGGCGTCTGCCTGATCCCGGAAAGCGACGCGATGCAGAGCGTTACATCCGGAATGACAGAGGAAGGATTCCTGAAAAGCGCTAAAGAGGCGGAGTGGTTCCGGGAGGCGCTGGCCGCCGGCGGTTCGGTCTGGATGGCGGGGAGCGCGGCCGGGGAAGGGCAGGGAACTTCTTCGGCATTTCATCTGGTGAAGGCGCTTCCCGGCTCCGGCAGGGAGGGCTATGTCATCGTCGCTAATATCAAGACTTCGATATTGACCGAAGAACTGAATAAAATCAATCTCGGTGGTCAATCGACGGTTCAACTCGTTGCGGAGGATCACCGCCTGATCGCCTCATCCGCCGAAGCCGGACAAGCCGGATACGAAGACATGCTCGGTACGGCCGCTACAGGAGAGGATGGCAGCGTCCGGGGGACGAACGCCGCCGGGGAGAATATGTTGACGGTATACGGTACGCTCGGTTCCACCGGCTGGAAGCTGGTTAATGTCATTCCGGTCGGGGAACTGGTGAAGGATGCGAAGAAGATTCTGCTGACTACATACCTGACCGCCATCGTTGTGGCCTTTCTTGCGGTATTCGTCGGATTGTGGATGGCCCGCACGATCGCCGGCCCGCTTAACAGGATGAAAGAACTGATGCGGCAAGCGGCAAAGGGGGATTTGCGGGTACGGATGACGCGGCGGAGCCGCGACGAAATCGGCGAATTGTCGCTTTCGTTTAACGAGATGTTGGACCAGATCACGGCGCTGGTGGACCAGACCGGCGGAACGGCGCTGGAGGTGCTGGAGACGGCGTACGAGCTGGGCGAAATTTCTCGCAAAACGGCCGGCGCCGCCAAAGAGATCGCGGGCGCGACGGAACAGATTGCCGCGGGAGCGTCGAGCATGGCCCAGGAAGCGGAGCGCGGCAGCGATCTCACCGGGCAAATGTCCGGCCGCATCGGCGAATTTGTCGCGGCGAACCGCGAGATGAGCGGCGCCGCGGCCGATGTGGGGTCATCCAGTGAACGCGGCATCGGGCAGCTTCTGTCGCTGGAGCGGGAAGCCGATCTTACCGGACGGAAGACGGAAGCGTTGGTGGATAAGGTGAACGGCTTGAAAGCTGCGACACTATCGGTACTTAAGGTGCTTGACGTGATGCAAAATATTACCAACCGGACGAGCATCTTATCTTTGAACGCCTCTATTGAAGCGGCAAGAGCCGGAGCGTCCGGCAAAGGCTTCATGGTCGTTGCCGGCGAGATTCGCGCATTGGCCGAGCAATCGAGGGAATCGATCGACATGGTCGGCCGGATTGCCGACGGCATCATGAATGAAATGAATGAAACGGTCCAGGCGCTGTCCGAGGTGACGCCTCAGTTTGACAGACAACGGGAGGCGGTTCGGGAGACGAACGGCATCTTCCATGACGTCCGGGAGCGGATGGAGGCGTTCATCGTCCGCCTGACCGAGGTGACGGCTTCCGTCGGGCAACTGGAGGAAGCACAGCTGATCCTGTCGGATTCCATGAGCAATGTCAGTGCCGTAGCGGAGCAATCTTCCGCGGCTTCCGAGGAAGTGGCCTCTTTAAGCGGCGAGCAGCAGGCGGTGAGCGAACAGCTGGTGCAGCTGTCGGGCAAGCTGGAGCTGGCATCGGTCAGGCTTAAAGAGAAGCTGTCGCTGTTTAAGCTGTGATCTTAAGATGCAGGAGACAATCCTCGCCGGCGGGCGGGGATGCTCCTGTTTTTTCATATTTAAACCGGACATAGAATATCCCAAACTTCAATGTTATAATGTGGTGGATTAAGCGACGAACGAATCATTTTCTTTCTTCGGGACATCGCTATACAGATAAGGCGGAGATATTCGCCGGGGACGCGCCGATTGATGCCTCCCTTTGCACCTGATATAATAAATTGATTGTACTTCAAGGATTTGTAGTGGGGGTAAGGATGACTGATATTAGGGCAAGACAGGAAAAGATACGGAATTTCAGTATTATCGCACATATAGACCACGGTAAATCAACGCTGGCCGACCGGATCCTCGAGTATACGGGAGCGCTGTCCTCCCGGGAAATGCAGGAGCAGGTACTGGACCAGATGGATTTGGAACGGGAACGCGGCATCACGATCAAGCTGCAGGCCGTACGCTTGGCGTACCGTGCGGACGACGGGGAAGAGTACCTGCTCAACCTGATCGACACTCCGGGGCACGTCGACTTTACGTACGAGGTCTCCCGCAGCCTTGCCGCTTGTGAAGGGGCGCTGCTCGTGGTCGACGCGGCCCAGGGCATTGAGGCCCAGACCTTGGCCAATGTGTATTTGGCGCTGGACAACAACCTGGAGATTCTGCCGGTCATTAACAAAATCGACCTCCCGAGCGCCGATCCCGATCGCGTCAAACAGGAGATCGAGGACGTAATCGGCCTTGATGCGAGCGAAGCGGTACTGGCCTCGGCCAAGGCGGGCATCGGGATCAAGGAGATTCTGGAGCAGGTGGTCCAGAAGGTTCCCGCGCCGACCGGAGATCCGGATCAGCCGCTGAAGGCGCTGATTTTCGACTCGCATTATGACCCGTACAAGGGCGTTATCGTCTATGTGCGCGTCATCGACGGCCATATCAAGGCCGGTTCGAAAATCAGAATGATGGCGACGGACAAGACATTCGAGGTCATCGAGGTCGGCGCGTTCAAGCCGCGCATGACGATTGTGGACGAGCTCAGCGTCGGCGATGTCGGCTTTATCGTCGCCGGGATCAAGAACGTCGGCGACACCCGGGTCGGCGACACGGTGACGGACGCGAAGCATCCGACCGCCGAGCCATTGCCGGGTTACCGCAAAATCAACCCGATGGTCTTCTGCGGTCTGTATCCGATTGAATCGTCGGAATACAACGACCTTCGGGAGGCTTTGGAGAAGCTGCAGCTGAACGATGCCTCGCTGAGCTTTGAGCCGGAAACGTCGAGCGCGCTCGGCTTCGGATTCCGCTGCGGATTCCTCGGCCTGCTGCACATGGACGTCATCCAGGAGCGGATCGAGCGTGAATTCAACATTCCGCTCATTACGACCGCGCCGAGCGTAATTTACCATGTGACGCTGACGAACGGCGAAATGATCGCGATCGACAACCCGTCCAACTATCCGGAGGTCGGCAAGATCGAATACGTGGAAGAGCCTTATGTGAAGGCGGCGATTATCGTGCCGAACGATTATGTCGGAACGGTAATGGAGCTGTGCCAGAACAAGCGGGGCGAATTCGTCAACATGGAATACCTCGATACGACGCGCGTGACGATTACGTATCAGATCCCGTTGTCGGAAATCGTGTATGACTTCTTTGACCAGCTCAAATCGAGCACGAGAGGCTACGCTTCCTTCGATTACGAGCTGTCCGGCTACCGCCAGTCCAACCTGGTGAAGATGGACATTCTGCTTAACGGCGAACAGGTCGATGCCTTGTCCTTCATCGTGCACCGGGAGCGGGCATTCCATCGCGGCCGGGCTATTTGCGAGAAGCTGCGCGAGCTGATTCCGCGCCAGATGTTCGAGGTACCGATCCAAGCCTCGGTTGGCACGAAGATCGTCGCCCGCGAGACGGTCAAGGCGATGCGCAAGAACGTCCTCGCCAAATGCTACGGCGGTGACATTTCACGGAAGCGGAAGCTGTTGGAGAAGCAAAAGGAAGGCAAAAAGCGGATGAAGCAGGTCGGCAGCGTCGAGGTGCCGCAGGAAGCTTTTATGGCGGTATTGAAGATCGACGACAAATAGCCGGACAAATAACGGTAGCCACCAGGCCGCTTTAGGCTTATGGCGGATAGTGACCGAGATCATTGGCTGCTATAAAGAATGATAAAGGAAAGCCCGAGGGCTTTCCTTTCCTTATAAGAAGTGTTGCCTGCCGTGAGGCGGTTAGATTCATTGGAAGGAATCCAATGAAGGGCTACCGTGGGGCGGAGCGATGACGTCTTGATTGGAACAAATCCAATCGGATCGGCGGGATTTAAAGAACTTGCATTCCGTTTGGCATTCCGTAATGGATAATATCCAATGAGGCTTCTTGAAAAGCAGCCGATCAACCATGGTCCTTGGAAATTATCCAAGCAAGAGAATGCAATTTCGGTGGGGTTATGCAGTTGACGTATAGTAGTATGGTGCTTATGATGCGAATGATGCGTATGGTGGTATGGTACGTTTAGTGTGCGCATGGCAATTTAGTATAGAACTCCGGTTCTATAATGGAAAAATCCAATGTGAGACGCCGTATCAAAGGCTGATGGCTTTTTACTTGGATATATCCAATGCAGCGGGCACGTTCGGCGGCTTTTTTCGGAATCCGGACCTCGCACTTGGAAATATCCAATCCCGGCACCGGCGAAGGCTAAAAACAAGCTCTCCTATTGGGAATTTCCACTCAAGGCAGAATAGGTAATAGAATTTTTTACTATATAATATAATAGACAGAATATACCCAGTATGAATTAAGGAGGCATTGCCGTGAACCGTATCGACGACAAGCAGGACCAGGGAATGCCTGCAACCGGGCGAGAAAATCATACCGCCCCCAAGGCGGTTTATATACACATTCCGTTTTGCACGAACAAGTGCTTTTATTGCGACTTCAATTCCTATGTGCTGAAGGATCAGCCGGTGATGGATTATTTGCGGGCGCTGGACCGCGAAATGGAGCTGACCGTGCGGGAAACGCCGCCGGGCGAAATCAAAACGATCTTTGTCGGCGGAGGGACGCCGACGGTGCTGAATCCGCAGGAGATGGAGTTTTTCCTGAATTCGGTCAAAAAGAACTTTCCGAACTGGGCGGAGGATATCGAATTTACGATGGAGGCGAACCCGGGCACCACGGATCGCGACAAGCTGGCCGTGATGAAGGCGGGCGGCGTCAACCGGGTCAGCTTCGGCGTGCAAGCGTTCCAGAACGAGCTGCTTTCGGGGATCGGCCGGATTCACAATACGGACGATGTCTACCGCAGCCTGGAAAATGCGCGAAATGCCGGACTCGACAATTTGTCGATCGATTTGATGTTCGGCTTACCGAACCAGACGGTCGAGATGCTGGACTATAGCGTAAGCAAGGCGCTGGAGCTGGGGCTCACGCATTATTCGATTTACAGTCTCAAAGTGGAAGAGAACACGCTGTTCCACACGCTATTCCAGAAAAACCAGCTTCCGCTGCCCAGCGAAGAAGACGAACTGAAAATGTACCAGCTTCTGATGGACCGGATGCAAGCCGCCGGATACAAGCAGTATGAGATCAGCAATTTCGCCAAGCCGGGCTTTGAAAGCCGGCATAATATGACGTACTGGCGGAACGAGGATTATTACGGCCTGGGCGCGGGTGCTCATGGTTACGTCAACCGGCGGCGCCACATGAACATTAAGGGCGTCAATCCTTACGTGGAAGCCGCCATGCAAAAACTCCCGAGACTGGAGCAATTCTCCGTACCGGAAGCGGAAGCGATGGAGGATTTCGTCATGGTCGGCCTCAGAATGCTAGACGGCATCCGGTCGGCCGATTTTGCCGCCCAATTCGGCGTTTCCCTGGAGGAAACTTTTGGGCGGGAGCTGCATAAGATGCTTTCGTCCGGTTTGCTGGAAGAGCATGAAGACCGCGGCGGCTACCGGCTTACCGGCAAAGGCGTTGTGTTCGGCAACGAAGTGTTTGCCGAGTTTATCGGGGTATTGACCTAATTCAGACGTTCCTTTACTTTCTCTCTTGAAGTTTTATACGAGATCATGTATATTTATTCATGTTATCATGACTGCCGGACTAGAGGGGGTAAGGGGATGCAAGCTGTTGCCGTTTGCAGACAAGCGAAGCTTGAAGATGTGGAGCCGCTGTTTTTATTGATCGATAATTATGCCCGCCAAGGGATTATGCTACCGCGTTCGCGCGCCGTGCTGCAGCGGCAGATCGACAATTTTGTCGTTGCGGAGATGGACGGCATGATCGTCGGCTGCGGGTCGTTGTGCAAACTTGGAGAGGAACTGGTGGAGATCCGTTCGCTGGGAATAGCAGAGGGGCATAAGGGCAAAGGGCTTGGCTCCATGCTGGTCGATCAGCTTGTTCAAGAGGCAAAGCAACGCGGTCTCCCCAAAGTGATGGCATTAACCTACGAGGTTTCCTTTTTTCTGAAAAACGGGTTTTCGGTGGTACAGAAAGAGATATTCCCCGAAAAGGTGTGGACCGATTGCGTCAATTGCGCCAAGCAGCATGCTTGCGATGAAATAGCCGTGCTCAAGATACTGGACTGACTTGACAATCGTCAGGTCGGTCTGGTATTTTTGTAGTATGATTTAGCACTCGACGAACTAGAGTGCTAACGAGAGGTTCAAAGATCAAATTAGGAGGGATTTCCATGTTGACGGAACGCCAAAGAATGATTCTGACGGCTATTGTAGATGACTATATTCGATCGGCGGAACCGGTGGGATCCCGAAGCATCTCGAAGCGCGGGGATGTCGGGTACAGCCCGGCAACGATTCGCAACGAGATGGCCGATCTGGAGGAGCTTGGTTTTCTGGAACAGCCTCATACTTCGGCCGGCCGCATACCATCGCATAAAGGCTACCGATATTATGTGGACCACCTGGCTCCGTTAAACCTGCTGTCGTCCAACGAGTTGAAAATGATGAAGACCTTTTTTGCCGAAAAGCTGAACGCGGCCGAACAGGTCGCGCAGCATGCCGGAACGATTCTTTCCCATATGACGAATTACACTTCCATCCTGCTGGGGCCGGAAGTTTTTCATACGTCTTTGCGGCATTTTCAACTGCTTCCGATCAACGAGACCACCGCGGTGGCCATCATCGTAACCAGTACCGGCCAGGTGGAAAGCCGTACGGTTTCCGTTCCGGCCGAAGTGTCCGTATCGGAGATGGAGAGAGTCGTAAACCTGCTTAACCGCAAGTTGGCAGGGGTACCTATTTATAAGCTGAAAACGGCGCTTTACAACGAAATAGGCCAGGAGATGCAGCGGTATGTCGAGCACTTCGAAGAATTGATGAAGGTGCTGGATGAAGCGCTTGAAGGCGGTTCGGACGGACAGCGGCTCTTCCTGAGCGGGACGACGAATATGCTTAACCAGCCGGAATTCCGGGATGTCGACAAAGTGAAGAGCATTCTCGATCTGTTCGAGGAAACGCCGACGCTTATGAGAATGATGGCCGCGGCATCGTCGGGCACCGGTATTCAGGTAAGGATCGGAACCGAGAACGATCATGAAGCCTTCGCCAATTGCAGCCTGATCACGGCGACATATGCGATTGAAGGCGAAGCGGTGGGCACAATCGGAATTTTGGGCCCGACCCGTATGGAATACGCCCGGGTGATCGGGATATTGGATATTCTATCCAAGAACTTGACGAAATTTTTGTCTCGCCCGCATTAAGAAATGAGCAAACTAGAGTAAACCAACATGGTAACGTCTATTGTAAGGAGGTGACATCTTGAAGGAACAAGAACCGATTCAAGACAATATGGAAACGGGTGTGGAAGAAGAATTGAAGCTGAATGAAGAAGAAGCTCAGGATCAAATCCTGAATGAAGAGCAAGAAGTTCCTGCCGGGGATGCACAGGAGGTTGTGCGGGAAGATGCACAGGGGGCCGCTCCGGAAGCACAAGCCGAGCTTGATAAACTGCGTGCCGAAGCGGAGGATCATAAACAACGCCTGCTCCGTGCACAGGCCGATTTCGATAACTTCCGCCGCCGCACGATCAAGGAGAAGGAAGAACTCGGCAAATACGCATCCGCCAAACTCATTACCGAGCTATTGCCGGTTGTCGACAACTTTGAGCGGGCTTTGGGATCCGCCTCGGAGAATGCCGAGATTTCCTCTTACGCCAAAGGCGTGGAAATGATTTTCCGTCAGCTTGAAGGCGTGCTGAAAGCGGAAGGCCTGGTTCCGATGGAATCCGTAGGAACTCCGTTTAACCCCGAGTACCACCAGGCGATCATGCAGGTGGAGAGCGACGAATACGAAGAAGGCACCGTGGTGGAGGAAGTGCAGAAAGGCTACATGCTGAAGGATAAAGTGCTTCGTCCGGCGATGGTGAAAGTCAGCGGTTAAGCAAAGACCGGAAACAAAGATAGCAAAGCAGCAACTATTTAAGGAGGATATTTTCTCATGAGTAAAGTAATCGGTATTGACCTTGGTACTACCAACTCTTGCGTTGCGGTTATGGAAGGCGGCGAAGCCGTCGTGATCCCGAACCCGGAAGGCGCGCGTACAACCCCTTCGGTTGTAGGCTTCAAGAAAGACGGCGAACGGATCGTCGGCGAAACGGCGAAACGCCAAGCCATCACCAATCCGGACCGCACGATCATTTCGATCAAAAGACATATGGGTACGAACCACAAGGAAACGATTGACGGCAAAGACTTTACGCCGCAAGAAATTTCCGCCATCATTTTGCAAAAATTGAAAGCAGACGCCGAAGCTTATCTCGGCCAACCGGTAACCCAAGCGGTTATTACGGTACCGGCTTACTTCAACGACAGCCAGCGCCAAGCTACCAAAGATGCGGGTAAAATCGCCGGCCTTGAAGTGCTGCGTATCGTCAACGAACCTACGGCGGCCGCGCTTGCATACGGGATGGAAAAAGCCGAAGACCAAACGATCCTCGTATTCGACCTTGGCGGCGGTACGTTCGACGTTTCGATCCTTGAGCTCGGCGACGGCTTCTTCGAAGTTAAAGCGACCAGCGGGGACAACCACCTCGGCGGCGACGACTTCGACCAAGCAATCATCGACTACCTGGTAGCCGAATTCAAGAAGGACCAAGGTATCGACCTCAGCAAGGACAAAGCGGCTGTACAACGTCTGAAAGACGCGGCCGAAAAAGCGAAGAAAGAGCTGTCCGGCGTACTTACAACGACGATCTCCCTTCCGTTCATCACCGTCGTTGACGGCGTGCCTCAACACTTGGAACTTAACCTGACTCGGGCCAAATTCGAAGAATTGACGGCCGATCTGGTTGAACGGACTTTGGGGCCGACTCGCCGCGCGCTCAGCGATGCGGGCCTGACTCCGGCCGATATCCACAAAGTCGTGCTGGTGGGCGGCTCGACCCGGATTCCGGCCGTACAGGAAGCGATCAAGAAGTTGACGGGCAAAGAGCCTCATAAAGGCGTAAACCCGGACGAAGTCGTTGCGCTCGGCGCAGCCGTGCAAGCGGGCGTCTTGACCGGCGATGTGAAAGACGTCGTACTGCTCGACGTTACTCCGCTGTCGCTCGGGATCGAAACCGCCGGCGGCGTGTTCACCAAGATGATCGAACGCAACACGACAATTCCGACCAGCAAATCGCAAATCTTCTCGACTTACGCGGACAATCAGCCTAGCGTTGAAATCCACGTGCTGCAAGGGGAGCGCGAAATGGCTGCCGGCAACAAAACGCTCGGCCGCTTCATGCTGGGCGACATTCCTTTGGCACCGCGCGGTGTACCGCAAATCGAAGTTACCTTCGATATCGACGCCAACGGGATCGTCAACGTGTCGGCGACTGACAAAGGCACCGGCAAGAGCCAAAAGATCACGATCACTTCCTCCAGCGGCCTCAGCGACGACGAAGTGGAGCGCATGATGAAGGACGCCGAGCTTCACGCCGAAGAAGACAAGAAGCGCAAAGAGCTGGTTGAAGCGAAGAATACCGGCGACCAATTGATCTACAGCGTAGACAAAACTCTTAAAGAGCTCGGCGACAAGGTCGACGCGGCCGAAACCGAGAAGGCGAACGCGGCCAAAGAAGAATTGAAAAAAGCGCTGGAAAGCGATAACCTGGAAACGATCAAATCGGCTTCCGATAAATTGACCGAGATCGTACAGCAGCTGTCCGTGAAGCTTTACGAGCAAGCGCAGGCTCAGCAGCAAGCAGGGGGCGCGCAAGACGGGGCTTCCGCTGCCGGCGGCAAAGACAATGTTGTCGATGCCGAGTACGAAGTCGTAGACGAGGACAAGAAGCAAGACTAAGAACTCGAGTTAGAAGCACAGGTCGGCTGACCGGTGAATAGACTTAGGTGAACTGGGAAGGTCAAAGTGCGGGCTGCTTCCGTACTTTGACTTTCCTTTTGCCGGGTTAAGGAGAGATTCCTCCGGCACGCCGAACTAGTCAAACGGGGGTGGAAGAATGGCTGAGAAACGAGATTATTACGAGGTGCTTGGCGTTGGTAAGAGCGCTTCCGATGAAGATATCAAGAAAGCCTACCGCAAACTGGCGCGTCAATATCACCCGGATGTTAATAAGGCGGAGGATGCGGAGGCCAAGTTTAAAGAAGTAAAAGAAGCTTACGATGTCCTGAGCGATTCGGGCAAACGGGCACGCTACGATCAATACGGTCATGTCGATCCGAACCAGGGTATGGGCGGAGGCTTCTCCGGGGCCGATTTCGGGGGCTTCGGCGACATTTTCGATATGTTCTTCGGGGGCGGAGGCGGACGGCGCGATCCGAACGCCCCGCAGCGCGGCAACGACCTGCAATATACGATGACGATCGAGTTTAAGGAAGCGGTGTTCGGCAAAGAGACGGACATTACGATTCCGCGGACCGAAAATTGCGACACCTGCTTCGGCTCGGGAGCCAAACCCGGCACCAAGCCGGAAACCTGCTCCGTCTGCCATGGCACGGGACAACAGGAAGTCGTGCAGAACACGCCTTTCGGCCGGATGGTAAACCGCCGGTCCTGCAGCAACTGCGGCGGCCGGGGCCAAATCATCAAGGAGAAATGCCCGACCTGCTCCGGCAGCGGCAAGGTGAAGAAACAGCGGAAAATTCATGTCCGCATCCCGGCCGGCGTGGACGACGGCGCGCAGCTCCGGATGTCCGGCGAAGGCGAAGGCGGTTTGCGCGGGGGCCCGGCGGGCGACCTGTATATCATTATCCGTGTAAAATCGCATGAGTTTTTCGATCGCGAAGGCGACGACATCTACTGCGAGGTGCCTTTGACCTTTGCTCAGGCGGCGCTTGGCGACGAAATCGAAATCCCGACCCTGACGGAGAAAGTGAAGCTCAAGATTCCCGCCGGCACGCAAACCGGTACCTATTTCCGCCTGAAAGGCAAAGGGGTGCCGAAGCTTCGCGGCATCGGACAAGGGGATCAGCATATCAAGGTGGTGGTCGTGACGCCGAGCAAGCTGAGCGATGAACAGAAAGAATTGATGCGGCAGTTTGCGGCGCTTGACGGCGAGCAGACGCACGAGCATGAACAAACCTTTTTTGACCGGATGAAACGGGCGTTTCGCGGGGATTGACCGATAGATAAAGCAAAAGCAGCGGTTTAAAGGCACATGCCCTTAAACCGCTGCTTTTTTGCTAGTTAATTTATTGCCGTATGGAAGCCGTAATCTCCTCGTCCAGCTCCAGCGTAATATCCTCGCGGAAAGCCCGGATGCCGTACTCTTTATATACATATTGCATAATCGCTTCCATAATGTTGGATTCGACGATGTATCTGCTTCTGCCGCCGGCCCAGACTTCTCCGGTATAACCGGTGTCCTCGTCCCAGCTCAGCTCGACCTGCACATCGGTGGGGCGGAGACCGGTCCGTTCGGCGGTGTGAAGGCAGATGGCGTTAATGATTTCGTCCATACTGAGAATCATCATGCTCAGTATCTTCCTCCGTGCCGGTTGTCATCGGTCTGCGGCCGGCGTTTAAAGCGGCGGAACAGCCATACCACTACGGAGATTACGGCATAGATGGCCAGCAGATTGACGGCGAGCCCGAGCAGGTTGCCAAAGAAGCCCATTCCGCTGAACAATCCGCCAAACAGCAAACCGGCGAGGCCTCCGACCATCAAGCCCTTCATAAAGCCGCCGCCGCTAAAGAAACCGCGGCCTGTATTTGTACCGGTCGTCGCTCCCGGTTTTTGCGTTGAGGAAGTGTCGCTTGATTTTTGGTAATCGTTCGTCGTCGATTTCTTCGGCGTCGTCGTGTAAGAACGGGTACCGGATTTGAATCCGCCGCGCTTGGCATCCGCCAAGTCAGGGGAGGCGAAGGCGAAAATCAGCGTAAACGCCATCACGATCATGGTTAATCTTTTTAGCATTGAGTATGTTGCCCTCCTATGAATTGAATTATTGCTATTGCTATAAAAGGTATTACGGGACAAGCGGTAAATCGTTTCAAATTTTATCAATCAGGGAATAAATGCAAACGGAAATTGTCATCCTAATTCGAAGAACCGACAAAGCACCTAGGTTAAAGGGTTCCATTACGATCAGCAGGAAAGGCAGGGCTCGACAATGGGTGAGAAAAATATTCTGGCGTATTTCAAAAGTCCCGAAGAGGCCGAAGGCGTAGCGAAAAAGCTGCAAGCGCTGCGCGCCGCCGATGTCTCGGTCGACCGTTTTAGTCGTTACGCCGGCGAAGGGTACGACCCGATGAATCCGATTACCGGCAGTATAAGCAGCTTGGCGGCAATTACACAAGACGCCGCGGTAACCAATACTTCCGCCGGGATTTTAAGCGCGGCGGATCCGGCGGCCAGCGGCATGAGCCATGGCGGGCAGGGGGGACCTACCGGACATGACATTTTGCTGACGGCGGTTGTGGACGAGAGTATTCATCACCAGGCGTTGCGTATAGTGGAAGAAGCGGGCGGGTTAATATAATCAGGCGAATGATGAAAGGGGAATAAACCGATGACTGAGTCGCAGCCGGATCGCGTGACGAAAAGACAAAAGTCCAAAACATCCCGAATCGCGATCGGACATAACGAGGATGTTGAATTCTCGGAGGAATTGGCGGATCAAGAAGATTGGGAGGCGCTGGAACGAAGCGAACGTGCGGATGCCCGCCAGCAGGGCCAGCACCGTCTATAATTTGCGGTATAAATAGCGTTTCAGGCAAACTCGGCCGCCGGGGAAGTTCTCCGGCGGCTTCTTGGGCTTAGGCCGAATTGTGGCCTTTGTCTCTCTATTCATTCTATAGTACAATAGATTTCATGTGGAATTTCAAGGAGGAAAACTTACGATGATATGGAAAGAGTTGACTATACATACAACTGAGGAAGCGGTGGAGATGATCTCCAACTTCCTGCACGAAGCGGGAGCCGGCGGCGTAACCATCGAAGAGCATGTCGACAACGACAAGCCGCGCGACACGTCCCTGGGGCAATGGTTTGAAATCCCGCCGAACGATATCCCGGAGGGAGAGGCGAAAATCAGCGGTTATTTTCCCGAAGGAGTCGATATCGAAGAAGTCATTACCCAGGTTAAGGAACGCACCGCTGAACTGCGTGAATACGACATCGACCCGGGCGATGCGACGATTACGGTCAGAGATGTCAGCGAAGACGACTGGGCCAACAATTGGAAGCAGTATTTCAAACCGCTGCGCGTTTCGGAGCGGCTGACGATCAAGCCGACCTGGGAGCAATATGAGCCCGAGTCCGCGGAGGAGCGCATCATCGAGCTCGACCCCGGCATGGCCTTCGGTACGGGAACGCATCCGACCACATCCCTGTGCCTGCGGACTCTGGAAGGGATTATCCGGGAGGGGGACGAGGTGATCGACGTCGGCACCGGTTCCGGCATTTTGGCGATCGGGGCTTGCCGGCTGGGCGCGTCCAAGGTGCTGGCGCTTGATCTCGATCCGGTCGCGGTGTCCAGTGCGACGGAGAATACCAAGCTGAACGGGCTGGAGAAGCAAATTCAGATCGTCGAGAGCGACCTGTTGTCCGTACTCAAGCAAGGAAGCAAAGCCGCCGTAAACGTACAGCTGCCGGTCCGTGTCGTGGTGGCCAATATTTTGGCAGAGATCATTCTGCTCTTCATTGAAGATGTCTTTGAAGCCTTGCAGTCCGGAGGTTACTATATCGCATCGGGCATTTACAAAAATAAAGAACAGGCCGTGGAGGAAGCGTTGGTGGCAGCAGGTTTCGAGATCGTCCAAACGGCCCGGGAAGAAGACTGGGTCGCTTTCGTAGCGAGAAAGAGGTAGACATGAATTTTCTGGATCAAATACTATGGCTCCCTTTGCGGGACCTCCCTTTTTATCTGATAACTTTGATTATCGCGTTTACGGTTCACGAGTTTTCCCATGCTTATTTCGCCAACAAATTCGGCGATCCCACGGCCAAGCTGCTTGGCCGGGTGACGTTGAATCCGGCGGTGCATTTCGATCTGCTGGGCATTATCCTGCTGCTGCTCGCCGGCTTCGGCTGGGCGCGACCGGTTCCGGTTAACCGTGACAATTTCACCAAGCCGCGAATGATGGGCATCGTGGTGTCCGTCGCCGGACCGCTGAGCAATCTGCTGCTCGGGATCGTGGGCGCCGTCATCTTTGCGGCACTGATGCAGTTCGGCGCCATTAGCCCGAATGCGATGAACGGGAAGCTGGCGGAAGCCGTGTTTACATTCTTTCCTTTGTTTATTTATATGAACTTTTTTCTGTTCTTATTTAACCTTATCCCGCTTCCGCCGCTTGACGGCTACCGGATCGTCGAGGATGTGGTTCCGCGCCGCGTGCAGAGCAAGCTCCAACGGGTTGAGCAGTGGTCGCTGCTGATTTTTCTGTTGATCCTGATTGTGCCGGGGGTTCGAAATTATACGATTACCCCGCTCTATAGAGCGGCAAGCTGGATGATGGGCAATTTCCTGAATTTGTTCCAATTGATGTTCGGAGCTTGACCGGCCCCTGGATTTTGCCTGGAACAAGCACTGGAAAGAGCATATCAAAAGTTGTATCATGTACTTTGGTGAATTTTAAATATAGTTCAATAATTGCAAGGATTGGTGAGGATGCAGCGGTATTTTATTGATCCCGGACAATTTGGCGATAAGCAAGTTGCCATTACCGGCGAGGATGCACGCCATATCGGAAAGGTCATGCGCTCCAAGCCGGGGGATAAGGTGATTGTCAGCGACGGCGACTCGCGCGAAGCGCTGGCCGGGATCGTCAGCATCGAACCGCAGGAAGTGATCGCGGAAATTATCGAGCGTCTGGAACCGGCGGGGGAGCCTTGGCTACAAGTGGCCGTGGCGCAGAGCCTGCCGAAAGGCGACAAGATGGAGACGGTGATCCAGAAATGTACGGAGATCGGGGCGGCTTCGTTCGTACCCTTTATATCGGAACGTACGGTGGTTCAATACGACGGAAAAAAAGAAGAAAAGCGGACGCTCCGCTGGCGCAAAATCGCCAAGGAGGCCGCCGAGCAGGCGCATCGCAGCAGGATTCCCGCGATCGAAGCGCCGCTTGTCTGGCGAGAACTGCTCGCCGGTTTTTCCGCTTATGATTTGATATGTTTATGCTATGAAAAAGAAAACGGCCGGCAGCTTCGCGATGTGCTTAAGCCGTTCGTCGACAAGCTGGCCCCGGGGCAGGCTTGCAGGGTAGCTGTGATCGTCGGCCCCGAGGGCGGATTTTCCGAATCCGAGGTCGCCGAGGCGGAAGCTGCGGGGGCGGTGTCCGTCGGCCTCGGCCGGCGGATATTAAGAACGGAGACGGCCGCGATGGCCGCCCTGACTTGCATCATGTACGAATCCGGAGAAATGGGGGGAATTTGAGCATGCCATCCGTTGCATTTTATACGCTCGGCTGCAAAGTGAATTTTTACGATACCGAAGCCATCTGGCAGCTATTCAAAAACGAGGGATACGAACAGGTCGATTTCGAGCAAACGGCCGATGTTTACCTGATTAATACCTGTACCGTAACCAATACGGGCGACAAAAAAAGCCGGCAAATCATCCGGCGCGCCGTACGGCGCAACCCGGACGCGATCGTGGCGGTGACGGGCTGCTACGCCCAGACCTCCCCGGCGGAAATTCTGGACATTCCCGGCGTCGATCTCGTGATCGGAACGCAGGACCGGGACAAGATCATTCCTTACGTGAAGGAAATTCAGGCGCAGCGCAAACCGATCAACGCAGTGCGGAATATTATGAAGACCCGCGAGTTTGAGGAGCTGGACGTGCCAAACTTCGCCGATCATACGCGCGCGTTTTTGAAAATTCAAGAGGGCTGCAACAATTTCTGCACCTTCTGCATTATTCCGTGGTCCCGCGGGTTGTCGCGCAGCCGCGATCCGCAAAGCGTTGTGGCCCAAGCGCGCCAGTTGGTGGCCGCGGGATACAATGAAATCGTGCTGACCGGGATTCACACCGGCGGCTACGGCGACGATTTGGACAATTACACCTTGTCCGATCTGCTGTGGGACCTCGACAAAGTCGAGGGGCTCGGCCGCATCCGCATCAGCTCGATCGAAGCGAGCCAAATCGACGACCGGATGCTCGAAGTGCTGAAGGGCTCTTCGAAAATGTGCCGTCATTTCCATATTCCGCTCCAAGCCGGCAGCAATGAAGTGTTGAAGCGGATGAGAAGAAAGTACACGATTGAGGAATTCGAGGAGAAAATCAAGAAAATCCGCGCCTTCATGCCGGACGTGGCGATCACGACCGACGTCATCGTCGGCTTCCCGGGCGAAACCGACGAGCTGTTCCGGGAAGGCCTGGAAGCGATCAAGCGGATCGGCTTCTCGGAAATGCACGTGTTCCCGTATTCCAAACGGACGGGTACTCCGGCCGCGCGAATGGAGGATCAGATCGACGAAGAGGTCAAGCATGCCAGAGTGCAGGAGATGATCGACTTGTCCGAACAGATGCAGTTTGCTTATGCCGAGAAATTCGTCGGCCAGGTGCTGGATGTCATTCCGGAGCGCGACGAAAAAGGGGTATGGGGCGAAGGCTTCGTGACCGGGTTCAGCGACAATTATTTGCAGATCAAATTCGACGGGTCTCATGACCTTGCCGGCAAAATGTGCCGCGTTAAATTGACCAAGGCCGACGCCAATACGAGCGAAGGACAGCTCCTGCGCGTGCTCGATGCCCCGGCCCAGGCTTTGGCATAGCATTTGTATTTAAATTAAGCGATGAACGTAAACAGGGATTTCACCCCGCGGGGTTGAAGTCCTTGTTGCCCAAATAAGGGCAATTCGATTACTTCTTAGATGGGTAAGGAGGCTGGTATCATGTCGGACAAGGAAATATCCGCCGGGGGCGTCGTCTACCGCAAGGACGCCGGACGGCTGCAAATACAGCTCATTACGGACCGGTACGGACGGCTTTCTTTTGCCAAAGGGAAAAGAGAGCCCGGGGAGACGGTGGAACAAACGGCGCTTCGGGAAATACGGGAGGAGACCGGCATTGCCGGCAGAATCGACGGCCTTATCGATATTATCGCTTATACGTATAACGATCCCGTTCGCGGGGCGATCGACAAAGAGGTTCATTATTACCTCGTGGAGAGCCGGGGCGGCGAGCTGCGGCCCCAACTGGAGGAAATCCGCAGCGTGGCTTGGTACGAACCGATGGATGCCTGGGAGAAGCAGCAAAAATCGGGGTATGACAATAACGACTTCATTCTGGAAAAAGCGCTCAATATGCTGGGATTGGAATTTTAGCCGCTACGGATTCTTCGGCAGTGCGGGGCCGGCCGGTGTTGACTCGGGCGGCGGGTCCAATCTTGACCAAACCGGAAGGTAACAGGCCGGTAAGGCCAGCAAAGAGCAAACGACATTAAAGATCGTTTGAGAATGGGCGATTTGCGCCGCCGGTTCGGAGGACAGCCAGGCGGCGGCACCCTCCAGCCAGGGCGTAAGCGGCAGAAACAGGGCGGCCCCGATCGCGTTCAGGGCGACATGCGACCAGGCGACAAAGCGGCCGGAACGCGTCCCGCCAAGGGAAGCGATCACCGCCGTAACGCAGGTGCCGACATTGGAGCCGATTACCATGGCGATGCCGAGCGGAACCGGCAGCGCGCCGGTGGCGACGAGTCCCATCGTCATCGCGATCGTGGCCGCGCTGCTGTGGATGAGCGCGGTTAGCAGCGCGCCCGCGGCGGCGCCCCAGAGCAGGCTGTCTCCGGCATGGCCGAGCAGCCAGTCGATGATGCCGTAAGCCATGAGCGCGGGGCCGGTCGACTGCATCCAGCGGATCGCGATCATGATCAGGCTGAACCCGGATACGGCTAACGCGCCGTATTGCAGCGTCTCAAGCAGCGAAGCCCATCCCCCCGACCGCCGCTTGGGGAGCATTTCCTGTGCGGTTACGGCCCCTGCCCAAACGAGTAAGGATAGAATGAACAGCGGAACGCCTATACTGGAAATATCCAGGGCGATCAGCTCGGTGGTCAGGCAGGTGCCGATATTGCTGCCGAGAATGATGCCGAGCGTGCGGGCGTAGGTCAAGAGCCCGGCGTTCACGAGACCGATCGTCATGACCGTGATCGCGGTGCTGCTTTGCAGAACCGCCGAGACGAACGCGCTGGATAGCAGCCCGGTCCAAGGCGTCTTCGTCGCCGCGCGTAGCACCGCGATCAGCCGGGGGCCGGCCCAGGCGTGCAGCGCGCCTTCCATCACCTTCATGCCAAACAGAAAGAGGGCCAGTCCGAATGTGACGGGAAAAACAATGTCTTGAAACACCGGAAAGCGTCCCCCTCTCGCAAAAAAAGTGTACAAGTTACATATATGCCCCGCCGCCCCGGTCCATGCCATAGAGGACGCCGAAAAGGCCGAAGTGGCGGGCGGGACCTGTGGGCGTTAAACAAACGGGGGAATAAGTAACGCTCACAAAACTAAGCGGATGCTTTCGAAGCAAGTTTGTACGAAGTAATTCGCAAAAGTAACGCTCATAAAACTGAGCAGATGCTTTCGAAGCAAGTTTTGTACGAAGCATTTTCACAGTGGTAACGCTCACAAAACTTTAGGAGTTGAACATATTGGCATCCGTTATATTGACGCGCAGCCGCAAAAAGCGGCTGGAACAAGGCCACCCTTGGGTATACAAAAGTGAAATCGAAAATGTGGAAGGGGAACCGGCGCCGGGAAGCCTGGTGGAAATTTTGGATCACCGCCGCCGCTTTCTGGCCACGGGCTACTACAATCCCGCCTCGCAAATTACGGTCCGGGCCGTTTCTTTTACGCCGCTTGAGGCGATGGATGCCGCCTTTTTCGAGCGGCGGTTTTCGGAATGCCTGAAACACCGGCAGCGGTTTGTGGACGAGGACGCCTACCGTTTCGTGTATGGCGAGGCCGATTTTTTACCGGGGCTGATCGTGGACCGTTTCGGCGATGTACTGGTGGTGCAGCTGCTGACGCTCGGCATGGATCTTTGCCGCGACGCGATCGTGAAGGCGCTGGTCGCCGTGCTTAATCCGGCGGGCATCTACGAGCGCAGCGACGTACCGATCCGGGAAATGGAGGGGCTGGAGCAGGTCAAAGGGCCGCTGTACGGCAACCCGCCGCGCCATGTCACCGTAACGGAGAACGGGCTTAAGGTGCTTGTTGACATCGAGCAGGGGCAGAAGACGGGATATTTCTTCGATCAGCGTGAAAATCGGGCCTCGATCAAGCCGCTGATGACCGGCTGGGGCGAAAGAAGCGGAATCACGCTGCAGGAAGCGGCGGACGAGGTCGGGCATGTGCGGACGGTCCCCGTCAACCGCAACGGAAAAGAAGTGGCTTTTCCGTATTGGGACGGAGCGACGGTGCTGGAGTGCTTTTCCCATACCGGCAGCTTTACGCTGCACGCCTGCAAATACGGGGCCAAGAAAGTGACCTGCCTGGACATTTCCGAGCACGCGATCGAGAGCGCCAAACGGAATGTGGAGTTGAACGGATTTGAAGAACGCGTCGAGTTCGTGGTCGCGGACGCCTTCGATTATCTCCGCAGCCAGGTCAAAGGGCTGGCCGAACGCAGCGCCCGGGCGGCGGGGAACGACGGCAAGGCCGACACCTCGGTGCCGATGACCGCCGGAGGCGGACGGACCTGGGACGTCGTGATCCTCGATCCGCCGGCCTTCGCCAAAACCCGCAGCGCCGTCAAAGGCGCCTGCCGCGGATACAAAGACATCAATCTGCACGGAATGAAGCTGGTCAACGAGGGCGGCTATCTGGTCACCGCGAGCTGCTCCTATCATATGCGCCCGGAACTATTCCTGGAGACGATCCAGGAGGCCGCGGCCGATGCCGGAAAAATTCTCCGCTTGATCGAATGGCGCGCCGCCGGTAAGGATCACCCGCAAATTTTGGGCGTGAACGAAGGGCACTATTTGAAATTTGCCATTTTCGAAGTCCGCAGCAAAAATTTTTAGAAGCCTGTGCGGCTGTGCCGGAGATAACTGTATTTTCTCCAGCTAATTTGCGCAGATTTCCCAAGCAGGAAGAAATAACTGTAAAACCTCCAGCTAATTTCGTACTATGGCGAGTTCTAAGCTGAAATTCACGGAAATAGCTGTATGTTTTCCAGTTAATTCCGGAATAGAGGGGAGAACGGGCGAAATAACAGCAGGTTTTCCAGTTAATTTGTAACCTGGCCAGTACGGGTGGCCTGCGATTAAGCGCAAATGCCGCAATCCTTTCCGGTTTTTACCGGAAGGGATTTTTTTGTCGGGACTGGGAACGTACATTCCTATTTTGGCGCGATATGGTATACTTGATGGTAATCTAGTTAATTGGACGGAGGCAGCTTTATGTCATTACAATTCATCATCGGCCGGTCCGGCAGCGGCAAAAGCGCCCTGGTACTGGAACAGATCACCTCGAAACTCCGGGAGGACCCGATGGGTCCCCCGATGATATTGCTGGCTCCCGAGCAGGGAACCTTCCAGATCGAGCAAGCGCTTGTCAGCGCTCCGGAGCTCAAGGGTACCGTACGGGTTCAGGTGCTGGGCTTCCGCCGGCTCGCGCTTCGCGTCATGCAGGAGACGGGTGGGGCCGCGCTCGTACCGATCAGCGAAGAGGGCAAGAAAATGCTGCTCTACAAAATTCTGAGACGGCATAAGGAAGAGTTGAAGCTGTACAGTCACGGCAGCGACCAATTGGGGCTCATCGATGAGATCAATGACCTCTATACGGAATTGAAGAAGTACAATGCCGATTTCTCCAAACTGGAGGACCATCTCCGCACGCTGGAGTCGGCCTCGGGAGAGTCGAGATTGCTCAAGGACAAGCTGCACGATTTGAGTATTTTGTATGCCGAATTCGATGCCGAGCTGGCCAAGCTTTATCTCGATGCGGAGGATCATGTCATCAAGCTGGCGGAGGGAGCGAAGGATTCGGCTTATTTGCGTGGTGCGGAGCTGTGGATCGACGGGTTTCATACATTTACGCCGCAGGAATACAAAACCCTGGGCGTTCTGATGCAGGTGGCTTCCTCCGTCACGGTCGCGCTGACGCTGGATAGGCCTTATGACGACGGTGCCGGACCGCATGAGCTGAATTTGTTTCATCCAACGGGATCGACATACATGAAGCTGCGCGCGCTGGCCGAATCGCTCGGCGTCGAGGTGAAGCCGGCCAAGCTGCTCGATGCCCGCCCGTTCCCGAGATTTCGCGGCAGCGAAACGCTGGCTTACCTGGAATCGGCTTATGAGTTCAGGACGCCTTGGCCGTCAAGCCGCCCCCCTGCGGATCTAGCGGCATCGTTATCCCTACATGCGGCGGGCAACCGCCGGACCGAAGTGGAGGGGGCGGCGCGAGAAATGCTGAGGCTGGCCCGGGAAGAAGGGGCGCGCTGGCGGGATATGGCGCTGTTCGTGCGCAATCTCGGCGACTACGAGCATATCGTCCGCCCGGTGTTTGAGGATTACGGCATTCCCTTTTTCATGGACCAAAAAGCGAGCATCCTGCACCATCCGTTGATCGAGCTGATTCGCGGAGCATTGGATGTAGCATTGAGATACTGGAAGTACGAGGACGTCTTCCGCTGCGTGAAGAGCGAGTTTTTGCTGCCGCTTGACGGGAGCTTGTCGCGGGGAGACATGGACCTGCTGGAAAACTATTGCCTGGCCAGCGGCATTCAAGGATACCGCTGGACCGACGGACGGCCCTGGAAAGGAGTTCCGAGCCTGTCGCTTGAAGAGGGGGAAGGGTCCCCGAGCCGTTCCGAAGGCGAACGCCTTCAATTGCTGGAGCGGTGCCGCACGGCGGTGACCCAGCCGCTGTCGGGATTTGAGAAGCGGCTGAAGCGGGCCAAGAGCGTCCGGGACATGTGCGCGGCCGTTTACCGCTTGCTTGAGGACACCGAGGCGCCTCGGCGGCTCGATCTGATGGCGCACCGCGCACTCCAAAACGGACAACCGCAGCAGGCGATGGAGCACCGGCAGCTATGGAGCGCGGTTTTGGACCTGCTCGACCAGATCGTGGAGATGATGGGCGAAGAACAGCTTTCCGCGGAATTGTTTGCGGGTGTGCTCGAAACGGGCCTCAAAGATTTGAAGCTCGGACTCGTTCCGCCCGCCATCGATCAGGTGCTGGTCGGCAGCACGGACCGGACCCGGACCCGCCATGTCAAACACGCCTTCCTGCTCGGCATCAATGAGGGCATTATGCCGGCCAGCCTTCAAGAAGAAGGTATTCTGAGCGATCAGGAACGGCAGCGCCTCGGTGAAATCGGGCTTGAACTGGCGCCCGGAATAACGCGCCGGTTGCTCGACGAACGCTTCCTGATTTACGGTGCGCTTTCGGCGGCCAGCGCTTCATTGTGGCTCAGTTATCCGTCCGCGGACGAGGACGGCAAGCCGCTGCTTCCTTCCGAAGTGATCCGGCATATCAAGCGGATTTTTCCGGCGGGAATGCTGGAGGAACAAACTATCGGCGATGCTCCGGCTGCCTCCGATCCGGAGGAGCGCCAACTGGAATATATAAGCGCCCCGGCCCCGACCTTGCCGCGATTGCTTGGCCAACTGCGGGTCTGGAAGTCCGGTCAGCCCGTTTCGCCGGTATGGTGGAGCGTCCTGCGCTGGTACCTGGAACGTCCCGAATGGGAAGCGTCCGTCAACCGCATGCTAGGCTCGCTCGATTACCGGAACCGGGTCGGCGGGCTCACCCCGGCAACAAGCCGCAAATTGTACGGGAAGCGGCTGCGCACAAGCGTATCCCGCATGGAGAAGTTTTCGGCTTGTCCGTTCTCCCATTTCGCTTCCCACGGGCTTAAGCTGAAGGAACGGCAGTTATACCGGCTCAAGGCGCCGGATATCGGCCAATTGTTCCATGCGGCGCTGAGCCAGATGGCGATCACGTTCAAGCAGCAGAACCGGAGCTGGGGAAGCCTGACCCCGGAGGAATGTCTCCGGGAAGCGGACGCCGCCGTGGATAGGCTCGCGCCGAAGCTGCAAGGGGAAATATTGCTCAGCACGAAGCGCTACGGCTATATTTCCCGCAAGCTGAAAAATATCGTCGGCCGCGCGTCGATCATCTTGGGCGAGCAGTCCCGGCGCGGCAGCTTTGAGCCGGTCGGCCTGGAGCTCGATTTCGGGCCGGGACGGCCTTTGCCGCCCCTGACGTTCGAGCTGCCGAACGGTTGCGTGATGGAGATCGTCGGCCGGATCGACCGGGTCGATATGGCGGAAGGCGAAGACGGCGTGCTGCTGCGCGTCATCGACTATAAATCGAGCCAAACCGATTTGAAACTGCACGAAGTGTATTACGGCTTGGCGCTGCAAATGCTCACTTATCTGGACGTGCTGCTGAGTTCGGCGGAAACATGGCTCGGCCAACCGGCGATCCCTGCGGGGACGCTGTATTTTCATGTGCATAATCCGCTTCTGCAAAGCAGCAACGGGCTGAGCGAGGAAGAAGCCCGGCTCGAGCTGCTGAAGCGATTCAAAATGAAGGGACTGCTGCTGGCGGACCGGGACGTCATCGCGAAGATGGACGGGACGCTGGAAAAGGGCTATTCCGAAATTTTGCCGGTGGCGGTCAAGGCGGACGGCGGCTTTTACAGCAGCGCTTCCGTAGCCACGCCGGAGCAGTGGCGGACGCTGCTCGGATCGGTACGCCGTACCATCGTGGATATCGGGACGAGAATTACGGATGGCCATGTGGACATATCCCCTTACCGGCTCGGGACGGAGACGGCTTGCACCTTCTGTGCGTACAAGCCCGTTTGCCGGTTTGAGGAGTCGCTTGGCGGAAGCCATTATCAGATATTGAACAAGCCCGGCAAGGACCGGCTTTGGGAACTGCTGGAGGCAAGGGATGGAGAGAAGGAATAAACCATGTTGACGATACCGAAACCGGCGGGAAGCTATTGGAGCGATGACCAGTGGAAGGCCATTTCGCTCTCCGGCGGCGACATCCTGGTGGCGGCGGCGGCCGGCTCCGGTAAAACCGCGGTACTAGTGGAGCGGATTATCCGCAAGCTGTCCGCCGCCGATCACCCGCTTAGCGTGGACAGGCTGCTCGTCGCCACATTCACGAAAGCGGCGGCCTCGGAGATGCGCCAGCGGATTCGCGAGGCGCTGGAGAAAGAACTGGCCGGCGACCCCGGCAGCGAGCATCTTACCCGCCAGCTCGCGATGCTGGGCCGGGCGTCGATTACGACGCTGCATTCTTTTTGCATGGAGGTCATCCAGCGTTATTACACGCTCATTCCGCTCGATCCCGGTTTCCGAATCGCTTCGGAAAGCGAGACGGCGCTGCTCCGTCAGGAGGTGCTGGAGGATCTGTTCGAGGAGAAATACGGCACCGAGCGGGAGGGGAGCTTGTTTTTTGCGCTGGTCGACTGGTTCAGCGGAGAACGGAACGATGACGCGGTATTCGCGCTCGTGCACAAATTGTACGATTTCTCGCGCAGCCATTCCTGGCCGGAGCATTGGCTGCGTCAGGCGGCTTCCGCCTTTCGGGCATCCGATATCTCCGAGCTTGAACACAGCTCCTGGGTGGGCAGCATATTGGCCGATACGTCGATTATGCTTGCGGGCGCGGCGGAACTGCTTCGCCAGGCCAAGGCGCTGGCCTTGTCCCCCGGCGGGCCGGAGCCTTATGCCTCCACGCTGGAGGAAGAACTGGAGATGTTACTCGGTTTGCAAGCGGCGGTGATGGAGGGGGCCTGGACCAGTCTCTACGGAAAGTTTCAGTCGGCGGCTTTCGGCAAATTGAAGCCATGCAAAAAGGATCAGACCGATCCGGGCCTGCAGGAACGGGTCAAGGCCATGCGCGAAGAAGCGAAAAAAACGGTTACCGATCTGCGCAGCCAGCTGTTCGGTCGCCCGCCTGAGACTTTTCTGCAGGAACTGCGGACGGCGGCGCCGTTGATGGAGCAGCTCGCCGAGCTGACGATCGAATTCGGAGACCGGTACAAGCGGGAAAAAGCAGCCAAAGGCTGGCTCGATTTTTCCGATTTGGAGCATTATTGTCTACAGATTTTGCGCTCGCCCGAGTCCACGCCGGATACGGCGATTCCATCTGATGCGGCGCTGGAATACCAGGCACAGTACGACGAAGTGCTGCTGGACGAATACCAGGACACGAACACTGTACAGGAAGATATCGTACGGCTGATTTCCCGCCGGGACCAAGGGAACCGTTTCATGGTCGGCGATGTCAAGCAGAGCATATACCGCTTCCGTTTGGCGGAGCCGGGGTTGTTCCTGGAGAAATACCGCAGCTACGGTGACAGCTTCGCTACCGGCGGATTGAGAATCGATTTGGCCCGCAATTTCCGCAGCCGCCGGGAGGTCGTTGACGCGGTCAATCTGTTGTTCCGGCAGATCATGAACGAGGGCGTAGCGGAGATTGCTTACGATGCGCGGGCGGAGCTCGTTTACGGCGAGGGATTCCCCGACGGGGCGGACGGCGATTACCGGCCGGAACTTCTGTTATTGGACCGCAGCGGAGATGCGGTTCACGCTTCGTCCGGAGAGTCCGGCCTGGCCCATGAGAGCGAAGCGGAATCCGGCACGGAGGAAGAGACCGCCGCCGAACTGGAAGCGGTCCGGCTGGAGGCGCGGGCGATTGCCGCCCGGATTAGAGAACTGACGGGCGAGGGCGGACAACCGGCACTGCGCATTTACGATAAAAGCCTGAAACAATTGCGTCCGGCCGAATACCGGGATATGGTGATCCTGCTGCGCTCGACTTTGTCCTGGGCACCCGTGATGATCGAAGAGCTGCGCATGGAGGGCATCCCGGCGTACGGAGAGTTGAACCAGGGTTATTTCCAGGCTTCGGAAGTGGAGACGATGCTGTCGCTGTTGCAAATTATCGACAACCCGCTGCAGGATATCCCGCTCGCCGCCGTATTGAGGTCACCCATTTACGGCTTGTCCGAAGAAGAGCTGGCGGAGATTCGTTTGGCCAAAAGCACGGGCAGTTTTTACGAGGCGCTTCTGGCCGCTGCGGAGGGGACGGAAGAGTCCGAAGCCGAGGCCGAAGCGGGGGCCGATTTTGGCGGCAAAGCCTCTTTGTCGTCCAAATTGCAAGCGTTCCTCGATCAATTGGAATCCTGGCGCAACCTGGCCCGGGAAGGCGAGCTCAGCCGCCTGATCTGGGGGATTTACCGGGATACCGGGTATCTGGACTGGGTAGGCGGACTGCCGGGAGGCGCTATGCGGCAGGGGAATTTACGCGCCCTGCACGACCGGGCGATACAGTATGAGACAGCGACTTCCGCCAGAGGACTATTCCGCTTCCTGCGGTATGTGAACCGTCTGCGGGAGAACGGCGGCGACCTTGGCGCGGCGGCATCGACCGAAGGCCGGGACGACGCGGTGCAAATTATGACGATCCATAAGAGCAAAGGGCTGGAATTTCCGGTCGTCTTTGTCGCGGGGCTGGCCAAAATGTTCAACCGCCAGGATTTAAACGCCAATTTTCTCATGCACAAGGAGATGGGCTTCGGTCCGAAATTCGTGGACGGAGCCCTGCGCGTAAGCTACCCGACCTTGCCGAATCTGGCGATTCGCAGACGGGCCCAGATGGAACTGCTGGCGGAGGAGATGCGGGTTCTATATGTCGCGCTCACCCGTCCAAAGGACAAGCTGATCCTGGTCTCGTCGGTCAAAGACCTGGCCGGGGCGGCGAAGACTTGGGGAGGAGCTCTGGAAATCGGGGAAGAGAAGCTGCCCGACTACCTGCTGGCCCGGGGCAGATGTTATCTCGACTGGATCGGTCCGTCGCTCATCCGGCATCCTTCGGCCGTGGAGCTGCGCCGCTTCGCCGGTCTTCCCGAGGTGACTCCGGCACTTTTTGCGGGCAGCGCTTCGGATTGGATTATCGGCTTTGCGTCCGCCCGGGAGATGCTTCTGTCGGGCAATGCGTTGGAGGATGCGGCTGCGGGAAGGGAAGACGGAAACGATACGATTTTGAACCTGGATTCGCTTTACGGAAATAATGGAGCTGCCCCGGGAGAAGTTCTCCTTTCGGGTGGCCCGGCGGCCGCGGAAAGGACGGCGGAAGCAGAACAAGCGGTTAATGCCAAGCTCGGCTGGTCATACCCCTATGAACAGTCAACCCGGATTTCGGCCAAAACTTCCGTCACGGAAATGAAATCGCTGCTGGCCGATCAAGAGTTCCCGCCCAGCGATATTTTTGCCGGGGAAGAGTTGCGGATCGAAGCGGGACGGGAGCCGGAGCAAGCCGATTTCAAGCTTCATCTCCGCCGGCCGCGGTTCATGGAGCAGGCGCAGCTTACGCCTACCGAACGCGGAACGGCTTACCATACGGTGATGCAGCATTTGCGACTGGACGAGGAGCCCGGCGAGGATACGGTACGGGACACTTTGGCCCGGCTTGTCGAACGCCGGATTATGACGCCGGAGCAAACGGCGGAAATGGATGTGCCGCGCATCGCCGATTTTCTGAGAAGCGAGCTTGGGGCAAGACTGCGGAGAGCGGATTGGGCGCGCCGGGAAATGCCGTTCAGCTACGGTCTTTCCGCCGCGGACGCATTTCCGCGGCTGGCCCCGTATGTGGAAGGGCCGCTCTGGGAAGCGGACGATTCCAAGCTGAGCATCGCCAAAATGTCCGGCGGGGAAACCGTGCTGATTCAAGGGATTGTCGACTGCCTGTTTCAAGTCGACGGCAAGCGGATCCTGCTCGACTATAAAAGCGACAAGGTCCTTCCTCACCGCGGCGGCGTCTCCGCGCTGACGGAAACATATCGTTTCCAGCTCGAACTCTACGCCGCCGCAGTTGAGGATATCACCGGCGTGCCGGTAGACGAGAAATGGCTTTATTTCTTTGATAGCGGCGACGCGGTCAAGCTATAGTTTTTAAAGTGTACGAAGCGGAGGGGAAAATAACATGCGGATACTGCATACCGGGGACTGGCATTTGGGCCGTACCCTGGAAGGGAGAAGCCGGCTTGCGGAGCAGGCTCAATTTCTGGACGAGCTGGTCCTGGTGGCGGACAATCAGCAGGCGGACGTCATTCTGATGGCCGGCGATGTCTATGACAGCGTCAACCCGCCGGCCGCGGCGGAATCGCTGTTCTATGAAGCCGCCGCGCGGCTGACGGAGAACGGCCGCCAGCTCGTGGTCATCTCCGGCAATCACGACCAGCCGGAACGGGTATCGGCGGTGGCGCCGCTTGTTTCGGGCCGGGGAATCACGCTGGTGGGGTTGCCGACGGCGGAGAGCGTTACACTGCATGTACCGCGGACGGGAGAGACCGCGGTGATCGCGGCCTTGCCTTATCCGTCGGAATCAAGGCTCTCCGAACTGCTGGCCGGGGACGGCGATGAAGGGGAACTCCGCATCGCGTACAGCGCCAAGGTCGGCAAATTGATGGCGCAGCTGGGCGGAGCCTTTCAACCCGATACCGTAAACCTGGCCATGAGCCATATTTATGTGCTCGGAGGCCTGGAATCCGACTCGGAGCGGCCGATCCAGGTCGGCGGGGCCTATACCGTGGACCCTTCCGCGCTGGATATCGGTGCGCAGTATACGGCACTAGGCCATCTTCACCGCCCGCAGGCGGTCAAGGGCAAGGGAATGATCCGGTACAGCGGATCGCCGCTTGCTTACAGCTTCTCGGAGGCGGGCCAGGCCAAATCGGTGATGCAGCTCGATCTTGCCCCCGGCGGAACGCCGCAGGCGGAGGAGCTGTTCCTATACAGCGGAAAACCGCTGGTTCGCTGGAGCTGCCGCGGCGGCTTGGACGAGGTGTGGCGTTATTTGGACGAGGGGAGAGACGGCAGCGCGTTTATCGATCTGGAAATACACCTCACCGAAGCGATGTCGCTGGGCGAGATTCAGAAATTGCGCAAGGCGCATGAAGGCATCGTACATATCCGTCCGGTCTATCCCGGCAGGGATGCGGAGGAATTGATCCAGTCCCGTGCCCAGATGCCCGTTCATGAGATGTTCCGTAAATTCTATCAGCGGCAGAGCGGGGGCGCTGAGCCGGAGGCGGAACTGGTCGAGCTGTTTATGTCCCTGGTGGCCGAGGATGAAGAAGCGCAGGACAAGGAGGCGGAAGCATGAAGCCGATATCGCTGAAATTGTCCGGTCTGCAAAGCTACCGGGAGACGCAGGAGATCGATTTTGCCGAATTGTGCGACACGGGGCTGTTCGGGATATTCGGACCGACCGGCAGCGGAAAATCGACCCTGCTGGACGCCATTACCCTGGCGTTGTACGGCAAAGTAGGCCGCGCCGCGAACGGTACGCAAGGGATTATGAACCATTCGGAGGACAGCCTGTTTGTCGCGTTCACTTTTGAACTGATGTCCGCCGGGGGGGCCGAACGGTACCGGGTCGAGCGGCGTTTCAAACGGCAAAGCGAGCTGTCCGTGAGCAATACGATCAGCCGCTTTATCGAAGTTACTGCGGAAGGCGAGAAGGTGCTTGCCGATAAACTCGCGGAAGTTACCCGCCAGGTGGAGGAAAAAATCGGGCTGAAGATGGACGACTTCACCCGTGCGGTCGTACTGCCGCAGGGCAAATTCGCCGAGTTCCTGTCGCTCAAGGGAGTAGACCGCCGGCAGATGCTGCAGCGGCTGTTTCATCTGGAGAAATACGGCGATCTGCTCGTTCAGAAGCTGGCCCGCAAGGCGAAGGAAGCGGAGCAGGGGCTGAAAGAGCTGGCGGCCGAGCAGCAGGGGCTCGGCAGCGCCTCGGAAGAAGCGCTGCGGGAAGCGGAGGCCGCGCTGAAGGGCGCGCTGGAGCAGGCGACAGCGCGGCGCAAGGAGCTCGGCGAGGCCGAGCGGCGTACGGAGTCGCTCGCCAAGGTGCGCGAGCTGAGCCGGGAGCGCGCCCGCCGGGCCGCGCTGCTCGCGGAGCTGCGGCAGCAGGACGCCGCCATCCGCGAGCTGGAGGCGCGGCTTGCCAAGGCGGCCGCCGCGGAAAGCATCAGGCCGGCGCTCACGGCCTGGAAAGCGGCGCGGCAGCTGACGGCGGAACGCGAAACCGCCGCCGTCCGCGCCGCAGCGGACGCCGCCGAAGCCGCGGCCGCAGCATCGCAGGCCGCCGCCGCGGCGGAAGCGGCGGCAGGGGCGCTCAGCCGCGAGGAGCCGGCGCTGCTGCTGCGCCTGGACCAGCTGGAGCAAGCGAAGCTGCTCCAGCGGGAAACGGCCGAGCTGGCGGCCGGGCTGCGGGAGTTGCAAGCCTCCCGCGAGCAGGGGAGCCGCCAGCGTCAGGCCCTTGGCGAAGAGATGCAGAAGGAAGAGCAGCTTCTCGCCAAAGCCCGGCAGCGCCAGCAGGAGCTGGAGCTGATGCTGAAGGACTGCGAAGTGAAGGCTTCAGAACGGCAGCGGATCCAATTGGCCGTGACCCGGAAGCAGGAGATCGCCAGGCTGCGGGAGGAAGCCCGCAAGGCCGGGCTGGAAGAGGCCGCCCAGGCGGCGAAGGCCGAGCAGGCATCGTCCCGGCTGCAGGAAGTGGCGGCCCGCGAACGGACGGCGGAAGCGAAATGCCGGGAATTGGCGGCCGGGGCGCTGGATCTGCTTCGGCAATTGAATAGGCTGACCGTAGACATCGCGTCCGCCGAAAGCGTTCTGACAACGCTGGAAGCCGAGCATCGCGCCCGGCTGAAGCACAGGGAGCGCCAGCTCTGGGCGCTCCGGCTCGCCGAGGAGCTTCAAGCGGGAGACCCGTGCCCGGTGTGCGGTTCGGTTCATCATCCCGGCGCGGCGTCTGGCGCTGAAGAACAGGCAGTAAACGAGGCCGCAGCGGAAGAGCTTGCCGCATTGCTTGCGACGGTCCGCGAGTTGAATTATGCGGTGTCCCGGCAGGCCGATGGCTGCCGAAGCTTGCTGCAGTTGCTCGGTGCGGAAGAGGCCGAGACGGAAGCCCTAAGACCCGGGGCAGCGCAATTGGAAACGGCGGCCACAGCCGGGTTTGAGGCGGCAGCCGGGAAACCCGGGGTTCCGGGCGGGCTGCAGGCTGGCGATTTCGATGGGCGCGATCCCGGCGCTCTGCGTGGCCGTGCCGCGAAGCTGGGGGAAGAGGCAGCACGGCTGCAGACGGCACTGGAGCGGCTCCAGCGCGACGCCAAGGAGGCGAAAGCCGCGCTCAACGCTTTGCAGCCCCAAGTGGCAGCCGCGCAGGCGGAGGCGTCCGCAGCCATAAGTTTGCGGGAGCAGGCCGCTTCGCTCGGCCAAGCCGGCCGGACGGCGGTCGAGAATAAGCTGGCCGAATGGAACGCCGAGTATCCGGAGTTGTCCTTGGAAGAGGCGGAGCGGCTTCAACAAAGCATCGACGAGAAGGATCGGAAGGGTGAGGACCTGAAGCAGCGGCTCCAGGTCAGCGTTCCGTTCATCGAGGAGAAATCCGGTGCTATATCAAGGCTCAGCCAGCAGATCATCGACTTGGACAAGCGATTGCTGCAATGGGAAGTGCAGGAAGAGGGAAAGAGCTCCTTGCTCCGGGAAAAAAGGGATCGGCTTGCCTCCTGGATCGGCGAAGACTCCGTGGAACGGCTGCACGCGGAAACGGACGGGCGTCTTAAGGCGCTGCGCCAGGCGGCGGAGGACACCCGCAAGCGTCGGGAAACAAACGACGCCTTGCACCGCGGGGCCGCTGAGGCTGACGCCCTGGCCCGCCAGGCGCTGCAATCGGCCCACGAGCAGGAGAAGGAATGCCTGGCGCGCTGGCAGAGCGGTCTGGCGGCGTCTCCTTTTGCTGCGGAGGAAGAGGTCACGGAGTCATTCATTGCATCGGAACAGATTATCACGGATACCGCCAAAATCAGTGATCACCGCGACCGGGAGCGCGAACATGAAATCAATCTCAAAGAGCTGGACACGAAGCTGAAGGGGCAAGTTGTGACGGAGGAAGAGTGGGCGGACGCGGCCAATGCTCTGGAACTGGCCAAAGCGCAGGACGAAGCCGCGCTTCAGGCGAAGGCCAGGGCCGAGCGGGATCTGGAGGATCTTGCGGCAAGGCATATCCGCTGGAAGGAGCTGGAGGCGGAAAGGCTGAAGCTTGAGCACCGGTCGGGCTTGCTGGGCAAGCTGCAGTCAACCTTGCGCGGAAATGCATTTGTGGAATACGTCGCGGAGGAGCAGTTGATGAATGTCAGCCATGCGGCATCGCAGCGGCTGCGATCCCTGACCAAGCAGCGCTATGCGCTGGAGACGGATTCGGGCGGCGGCTTCGTCATTTGCGACGATGCCAACGGGGGCGTGAAGCGGCCGGTTTCCACACTGTCCGGCGGCGAGACTTTCCTGACCTCGCTCGCACTGGCGCTGGCATTATCCGCGCAAATTCAACTGCGGGGGCAGTATCCGCTGCAGTTCTTTTTCCTGGATGAAGGATTCGGCACCCTGGATCCGGAATTACTCGATACGGTCATTACCTCGCTGGAGCATCTGCATCACGATCATCTCGCCGTCGGCATTATTACCCATGTCACAGAGCTGCGCGACCGGCTGGCCCGCAAGCTGATCGTCATTCCCGCGGAAAGCGGGGGCGAGGGTTCTAAAATTATGGTCGAACGGATGTAGTATATTAAGCGGGATTTTTTCGGAAAAGAGGTCCGATCCATATGAAGATTCGGGTGCTGATTGCGGACGACAATTCCTTTATCAGGGAAGGCATGCGCATTATTTTGAACACGTTTGAGGACTTCGAGGTGCTTGCCACGGTGGCGGACGGCCGCGAGGCCGTCGAATACTGCAAGGCGCATGAAGTCGACGTAGCCTTGCTTGACGTCCGCATGCCGAACATGAACGGCGTGGAGGCTACGCGGGCGTTGGCGGAAGAGACGAAGACGAAGCCGCTGATCCTGACGACGTTTGACGATGACGAGTATATTGTGGATGCGGTCCGTTTCGGCGCCAAAGGATACTTGCTGAAAAACAACGACCCGGAGCGGATATGCGACGCGATCAAAAGCGTTTATCATGGTCATAATGTGCTGCAAAACGCGGTTTTGGACAAGCTCAAGAGCAGCCTTGGCGAAATCCGTACGGCGCCGGATACCCCGCCGATCGATACGAAGCTGTTCACGGAGCGGGAGCTGGATGTGATGTCGCGGATCGCCAAAGGGCTGTCCAACAAGGAGATATCCAAGGAGCTGTTCATTTCCGAAGGCACGGTGGCCAATCACATCACCTCGATTTTGAATAAAACGGCCCTGGAGCACCGGACGCAAATCGCCATTTATTATTTGACGGGAAAGGTCCGCTGAAGTCATGGAATTGTGGAGTGTCGGGAATAAACTGGTCGTGCTGTTTTTTGTGGTCGCCTACGCTTATTTCATCGCGGCCGCTCCGTCGCCCTGGCTGGTGCTCTTTTTCCTGATCTACATCGGCCTGAACCTGCTGACGCATCTTTTTAAAAATATAGCGTTCAAATGCTTCTCCATGGTTGCCGCCAACCTTTATCTGCTGTTATGCACGCTGTATGTTCAGCCCGATTTCATCCTGCTTATGCCGCTTGGCCTGCATGAACTGGTTGCTTCCTATTCGCGCAGGCGGCTGCCGATGTATATCGCCTTGTTTGCCCCGACACTGATCATCGGCGATCGAAGTCTGCTTTTTCTATACGTCTTCATTGCGCTTCTGACTCTTTTCAACGGGGGGCTGGCCAACCGGAATACGGGCAAAATTCAGCGGCAGGAGGCGCAGCTTGACAAGATGCGCGCGGACGGGGAAAAGCTGCGGAAAAAACTGCACGATAACGAGGAACTGATCCGCGTTTCGGAGTATATGCACAAGCTCGAGGAGCGCAGCCGTTTGTCCCAGGAGCTTCACGACGGCGTCGGCCATTCCATGACCGGGGCGTTGATCCAGATGGAGGCGGCCAAAGTGATGCTGCATACCGATCCCGCCGCGGCGGAAAATCTGCTGCAAAACGCGATCGGCATTTCCAAAGAGGCGATCGAGCAGATCCGGCTTACGCTCAAAAATATGAAGCCCCCCGTGCAGCAGCTCGGCATCCATCGGCTGAGAGCGGCGGTGGAGGCTTTCGGCGGCAAATTCGGTTTGATGACCACCGTCGTGCATGAGGGTGAGATCGAGCGGATTACGCCGCTGCAGTGGAAGATCATTCAGGATAATGTGACCGAAGCGCTGACCAATACGGGCAAATACGCCTCGGCGACGGCGGTTCATGTAGAAGTGAAGGTGCTCGGCAAGCTGATCAAGGCCGTGGTGACCGACAACGGGCGCGGAGAAGCCAAGATTGTCAAAGGACTCGGGCTCATCGGCATGGAAGAGCGGACGGCTGCGGTAGGCGGGACGGTCATCGCAGACGGAACCCGCGGTTTCAGCGTAACCACGCTGATGCCCTACTAAGCGGCGTGAGATTTTTCACGTCTTAAACCGGCAGCCGTTTAGGGATAATTATGAAAATACTCATGTTCAAAGGATGAACTTATGCACTGTCATAAGGTCATCCTTTTTTCTTACAATGAGGTCATGATCGAAGCTGTTTCCAAGATAAACAAAGAGCGGAGTGAAGTAGGATGAATGTGCTGGATATTCGCGGATTGACCAAAAAATTCGGCGATTTCGTCGCGGTCGACAACATGTCCTTGACGGTGCGCGAAGGGGAAATTTTCGGTTTTCTCGGTTCGAACGGGGCGGGGAAGAGCACGACGATTAATCTTGTCGCCTCGTTGCTAAGGCCGACGAGCGGAGAAATCCATATTCTGGACCGGAATATCGCGAAGCATAGCCGCTTCGCCAAAATGAATCTCGGGATCGTTCCGCAGGACTTGGCGATTTACGAGGACATGACCGCTTCCGAGAATGTGAAGTTTTTTGCCGGGCTGTACGGTCTTCGAGGGGAAGAACTTAAAGAAAGAACCGAGGAAGCTTTAAGGTTTGCCGGCCTTGAGGACAAAGCGAAAAGCTATCCGAAAAATTTCTCCGGGGGCATGAAGCGGCGGCTGAATATCGCTTGCGCCATCGCACACCGTCCCAAGCTGATTATCATGGATGAGCCGACCGTCGGTATCGATCCCCAGTCGCGGAATTACATTCTTGCATCGGTACGCAAATTGAACGAGATGGGCTGCACGATTATATACACGAGTCATTATATGGAAGAAGTCGAGGAGATCTGTTCGCGGATCGCGATCATCGATCACGGTAAAATTATCGCCGACGGTACAAAGGAGCAGCTCATCTCGGCGATTACGGATATGAAAGAAATTCGTATCGAATTGAAAAAAGGCGATCCCGAACTTGCTCTATTATTAGAAAATGTCACCGGTGTTAGGCACGTTATTTTGGAGGAGGGACAGGTGATCCGCATCGGCAGCGACTTGTCGGTGGATAATCTGAGCATGATTTTGAAGACGCTGATCGACAGCGGTGCGGACATCCGGTCGGTGGAGGAGCAGGAACCGAATCTCGAAACGGTATTCCTGACGCTGACGGGCCGCAACCTCAGGGATTAATCTATGGGACAGATCCGAGCGACGGGAGGATAATGCATTGAATATTTTGAACATCGCATTTAAAGAAATCAAACACGATATCCGTGACCGGTGGACGCTGATCTTTATGCTCGCTTTTCCGATCGTGCTGATCCTGATTTTGGGAGTCTCCCTGTCCAATGACTTCTCCGGCGGTTCAGGGCTGGGGGATATCCGCGTGCTGGTCCGGGATAAGAGCGGGGGCGGGACTTTGGAGCAAAGCTTTGAGGCTTTCATGAAAGAGGCGGAGAAATCCGGCATCCGGTTCGAGGCTTGGAGCGAAGGAATGAACGGGCGGGAGGAAGTGGAGCAGGACCGGTATGACGATTACGTTGAACTGGGGAGCGGGGGTATTTCGCTATACGGCAGCAGTCGCAATACCATAGAGAGCACGATTGTCCAAGGCATGCTGACTGCGTTTGCCGATAAATACAAAACCGTGTCGGCTTTAGCCCATGCGGGGCAGGATATAGCCGTCATGCAAATGACGGGCACGGGGGAACAGCTTGAACAAAACTATATCAAAGAGACGTCTATCGTACCCGACCGTCAGCCTGGGGCCGTCGATTATTATGCCTTGGCTATGACCTGTATGGTCGCCTTATGGGGGTCTTGGTCGGCAAGCCGGTTGATCGCCTTCGAGACGAAGAGGGGGACGGTGAAGCGGCTTATTGCAGCCCCGGTTTCAAAAGGAGCTATTTTTGCCGGGAAAGTACTCGGCAGCATCTGTTCGAATATGATCTGTGTTTGTCTGATCATTGTCGTCAGCAAATTTGTATTTAAAGCATACTGGGGCGATCATATGCTTTATGTGCTCGGCGTATTGCTCACCGAAGTCATATTGGCGGTAAGCTTGGGCCTAACGGTCAGTTATCTCTTTAAAGATACCGCAAGAAAGAGCGTGATTATGATCATCACACAATTGGCCGCTTTATTCGGCGGCGCGTACTTTCCGATGAGCGTGGACGAGGATTTGGGAGCGATCGGATGGATCGCGGGCCTGTCCCCCATTCGCTGGGGAAATGTGGCGTTGACCAAAATCGTCTATGGCGGAGAAACGGCGGCCATGTGGCCCGTCGTTGGACTGAATATCGGATTGGCTATATTGATGCTGCTTGGGTCGGCCGCGCTTATGCGCCGTAAGGAGGGAGTCTAACATGGACAGGAATATATGGTGGCTTGCTGTAACCACGCTGCGGCGGGAATTTCGGAAACGCGGCAGCCTCATCATTTACTTTGGACTGCCTTTGGCGGGAGTCTTGATCTCGACGTTTCTCTTTGCGAATTCCGGGCAAAGCGCGCTGCGTGTCGGCGTGGTCAATATGGACGGGAGCGAGGCCATTGCCGCGGATACCGTCCGGTTCATCTCCGAAATGGGCCAGGTTAAGGTCGAGAATGTGACAGAAGAGGAATTATCCCGCCGGCTTGTCGCAGGTAAGCTGGATAGCGGGGTGCTGCTGGAGCAGGGATATTCGCAAAGCGTGCTCGCCGGACAGCCGGAGCATATCGCCATCCAATCGGTGAAGGGCGCCCAGGTTACAGCTTATTTGAAGGCAATGCTGTATAGTTATATTGATAATATGGCGGAGATCGGAAAAGCCGCCCTCGGGAATCCTGCGAGATTCGACCAGATTTTTGGGGAATATCGCGATATGTCCTTCGAATTCGGGGCCGAATCCGTGGGCGATAAATCCGTCTCGAAGGATATGACCTATCAATCCGTGGGCTTCCTGATTCTGTTCATGATGATGTCGTCGGTCAATCTGTCGGAGCTGATGCTGAAACAACGGGAGGATCGGACGTTTTTCCGGATTATCTCTTCGCCGGTGAGTTCCAAAACCTATGTCATCGCTAATGTGATCGTCAATATCGTTGTAATGCTGCTGCAAATTATCGTGACTTTGTTCTTTTTAAGATATGTGTTCAAGCTGGATCCCGGCATTCCAATGGCTTCGCTGGCGGGCTTGCTGGGGCTGTTCGCTCTCGTGTCCGTCGGGTTGTCGCTTGTGATCGTGGCCTTCTCCAAAAACACCGGGATTTCCGGTTCCTTGGATAATCTGATCATCACGCCGACCTGTCTGCTTGCCGGATGCTTCTTTCCGGTCGAAATCATGCCTGCGGTCATCCGCCGGATTGCCGATTTTATGCCTCAGCACTGGGTGCTGCAGGCGATCGAGGAACTGCAGGGCGGCGGTGGTTTCGTTGGCGTTTGGCTCAGCTTGTCGATCCTGATCATTTACGCGGTCGTGTTCTTTTTGATCGCCACTTACAAGTTCGGACGCAATAATGATACACGTACATTTATTTAGCGCCCAAATTTTTACTTCGTGATGTAGATCACAGATACAGTGTCAACCCGCTGTTATACTACAGTTAGCCGACATCAATTTGGTAGCACCCCGACGGACGTATTGGTGACAGAGATTAGACTTCGTTATTTCGGTCCAATACGTCCGTGCGACGAGCAAACTCTTTCGAGGGAGCTGGGTGCTTCTTTTTTTTGCCCATTTTCGGTATGATGGATGTTAAGAGTAATTTTTAAGGAGGTCTTTCAGGTGGACAACTGTTTGTTTTGCAAGATTGCCGAAGGCACGATTCCTTCGAATAAAGTATACGAGGATGACCGCTTTCTCGTGTTCCATGATATTGAGCCTGCGGCGCCGACCCATGTGCTGATTATTCCGAAGAAGCATATCCCGACGATGAACGATCTGGCGGCGGAAGATGCAGGGTTGATCGGCGAGCTGCATCTTGTAGCCCGGGAAGCGGCCAAAAAGCTCGGCGTGGCGGAGAGCGGATACCGCCTGATCAACAATTGCGGGCCGGACAGCGGACAAGCGGTGTATCACATCCATTATCACCTGCTGGGCGGAGCAAAGCTCGGCGCGCTGGTGCAAAACTCCAATTCGCATGCCTGATTGACGATGCATTATCTTCCAGGCATCTTAAATATGGGTGTCCAGGTTGACACCCTATTTATTTTTCCCCTATAATGAAGTTTGATGAACCGTGTTAGGCTCTTGGACGGTCTGGTCGGAGGGAGGGAAAACTGGTGTCTGAAACTAAAGTTCGCAAAAACGAGACAATTGATGCTGCACTTCGTCGCTTTAAGCGTTCCATCGCTAAAGATGGCGTCTTGGCTGAGGTGAAGAAACGCAAGCATTATGAAAAGCCAAGCGTAAAGCGCAAGAAAAAGTCCGAGGCTGCTCGTAAAAGAAAGTTTTAGGAGGATTATGCTACCATGAATCTTAGCGAGCGATTGAACGAAGATATGAAGCAAGCGATGAAGAGTCAAGACAAGTTCAAACTCTCCACCATTCGAATGGTTCGTGCTACGATCAAGAATCTTGAGATAGATTTGAAAAGACCTTTGAACGATAATGAAGTGCTTGATATCCTCAGTCGTGAAATCAAACAGCGCAAAGATGCCCTCCAAGAATTTGAAAAAGCAGGTCGTGACGATCTTGCGGTACAAGTCAAAGCGGAAGCCGAGATCATTGCCGAATACCTTCCCGAACAGCTGAGCGAAGAAGAAATTAAAGTTATTGTACAGCAGACCATCCAGGAAACCGGTGCTACTTCGAAAGCCGATATCGGGAAAGTAATGAGCGCGCTGATGCCCAAGGTTAAAGGCCGGGCGGACGGCAAGCTTGTCAATCAGGCAGTTCAACAGCTTTTGCAATAGTGAGAACGAAAGCAACGAAGCTGTCTCTTAGCGGCATGCTTAGGAAATAGCTCGCTTTGAACACGAATATTCATGAAAGTGCGGCACAGGGTTGAACCCTGTGCCGCTTTTCTATTTCGGCCTTGCTTCGGAAGCTTCATTGGAGATTTTCCAATGAATAACTGGCTCATCCGAACGTGTCCGGGACCTTCATTGGATGAAATCCAATGAAATGTAGGTTTAAGGGGTTGCAGACGCCCCGGAACGGCTCGTCCATTGGATAATATCCAATCAAGCCTAACCGTAAGCCCCCATGCTGAAATAAAGTTGGATTTTATCCAATGAAGGCATTTAACTGAACCTTCTGTACCATATCAAACTTTGTGCCATATCAAACTTGCAGCACATCAAACTTAACCCCACCTTACCACTGTACTATCGTACAAACCTATATCTAACTTCACACCCCATACTTAATTACTGACTTTTATTCTCAACCTCGATCTCAGCAGCAAACTCAACTTAACCTCAATCTCATTTTCAACCCCAACGTTCAAGCGGCGATTGTTTCTCATAAATCGGGATAGCACCGCATAATTTGTAAAGTAGGGGAAGGGGGATTGCCTCATATGAGCCGGTTTGTCCGCAAATTCCGCAAGTGGACGGTCGATGCGCTCGACCTGCCTAGCGATCTTGTAATGAATTTACCCAGGCTCACCTTGATCGGAGGTAAGCAATTATATATAGAGAACCATCGGGGTGTGGTGCATTTCTCCCCTGAAGCGCTGCATCTCAAGCTCAGCCAGGGCATGCTGGAGGTCGAGGGCAGCGGGCTGATGATTAAAGAGATTATGCCGGAGGAAGTCGTCATCGAAGGACGGATCTTCGGCATCAAATATCGCGAAACGGAGGAATCCTAGTGAAATCACCGGTATTTGCCGCATTGAGCGGCGCTGTTACGGTCATTGTTCGCGGCGGGGCCAGTGAAAAATTGATCAATGAGCTCTCCGGGCGCGAAATCGAGACCTGGGACGTAAAGCCTTTGCCGAACGGGAATATGGAAATGAGTTTAACGGTAAAAGATTTTTTTCGCCTGCGTCCGTCTTTGAAACGGACAGGCTGCCGCGTGCATGTGAAGCGGCGCTATGGTTTGCCGTTCTTGATGGTCCGTCTGTGGCGCAGAAAATGGTTCGTCTTGGGCTTTGCCTTGTTTATGGCGGTTATTTTCAGCCTGTCCCAGTTGGTATGGGACATCGAGGTCAAGGGCAATGTGAAAATCGCAGATGAAGATGTGCTGAACGCGGCCCGCGAGGAAGGGATGTACCCCTTCCAATGGATTTTCAAGCTGCCCAAACAGGACAAGCTCTCCGCGGAATTGAACCGCAAGCTCCCGGGGACGTCTTGGGTCGGGGTATCCCGGACAGGCACCAAGATTTCCATTGAAATTGTTGAGGCGACGCAGCCAAAGGAACAGCAGCTTTTAAGCCCGCGGCATCTGGTCAGCACGGCCGATGCGGTGGTCACCTATATTTATGCGGAGAAAGGCCAACCGGAAGTCAAGAAGAATGACCGGGTACGAAAAGGACAGATACTCATTTCCGGGATTCAAGGCGGGCAAAGGGTGGTGTCCAAAGGCGAGGTCAAAGGGATCGTGTGGCATGAATACAATATCGAGGTGCCGCTCGTTCGGAAGCAGCAGGTGTACACTGGAGAGAAGAAAGAGCGCGGTTATCTCTATTTCGGAAAAACGGCGATCCAGCTTTCCGGATACGGAAAGGCGGCTTTTGAGGATGCCCAGGTACTTACGGAATTCGATCCGTTGACCTGGAGAAGCCTGAAGCTTCCGATCGGCTGGATGAGCGAAAAGGTGCTGGAAACGGCCGAACTTGAGATCAAGCTGTCCAAGAAACAGGCGGCGAGCGACGGGATCGAGCGGGCAAAGCGCGATATTTTGGCCAAAAACGGGACGGGAACCGTCATATTGAATCAAAAAATTTTGCATGAGAAGACAGACAATGGTAAAGTTTATATGAAAGTGCTTTTTGAAGTGGAACAAAATATATCGGAAGAACTTCCAATTGTATGATCAAGGAGAATGAGGCTATTTGGCAGAACAACAACACAGTATAAAGATAACGCTGCAAAGCGCCGCGGAGGGCCTGTCTTTGTTCGGGCCGCAGGATATGTTTCTTAAGCTGATCGAACGGCACCTGAAGGCGGGGATCGTTCTGCGGGAGTCGGAAATCACGGTTCGCGGCGAAGAGCGCGAGGTAGAGCGGGTAGAGCAATTATTCGAGGTTCTGCTGGAGTTGATCCGCAACGGCTATATCCTTACCGAAAGAGACGTACTCTATGCGATCGAGCTCGCGAAGGAGCTTCGCGCCGATCAATTGCTTGATTTATATAAGGGCGAGATCGCGACGACCTACCGCGGCAAGCCGCTGCGGGTCAAAACGATCGGACAGAAGCATTATGTCACCACGATCCGCAAGAGGGATATCGTATTCGGGATCGGTCCGGCCGGTACAGGGAAAACGTATTTGGCCGTCGTCATGGCCATTACGGCTTTGAAGGAAGGGGCGGTCAAACGGATCATTCTGACCCGGCCGGCGGTCGAAGCCGGCGAGAGCCTCGGGTTTTTGCCCGGCGATTTGCAGGAAAAGGTTGACCCGTATCTCCGCCCGCTGTATGATGCGTTGTACGATGTGATGGGCCCCGACCAGACGGCGAAAGCGCTGGAGCGCGGCCTGATCGAAATCGCGCCGCTTGCTTACATGCGCGGCCGGACGCTGGACGATTCCTTCATCATTTTGGACGAGGCTCAGAATACGACCCCCGAACAGATGAAGATGTTCCTTACCCGGCTCGGGTTCGGTTCGAAAATGGTCATTACCGGCGATGTCACGCAGATCGATTTGCCGAAAGGGAAAAAATCGGGTTTGGTGGAGGCCAGAAACATTTTGGAACCTATCGAGGAGATCGGGTTCGTCTATTTTGCGGAGTCGGACGTCGTCCGCCATTCGCTCGTCCAGAAAATTATTGTCGCTTACGACCGTGCTGCTGAAAATCAGGGTTAATGATCCAGCCCCCGGCCCCTTTCCGATCGGGATTCGCATGCACCCGCATTCATGCCGTGCAATGCGTATCCCCGCAATGTGCAATCTGCAATAAAGGGTCCGTAGGGCTTTAAATTTTTCAGGAGGGCTGTCATTATGACCTCAAACGATCAACAAGGAAAAAGCAAATTTCAATCCAGAACGGCGGGATGGAAGCATAGCGCCACGGTTCGCTACGCCCTGTACGTGCTGCTTGTCGTGATGCTCTATATCAGCTTGTCTCCCAAGCTGCTGCCGGAAACTTACGATATCGCGGTCGGTTTGCCGAGCGACAAAGAGATTTTGGCCCCGATGGATATTCCGAATACGAAAGAGACGCTGAAAGCGCAGGAAGAAGCCGCCGAGAAGGTGGGGGAAGTGTATACCATTCTTCCGCTCCGCAATGAGGCGTTGGTAGGGCAATTGCTCGACCGGATTTTCAGACTGAATCAAGACGATCAGGTCGCGACGGAGGACAAAATCAACATCTACCGGGAAGAGCTGCCGCAGCGCGTCAAGGACCATGTGCAGAACTTTATCATGAACAACCGCAATTCGGCTACATATTCCAGCACGCTGTTTAAAGAAGTGACCGAAAAGGTAAACGAGCAGCAGTATCAAATCTCGGAGGAAACGTTTATTAAAATTCCGAAGCTTACCCCCGAGGATATCAATGAGATGAAGCCGGTGGCCGCGGATATCGTCGCGCGTCTGATGACCGATCAGATCGTCGATGCCCAAACGGCCCGGGCCAAGGTGGCCGAGATGGTCAGCACGAGCTCGCTGAGTAAGCGGATCTCCCGCGAAGTCGTTCAGGAGCTGGCGCGGCTGTCGATTACCGCCAACAAGTTTTACGATGAGGAAGCGACGAAAACGGCGAAAGTGGAAGCGCGCGAAAATACCCCTACCGTTTATATCAAGCAGGGGGATGTCCTCGTCGGAAAGGGCGAAAAAATTACCCAGGAAATGTACACGCTGCTGGAGAAGAACGGACTTTTGAAGGATGAGGTCAACTACTGGCCGCAATTCGGCCTAATTCTGTTGTCGCTGCTGATGGCGATCGGGCTGATTATGTTTATGCGCCAATCCGAAGGCGTGAGCCGGTTCAAATATAACAACTCCCAATTTGCCATGCTGCTGATGATTATTCTGATCACGATCGTGTCGATGCACATCATCGCGATTCTGCAGAACGAGCAGCGTCCGTACATCGGCTATCTGGCTCCGATCGCAACCGGAGCGATGCTGATCACGCTTCTGATTGATCTTTCTTTGGCCTATATCTGCTCCATATTGTTTAGTATATTGGCCAGTGTTATATTAAATGTCCACCAGGGACAAATTTTCGATTTCGAATTCGGATTTTTTACGCTGGTTATCTCGTTCGCTTCGATTTACGCAATCCACCGCGCCAGTCAGCGTTCGACGCTGCTGAAGGCCGGGATTATGATCTGCCTGTTCGGCTCGTTGTCGGTCTTTACGCTGATTGTACTCAACAACGACGGATTTACGGAATCGAATACCTTGTACGCGCTCGGGTTTGCGATTGCCGGCGGCCTTTTGACAACGATTCTCGTCATCGGGCTCATGCCGTTCTTTGAGGTCACGTTCGGTATTCTCTCCGCGCTGAAGCTGGTGGAGCTGTCCAACCCGAATCACCCGCTGCTGCGCAAGCTGCTGACCGAAACGCCGGGAACCTACCATCACAGCGTCATGGTCGGCAATTTGTCGGAGGCGGCCGCGGAGGCGATCGGCGCGGACGGACTGCTGTGCCGTGTGGGGTCCTATTATCACGATATCGGGAAAACGAAGCGCCCGAGCTATTTTATCGAGAACCAGAACAATATGGAAAATCCGCATGATTTCATCGATCCGAAGCTCAGCAAATCGATTATTATCGCCCACGCCCGCGACGGTGTCGAAATGCAGAAGGAATACAAGCTGCCGAAGCCGATCCGGGATATCGCCGAGCAGCATCACGGTACGACCTTCCTGCATTACTTCTATCACAAAGCGCTGACTTTGGCGGAGGAGCAAGGGGTGGAACCGGATTTTACCGAGGATGATTTCCGTTATCCCGGCCCCAAGGCGCAATCGAAGGAAGCCGCGGTGGTCGGCATCGCCGATAGTGTGGAAGCCGCGGTCCGTTCGCTGCGCCAGCCGACGGTCGAACAGGTGGAAACGATGATCGAGAAGATCATCAAGAGCCGTCTCGACGACCACCAGTTCAACGAATGCGATTTGACCATGCGGGAGCTTGATGTGATTGCCCAGACATTGAAGGAAACGGTAATGGGCATTTTCCATTCCCGGATCGAATATCCGGAACAGATGAAAAAGACGAAAAGCAATGACGAGAAGGATAGGGGGCTTGATGTGAATGGGTCTAAGTCTAGCTTGGAACAATGAGCAGGAAATCATGGAGATCGGTGAAGATTTGATCGGGCTGTTGGAGCAATTGCTGCAAAAGGCGGGCGAAGCCGAGGGGATCGAGGAAGGAGAGGTCGCCCTGACGTTCGTCACCGATGAGGCGATTCATGAATTGAACCGGGATTACCGCGGGATCGACCGGCCGACGGATGTGTTGTCGTTTGCGATGAACGAGTCGCTGGACGAGGAAATGGATATCGTGTATGAACTCGAGGAAGGCGAGGAGCTCGACGATCTGACCGATGTGCTCGGGGATATCATTATTTCCGTAGAGCGCGCAAAGGTCCAGAGCGAAGAGTACGGCCATTCGCTTAACCGGGAAATCGGATTTTTGTTTGTGCACGGATTTTTGCATCTGCTCGGTTACGATCATCAGGATGTGGCGAGCGAGAAGGTTATGATGGGAAAACAGGAAGCCGTGCTGGCGCAGGTCGGCCTAGTCCGTTGATATGAAGACCCGGAGAAATTGGGGCTCCGTTTTCCGGGATGCCTGGAACGGCATTTGGTCGTCGCTGAAAAGCGAGCGGAATTTGCGGATTCATGTCCTGGCCGCGGTCATCGTGTTGCTGGCGGCGGCTTTTTTCCGTCTGCCGGTCCGGGATGTGGCGCTTCTCTTGCTTGTCATCGCTTTAGTCATCACGGCGGAACTGATCAATACCGCCATCGAAGCTGCGGTTGATCTGGCGGCTCCGGAATGGCACAGATTGGCCAAAATCGCCAAGGATGCCGCGGCCGGAGCCGTTCTTGCCGCCGCGGCTTTCGCCGTCGTCATCGGCATTATGTTATTCTATGGCCCGGTCATGGCATGGCTCGGCTGGGGACCATGATTCAAACACGAGGGAGATGGAGATAAGATGAGTATAGATTCCAGCGCATTGCTGCAGGAAGCGATCAAAGCCAGGGCCTCGGCATACATACCTTACTCCGGTTTCGGGGTCGGCGCGGCCCTGCTGGATCAGGACGGTCACGTCCACCATGGCTGCAATATCGAAAACGCGGCGTACGGCCCGACGAACTGCGCCGAACGGACGGCGGTGTTCCGGGCGATTGCCGACGGGCTCAAGCCGGGCATGTTCAAGGCGATCGCGGTCGTCGGCGATACGGAGGAACCGGTCGCCCCTTGCGGCGTTTGCCGCCAGGTGCTGGTTGAACTGTGCGGGCCGGATATGCCGGTCTTTCTCGGCAATCTGAAGGGAGACATCCGCGAAACGACGGTCGGGGAATTACTGCCGTACTCTTTTAATTCTTCGGCCCTAAAAGACAAATAATAATCCGTAAAAACTACATGCACGGAAAGGAACAGCATCATGGCAAAAAATAAATTCAAGTCCGGATTTGTGGCCATCGTCGGCCGGCCGAATGTAGGCAAATCGACCTTGATGAATCACATTATCGGCCAGAAAATCGCGATCATGTCCGATAAACCGCAAACGACCCGGAACAAAATTCACGGGGTATATACCTCCGAAGAGATGCAGGTCGTATTCCTCGATACGCCGGGGATTCATAAGCGCCAGTCCAAGCTCGGCGATTATATGAACACGACGGCGCTCAACACGCTGGGCGAAGTGGAGGCCGTCCTGTTCCTGGTGGATACCGCGGAAGGTCTTGGCGGCGGCGACCGTTTTATTATCGAACGGCTCAAAGGGATCCGGACCCCGGTCATTCTCGTGCTCAACAAAATCGACAAGGTCCAGCCGGAAGAGCTGCTGCCGATCATCGAGGAATACCGGAAGCTGTACGAATTTGCGGAAATCGTGCCGATTTCGGCCAAGCTGGGCAACAATGTAAATACCCTGCTTGAGCAGATCGGCAAGTATTTGCCGGAGGGCCCGCAATATTATCCGGAGGATCAAGTTACGGACCATCCGGAGCAGTTTGTGTGCGCGGAGCTAATCCGCGAGAAAATTCTGCATTTGACCCGGGAGGAAGTGCCGCATTCCATCGCCGTGACCATCGAGGATATGCGCGTGGAGGACAATGGCGTCGTCTACATTTCGGCGGTCATCTTTGTGGAAAGGGATTCGCAGAAAGGCATTATCATCGGGAAGCAGGGTTCGCTGCTGAAAGAAATCGGCAAGCTGGCCAGACAGGATATCGAGAACCTGCTCGGATCGAAAATTTTCCTTGAGCTGTGGGTAAAGGTGAAAAAGGATTGGCGCAACCAGGAGCGGATTTTGCGGGATTTGGGGTTCCATAAGGACGCCTGACCCCCGGCTTCGCGTTTTATACTGGGAGTTATTGCAACGAATACTTCGCGTCCGACCGTACATCCTATTCTTTGAACATGCAGGCGTCATTTCCGAAGAAAGGGTGAATACGAATGCGAGATTTTTCGTGGAAGTATTTTGCGATGACTGGAGATGTCGATGCTTATTTGTTATACAAAGAAGCCTGCGGCACATGCGAGGAGGAGGCCGCGGCGGCGGAAGAGCTTCCGCTTGAGGAAGAGCAAGCCGAGTAAATCGGCACGAATTTTTTATCGAATCAAGGCTAGGCTTGGGGGAAGAGACATGCTTTACAGGGTGGAAGGAATCGTCATCCGCAGCATGGACTACGGCGAGGGGAACAAGATTATCACGCTGTGTACGGAAGCCCACGGAAAAATCGGGGTGCTGGTGCGCGGAGCGAAAAAAGTAAAAAGCCGCCATGCTGCGCTGACCCAGCTATTTACCTTCGGAGAATATGTGTTTTATCGTCAAAACAGCGGGCTCGGCACGCTGAATTCCGGTGAGATTATCGAATCTCACTTTTCTTTGCGTGAAGACCTTTATCTTGCCGCCTATGCTTCCTATGCCTGCGAATTGCTGGATAAAGTGCTGCAGGACGAGGAAGTCGGCAGCTTCTGGTTCACCCAATTAAGGGCTTGTCTGGACGCACTCTCGGCCGGAAAAGATCCGCAGATCGTCATCCATCTCTTCGAAATGAAAATTTTGCAGGCGGCCGGATACGGTCCTTCGTTCGACAGCTGCATCTCCTGCGGACGCGTCGACGATTCGCTTGCGGTCAGCCCGCGGTTGGGAGGAAAATTGTGCCGCGCTTGCCGGCATCACGATCCTGCGGCGATGCAAGTCTCGCCGGGAACGTACAAGCTCTTGTCCCTTTTTGAAAAAGTGGACCTGCGCAGATTGGGAAATATAGAGGTGAAGGATGCTACAAAAGCGGAGCTGAAATCCGTGATGCGAGCCTTTAACGATATGCAGCTTGGGCTCAAGCTCAAATCCCGTCAATTTTTGGATCAGTTGGACAAATACGAAATTTGACGAATTTTAGAAAATCATCTATCATTAATTAGTATGTCTCAATGTTAAGGAATTTTCTGCGTTGAAACCAACGCTTCGCAAATCAAGTAGGGTTGAACCGTGGGATAACCTCTCGCCCCTACGTCTGACAGCAGGCGTAGGAGCGGGGGGTTTTTGCGTATGCTCCCGTCTTCGGAATCATCGCTTTGGGTATAATTGATAGATAGAAAGGCGGGAGTAAGATGACAGCGCGGATCGTCGTGGACGGGGACTCCTGCCCCGTCAAGAATGAGATTATCATGGCCGCCGGACAATTTAATGTCCCTGTTCTTATGGTTTCATCTTATGACCATGTACTTAGCGGGAGCGATGGCGTGGAGGTCGTGCAAGTGGACCGCAGCCAGCAGAGCGCGGATTTGTACATAGCCAATCATATCGGGAAGGGCGATATCGTCGTTACCCAGGATTATGGTCTGGCGGCGCTGGCGATTGCCAAATCTTGTAAGGGGTTGTCTCCCCGGGGCGATATGTTCCATGCCGGGAATATCGATTATTTGCTGGAGCGCCGCCACGCCCATGCGAAGGCGCGGCGCGGAGGCCGGTACGCCAAAGGGCCCAAGCCCTTTACGGACGAGGACCGGAGCCGTTTTACAGGAGTGTTGCTAAAACTTTTGCGAGATATGCAGGAGAATGTACAATTTTAGCGAATTATTATTTACGTGTCTAAGAAAGATGAAGGTGGTTTAGATGAGTACCGGACGAGGAAATATTCCGGAGGAAGTCATCGAGGCAGTCTTGCGGCAGCATGATATCGTCGACACGGTCGGCAGGCACGTTCATCTGACTAAACAGGGCAAGTATATGAAGGGGCTTTGTCCGTTTCACTCGGAGAAAACCCCCTCTTTTACGGTGACGCCCGAACGGCAAATATTTCATTGCTACGGCTGCGGCAAAGGCGGGAACGCCATCAAATTCAGGATGGAAATCGAAGGATTGACTTTTCCCGAAGCCGTAAGAATGATGGCCGAGGAGGCGCATATCCCGTTTGATTTCGGGACGGCGGGCCAGGGAGGCCAGCCGCGCAATCTCGAATTGGAGCAGCAGCTGCAAGCCCACGAATGGACGGCCAAACTGTATCATTTCCTGCTAAAAAACACGGAGCACGGTAAACCGGCCATGGAATATCTGAAGGCCAGAGGCTTTACCGACAAGGCGATCGACACGTTCCAAATCGGCTATGCGCCGGCGCGTTGGGATACGCTCGTCCAGTTTCTGGAGAAGCGTTCCTTTGATCTGGGAACGATGGAGAAGGGCGGCTTGATTTCCGCAAAGCAGGACGGTACGGGCTATGTCGACCGTTTTCGGGATCGCGTTATTTTCCCGCTCCATAACAGGAACGGCAAAGTGATTGCTTTCGCCGGAAGGGTGCTCGGGGACGGGCAGCCCAAGTATTTGAACTCGCCCGAAAGCAAGCTGTTCAGCAAGAGCCGGACACTGTACAATCTTCATCAGGCCAAGTCGGAGATTCGCAAATCCCGGCAATTCGTTCTGTTCGAAGGTTACGGCGACGTGATAAGCGCTTGGGAAGCGGGCGTTCACAACGGGATCGCCACAATGGGCACCGCATTGACCGACAGCCATGCTTCGATGATGCGGGGGCTTGCCGATGAGGTGATTGTCTGCTACGACGGCGACAATGCGGGACAAGCCGCAGCGCTCAAGAGCATTCCGATTCTGGAGGAACTCGGATTCACCGTGAAGATTGCCCTGCTCAGCGAGGGGCTGGACCCCGATGAGTTTATTCGGAAGTACGGGCCGGAGCGGTTTAAACACCAGGTGTTGGATGGAGCTGTTTCATCCGTCAAATTTAAGCTTATATATCTGAAAAAAAACCATATACTGCTAGAGGAAGACGGAAAGGTCGCATACATCAAAGAAGCGCTCGAAGTGATAGCCCCCTTGCCGTCGCCGACAGAGCGGGAAATTTATTTGAAGGAATTGTCCGCCGACCTCCAGGTCTCGTTTGACAGCTTGAAGCAGGAGTGCAACGAAATGCGCCAGGCTATGCAAAAAAAGAGCCCTGCAGGGGATAATAAGGCCAAAAGGTGGAATAATGGTAGGCATAAAAAGGGGCAGGCCTCGATGCCGGTTCTTATGCCCGCTTATCATGTCGCGGAACGCAGGCTGCTTTCCTTTATGCTTCAGGACGATGAAGTCGCACGATACGTGGGCGAGCGTCTGGGAGACAGCTTTAACATCGATGATCATGCAGCGATTGCTGCTTATCTATACGCCTATTACGCGCAAGGAAAACCGCCGGATGCCAGCATGTTTATCTCTTCGCTTCAGGATGAACGGCTGGAGCAAACCGTGATTTCCATCGCTATGATGGATACTCCGGGAGCATGGAGCACCCAGGAACTGGACGATTGCATCAGGGAAATCCGGAAGGTGCCGCTGCTCGCACAGATCAAGGCGAAGAAGGAAGAAATGGTTTCGGCCGAACGGGCCGGGGATTTTTTGCGTGCGGCACAGATTGCAAGTGAGATTATTGCCCTAGAGAGACAGTAACGAGGAAGGATTTTTCGAATCGTTCTAGGGAGGAGGGAGCCAGGTATGACGAATGATCAGCATACAGAACTAGAAACGGAACTAACCCTGGATCAGGTCAAGGACCGTCTGATTGAGCAAGGCAAGAAGAGGTCTTCGCTTACGTATAAAGAAATTATGGAGAAGCTGTCACCATACGAGCAGGACCCCGAGCAAATGGACGAGTTTTTTGAACATTTGGCCGATCTTGGGATCGATATTACGAACGACAGCGATGAAGAGCACCATAGCGGGAATAACGATGAAGATAATGAATCGAGCGACGACTATAGCTTTGACGATGATCTGACACTGCCTCCCGGAATTAAAATCAACGATCCGGTACGCATGTACCTCAAAGAGATCGGCAGGGTGCCGCTGCTTACCGCCGAGGACGAGATGGAGCTGGCTAAACGGATCGAGAACGGCGACGAGGAAGCGAAGCGCCGCCTGGCCGAAGCCAATTTGCGGCTCGTGGTCAGCATCGCCAAACGCTACGTGGGACGGGGCATGCTGTTCCTCGATCTGATACAGGAAGGCAATATGGGCCTGATTAAAGCGGTCGAGAAATTCGACCATAAAAAAGGCTTCAAATTCAGCACCTATGCCACATGGTGGATCCGGCAAGCCATTACCCGGGCGATTGCCGACCAGGCCAGAACGATCCGGATCCCGGTGCATATGGTCGAGACGATCAATAAATTGATCCGGGTTTCCCGCCAATTGCTGCAGGAACTCGGACGCGAACCTACGCCGGAAGAAATCGCGGCGGAGATGGATCTCAGCGTCGAGAAGGTCCGCGAGATCATGAAGATTGCCCAAGAGCCCGTATCGCTTGAGACACCGATCGGCGAAGAAGACGATTCCCATCTGGGCGACTTCATTGAGGACCATGAAGCGTTGGCGCCTGCCGATGCGGCCGCTTACGAGCTTCTTAAAGAACAACTTGAAGATGTTCTTGATACGCTGACGGAACGCGAGGAGAACGTTCTTCGCCTGCGTTTCGGACTGGATGACGGCCGAACGAGAACCTTGGAGGAAGTCGGCAAGGTATTCGGCGTAACGCGGGAGAGAATTCGCCAAATCGAGGCGAAGGCGCTCCGCAAGCTGCGTCATCCCAGCCGCAGCAAACGGCTGAAGGATTTTCTCGAATAGCTAGACTTATGGGCCTTCTGCAGCCAAGCAGCAAGGTCTTTTTTTCAGGATGAAGAAGAGAGGCTTCTTTCTTTTGGAATTATTTCCTGCTTTTTCTTTATTGTTTTTTATTTTAGCTTTTTTGGCGGGGCAATGCAAATAAGGGGCTCCGCTAATTTCCGACTAGAAAAACGGTGGAGTTGGTATGTACATGAAACTTTCAGCTAGATTACAGCTTATCGCGGACCGGATTCCGCCCGGTTGCAGGCTTGCGGATATCGGGTCGGACCATGCGCTGCTTCCCGTTTACGCGGTTCGGCATGGACTCGCCTCGTTCGCCGTAGCCGGCGAAGTGAACGAAGGCCCGCTGGAGGCGGCAAAACGACAAGTCGCCGAGGCGGGGGAGGGCGGTCGCGTGTCCGTGCGCAAGGGCGACGGCCTGGCGGTGATTGAGCCCGGCGAAGTCGATTGTATCACCATCGCCGGCATGGGCGGTGCCCTGATCGTTTCGATTTTGACGGCCGGGGCAGGCAAGCTGGAGGGCGTTTCCCGGCTGGTGCTTCAGCCGAATGTCGGCGAAGATACGGTACGCCGCTGGCTGCTGGAAAACGATTGGTATTTGGCGGAGGAAACGATCGTTGAAGAAGACGGCAAAATCTACGAGATTCTTACGGCGGATCGGACGACGGATGCACCGGCCTTAAATGAGCAATTATATCGGGAGCGCCCTCTTCATGACGAAGCCGGCGAAGCGGTCGTTCTGACCAAAGAGCTGTTATTAATGATGGGCCCCTGGCTGACCCGGCAGCCCGCCCAAACCTGGTTTGCCAAATGGGAGATGGAATTGGACAAGCTGGAGAAAATCCGGCGGTCGGTAGCCGCCTCCAAGCAAGGGGCGGCTAGAGAGAAAGAGGAGCAACTAAAAACGGTGTTAGGCCGGCTTAAGGAGGTATTGGCATGTTTGCGAAAGGTCAAACCGTAATACAGTACATGGAGCAATTGGCTCCAAAGCACGTGGCCATGGAGGATGACCGGATCGGGCTGCAGCTCGGCAGCCTGCAGAAGGAAATCACGGGCGTCCTCACCGCGCTCGATGTCAATGAAGCGATCGTGGACGAGGCCATCCGGCTCGGCGCGAATCTCATCATCGCCCATCATGCGATCATCTACCGCCCGCTCCGCAATCTGCAGGTGGATACGCCGATGGGCAAAGTATATGAGAAGCTAATCAAGAACGATATCGCCGTCTATGTGGCGCACACGAACCTGGACGTAACCGAGGGCGGGATGAACGACTGGATGGCCGAGGCGCTGGGGATCGAGGCGAGCGCGTCCGTGGAGGATATTCACACGGACCATCTCTTCAAGCTGGTCGTATTCGTGCCGAAGGATCATCATCAGCAGGTGCTTGATGCCGTTCTAAACGCCGGCGCGGGGGCGATCGGCAATTACAGCCACTGCAGCTTCAATATCGAAGGCTACGGGACGTTTGTGCCCGGCGAGGGCACCGACCCCTACATCGGCAAGCAAGGGCGGATGGAGAAGGCCGAGGAAATCCGGATTGAAACGATCGTTCCGCAGAGCATCCGCAGCAAGGTGATTCAGGCCATGCTCAAGAGTCACCCTTATGAAGAGGTCGCCTATGACTTGTACCCGATGGACCTGAAGGGGCGGACGTTCGGGCTCGGCAGAGTGGGCAAATTAAGCGAGCCGGTCACCTTGCGGCAGTTTGTGGAGCGGGTGAAAGAGAAGCTGGAGGTTCCAAACGTGCGCGTTGTCGGCGACTTGGACCGGACGCTCAAGAAGGCCGCGGTCATTGGCGGTTCGGGAGGAAGATACTGGAGCACGGCGATGTTTCGGGGCGCGGACGTGCTCGTCACCGGCGATATCGATTATCATACCGCCCAGGACGCACTGATGGCGGGTCTAACGCTGATCGACCCCGGCCACAACGCCGAGAAAATCATGAAAGCGCGGGTTGCCTCCTGGCTGGAGGAGAAGCTTTCGGAAAACAAATACACGACCAAGGTATATGCTTCCAAGGTTGACACGGAACCGTTCGTTTTCCTTTAGTTTCTACTTGTGCTTAAGCGGCAATGCCTGTTATACTATCAAGTGTTGCTCTCGAAAGTTTGACAGACAATCGCCGGCGGCCTAATAAGGCCGCGGGAGGAAAGTCCGGGCTCCATAGGGCAGGGTGCTGGATAACGTCCAGTCGGCGCGAGCCGAAGGATAGTGCCACAGAAACGGACCGCCGATGGCCGCTGCAAAGCGCGCACAGGCAAGGATGGAACCGAGGTGTAAGAGACCCCGAGGAACGCTGGTGACTTCGTTCCTGGTAAACCCCACCTGGAGCAAGACCTAATGGGACGCGGCTTCTTAGCGAAGCAGCCTTAGCCCGAGGCGCGTCCGGGTTGGTCGCTGGAGCCGTACAGCAATGTGCGGCCTAGATAGATGATTGTCGCTCATAGCGGGAGGGTAGTTCCCGTTATACCGCGAAGAGTACAGAACCCGGCTTACGGCAAACTTTCATCACTGCAACCCATGTATAGCTAATAAAAATGAAAAACGGTTGGACGAATGGCCTTGGCCTCGTCCAACCGTTTTTATTTGATTTTTTCCAGAATCTCGTTGATTTTACGCTGCATGGACTGCGGCCAGAGTTGGAGAGGCGAGCCGTTGCCTCCCGCCGCTTCCAGAGCGGAATAAACGTCGATCTGCCCGTATCCGAAATATTTGTCATGCCCCGGATCGCCGAGATCGATCACATTGTCGCGGATGATATCCATGACTTCGGTATTTTTCAGCTCAGGGTTGATCGAGCGGATCAACGCCGCCAGCGCCGTGACATGGGGGGTCGCCATCGACGTGCCGGACAGGGCGGCATATTGGTTGTCGGGATAGGTACTGGCGATGCTTTCCCCCGGCGCCATCACATCCACGTAATCGCCGTAGTTGGAGAAGGAGGCGCGTTGAAGATTGTAGTCCGTCGCCGAGACGGACAGCACTTCAGGATAGGCGGCGGGATACCCGGGGCGTTCCGTGTTATCGTTACCGGTTGCCGCGATCAGCACGACATCGCGGTCAAAAGCGTACTTGACCGCCTCATGCAGAAATTGGGCGTCCGCGTAATTACCGAGGCTCATATTTATAACTTTGGCCCCGTGATCCGTAGCCCAAATAATCCCCTGGGCGACCGAATAAGTCGTTCCCGAACCTGTGCTGTCCAACGCTTTGACCGGAAGGATTTTGCCTCCCCACATCATGCCGGCGATGCCTTCGGTGTTGTTGACGTTGGCCGCGATGATTCCGGCGACATGGGTGCCGTGTCCGACGTCATCGGCGGGAGTGTCGCCCGGTGCGACCACATTATATCCTTCGAGCAGCCTGCCCTGAAGGTCGGGATGCTTCGTATCTACGCCTGTATCCACCACCCCGACAATCACGTCATTGCTGCCCTTGGACAGCCTCCAGCCCCGATTGGTCTCAATGATCGGCAAGTTCCACTGATATTCCGAAAACAGCAGATCATTGGGGATTTCCGGACTGTCTCCGGTCAAAAAACCCGTGTCATCCCCGGTTGCGTCATTCGTCAAATAGAGATAGTGGGGCTCCACGTAATTCGGTTTCCAATGTTTTTTGAAGTAATCCCGAAGCTGCTCCATACTCATGGTTTCCGAATGAAAAATATAAGTATTGCCAAGCTTCCGCGCCGGATCGCAGTGAAGATGGGCTTCAATGGATTTCATCTCGCTGGTGGAAGGAGCCTTGGCAAAAGTGACGACGATTTCGTTCTCGTAGTAATGGCTGGCCTTTTCATTGTCATGGCCCGTTTTGACGGTGATATCCTTCAAGGTGTCGGCATGCACCGATTCCACCTTGTATTTGCCTTCCTTCGGATAGGGGATGAGGCGCAAATTTTTGTGCTGATGCTCCTGCACCCGCTTTAGGATGCCGATATCCATCACGCCGATCATTCCTTTTTTTTGGCCTTTCGCGGGCTCCGCGGCGACAAAGTATTTCGGATTCCCCTGCGGGAAGCAAGGGGATTCATAAGCTTGGCCTTTGAGCAGAGCCTTGCGGGCAAAGCTTAAATAGCTTTCCAGCTGTTTCTCCTCGCTTCCCGATAGCTCGAACTTGCTTCCGCGAAATTCCCGCTCCCCTTTGTCCGAAAACCAGCGGATCGACGGGAATTGTTTATGATCCTTTTGCAGATTGGTCGCGTCCTGAGGCAATTTCCCGTCCGGTGCGGCGGCATACTTGGTTGCCAGGGTCCGCAGATGCTGTTTGGCATCCAATCTGGCCAGCCTTTCGGTCGCGGTCATATCATGCCGCAGCATGGTTTGCTTCAGCTTCTGCTCCTGGGACGGTCCAAGCCCCGCTTTGCTCCCCGCTTGCTGCCGGACCGCAGGGGGCGTATTGCCGCCGTCCGGAATCAGGGTGTAGAGCGTTGCGGCGGCTATCCCCATCAGACCGAGCGCGGCCCATCTTTGCCATCTCATATGGCATCCTCCTTTGCGCGTTGTCACGATAGGGATATAATGAGGCAAAAAGGATGCTTTTATTCTTAAAACCTTAGTGTCAAGGATACCGCTTTCAGCCGTTTTGTGATAATATGATACCGTCGTTAAGGACAACTATAAAGTGCCGGAAGCGGAACGGCTCACGGGAGAAGGAGAATTGTTAGCATGCCACAAGCGAACATCCAGCAACTGTGCGTTACAGCGAAAGAAAATTTAAAAACCGCGATTTCCAGAATTGAAGCCTTTTTGAATCAGACAACGTTGCCACAGCTAACCGAAGGACAGGACGAAGAGGCGGTTCTCTTTTATCGGAGATTTTTGTCCGATCTGCGGCAATTGCTTGTTTTCTGCGAAGTGTGCGAAGAGAAACTGGGCATCGTGCTGCGCCGCGGAACATTCGATCCGGAGTCGGCCGAGAAGACGCTTTATCATGTTTATCACGATTGCGTGAACCGCTTTTTTTATCCGAAACACGAAAGCTATTCCGAAGACGGCCGGTATGCTTACACAGGTCAGGATGCCATCCGGTTCCGCAAGAAACCGGTGCGCGCGGTAAGGGATGTCATTTTGGACGTCACCAAGCTGTTCGAAGAGCTGCGGGATGATTTGACATATTACGAAAGCAATTACTTAACCGAGCTGCGGATGCGCCAGCCCAAATAACATCGTGTTCGGCGCAAGCCGAAGTGACATAGCAATCCCAAGAGAGATGCCGTGAAGGCATCTTTTTTTGTATCGAATTTACAGTGTAAAGCCCGCATAGAGCCAAACCGGACCGGGGAAAATGAACTGTGAGGTGATCATAATGCCAAACGGGGACAAACCCATAGTTAAATGCAGCGTATCGAATTGTACCTATTGGGGCGATAAGAACGTCTGCAACGCCGATTTAATCATGATCGACATCGATCAGCACGCAAGCCGGGTTTACAACGCGGAATTTGCCGGGGAGTCGTTTGATACCGGCCACCAGGATACCGCCGAATCGTCTTCCGCCACATGCTGCCATACTTTTAAGCCGAAATCATCGTAACCTGTTAAGCCAAATTCAGGAGGTGCTGTGATGACTGATCATCCGAAGGAAAACCAAGACCATCCCGTGTCCTCTAATAACCGGATCGATTATCCGCGAAAAGCCCATCGGGAAGAATACGCTGCAGAAGTAACGCCGCAAAAAAACCATCGGGAAGAATACGCTGCAGAAGTAGCGCCACAGAAAAACCATCGGGAAGAATACGCTGCAGGAGTAGCGCCGCAGAAAACCCATCGGGATAAATACGCGACCGAAGTGGCGCCGCGGAAAACCCATCGTGAGGAATATGCCGCCGAAGTGGCACCGACTCCTGTCGTAAGCAGAGATGTGCGGAAGGAAGATCGCCACGATGGAGAGCAAGGGGTGAAACAGTCCGACGCCGGTGAGACGGCGGGACGGACGGTCGGATATGTTGGTGTAGGCTTGGGAATCGCATCGCTGTTTATGTGGTCTATCATTCTGGGGCCTTTGGCGGCAGTTCTCGGTTTTTACGCCTACAGCCAAGGAAGTAAAACAACGGGTGCCTGGGGGATCGGTCTGGGCGTTGTAGCGACTTTGAGCTATTTTGTTCTTATTCCGTTCACGCGTTAATCCGGTCGTTTGCAAGGCTGGCGTCCTTGATGACGTCGGCCTTTTTCGTCGTATTATCTTTCACATTTCGGCAAATTTATGATAATGGGTGGTCAAGCCTGCGGACATAATGGTAAAATGGCATATATACCTAATTGAATGGGGATAAGGAGTAAAGCCATGCAAATTGATCCGCGCACCACGGGGCAGTTAATCCAGCTTCAGACGCTGAACAGCATCGATTTACAGGGAAACGAAACAGGGAGAACCACTTCGGCCACCGACGGCTCCCTGTTTGACATATTGCTTCAGGAGATGATGACGGCGGAAGGCAGTGCCGACACTGAAGATTTGATCGGCAATCTTTCGTTGTCCCAGCTCAATTCGGGAACGGCTTACGAAAGTCTGTTATGGCAGACTTTACCGAGCGTTTCTGGAGATGCGGCTTCCGCCCTTTCGGAAATTGACGCCGGGATTTCACCTTATGCGCCCACGATCCGCGGCGATCTGAACGCTTTGATCCTCGAGGCCAGCAGGAAGTACGGCGTGCCGGAGAGCCTGATCAAAGCCGTGATCGAAACCGAGTCCTCCTTTAATCCGGAGGCCGTTTCGGGGGCAGGGGCCAAGGGCTTGATGCAATTGATGGACGGGACGGCATACGGACTCGGCGTCACCGATCCGTTCGATCCGGCGCAAAATATCGACGGAGGCACCCGCTATCTGTCCTCCCAGCTCAAGCGTTTCGGGGGAGAGAACACCGCGCTTGCCGCTTATAACGCCGGACCCGGAACACTGCAAAGGCTGGGCATTTCCAATGACCAGGAATTGATGGACAAGCTTCATATGTTGCCGAAGGAAACACAGCAATACATTGCCAAGATCGCCGCGGCGCGTATGAAGTATGAAATGTAAAGAAATGACTTAAGCCTGTGCAAAAGATCAAATGGGAAACGCTCGGCTTTTCGAATGACCGCGTTTTCTTTTGGTCTTTTTTAATGGAAAAAACCAGAAATTTTATCAAGGCTCGAGGGGGGAATACAATGAAATATTTTGACCATGCGGCTACGACGCCTCCCTACGACGAGGTAACGCGAACGATTGCGGAAGTGATGTCGCGCCATTACGGCAATCCTTCGTCACTGCACCGCCTCGGGGAAGAGAGCAGCAAGCTGCTGCGCAAAGCGCGTGAGGTGTGCGCGCAGGCGATGGACGTCAAGCCGGGCGAAATCGTGTTTACCTCGGGAGCGACCGAGAGCAACAATATGGCGATCAAGGGCGCCACGCTTCAATATGCGGGCCGCGGCAAACATCTGATCACCACGGCGACGGAGCATCCGTCGGTGTTTGAATGCTGCAAACAATTGGAGCAGCTGGGCTGGGAAGTCACTTACCTGCCGGTCAACTCGGAAGGGCAAGTCACGGAGCGGCAGGTGGAAGAGGCCTTGCGCAAGGATACGGTGCTGGTGTCCGTCATGCACGTCAATAACGAGACGGGGGCGGTTCAGCCTGTGACCGCGATCGGCGGCATGCTGAAGGAGAAGCACCCGCGCGTGCTGTTTCACGTCGATGGCGTGCAGGGATTCGGGAAGGTTCCGCTGCAATTGAATAATAGCGGCATTGATTTATACAGCCTGTCCGCGCACAAAATAAAGGGACCGAAAGGCATCGGTTTGCTATACGTTCGCGAGGGCGTTTCCCTGTTTCCGCTGCTGGCCGGCGGAGGTCAGGAGGAGGGGAGACGCTCCGGCACCGAAAATATCCCGTACATCGTCGGCTTCTCCAAAGCGGTGCGCCTCGCCAAGGAAGGCGAACGCGAGCGGCAGGCAAGGCTGAAACAGCTAAAGGCGGAGCTCGTACGGGGAATTAAGGCAATCCAGGAGCTGACGCTGAATTCCGTCCCGGAAGGCGCGCCTCATATCGTGCATTTTTCCTATCCCGGCATGAAGGCCGAAGCCCTGCTGCACATGCTTGAAGAAGAAGGCTTCCTGGTGTCGACCCAATCGGCCTGCTCCTCGAAGAAGGCCGAGCCGAGCCGGGCGCTGCTGGCGATGGGCAAGGGGGCGGAGGCGGCCGCCTCCGGCATCCGGATCAGTTTGGGAGAAGAGCATACGGAAACCGATATTAGCGATCTGCTGAAAGCGCTGGACAAGTGCGTCCGGCGCCTGCAGAATTTAAAGGGAGAGAGAAAGTCATGACATCCTGCGATATGCTGCTGCTTCGTTTTGGAGAAATTACGGTCAAAGGAAAGAACCGTTCCCGCTTTGAAAAGGCGGCGTTATCCCATGTGAAATCGCTGCTGCGGCCGTACCCGGCCGCCAAGGTGATTCATGAATTCGGACGGATCTATGTCGAATTGAACGGGGAGCCGGCGGAGAACATTATTGATGCGCTGAAAAATGTGTTCGGCGTCACCTCGATCAGCCCGGTGAAGGTCGTTCCGTCGGAGCTGGAGGCCATTGTGGCGGGCGCGATTGAATTTGTCTCGGCCATTTGTCCGGGGCCGGAAGCAACAACCTTCAAAGTGAGCGCCCGCCGGGTGTGGAAGCCTTTCGCTCACGGTTCACAAGAGATGAATAAGCTTGTGGGGGGCCCGGTGTTGAAGGCCAGTCCGCATCTGAAAGTCGATGTCCATCATCCCGAACTGGAGCTGCATGTGGAAATCCGTGAGCGGAGGACTTACCTTTACTCCAAGGTCATCCCGGCTGCCGGCGGTTTTCCGCTCGGTACGAACGGCAAGGCCATGCTGCTGCTTTCGGGCGGAATCGACAGCCCGGTCGCGGGATGGTCGGCCATGCGCCGGGGACTGGAAATAGAATGCGTGCATTTTCACAGCTATCCGTTTACCAGCAAAATGGCCGAGGAGAAAGTGATCGATCTGGCGAAAGTGCTGTCCCGTTATTCCGGGCAAATCAAGCTGCATCTCATTCCGTTTACGGAGATTCAGACGGTTCTGGCCGGAACGGGACAGGATAATTTGATCATTACGCTGATGCGCCGGGCGATGCTGCGAATCGCCTCGATGCTGGCCGAGCGCAACGGAGCGCTGGCGCTCGTTACCGGCGACAGTCTGGGTCAGGTGGCCAGCCAGACGCTGGCGAGCATGAACGTCATCGGACGCGTCACCGAGCTGCCGCTGTTGCGGCCGCTTGTAATGAGCGACAAGGAAGAGATCATCGGGCAGGCCAAGAGAATCGGCACCTATGATCTGTCGATTTTGCCTTATGAGGATTGCTGTACGCTGTTCGTGCCGAAATCACCGAGCACCAACCCGAATCTGCATATTGTCGAGCGGATCGAAGCGAGCCTGGCCGGCCTGACCGGAATGCTGGAAGCGGCCGTTGAAGGCACGGAAACGCTGGTGATCAAGCCTCACGAGCCGGTGCAAAGGAAAGCGGGCGACGAGGCGGAAATCAAAGAGGACTGGTTTTAAAAAACAAAGATCGCTCCGGCCTGATCCTTATAGGATCGGTTGGGGCGATCTTTTGCATTGTATGGTGTTCCTTTGTTTAACGAGTTGCCGGATGAGACTTCCGCTCCTTCTCTTCCTTGTTCTTCTCCCGCTGTTTCTTCCGGTAGCCGGCATACAGAACGCCGACGATGACAATGGCGATAAATAGCCAGCGAAGCACGGGGTTGTCCGCAAAGAAGGAAATAAAATGCGGCTCCTCGGTAATCATATGAGCCGCCGTATAAGCCAATACCGCCGCGCCTACGTAAGAAATCCAGGGAAACAAGCCGAGCAGCTTGATGAACAACGTGCTGCCCCATACCACGATCGGAACACTGATGAGCAGGCCGATGACCACAAGCACCATATGTTGTCCTGAAGCGCCCGCAACGGCGATCACGTTGTCCAGGCCCATCGCCGCATCGGCGATGACGATGGTCCGGACCGCGGCCCAAAGCGAGTCCTTTGCCTCGATGGTATCATGCGAACCGTCGTCGGCCAGCACTTTATAGGCGATGAATACGAGCAATAATCCGCCCACGGCGAGCAGCCAAGGGATTTTAAGCAGCCAGACGACCACGAGCGTCGCCGCAATCCGCAATATAACGGCACCGCCGGTACCGTAAAGAATCGCTTTCTTTTGAATGGTCTTCGGAAGCTTCCTCGCCGCCATTCCGATGACGATGGCATTGTCTCCGGCCAAGATCAAATCGATAAAAATGATATTGAGCAGAGAGAGAAAAAATGTTGCACTAAAAAAATCCACATATGTCACTTCCTCTTAAGGCGTATATACGTATTAACTCACTAAAAAGATTCATTTGTCCAGTCATTTTCATGCACAAATTTTTTGCAAACGCCGAATAAGCATAGCTTGGCCCCTTGGATCATACATGTATAAAAGGGGGGATAAGCGTGGATCAGTTGCTACTGCTGTCGGAAATCCTGATTATCAATTTGGTGCTGAGCGGAGATAACGCCTTGGTGATCGCCATGGCCAGCAAGGATCTGCCCTTGAAGCACCGCAAGCAGGCCGTTTGGTGGGGGGCGCTCGGTGCGGTGCTGCTGCGCTGCGTCTTGACCTGGATCGCAGTAATCCTGCTGAAAATTCCGTTTATTCAAGCGGCCGGCGGCTTGCTGCTGGCCGCTATCGCATTCAAGCTGTTGATGCCCCATGAGGAATCCTCACGGGTTGAAGAAGCGGGTACAGTGTGGCGGGCGGTTCAAACGATCCTTGCCGCCGATTTCATTATGAGCCTGGATAATGTGCTTGCCATCGCCGCGCTGGCCAAAGGGGATCTCGCCATCCTGGTGATCGGCATCGCGATCAGCATCCCGATCGTCATTTGGGGCAGCAACCTGATCGCGGACCTGCTGCGGCGCCTGCCGGTGCTGACCTACGTGGGAGCCGGCATTCTCGGATACACGGCCGGCGACATGCTGCTGCATGATCCGAAGCTTGGAGGGATGCTACAGGCGACCCTTCCGTCTTTGGCGGGAATACTCCCGGCCGCGCTGGCCGCGCTCGTTATTATGTTCGGGTGGATCAAAAAATATAACGCCGGCCGAGGTTAATCCGTACAAGCCTTAACCTTACGGGGAAAGTCAAAAAATCACTTCTTCCCACAGGGGAGAGAGTGGTTTTTTGCGCTGTTTTCATTTAAACTGATAACTAGAAGGGAATGTCGTAATTTGCCTGACGCCCGTCCCTCATTGTCATCTGGAAGGTGTGTGATGAAATGTCCGACAACAACAAGCTTACGACCGGAATCGTCATTCTGGCTGCCGGGATAATCATCCTGCTTGGGAAACTGGGTGTATTCAGTTTTCTTGGAAAGGCACTATGGCCGCTGCTGCTGCTGATACCGGGCATTGTGTTCCACCTGTGGCATTTTTGGAGGAAGGGTCCGTCCGAGCTGCTGCTTCCCGGAGGGATTCTGGTCGTTTACAGCATTTTGTTCTTTATCGCCAACTTTTGGGGCTGGAGTACATTCAAGTATACTTGGCCCGGGTTGATCCTGGGGATCGCAATCGGTCTGTACGAATATGAACGGTTCTCCCCCACCCGTCAAAACGGCGTTCTGATCACCGCGGGTATTTTGGGAGCGGTATCCGTTATCCTGTTCGGAATCACACTCTTCTCTCATGCGGTTATTTATTTGCTGGCCGCAGCGCTTATTATCGGCGGAATCTGGCTGATCGCGGCGAGGGGAAAAACTCGGCGCGGCTGGTGAATGTTTGCCAAGTTCTTGAATTTCTTTAAATTTTGCGTATAATATAAGGGATATGTTCAAGCGTCGGGTTGTCCAAATCTCCGACGCTTGTTTTATGGATTTTCAATCTAGGTAACCAGTAGCTACACAGGCTTTTCAGAATAAAGAAACAGAGACGAAAGGATATGGAGAAAACCAATGCATGAAAGAAGTAATATTCGCAACATTGCCATTATTGCTCACGTAGACCACGGCAAAACGACGCTTGTCGACAAACTGCTCCAGCAATCCGGAATTTACCGGGAAAACGAGGCTGTTCAGGAACGCGCGATGGATTCCAACGACCTGGAACGGGAACGCGGGATTACCATTTTGGCCAAAAATACCGCCATTACGTATAAAGATTATTTGATCAACATCGTGGATACACCGGGACACGCCGACTTCGGCGGCGAGGTTGAACGGATCATGAAGATGGTTGACGGGGTGCTCTTGGTCGTCGACGCTTACGAAGGCTGCATGCCGCAGACCAAATTCGTGCTGCGCAAAGCGCTTGAGCATCAATTGACGCCGATCGTGGTCGTCAACAAAATCGACCGTCCGGCGGCGCGTCCGGCCGAAGTCATCGACGAGGTGCTCGACCTGTTCATCGAGCTCGACGCAAACGATGAACAGCTTGAATTCCCTGTTGTCTATGCATCGGCATTGAACGGTACATCAAGCCTTGATCCCGACAAACAGGACGACAATATGCTCTCCCTGTATGAAACGATCATCGACCATATCCCGGCGCCGACGGAAAAAGTCGACGAGCCGCTGCAATTCCTGGTCACTTTGATGGACTATAACGAGTACCTGGGCCGGATCGCGATCGGCCGCGTCAACCGCGGCGTAATCCGCCAAGGACAATCCGTAGCGGTCATGACGCGCGACGGCAGCAAGAAGTCGGCCCGCATCGAGAAGCTGTTCGGCTTTTCCGGCCTGCGCCGTGTGGAGATCGACGAAGCGGGCGCCGGGGATATCGTGGCGATCGCCGGTATCAAGGATATTAACATCGGGGAAACGATCGCCGATCCGAACCATCCGGAAGCTTTGCCGGTACTGAAAATCGACGAGCCGACCTTGCAGATGACCTTCCTCGTCAACAACAGCCCGTTTGCCGGGCGCGAGGGGAAATGGGTGACTTCCCGCAAGCTGCGGGAACGGCTGCTTAAAGAGCTGGAAACCGATGTTTCGCTGCGCGTTGACGAAACGGACAGCCCGGACGCGTTTATCGTGTCGGGACGCGGCGAGCTGCATCTCGGGATTCTGATCGAAAACATGCGCCGCGAAGGTTATGAGCTGCAAGTGTCCAAGCCGGAGGTTATCGTTAAAGAGATCGACGGCAAGAAGATGGAACCGATCGAACGGCTGCTGATCGACATCCCCGAGGAAAGCATGGGCGCCGTGATGGAAAGCCTTGGCTCGCGTAAAGCGGAAATGGTCAACATGATCAATAACGGAACCGGCCAGGTGCGGCTGGAATTCCTGATTCCGGCCCGCGGCCTGATCGGATACACCACGCATTTCCTCACGTTGACCCGCGGCTACGGCGTCATGAACCATGCGTTCGACAGCTACGGACCGCTCGTTGGCGGCCAAGTCGGCGGACGCCATGAAGGCGTGCTCGTTTCGAGCGAAAACGGCGTGTCCACGCTGTACGGCATTCTGTCCATCGAGGACCGCGGGATTCTGTTCGTCGAGCCGGCCACGGAAATTTACGAGGGCATGATCGTCGGGGAACATACCCGCGACAATGACATTGTCGTAAATATTTGCAAAGAGAAGCAATTGACGAACGTTCGCTCGGCGACGAAGGACGAGACGGTCAAAATGAAAACACCGCGGCTGTTCTCCCTGGAACAGGCGCTGGAATATCTGAACGACGACGAATACTGCGAAGTTACGCCGAAGTCGGTTCGCCTGCGCAAAAAAATTCTCAACAAGAGCGAACGCGAACGGGCCGAAAAACATCGCAAAATGTCGGAAGCCAATCTATAATTAAATAATAAACGATAACGATGATGGCGAAGGAGGGACCCGCCTTGCAGGCATGGTTTGCGCAAAATCCGGTTATATCCTATATTCTTATTTTTGTGCTTGTGATTTTCGTGTACAACAAAGTGTTCCGAAGCGGGCAGAAGCTGCCGCTGCTGAAGGAGATCATTTTATACCTGCTGATGGCGATCGGTTCATTCCTTCTGCTCATTTTCCAAATCGACAAGCTGCCGATCATTCAATGTCTGCTCGTAGCGGTGGTTTTGATGCTGATGGTTCGCATCCGTTATTTCGTGGAAGGACGCCGGAAACGCAAGGAGAATGCTGCTTCCGGGCCGTCCGCCGTGAACAAGCAGGACTAAGCTTTCTGCCTCTGTTCCGGAATTTGTAACTTTGAGCGGCTTATTTTCGTCATTATTCATGCGGCTTAATCCAGATGAAATTAGGTGTTAAGATTTATGAGTTCCAATAACAGCGGTTTGCCTCCACGGGGGAAAAACCAAAGAACGGCACCAAGAAGTTCCGGTTCGAAAAAGAAGAAAAAGAAATCCGGCGGAAAAACCTTTTTGAAGGTGCTGCTGAGCATCATTATATTGGCTGTGATCGGCACGGGAGCTTATATCGGTTTCCTGTGGCTGACGCTCGACAACGTGATCGACGACACGGGAACCTCGGCGAATGTGGCCCCGGAGAAATCGGCCAAGGTCAAACCGCTCACCATGCTGCTCCTCGGTACGGATTACCGTAAAGAGACCGGCACGCATTTGAGCGACGTGATCATGGTTATCTCGATGAATCCGGACACGAAATCGGCCACCGTGGTCTCGCTGCCGCGGGATACCAAGTTTGAAATGGACGGTTACAAAACGAACAAGCTGAACGCTTTCTATCCGAATTTCCTCGCCGCCGAGAAAAAATCGGGCATTCCTGCCGAGGAAGAGATGAAAACGATGATGAGCAAATACTTCGGCCTAACGATCGATTACGTTACCGTCATCAATTTTCAGGGCTTCCGCGATGTCGTTGACTCCCTGGGCGGTGTAGACGTAAACGTGGACGCGAATATGTGTTACCGCGATACCGCGGACGGCACGGATATCAATCTGAAGGCCGGACCTCAGCATCTGAACGGCGAAGACGCGCTCGGTTACGTCCGCTACCGGAAGTCCAACTGCTCTCCGAAGACGAAGGCCTCGGACGATTTCGACCGCAACCGTCGTCAGAACGAGGTGCTGCACGCTTTGATCGATCAGGCGAAATCCCTGAACGGGGTTGTCGGAGCGGGCAAAGTCATCGAGTCGGTCGGGAAGAACATGGAGACGGATCTCGAATCCAAACAGATGAAAAATATGATTTCCGCCTACTGGAGCATCTCCAAGGAAAATGTAGAATTTGTCCCGGTGACCGGGGCATGGAAGAGTCCTTACGTTTACTTGAACGAGGACGAGTTCGAAGCCGCTAAGCAGGCGCTGAAAGACGAGCTCGCCGGAACCAAAGCGCCGGCCGGATCGGATGATGCGGGGGAAGGCGAACAAGCAGGCAACTGACGATTGAAGGCAAGTTTTCGGCCATGATATAATACAATTAGTTATACGACCTATTCTATCTTAAATATTGATATGTACTACGATAGGGGGGCTGGCCCGATGTCCGAGTTCGTTACCCAATTATCCGAGCCGCTATTTGCCGCATTCCAGTCCGAAACTTTTGTATTGTTGAACACGGTAGACGAAGAGTCGGGGGGACCTACATCCAGTGCGATTTCGTGGATATACGCTCCGGATTATTCCACGCTTCGTTTTGCGCTGGACCATCGGTCCAGACTGGTACGCAATATCAAAGCCCAGCCGAGAATTACGGTAACCGTGTTCGGCGACGAGACGATTTATGCAATCAACGGCATCGCCGAGGTGGTCCAGGACCCGCTCGCGGATGTCCCTTTCAAGATGTGCTGCTTCGATTTGAAGATCGATGCGGTCCGCAACGCCTTGTTTTACGGAGCGCAGCTTGCCTCCGCGCCGACTTATGCCAAGGTATACGACGAGCGTGCGGCTGAAATGCTGGACAACCGGGTGTTTGCCGCCATGAAAAAAGCCTAGCGAATTTTTCGCTGGGCTTTTTCTTTTTGGGACATCCTTCGATAAGGCGGCGTTATCTTCCGGGAGCGATTTCCATATGCTTTGTGCCACGGTTGCCGTTAGGTGCCATATTGCTTTTTGGCGTAACATTCCCTTTCCCGGAAGTCCCGGTTTGCTTCGTCCCTTGAACAGCAGGCGTAGTGGTCCTCGGCTTGACGTCGCTTGGCAATTGCGGCACAATCCGTCCGATAATATCGGCCATTTCCGTAGCAAACCCGGAGATCGGTTTGCCTTGGGCGACTTTATTGCCCATCTCCTTGATCCGCTGATTTAAATCGATGTCGGCCGTAACCAGCGCTCCGGCGCCTTGAGGGTCCTTGCGCAACGCTTCGGCCACGGTATATTTGATGCTGCCGACCCGCGCCCGCTCCAGCTTGGAATCGACATCGATTCCGACCACCGCCGTTTTCCCCATGACGACGCAGTGGGCGCCTTTGACGCCGGGAACCCGTCTTACAAGCTCCTCAATGTGGGCTTGCCGGGCTTTTGCCGGCAGAATTCCGTTATTGTTTACATTCATGCTTCCGTCCGTTGTACTTTGTACCCGGGGAACATTCGTTTGATTCTGGGGAGAAGGTGATGCCTTTTTAGTTGCCGTTGCACAGCTCGTAAGCAGGGACATCGTCAAAAATAAACACAGCCATATTCGCATGAACTGGTACCGTCCTTTCGTCAGGATTCTGGTGGGAAACTATACTTTTAACATTTCCAAAGGCGGGGGAAGTATGTATGTGAATTAACGGCTGTCAGATTTTCGGGTGGAGGGGATATCCGTGAAGAAAATCTTTGTGCTCGATACCAATGTTTTGCTGCATGATCCGGGTGCGATTTTTGCCTTTGAGGAGCATGAGGTGATCATTCCGGCCGTCGTACTGGAGGAAATCGATTCAAAAAAAAGAAATGCCGAGGAAATCGGCCGCAACGCGCGCCGGGTATCCCGTTTATTGGACGGCCTCCGCGAAAAGGGACATTTGCATGACGGCGTGCTTCTGGATCATGGAGGAAAGATCAAGGTGGAGCTGAACCACCGCAGTTTTCTCAAAGTTCAGGAGATGTTCGGCGAGATCACGAACGATAACCGGATTTTGGCGGTGGCGCTTAATTATCATCTCGAGCAACAGGAGGCTAGCGAAGCCCGCCCCGTGGTTCTGGTAAGCAAGGATGTGCTGGTCCGGATCAAGGCGGATGTGCTGGGCCTCACGGCGGAAGATTATTTGTCCGACCGGACCGCGGGTCCGAGCGATTTATATTCCGGATATTCCACAATCAAAGTTCATCCCTCGGTGATCGACGAATTTTATTCGTACCGCTATTTGCCAATCCAGCCGCTCGGATTATCCTATAATCTGTATCCGCATGAGTTCGTGATTCTCAAGGACGAAATGGGCACCGGGAAGTCCGCGCTGCTGCGGGTGAACCAGGAAGCGACGCGGCTGGAGCCGTTATATTTGAGCAATGACCCCGTCTGGGGAATCAGCGCGCGCAACGCCCAGCAAAGAATGGCGCTGGAGCTGCTGCTCAACGATGACATCCCGCTTGTGACGATCACGGGCAAAGCCGGTACGGGCAAAACGCTGCTTGCGCTGGCCGCCGGATTGCTGAAGGTCGAGGACGACCATAAATACAAAAAATTGCTGATCGCCCGGCCGGTTGTCCCGATGGGCAAAGATATCGGCTATCTGCCCGGTGAAAAGGAAGAGAAGCTGCGCCCATGGATGCAGCCGATCTACGATAATCTCGAGTATTTATTCGATACGAAAAAATCCGGCGACATCGAGAAAATTCTGATGGGGCTCGGCAGTATCCAGGTCGAAGCGCTCACGTATATCCGCGGCCGTTCGATTCCCGGGCAATTCATCATCGTGGACGAAGCGCAGAATTTAACCCGGCACGAAGTGAAGACAATCGTTTCCCGGGTGGGTGAGGGCAGCAAGATTATCCTGATGGGCGACCCCGAGCAGATCGACCACCCTTATCTGGACGCGGCCAGTAACGGTTTGACTTACCTGGTGGAACGCTTCAAGGAGCAGGGGATCAGCGGGCATATTACATTGGAAAAAGGTGAACGCTCGAAGCTGGCTCAGGTTGCGGCCGATTTACTGTAATATAGCAATATTTAGCAGAAATGATGAGCGGGTATGGGAAATAGCCGTTATGCGGCGCCCCTACCCGTTTTTGTTGGCTAAAAAGCTGAGTTCGCTTTCCCGGAGTTTCCGATTTGTAATCATTTGTAAGGACAACCGCTCGGAAGATTTGATACAATCAGGATAAATGTGTTTACCAAGCGGAGAGGAAGAACTGGTATGAAGCGAAAAAACCATTGGGTGCTTTTTGCCATCCTTTTGCTCGCCTTGATCAATTTATCGCCGAGCGAGACATCGACGCTGACGAGATCCGAGGATTACGACGAGGCCGAGCCGGTCGCGCCGCAAAATCAGGAGACGGAGCAGGATTTGGGGACGATCTCGGTGGCGGTTCAATTGCCGGAGGACGAATTCCTCCGTTTGCAGCAAATAAACGAGAAGGTAATGGATGAATACCGGGTCCAAGTTGAGTTGACCAATCTTCCCCCCGAAGACAACGAGGCGTCGATCCGGCAGAAGCTGGCGCTCGGCGATTCTCCGGATATTTTATTACTGAATAACGCCTGGATCCGCCGGTTTGCCTCCGCCGGATATTTGCTGCCGACGGAAAGCTATTATTCCGGCTCGTTGTCGGGTGAAGTATTAAGCGCTTCCCTGAACCAAAGCGAATGGAACGGATATATCTGGGCCGTCCCGATGGACGCCGATCCGTATGTTTTGATATACAATCCAGAGAGCCTGAAGAAGCTCGGCACGGAATTGCCCGCCTCGAAAAACGCCTGGCAGGACTTGATCGCCGCTTTCAAAAAACAGCAATCCTCTCCTTATATATTTGCACTGGATTACCGGGATCCTTACGCTTTCATGTCCCTGCTGTGGCAATTAACCGGACAGGCCAAACCGGCGGAAGCGACATCCTTGTTCAAACCTACGGAAGACGTGAAGGCGGCGGTAGAGCAGTTGGATGAGCTGCGGCCGAATATCGCGGATTTCTTGGGGGCGGAAGGAGAAGAGGGAATATGGAACAAGCTCTATAACGGGGAAGCGGTGTTTGCCCTGGTCAAATGGAGCGATGCGGCCTCGCATCCGCATGCGAACATCCGGGTCGTTTATCCCGACCGTGAATCACAGGCAGGGGCGATGTGGATCGGTGGACGAAGCTACGCCGTATCGGCGAGATCGGACAACACGGAAGCGGCGGGCGTATGGACATCGGCGATGACCTCGCAGCTTCAGCAGCGTACGTGGTATGACGAAACGGGATATTTGCCTGTCTTGAAAACCATGTACTATCAGGCGGCGCGAAACGGGCTGCCGTCATGGATTCCCGCATCCCTAGTTAACGGAAAAGGAACTCCGCTCCCCGCAGGGGCCGGAATTCCTTCGTCAATGGAGAAATATGCGCAGCTGTCGTCGGCTTTTCTAAACGGCGAGCTTGGCGTCAAGCCTTATCTGGAACGCCTCAATGAAATGTAGAAGCTATAATGAGAGCTTTAATCTGACAATCAGTTTTCCCTTCTCGATATCCGCTTCGGTGGCTTCGACGAAGGGAACTATTTTTTTGGGATAAAAACCGAGATCAAAATCGTTTTCCAATTCGGCAAGGGTCGTATCCGGCAGGTCCAAACCGTTAAACTGCAGCCGATCCACGTGGAAGGTAATGGAATTTTCCGGTTCATTGTCGACGGTATAATGTCCTTCAACCTTCAGTTCAAGATCCTCTCTGCGGCCTTGCACGACGATCCGCCCGTCTTCGAACAAGAAGGACATATTTTTGAGCAGATCGCTTCTGCTATGGAGGAAATTATTCAAATCTTCCTGTTTGACGGTGAGTGTGTAGCCGTTTTTGTCGGTCGCTAGGCTATCCTGATGCTCCTCCAAAAAGTCGGGAAAATCGGCCATGGCGTTGGACAGCTCCCGGAAATAGCGGCGGACCTCGTAGAGTCCGACATTTTCCCAGTATGCGGTAAATTCGGCGATCAGCGCCCGCAATTTTTCGGGATCCGTGCTGGCGTCAAGCGTGCCGTCCACACTTTGCTGCAGGGCCTCAACACGCTCACGTTGCCGAAGCAAATCGTCTTTCATCTGCGCAAGCTCGGACGATAATTTGTCGAGTTTGCGTTTATCGCTTGCCAGTAAGGCGTACTCCTCTTTATAGGCATTCAAAATCGTTCTGTCCCGCTCGGCAATCAGTTGGAAATAATCCAGCACGGTGAAGAAATCCCGCAGACTGTTCACGGAGAGCAGCGCGGAAAGCATCATTTCCCGCTCGCCCATGTAATACGCGGCCAACCGTTTCCCCGCCCGCTCCCGGCTAATTTGGATTTGCTCATTTTTATCCGCGAGCCTCAGTTCCAACCGTTCCACCGATTGCCCGGTCTCCTGCTGCTGCGCCTCGATCCGCGCGATCTCCCGGTCGATTTCCATAATGGTGAGACTTTCCTGCAGCACTTTGAGCTCCTCGTCCGATATCGGGGCGGCCGCCGCCACCCGGGGCAGCAAAAGCCCGGCCGCAAGCGATAGGGATATAAGCAGAGCTGAGCAACGTCTGTTCAAAATTCGGTCCCACCCCCTAAATTGGATATCATCCATATATATGATAACAGGAAAGCAATTATCAGTAATATGAAAAAAAGCGACCCGGCGGATAACCGGATCGCCCTTTGTTTATATCGGATTTAAAGCGGCAGTCCCATCTGGAAGATCGTCCAATAACTGAAGCCCGTGAAAGCGACGATCATGTAACCCCAGAAGAGCAGGATATACGTTCTTTCCGTAAATTTAAGATAACCGAACAATACGAAGAAAGCGGTTTGCAGGAAAAACAGCAAGGCCATTTCAATCAAATTGCCCGCGAAAGCCATGAGTCCGATGGCGAGGGTAAAGAAGCCAAGGACGCGAAACATCCGTGCCAAGTGATATTCCCCCTTTCCTATGTATACACGTCTACCGAATTCTAACCTCATTATACCCGCAGCCCCAGCAACTGTAAACGAAAAGTCAAGATTAAATGAAATATTTCTCGTTCGATGTGACTTTTATTATTGCCGAATAAATAAGTCTTATTAGTTTATCCTAGGATTTTTTTGTCGCAGGTATGGAGGCGCTTCAATTTGGAAATACATTTTAGTATCAAATAGATTCTATGAACTCTATGAGAGGCATAGAAATGGAGTAAGAAGTTTTTTACCAGCAAGCCCGTCGGTTTCCGGCGGAGACGGTATATTAGGATGTCGTTAGGAGGTTTTTATAGCATGACAGCAGTGAGACAAGATGCGTGGAGCGCCGAGGATGATTTGATTTTGGCCGAGGTGACCCTGCGCCACATTCGGGAAGGCAGCACGCAGTTGACGGCTTTCGAGGAAGTGGGAGAACGAATCGGGAGAACGGCGGCGGCTTGCGGTTTTCGCTGGAACAGTTGCGTCCGCAAGAAGTACGAAGCCGCGATCGGGATTGCCAAAGCGCAGCGGCAAAAACGGAATTATATGAAGAAACAGGGCTCGCTTGCGGGCAATCCGGCGATTTCGTCTTTGGCTCCGGCCGAGCTGGAAGAGGGAAGTTACCGGAGCGAGGGCGTGACGGAAGAAACGATTTCCATCGATGCGGTTATCCGTTTTTTGCGCGGTTGGAAAAATACGATTCAGGATACGAACAGACATGTCAAAACGCTTGAGAAAGAATTGCGCGAAAAAGAAGAAGAGCTCGCCAGACTGCGGGAGGAGAACGATCATTTGTCGGCGCAGGTCAGCGAGGTTCAAACCGACTATCGTGTAGTCAATGACGATTATAAGGCTTTGATTCAAATCATGGACCGCGCGCGTCGGCTCGCCTTCCTTAATGAAGAGGAAGAAGAGGCCAAAACAAGGTTCAAGATGGACGCAAACGGAAATCTGGAGCGAATCGAATAAAGCGAAACAAGCAAAATCCCGCCTGAGGAAGGCGGGATTTTTTGTATTTAAGGGGCCGTGTCTGGTATAAAGGAATAAGTAATGATTAGCGCGGGTGAAAGGAAGAGGAAGATGAGTGTGGTAATTGTTGGCGCGGGTGCGCTGGGGATGCTGTATGGAGGGCTTCTGGCGGCCGCCGGGGTGCAGGTTGTCTTTTGGACACGCACTTCCGGTCAAGCGGAGTTGCTGCGCAAGCAAGGTTTAATGATCGAAAGCGCCGATGGGGGAGCGGCAACAACAATTAGTCCCGATAAGTTTGCGGCCCGTTCGCTCGAGGAAAGGGGAATGACACTTGGGGGCGATCCGGAATGGGTCTTTCTGACGGTGAAACAGCGCCATATCGACGACAAGCTGTTGGATGCCGTGCGGAATCTTATGGGAACGGAGACGAAGATCGTTGCTTTTCAGAACGGTGTCGGCCATATCGATAAGCTGCGGCAAGTATTTCCCGGCTTGCGGGTTTATGCGGCGATTACAACGGAGGGCGCTAAACGGACAAGCCCTCGGACGGTCGTTCGCGCCGGGCTCGGAGAGACCAAGATCGGCATCCCGAAGGGGCCGGCCATGCACGAAGCGGATCATTCGGATGTAGAATTGGACTCCGAGGCGGAAAAAAGCGGCGAAAGTTTGATTATGCTGCTTGCGAAGGCAGGATTTCCCGCGTTTTTGTCGAATGACATCGATAAGGATATTTATCGGAAACTGCTGATCAACGCCGTCATTAACCCGCTGACCGCTCTCCTGCGGATTCCGAACGGAGAACTGCTGGCCGCGAAACAACGCGAGGAATTGATGCTGATGCTTTGCCGCGAGGGAGAGCTTGTTTACCGGACTTACGGGATTCCATATGATCCGGATATGTTTGAAGTTATTGCTTCGGTCTGCCGGTCAACTTCCGGCAACCTATCATCCATGCTTAAAGACGTTTTGGAAGGCGCCCCGACCGAAATCGATTATATCAACGGCCGGCTCGTGGAAATGGCCCGCGCGGCAAACGTGCAAATTCCCGTACACGAAACGGTATGGCGATTGGTCAGGGCATTGCCGTTATCCGGCGATATAAAATTATAGACGCCAAGCGGCTTATCAATAATTTGAAAATACGCTGAGGAGGTGGAACATGGGGTTTCTGCTCACATCAGTAAGCATTCTTTCAATATTGCCGGTCATCCCTTTTGCTGTCGTATATTTCATCGCTTTTTATACGAAAAAAGACAAGAAATCGGCGCTGAAGCTCGCGATGGACATAACGACGCTGTTTTTGATTCTTTCCGTCTCCGCTTTATTTAACAATGTTTTTCATTCCAAATTCGGGTTTTATCTGATTTTGCTCGTATTATTGATTGCGATCGGATTGATCGGCGGAGCGCAGAACCGGTTAAAAGGGAAGGTAGATGTGCGGAGGCTTTTGCGGGCCGTATGGCGGCTTACTTTTGCCGGAACGGGAATCGCCTATATCCTGCTCTTTCTCATTAGCTTCATTACATACATTTCCGCAGCTTAGAATATGCTAGGGGAAAGAAGAGAGAAGAAAACGCCTACATAAAAAAATAACATCATTGGTTAATTGTTAATGAAATAAAATGTCAATATTGTATAAAGGACTTTTTTGTTAAATATATACCCGTTTTTATGCGAAAATGAATCGATTTCTGAAAATAAATGTTGGATTTTTTTGACCGCTGGTTGTATAATCTAAAAACATATACCACATTATTTAAGGGGGATACTGCAAGATGAAGAAGAGTAAGAGTTTATTGCTCCTTTTGACGCTTGTGCTTGCGGTCGGTACGCTGCTCTCGGCATGCGGATCGAACAACGGCGGCAACAGCGCGTCAAACGGCGGCAACAACGCAACTACCAACAGCGGCAACAACGGCGCCAACAGCGGCAGCGAAACTTTGGCCGCAGATCAAACGCTGAGAATCAACTTGAGTGCAGAACCGCCTACATTCGACCCTGCCCAAGCGCAAGACAGCCAAGCCAACACGGTTCTCAAGACGATGTATGAAGGTTTGACTCGCATGGACGACTCCGGCGAACCTCAACCGGCTGCTGCCGAAAGCTGGGAAGTGAACGGAACGAAGTACACCTTCCATCTTCGTCAGGATGCTAAATGGAGCAACGGCGATCCTGTAACTGCAAACGACTTCGTGTTTGCTTGGGAACGCGTTCTCAGCCCGAACACCACTCCGGCTCCTCCTTACGCTTATCAATTGTTCTATCTTAAGGGTGCCGAAGATTATAATGACGGTAAAATCACCGACTTCAGCCAAGTTGGCGTAAAAGCGGTTGACGATTACACGCTGGAAGTAGAATTGACGGGTCCAACTCCTTATTTCCTCGGTCTGCTGTCTTTCTATACCTATTATCCGGTTCACCAGTCCGTTAAAGACGATGAAGCATGGGCTGTTGACGCAAGCAAAATGATCGTAAACGGCGCGTTCACGCTGACTAACTGGACGAAAGGCCAAACGATTGAAGTTACCAAGAACGAAAACTATTGGGACAAAGACAATATCAAGCTGAGCAAGATTTCGATGTCCCTTGTTAATAGCGGCGCTACCGAGCTCGCAAGTTACAAAAACGGCGAATTGGATCGTGCGGGTCATCCGAACGGTGAAATTCCTACCGACCAAATTCCGATCGTGAAGCAAGAACTGCCGGACGAATTCAAAGTTAAAGGGATTTCAAGTACGTACTACTTCCAATTCAACAATCAAGCTGAACCGTTCGACAACGCGAAAATCCGTAAAGCATTCTCCATGGCGATCGACCGTCAAGCTATCGTAGACAATGTAACACTGGGCGGACAATTGCCGGCATTCGGTTTCGTTCCTCCGGGCATCAAAGGCTTGAACGATGAATTCCGCACCGAAGTGAAAGACGACTACTTCACGGAAAATGTGGAAGAAGCCAAGAAACTGCTTGAAGAAGGCATGAAAGAAAAAGGCTATACCACTCTCCCTCAAATCACTTTGATCTATAACTCCAGCGAAGCTCACAAGAAAATTGCTCTCGCTGTAGCGGATATGTGGAAGAAAAATCTCGGTGTTGAAGTGAAAACGGAAAACCAAGAATGGGCCGTATTCCTTGAAAACCGCCAAAGCCTGAACTACCAAATCGCACGTGCAGGCTGGAGCGCGGACTACAACGATCCGATGACTTATATCGATGTATACACTACCAACAGCGGTAACAACGATATCGGCTTCAGTAACGAAGAGTACGATAAACTTGTTGCCGAAGCTAAGGCTTCCGAGGACAACACAAAACGTAACGAAAACTTCAAACGTGCGGAAGAAATTCTGATCGGCGAAGAACAAGCGCTTATGCCGATCTACTACTACACGAACGTTGCGGTAGAGAAACCTTATCTGAAGGGCGTTGTTCTTGATTTCAGCGGCGCTATCGACTACACTCGCGCTTACTTGCTTGAACATTAATCCCACAGACTGGCGCGCATTAAGCACATAGCAATCTCGGGATATATATGTGGGTATTCCATATATATCCCGTTTTTTTTGTGTGAACTGGAAATCTTCCAAGCTTTGAGCGAATATACCAATTATATAGAATAGACAAAGCCGGGGAATTATTCTAAAATTTTTTTATGTCGAATTTTGCGAGAAGGAGGTGCTAACGGGCATGGTGCGTTATATTGCCAATAAGTTTTTTTACATGTTGGTTTCGCTGTTTATTTTGATTTCCGCCACCTTCTTTCTGATGAAAGCCATTCCAGGCGACCCTTTTACCTCGGAGAAAAAGGTGCCGGAAGCGATTCAAGAACGCCTATATCAACAGTACGGATTAGACAAGCCCGTTTATCAGCAGTATTTTAAGTATTTGGGTGATGTTGTACAAGGCGATTTCGGTATCTCGATGAAGAAAATTAATCAGGACGTTTCCGGAATTATCGGGCAAACGTTTTCGGCGTCGCTGAAGCTCGGTCTAGTGGCAATCATCGTAGCCATTATCGTAGGGGTTCTGCTCGGAATGCTGGCAGCGCTGTATCATCGCAAGCTGATCGATAACGTCGCGATGGTGTTAGCGGTGCTGGGCATTGCGGTCCCCAGCTTCGTCGTCGCATCCCTGATTCAATATATATTTGCCTCCAAACTGCATTGGCTCCCGACGATGGGCTTCAAGGGGCCGTTGTATTACATTATGCCGGTAGCCGCATTGACGGCGCAGCCGATCGCGTTTATCGCGCGTCTGACCCGTTCGAGTATGCTGGAGGTGCTGCATGCAGACTATATCAAAACGGCTAAAGCAAAAGGTTTGAAATGGTTTGCCATTCTGTTCCGCCACGTTATCCGCAACGGAATTATGCCGGTTATTACTTATATCGGTCCGATGACGGCGAATATTGTTACCGGTTCGGTCGTAATCGAGCAAATTTTCGGGATCGGCGGTATCGGCAAACAATTTGTCGAAGCTATCGGCGTCCGCGATTATCCGGTTATTATGGGGATCACGATCTTTTACGGCATCATTCTGATGCTCGCCCGCTTCCTGACCGACATCGCTTATATCTTTGTCGATCCGAGAATTAAACTCGCAAAAGGGAAGGAGGGTTAAGGATGGAAAGCAATCAAATTCAAGTGATGCCTACGCCGGTTGATTTGAAACCGGAAGATTTCAAGAAAATCGGAACCGACGAGAAACAGGCCGAAGTCATTCAGCGCGAAAGTATTTCCGCTTGGCGCGATGCCTGGCAGCGGCTTTGCACCAATAAGATGGCCATAGCGGCGCTTGTCGTACTCGCAATCATCATTGTCATGTCGATCCTAGGTCCGCTCATTTCCAAGTGGGTACACGGATACAACTATTACTCCAATGATTTGCTCAACACGAACAAAGCTCCATCCTCGGAACACTGGTTCGGCACCGACGATCTCGGGCGCGATATGTGGGTTCGTACCTGGAAAGGTACGCAGATCTCTCTGATCGTAGGTTTGGCCGCGGCTTGTATTGACTTGCTGATCGGCGTCATCTACGGCGGCATCATGGGCTTCTTTGGCGGCCGTGTCGATGAAATTATGAATAAATTTTCAGAGATCTTGTACTCGATTCCGTACCTGCTCGTTACGATTCTGCTGCTCGTCGTCATGGAGCCGAGTCTAGGCACGATTATATTGGCCTTGACCATTACGGGCTGGATCAACATGTCATGGATTGTCCGCGGTGAGATAATGCAACTCAAAAACCGCGAGTTCGTACTTGCTTCCCGCTCGATGGGCGCGGGTTCGGGACGCCTTTTGTTCCGTCATCTGCTGCCGAACGCGGTCGGACCGATTATCGTAACGGTAACGTTGTCCGTACCGAACGCCATCTTTTCCGAAGCCTTCCTGAGCTTCCTTGGTCTCGGCGTGCAGGCGCCTGTCGCTTCGCTCGGTTCGATGATCAACGATGCGCTTACCGGCTGGCTGTACTATCCATGGCGCATGCTGTTCCCGGCTGCCGTCATCAGCTTGACGATGCTGGCGTTTAATATTTTCGGCGACGGTCTTCGCGACGCGCTGGATCCTAAACTGAAAAAATAGGAGGTGAGAATGATGGAGCCGATTCTACAAGTCAAAGATTTGCACGTCTCCTTCCAGGTTAAAGGCGGCGAAGTAAAAGCCGTTCGCGGTATGAACTTTGAAGTAGGAAAAGGGGAAACGGTTGCGATCGTCGGTGAATCCGGCAGCGGCAAGAGCGTGACCGCCCAAACGATCATGCGCTTGATTCCGTCCCCTCCGTCTATCATTAAGCAAGGAGAAATCCTGTTCCAGGGACAGGACCTGCTCAAGAAAAGCGAAAAGCAAATGGAAGCGATTCGCGGTAAAGATATTGGCATGATTTTCCAAGATCCGATGACCTCTTTGAATCCTACGATTAAAGTAGGCAAACAAATCACGGAAGTGCTTATCAAACATCAGAAAATGTCAGCGGGCGAAGCGAAAGAACGCGGCATTGAAATGCTGAAGCTCGTCGGCATCAAAAATGCCGAAGCCCGCTTTAACCAATACCCGCACGAGTTCTCCGGCGGTATGCGGCAGCGCGTCATGATCGCCATTGCGCTGGCTTGCCGTCCCGCTCTGCTGATTGCGGACGAACCGACGACTGCGCTCGACGTTACGATTCAGGCGCAAATTATGGATGTCATGAAAGAGATGCAGGAGCGTCTCGGGACTTCCATCATTCTGATTACCCACGACCTGGGTGTCGTGGCGGGCATGTGTGACCGCGTAATCGTCATGTATGCCGGTGAAGTGGTGGAAACCGGAACGAAATGGGAGATCTTTAAGAACCCGCAGCATCCTTACACCAAAGGTTTGCTCAGATCGATGCCGCGCCTCGACCAAAAGAAGGGCGAGCCGCTCATTCCGATCATCGGCACCCCGCCGGACCTGATCAAACCGCCAATCGGCTGCCCGTTCGCGGCCCGTTGTGACCATGCGATGAAGATCTGCGAACGCATTGATCCGGGGGCGACCGTATTCAGCGACACGCATATGGCCCGTTGCTGGGATCTGCATCCGATGGCCAAGGAGGGTAAGTCGTCATGAGCAAAAACCTGATTGAAGTCGAAGGTCTCAAAAAATATTTCAATGTCGGCGGAGGCAGCGTGTTGAAAGCCGTCAACGATATCAGCTTCTCGATTGCCGAAGGCGAAACGCTTGGCCTTGTAGGCGAGTCGGGCTGCGGCAAATCGACGGCAGGCCGGACGATTCTGCGTTTGTACGAACCGACGGGCGGCAGCGTCCGCTTTAACGGAGTCGACATCAACACCTTGTCTCCGAAAAAGATGAAGGCAATGCGCCGCGATATGCAGATGATTTTCCAGGATCCGTACGCTTCGCTGAACCCGCGGTTCACGGTTACGGATATTATCGGGGAAGCGCTGGATATTCACGGCATGGCCGGTTCCCGGGCCGAACGGAAGAAACGGGTGGAAGAGCTGCTGGATATGGTAGGATTGAATCCCGACCATGCCACACGCTATCCGCATGAGTTCTCCGGCGGTCAACGTCAGCGGATCGGGATCGCCCGCGCGCTTGCGGTAAATCCGAAATTCATCATCTGCGACGAACCGATCTCCGCGCTGGACGTGTCGATTCAGGCTCAGGTGGTAAACCTGCTTGAAGATTTGCAGGACCGTCTAGGCTTGACTTACCTGTTCATTGCGCACGATTTGTCGATGGTGAAGCACATCAGCGACCGCGTGGCCGTAATGTACCTCGGACGGATTGTGGAGCTTGCCGAAAGCGAAGAGCTCTACGCCAACCCGCTCCATCCGTATACCCAAATGCTCTTGTCGGCGATTCCGATTCCGGATCCGGAAGTGGAAGCCAACAAACAGCGGATCAGAATGGAAGACCATGGCGATGGCCCGATTCATGCGAAGAATGCCGCCGGCGGCGGCGCGTTCGATCTGGAAAATTCCGAACTCGTCGAAGTGTCCAAAGGTCACTGGGTATCCATGCCGAAGAAAGGATAATCTCCTTTTTGGTCTCATTAATCATATGCTTTCAAGCTCTCGCACCGGTTGTTCCCGGTGCGGGAGCTTTTTCGTTTAGCCATTTTAGGTAGGGTATGCTATATTTTTAGAGTAGTCATGCTTAGTATGGACAGGAGGACCGAAAGTCTGATGAATATCGTTCAAGAGCAGCTCCCTGCCGGACAACCGCTGGCGGAAGCGCTCATTCAAGATTTTACGCGAGTTAGCGATTATTATGAATACAACCCTGCGGAAGAACAAAGCTTTGGCAGACGGCTGGCTTGGCTGGACCAAAGCGAACACCTGAGGGTGGATCGGAAAGAGCTGGTCAAGCGGCTGCGCGCTTTCAACCAGCTCCATAACCGGCATGAAGCCGTATCGGCCAGCCTGGATCAGTTGGAACAGCCGGGAACGCCAGTCATCGTCGGCGGACAGCAGAGCGGCCTCTTTACCGGCCCGCTGCTTGTCATCTATAAGGCCGCGACGATTATCAAAGCCGCCAGACAGGCCGCTTCGCAGCTAGGACGTCCGGTTGTGCCCGTATTCTGGATCGCCGGGGAGGATCATGATTGGGATGAGGTGGACCATACCTACGTATTGTCGTCCGATCTGAAAGTAACCCGGATCCGGCTGGCCCATGAACATGCGCAGGGAACGCCGGTCAGTTGGACCGAGCTTGACGCCGAGGCTTGGGAACAAGCCGCTGGAGAATTGGAACAGCTGCTGCCAGGAACCGAGTTCAAACCGGGATTGATGGAGCTGTATCGCAATGCCGCGGCTGGGTCCGCGACGCTGACCGATTGCTTTGCCAAGCTCATGGGAGAATGGTTCGGGCAGTATGGACTTGTGCTGCTGGACTCCGCCGATCCGGAGATCCGCCGCCTGGAGACTCCCGTATTCGCGGCGATGATATCCAGGAATGATGAGCTGGAGCAAGCCTACCGGGGAACTGCGGATGAAATGACCCGCCGGGGGTTCACCCTGCAGGCCGATGCCCGGGAGAATGGAGCTAATCTGTTCTACATACACAAAGGCGAGCGCTTGCTGCTGTTCAAACAGGACGGCAAATTTTGCGACCGAAAAGGCCGGGTGGCTTTCACTCGGGATGAATTGCTGGCGGAGCTTGAGCTTCATCCCGAGCGCTTCAGCAATAATGTGCTGACCCGGCCGCTCATGCAGGATACGCTGCTTCCGGTGCTGGGCGCGGTGCTCGGCTCCGGCGAAATCGCGTATTGGGCGCTGACCCGGCGCGCGTTCCCGGTACTGGATTTGCAAATGCCGATCCTGCTGCCGCGGGAATCGTTTACGGTGCTGGAGGGCACGCTGCAAAAGCATATGGAGAAGTACGATTTGAGCTGGGATGACGTGAAGCGTCCGGAAGCTTTTCAAGCGAAGCGCCAAGCCTGGCTTGCCGGGCAAGATTCGCTGAACTTGGAGGAGCGGTTCGCCGAGATCAAGTCCGTATTTACCGGGATGTACGATCCGCTCATTGAGCAGCTCGGCGGCATCCAGGCCGGATTGATCAAACTGGGCAGCGCTAACCGCGACAAAATCGTCGATCAGATCGAGTATTTGCGCGGCAAAGCGATGGACGCACTGGAGAAATCGAATGAAGCGGGATTGCGCCATTTCGACCGGATCGAGCTTTCTTTGTTTCCTCTGGGCAAACCGCAGGAGCGCGTATACAACATCTTTTATTATTTGAGCCGTTACGGAACGGACTGGATTGACGGGTTGTTGGGAATTCCTTATGATGTAACGGGAAAGCATCGGATCCTAAATTTATAGGAGGGAAATCATTATGAGTTCTGCGATTCAAAACAGCATCGTAGCGGATATGAAGCTGGCCCCGGAAGGCCATTTGAAAATCGACTGGGTGGAAGCCCATATGCCGGTACTGGGCCGCATTCGGAAACAGTTCGAAGCGGAGCAGCCGTTCAAAGGCTTGAAAGTCACGATTTCGCTCCATCTGGAAGCCAAAACGGCATACTTGGCAAAAGTGGTGCAAGCCGGCGGTGCCGAGGTAACGATTACCGGCAGCAATCCGCTGTCGACGCAGGACGATGTATGCGCGGCTCTGGTGGAAGACGGAGTTACGGTCTTCGCCAAGTATAATCCGGAACCGGCCGAATATAAAGAGCTGTTGATTCGCGCCCTCGAGACGAAGCCGGACCTGATCATCGACGACGGGGGCGATCTCGTCACGATTTTGCATTCGGAACGCCCCGATCTCCTGGAAAATGTCCGCGGCGGCGCCGAAGAAACGACGACCGGGATTTTGCGCCTGAAAGCGATGGATAAGGAAGGCGGGCTGAAATTCCCGATGGTTGCCGTCAATGACGCTTATTGCAAATATTTGTTCGACAACCGTTACGGAACCGGACAATCCGTATGGGACGGCATCAACCGGACGACCAACCTCGTCGTGGCCGGCAAAACCGTCGTTGTCGTCGGTTACGGCTGGTGCGGCAAGGGCGTGGCCATGCGGGCCAAAGGCTTGGGCGCCAATGTGATCGTGACCGAGGTTGACGCGATCAAAGCCGTCGAGGCGCACATGGACGGGTTCCGCGTGATGCCGATGCTCGAGGCCGCCAAGATCGGCGACTTCTTCGTCACCGTCACCGGCAACCGCGACGTAATCCGCGGCGAGCATTACGATGTAATGAAGGACGGGGCGATCCTGTCCAACGCCGGCCATTTCGATGTGGAGGTCAACAAGCCGGAGCTCGCCGAACGTTCGAGCTCGGTGCGGACGGTACGCCGCAACATCGAGGAATATCAGCTCAAGGACGGGCGCAAAGTTTATGTGCTTGCGGAAGGCCGCTTGGTCAATCTTGCCGCCGGCGACGGGCATCCCGCCGAAATCATGGACATGACATTTGCGCTGCAAGCCCTGTCGCTGAAATACGTCAACGAACAGTATGAGCGGATCGGCCAAACGGTGGTCAATGTCCCATATGAACTGGACGAACAAGTGGCCCGTTTCAAACTGGAAAGCCTCGGCGTCTCGATCGATACTTTGACGGCCGAGCAGCGCACTTACCTCGACAGTTGGCAGGAGCATTAATAGGGTAACTCAACCCATTCAAATTAATATCGATCTGCCTAAAAGGCCCTTCCCGAATAGCGGGAAGGGCCTTTATTAGCTGCGAAAATCCGCAGCGTTCGCAAAAATCTCTCCAATCTTTCCTCCATAGTCTGAATTTGCCACTAAAAAAAGTTTGAACATTAGAAGGATTTTACCTTTCTATGCAGAATAATTACTATTCAAGTGGTGGAAAGTGGTGCAAAGTGGGGGAAAGAGGTAAGGAGTGAGCTATCCAATGTTTATGGGGGAATTCCAACATAGCATTGACGAGAAAGGCCGAATCATTATTCCGGCCAAGTTTCGCGATCTCCTCGGCGCCTCTTTCGTCGTGACCCGCGGCCTGGACCAGTGCCTGTTCGTTTATCCGCAGGCGGAGTGGGAAGTGCTGGAACAGAAGCTGAAAGCTCTGCCGCTGATGAAATCCGATGCCCGCGCATTTACCCGGTTTTTTTTCTCGGGGGCGACGGAATGCGAGTGGGATAAACAGGGAAGGGTAAATTTGCCGGGCAATTTGCGGCAGTACGCCAAGCTTGAGAAAGATTGCGTCGTTCTCGGCGTGTCGAACCGGGTAGAAATTTGGAGCCGGGACATCTGGGAGCAGTATTTCCAGCAATCCGAGGATACGTTCAATGAGATTGCGGAGAAGCTGGTCGATTTTAATTTTGACTTATAGAATGACGTCGACATATTTTTCATACACAAATTTTTGAAAACGGAGGGTTGCAGTCTTGTTCCATCACATCACGGTGCTAAAGAAAGAAGCGACAGAAGGGCTGCATATCAAGCCGGACGGTATTTACGTGGATTGTACCTTGGGGGGAGGCGGGCACAGTTCCGTTATCCTGTCCCAGCTTACGGAGGAAGGACGGCTGATCGCCTTTGACCAGGACGATTGGGCGCTTGATAACGCCAAGGAGCATTTAAGCGCCTACGGGGAACGCTTGACCTTGGTAAAAAGCAATTTCCGCCATCTGGAGGAAAAGCTGCTGGAACTCGCCTGGATTCCGCGGCGCAATGGAGTTCCGCAGGTTGACGGCATCCTGTTCGACCTCGGCGTGTCCTCGCCGCAATTTGACGAGGGGGAACGCGGGTTCAGCTATAATGCGGACGCGCCGCTCGATATGCGGATGGATCAGTCGGCCGGACTGACAGCCAGAGAGATCGTCAACGAATGGCCGGAGCGGGAAATCGCCCGGATTTTGTTCCAATACGGGGAAGAGAAGTTTTCCAGGCGAATCGCCAAGGTCATCGCCGCCAAGAGGCTGGAGTCGCCGATCGAAACGACGGGGGAACTGGTCGAGCTGATTAAAGAAGGAATCCCCGCGGCCGCGCGCCGAACCGGCGGGCATCCGGCCAAGCGCAGCTTTCAGGCGCTGCGGATCGCGGTCAACGATGAGCTGGGCGCGTTGGAGGAGGGGCTGCATGCGGCGGTCCGCTGCCTGGCGCCGGGAGGAAGAGTCTCGGTCATTACGTTTCATTCGCTCGAAGACCGAATTTGCAAGCAGATTTTTGCCGGCTATGTAGAGAAATGCACCTGCCCGCCCGATTTTCCGATGTGTGTATGCGGGGGCAAAGGCGAGCTAAAACTGATTAACCGGAAGCCGCTGGTTCCCTCGGACGAGGAACTGGAACAAAACCCGCGGGCGCGGTCGGCGAAACTGCGCGTGGCGGAGAAATTGCAAACGATAGCGGAGGAATTGTGAGATGGCCTATACACGGGGGAATTTGGCTGTAAAAGAGAAAGCGGATGAGCGCGGTTACAAAGCACAGCGATACCGCGAAACAACGAAAGTAGTAACCCGGCGCGCGCCGCTTCCCGTAAAGGAGAAGCTGCTGTACATGGTGACGGTTCTCTTTTGCGCGGCCGTGATGGGCGGTTTGCTGTGGCAAAATGCCAGTCTCTACAATGTCAAGCGGCAGATGTACAATCTGAATACGGATATCCAGGCTATTTCCGCGGAAATCAAGGAACTTACGATCCAGAAGGAAAAGCTGGAGGAGCAAATTCCGCAAAAAGCGGCCGAGTTGGGTTATGTTGAACCCGTGGACGAGGGCTTCATGATCGAAGTTCCGGCAAATGCAAAAACCGGCGGTAACGAGGATGAAATTACGACCGCACGCAAATAAATTTTTAAATGAGGTACCGATATGATCAAGCGAATAAGACTTCGGACACTGCTGATAGGGGGATGCGTCACCCTCTTTTTTGCTGTTTTGATGGGGAGAGTCTTTTGGCTCCAGGTCGTTGAGGCTGATTTCTGGCAGGCGCACGCCGAGGAACTGTGGTCCAAAAAGAAGGTGCTTCCCGCCACGCGGGGGACGATCACCGACCGCAACGGCGATATTTTGGCCGTGGATGCCCCGGCATATACGGTAGCCGTTAACCCTTTGCTGATCAACAAGCTGAACCTGCAGAACGAAGTGATTGACGGGTTAAGCGAATTGCTTGGAAAAGACAAGGGAGAACTCGAAAAGCTGGTTAATGCCAAAAAAGAAAACGGGGAGTTCTACTCTCAGCGCGAGATTCGTAACGAAGGCTGGAAAATCGATCAGGAATTAAGGGATCAGGTAGAGGCTTTCACCGACGAGCTGAAGGATAAGAATAAGGTTGACGATGCCGGCATTTATTTGCTCAAGGAACAGAAGCGATATTATCCTAAAGAGACTCTCGCCTCTCATATTCTCGGCTACATGAATCGTGAAGGAGAGGCCGTTTCCGGGCTAGAGGCTTATTACGACGAAGAACTGAAGGGGCAGGACGGTTCCATTGAATATAAGAGCGACGGCAGAGGCATTGAGATCCCGAAGGCGAGCGAAGTATACAATCCGGTGAAGGATGGAAAGAACATCCAGCTGACGATCGACGATACAATACAGTATTATATCGAAGAAGCAATGAAAGAGGCTTACGACGAACTGGATCCGATCAGCATGACGGTCATCGCGGCCGATCCGAAGACGATGGATATTTTGGGCATGGCCAATATGCCGACCTATAATCCGAACGAATATTGGGTTGATGTGGATCAGAAGAATTTCTACAATCATGCGATCAAATCGGTTTACGAGCCGGGCTCGACATTTAAAATCGTGACCTTGGCGGGTGCGGTGCAGGAAGGCTTGTTCAATCCGAACGCGACCTATATGTCGGGAAGCATCCGGGTGCCGGGGCAAACGATCCATGACCTCAAACGATCGGGCTGGGGCGAAATCAGCTACCTTGAAGGGGTCAAACGTTCAAGCAACGTCGCCTTCGTCAAATTGGGCTATGAAATGCTAGGTCCGGATTTGCTCAAACAGTATGTCGACAGCTTCGGATTCGGCCAAAAGACGGGTATCGAACTGCCCGGCGAAGCCGCCGGGGTCGTAACCCCTGTGCAGCAGGCCGACTTTGCGGCTATGGCGTACGGTCATGGTAAGCTGCTGGTTACGCCGCTGCAGCAATTGACCGCGGTCGCGGCCGTGGCGAACGGCGGCAAGCTGCTGGAGCCGCATATCGTCAAGTCGATCACCGATCCGCAGACCGGCGAAACCGTAAAGACTCAGGTCAAGGAAGTACGGCAAATCATTACCCCGGAAACGGCGAAGGAAGTCGGCGGGATTTTGGAACAGGTCGTATCCGACCAGAAGATCGGGACGGGGCGACACGCCTACATTGAAGGGTACCGGGTCGCCGGGAAGACGGGGACCGCCGTCAAGGTAGTCAACGGAGAGTACGATTACACGAAACAGGTTATATCCTTTATCGGCTATGCGCCGGTGGACGACCCGAAGATCGCCATCATCGTTCTGATTGACGAACCGAAAGACTCGGAACTCGGCGGCGGGGCGGCGGCCGCGCCTGTATTTCAAAAGATAGCCAACCAGACCTTGCAATACTTGGGCGTTCCGAAAAAGCTGGACGATCAGACTAAAACCGTCCAGTCATCAAGCAGCGGCATCAAAACGCCGGACTTGAGCGGGCTTTCCCTGCAAGAAGCGAAAAGTCAGCTCGGCAATAAAGGGATTTCCTACGCAACTTTGGGCAGCGGCAGCGAACTGGTTTCGCAATATCCGAAAGCCGGCACCACTTTAAAAGCGGGCCAGCACATGTACCTGCTTACCGAGGACGGCCAGACGATGACGATTCCGAACTTGAAGGGAGAGTCGCTGCGCGAGGCGATGGAATTGTTGTCGGCTATGCAGGTCGCCGTGACCGCGGAAGGGGAAGGCTATGTCGTCTCCCAATCCGCCTCCGAAGAGAACGGTCAAAGAAAAGTCCATCTTGTACTCGAGCCGCCGTTCAAAGACGCCGATGAAACCGGTGAAGCCGGCTCCGGGGAGGAGGAAGCGGACGGTGATGATGCCGGAGAGACATCCGGGTCGGGATCTTCTCCATAGCTTGTTCTAACCCCTGTTTGTCCTGAATATGCATGTGATGAGAACAACCATGTGTCAGGATGGAACAGGGGGGCAATCGATGAGAATATCCAAAGTAACCGTCAGACGGAGACTGTTCTTGCTGCTCGTGCTGCTGTGCCTGCTATTCGCGGCGCTTGCCGTCCGGCTTGCCTATGTGCAGCTCGGCAAGGGGGAAGAGTTGTCGGCCAAGGCCGAGGAATCGTGGCGCCGCAACATTCCGTATTCCGCGAAACGCGGCGAAATCAGCGACCGCAACGGCAACGTGCTTGCTTACAATATTACGACGCCGACGGTGATGGCGATTCCCGTTCAGATCAAATTGCCGCAGTCGACGGCCAAAAGCTTGGCTCCGCTGCTCGGCATGAGCGAGGATGCCGTGCTCAAAGCGATCACCAAGAAACAATCCATAGTCAGGCTGCAACCCGGCGGACGCAAAATTACGATGGAAAAAGCGCAGCAAATTCGTGATTTGGCTCTTCCGGGTATTGTCGTTGCCGAAGACAATAAAAGGTATTATCCTTATGGAGGTCTTGCCGCGCATATTCTCGGGTTTACCGGAGGGTACAATCAGGGATTGACGGGAGTCGAGAGCAAGTATGACAGTGAACTGAGCGGCATGAACGGCAGCGTCTCTTATTTGTCGGATGCCGGCGGAAGGCTGATGCCGGGCTCCTCCGAGAAATACGTCGCGCCCAAGGATGGGCTGAACCTCACGCTGACGATCGACAAGTCGATCCAGAGCATCATTGAGCGGGAGCTCGATCAGGCGATGGCCCGCTTGCAAGCCGATTCGGCACTGTCGATCGCGATGGATCCGAACACCGGCGAAATATTGGGGATGGCGGCAAGACCCGGGTATGAACCTGCCGAATATCAGGAAGTCGATCCGTCGGTATATAACCGTAACCTGCCGATCTGGATGACGTACGAGCCGGGCTCCACTTTTAAAATCATTACGCTCGCGGCGGCATTGGAAGAGAAGAAAGTGGATCTGAAGAACGAACGCTTTTTCGATCCGGGGTATGTCAAGGTCGGCGGGGCGACGCTCCGCTGCTGGAAAAGAGGCGGGCACGGCAGCCAGACGTTTCTGCAGGTCGTGGAAAATTCCTGCAACCCGGGCTTCGTGGCGCTGGGCCAGCGGCTCGGCAAAGAAACCTTGTTTAAATATATCAAGGATTTCGGCTTCGGTACCAAAACCGGAATCGATTTGAACGGAGAGGAAAACGGAATTCTGTTCAAATTGTCCAGGGTTGGCCCGGTTGAACTTGCGACCACTTCCTTCGGCCAAGGGGTATCGGTGACGCCGATCCAGCAGATTACCGCGGTTTCGGCCGCAGTCAACGGCGGCAAGCTGTATAAGCCGTATGTAGCCAAGTCCTGGACCAATCCGGAAACCGGGGAAGTGGTTTCCACGAATTCGCCGCAGCTTGTGCGGCAGGTCATTTCCGAGGAGACGTCCAAGCAGATTCGGGAGGCGCTGGAGAGCGTCGTCGCCAACGGAACCGGGGGCAATGCCTTCATCGACGGGTACCGCGTCGGCGGCAAAACGGGGACCGCGCAGAAGGTCATCAACGGACGGTACTCGCAGAACGAGCATATCGTTTCCTTCATCGGCTTCGCGCCGGCGGACGATCCGCAGATCGTCGTGTACACGGCGGTCGATAATCCGCAGGGCATCCAGTTCGGGGGCGTCGTCGCGGCGCCGATCGTCCGCAACATCATGAAGGACGCGCTCGAATATATGCAAATACCGCCCCGCAAGGATCAGCTGGCAAAGAAATATAAATACGGCGAGACGCCGATGGTCACGGTCCCCGATTTGATCGGGCATTCGGCGGCGGAAATTTACGAGGATCTGAATATGAATTTCAACCTCGCAAGATCCGGAGCCGGCAATTTGGTGATCAACCAGGCGCCCAAAGCCGGAACCCGGGTGGAAAAGGGCTCGACGATCCGGATTTACATGGGCAGCGAGGCGGATGCGGAGCAAAATCATAATCATGAAACTAGTGAATAAAATTCCTGAACCTCATCTTTTTTGGTGATAATATGAATAGTGGCGTTTTGATCATTGACGGAGGGGTAACTTATGCTGCTAAAAGATTTGGCTACTTATATAATAGCTTCCGAAATAAGAGGAAATAGCGAAACGGACTGTAAGGACATATCCATCGATTCGCGCAAAATCGCGCCCGGCGACCTGTTCGTTTGCCTGCCGGGACATACGGTAGACGGACACGATTTCGCCGGAAAAGCGGCGGAGCAGGGAGCGGCCGCGCTTGTCGTGGAACGGTGGCTGGACGATGTGTCCCTGCCCCAGCTTAAAGTAAAGGACAGCCGGCTGGCGATGGCGGTGCTTGGCAATGCCTTCTTCGGCTCCCCGAGTTCGCGATTGCAAGTCATCGGAGTGACCGGCACGAACGGAAAGACGACGACGACCTATTTGATCGAGCGGATTCTGGAGGATCAAGGGAAGAAGACCGGATTGATAGGGACGATCCAGCGCCGCTATGCCGGGCGGACGTTTCCGATGTCGGGCACGACACCGGAATCTCTCGATCTGCAGCGTTATTTGCACGAAATGGACGCGGCGGACATGGCGTATTGCGTCATGGAGGTTTCCTCCCATGCGCTGGAGCAAGGCCGCGTGAAAGGAACGAGATTCCGCACGGCGGTATTCACCAATCTGACCCAGGATCATCTGGATTACCATCATACGATGGAAGAATACCGCGCGGCCAAGGGCCTGCTTTTCTCGCGGCTCGGCAATACCTATGAAGGCGACCCGACTCAACGCAGCTACGCGGTTCTGAACGCCGATGATCCGGCTTCGGCTTACTTTGCCAAACAGACCGCGGCCGAGATCGTTACCTACGGTGTAGAGCATGAGGCCGATGTGCGGGCGTCGGGCATTTCCGTTACCGCGAAAGGGACTTCGTTTCATGTGGACACGTTCCGCGGCAGCGCCGATATCGCCCTCAGAATGGTCGGCAAGTTCAATGTGTACAACGCGCTTGCGGCGATATCCGCCGCGCTGCTTGAGAATATTCCGCTTGCGGATATCAAATCCAGCCTGGAATCGATCAAAGGTGTGGAAGGCCGTGTGGAAGCGGTGGACGAAGGCCAGGATTTCGCGGTCGTCGTCGATTATGCGCATACGCCCGACGGGCTGGAAAATGTGCTCAATACGGTCAACGAGTTCGCCGAAGGCCGGGTGATCACCGTGTTTGGCTGCGGCGGGGACCGCGACCGGACCAAGCGCCCGATTATGGGCAAGATCGCAGCGAGGTTGTCCGGACATGTCATCGTTACCTCCGACAATCCGCGCACGGAGGATCCTGAATTGATCCTGAAGGATATCGAAGCGGGCCTGACCGAGGACGGAGTTCCGGCGGAACGCTACGAAATGATCGTCGACCGGCGCGAAGCGATCCAAAAGGCTATTGAAATGGCAAGCCCCGGGGATGTAGTATTGATTGCGGGGAAAGGGCATGAAACCTATCAATTGATCGGCAAAGAGGTGCACGATTTCGACGACCGGGTCGTGGCCAAAGAAGCGATAAGGAGTCTTAATCAGTGATAAAACGAAAATTAGCGGATATCGCCGCCATGTGCGGCGGGGAAATCGCACATGGCGGCGATGCCGAAGTTATTATAGAAGGAGTCGCGACCGACTCGCGCAAAATCGTTCCCGGCTGCTTGTTCATCCCGATCAGCGGCGAACGCTTTGACGGCCATGACTTTGCCGGGGATACCCTGGCGGCCGGCGCGGGCGCCGTGCTGTGGGCAAAGTCCAAGGGAACTCCGCCGGGCCCTGCCGTCTTCGTGGAGGATACGCTCGCGGCGATGCAGCGACTGGCGCAGAGCTATCTGGCGGCTTGCGGAACGAAGGTCGTCGGCATCACGGGCAGCAACGGCAAGACGACGACCAAGGATCTCGTCTTTTCGCTCCTGGCGACGACCTATAAGGTGCATAAAACCCAAGGCAATTTCAACAACCACATCGGCTTGCCGCTGACGATCCTCGGCATGCCGGAAGACACGAATATCGCCGTGCTGGAGATGGGGATGAGCGGCCGCCGCGAGATCGAGCTGCTGTCGGGCATCGCCGAACCGGAATGCGCCATCGTGACCAATATCGGCGAATCCCATTTGCTGCAGCTCGGCTCGCGGCTGGAAATCGCCCGGGCCAAGCTGGAAATCCTATCGGGGATGAAACCGGGGGGGCTGTTTGTCTATAATGGGGACGAACCTCTGATTCCCCGGGTGCTGGACGAACCGTCAACCGTGAAGCCGGAAGGGATGCGCACCTTCACCTTCGGCCTGGGAAGCGGCAATGACGATTATCCGACAGGAATTATGTATTTTGAGGACAAGACGGTATTCACTTCCAAAGCCGGCGGGAACGATACGCTCGAGCTGCCGCTGCCGGGCGAGCATAATGTGGTGAACGCGCTTGCTGCTCTGGCCGTAGCCCGACATTACGGGGTAACGGAAGAACGCATCCGGGAAGGGCTGCGCGGGGCGGAGCTCACGGGTATGCGGATCGAGACGGTGGTGGGCGCAAGCGGCATCACGATTCTCAACGATGCCTACAACGCGAGCCCCACTTCCGTCAAAGCCGCGATCGGCGTACTGGAGAAGAAGCGCGGGTACCGTAAAAAGATCGCCGTGCTTGGCGATATGCTGGAGCTTGGAGACGCGGAAGCGGATTTCCATCTGGAAATCGGCAGGTTCCTGACTCCGGCCAAAGCGGATCTATTGTTCACTTACGGCCCGCTTTCCGAAAAAATCGCCGAAGGCGCGGCGGAAAATTTGGAGCAAGACGCGATTTTCGCATATCATGATAAAAGTGAGCTTATTGAAAAGTTGATTTCCGTGCTGCATCCGAAGGATGTGGTGCTCGTGAAGGCTTCGCGCGGGATGAAGCTGGAGGAAGTCGTCGACGCGGTCAAAAATTGCAATCTTCATCGATAAAACCGGCGAAAGGGGGGTGATCCCAGGTGGACTTTGGACTCATACTTTTAACGATCTGCGTATCATTTATTTTAGCGGTGATCTCGGCCCCTTTGCTGATTCCTTTGCTGCGGCGGATGAAATTCGGACAGCAGATTCGCGGCGAAGGGCCGCAAAGCCATTTGAAAAAAGCGGGAACGCCGACGATGGGCGGAATTATCATTATTTTGGCGTTTACGCTCGCCTTTTTGAAGTTTTCCGTTATCAATACGGATTTCTATGTCCTGCTCATCGCCACGCTCGGCTTCGGGCTGGTCGGATTTTTGGACGACTACATCAAAATCGTATTCAAGCGATCTCTGGGACTGACGCCCAAACAGAAAATGTTCGGACAGCTGCTGTTCGCCGCTATCATCTGCGGATTGTTGATCTCCGAAGGGCATAGCACGGCTATCGCCATCCCGGGAACGGATTTCGCCTTCGATTGGGGGCCGTGGTTCTATTATCCGTTTATAATCGTCATGATGCTGGCCGTGACCAATGCGGTCAATTTCACCGACGGACTGGACGGCCTGCTGTCCGGGGTTAGCGCGATCGCGCTCGGTGCCTTCGCCGTGATCGCCATGCAGGCGACTTCTCTGCCGGCGGCGGTCTGTGCGGCGGCGATGATCGGGGCCGTGCTCGGCTTTCTCGTGTTTAACGCGCATCCGGCGAAAGTATTTATGGGCGACACGGGCTCGCTCGGCATTGGCGGCGCGATTTCCGCGATTGCCATCGTCACCAAAAGCGAGCTGCTCTTCATTGTGATCGGCGGAATTTTCGTCATCGAAATGCTGTCCGTCGTCCTGCAGGTCGTTTCCTTCAAAACCCGCGGCAAACGGATTTTCAAAATGAGCCCGATTCACCATCACTTCGAGCTGTCGGGATGGTCGGAGTGGCGCGTCGTCGTCACGTTTTGGGCGGTCGGCCTGGTGCTGGCGGGTATCGGACTTTATTTGAACAAGGGGCTGTAGAACATGAAACATCCAGATGAATACCGAGGGCGGCAGACGGTCGTCCTGGGTTTAGCGAAGAGCGGCGTTCAGGTCGCCAAAACGCTGCACCGGAGCGGTGCGGTCGTCACGGTCAACGATAGAAAGACGAGGGAAGAATGTCCCGAAGCATCCGAATTGGAGGCTTTGGGAATTTCTGTTGTATGCGGGGGTCACCCGGAGGGGCTGATTCATCCCGGTGTGGAACTGGTGGTGAAGAACCCCGGCATCCCTTACAGCGCGCCTCCCGTGGCCAAAGCGCTGGAGCTCGGCATCGACGTCGTCACCGAAGTGGAGGTCGCCTACCGGATCGCCAAAGCGCCAATCATCGGCATTACCGGCTCGAACGGCAAGACGACGACCACGACCTGGATCGGCAAGATGCTGGAGGCCGCCGGCCTAGCTCCGATCGTCGCCGGCAATATCGGGACGCCGCTGTGCGCGGCGGCGGAGGAAGCCGAACAGGGCAACGTCCTCGTCGCCGAGCTCAGCAGCTTTCAGCTCAAAGGGACCGAGGCCTTCCGGCCATCCGTCGCGGTGCTGCTCAATGTCGCCGAGACGCATCTGGATTATCACGGTACGATGGAAGACTATGTTTCATCCAAAGCCAAGCTCTTCGCCAACCAAACCGAGGGCGACACGGCTGTCATCAATTGGGACGACCCTGTTTGCCGGGAACTCGTGCCCTATATCAAGGCCAGGCTGCTGCCGTTTTCCATGACGGAGGAGCTGCGTACGGCGGGCGTATACGTCCAGCCGGCATACGTGCCGAATGTGCAGGACGGACTGGAACGGTACGTCGTGTATCGCAATGAAGCGGGCGCAGAGCACCGCATTGTGAAAACAAGCGAAATCGGCCTGCCCGGCCGCTTCAATGTGGAGAACGCGCTCGCGGCGGTCGCGGCCTCCGTGGCGGCCGGAGCGGCTCCGGAATCGCTGGCCGGGCCGCTGCGATCCTTCCGCGGCGTGGAACACCGCCTGGAGTTCGTCGCCGTCAAACGCGGAGTTGCTTACTATAACAACTCCAAGGCGACCAATTCCAAGGCGACCGTTATGGCGCTGGGGGCGCTGGATAAGCCGGTCGTCCTGCTGGCCGGGGGGCTCGACCGCGGCTCGGACTATATGGAATTGCTGCCGGTTATCAAAGAGAAGGTCAAGGCTGTCGTGGCCATCGGCCAGACGAAAGAGAAAATCGGACGCGTGGCGGAGCTTGCGGGACTAAGCGATATCGTCCTGGTCGATACTGTTGACAGCGCCGCGGAAACGCTGCGGACCGCGATCTCGCAAGCCGCATCCTTAGCGGAGGACGGGGATATCGTGCTGCTGTCGCCGGCTTGCGCAAGCTGGGACATGTTCTCGTCCTATGAAGAGCGTGGACGCATTTTTAAAGAGGCGGTGCATACCCTTTAAGTAGGGGGGTGGAAAAGCCCCTACTTTCTGTTAAGAGGTGGCATCCACGATGGGCAAAAGCCAAGGCAAACCGGATTTTTGGCTGCTGGCAAGCATTCTCGGCTTGCTGACAATCGGAATTGTGATGGTCTACAGCGCGGGTTCGGTACTCGCTTTCCATGATTACGGCGATTCTTTCTATTTTGTCAAGCGTCAGCTCTTGTTTGCCGTGCTAGGTTTGGTGGCGATGTTTTTTATGATGAACCTGGATTACCGGATTCTGAAAAAATACGCCAAGGTGCTGCTGCTGATTTGCTTCGGCCTGCTGATTATCGTGCTGATCCCCGGCATCGGCGTGGTCCGCGGGGGAGCGCGAAGCTGGCTCGGCATCAGCTCGTTCGGCATCCAGCCTTCCGAGTTTATGAAACTCGGCATGATTGTGTTTCTTTCGTATTTTTTAAGCCGCGAGAATTATAGAATCACGCATTTTACGAAAGGTCTGCTGCCGCCGCTCGGCGTCATCGGCGCCGCCTTCGGCCTCATCATGCTGCAGCCGGATCTGGGAACCGGCACCGTGATGCTCGGCGCTTCGCTGCTGATCGTGTTTACGGCAGGCGCGAGCATCAAGCATCTCGCCGGGCTGGCCGGCATCGGGGCGCTCGGCTTCGTCGGGCTGATTCTGGCCGCGCCTTATCGGCTCAAGCGGATCACGGCTTTCCTGGATCCTTGGTCAGACCCGCTCGGCGCGGGCTATCAGATCATCCAGTCGCTTTACGCGATCGGGCCGGGAGGACTCGCCGGATTGGGCCTCGGAATGAGCCGGCAGAAGTACAGCTATGTGCCCGAGCCGCAGACGGACTTTATTTTTTCGATTTTGGCCGAAGAGCTAGGTTTTATCGGCGGACTGCTGGTCCTGCTGTTGTTTTTGATTCTTGTGTGGCGCGGCATGAGGGTAGCGATGACGGCCCCCGACATGTTCGGCAGCCTGCTCGCCGTCGGGATCGTCGGGATGGTCGGCGTTCAAGTCGTCATCAATATCGGCGTTGTCATTGGCCTCATGCCTGTCACGGGCATTACACTGCCGCTGATCAGCTACGGAGGTTCTTCCCTCACGCTGATGCTGACGGCGCTAGGAATATTGCTTAATATATCCCGTTATTCGAGGTGATGATATGCGCGTCGTACTTAGCGGCGGCGGCACGGGGGGGCACATCTACCCCGCGCTGGCCGTTGCAAGCTCGTGTGCCGAACAATTTCCGGACGCCGAGTTTTTGTACATCGGCGGAGAAAGAGGGCTGGAAAGCTCTATCGTTCCGAAAGAAGGCATTCCGTTTAAAGCGATCGACATTACCGGCTTTCGCCGGAAGCTGTCGTTGGATAATATGAAAACCGTCATGCGCTTTCTCAAAGGCGTACGCAGCTCCAAGCGGATGCTGCGCGAATTCAAGCCCGATGTCGTTATCGGCACGGGCGGTTACGTCTGCGGTCCGGTCGTTTATGCGGCCGCCAAGCTGGGCATTCCGAGCATCATTCACGAACAGAATGCGGTTCCGGGGCTGACGAACCGTTTCTTAAGCAAATATGTGTCCACTGTAGCGGTGAGCTTCGAGGATTCGAAATCCGCTTTTCCGGGGGCCCGCAACGTTCTCTATACCGGCAACCCGCGGGCGACGACCGTGGCCCGGGCGGACAAAATGAAAGGCTATGAATCTTTGGGCTTGCCCGCGGACAGTTCCATCGTGCTTGTTATAGGCGGCAGCCGGGGAGCCAAGGCGATCAACGAAGCGATGGTGGAGATGGCTTCCGCCGTGCGGGAGCTTGGGGATTTGACATTCGTCTATGTGACCGGCGACAGTTACTATGAAGCGACGCTGGAAGCGATTCGGGCGAAAGTCGGCACTCTGCCGAAAAATTTGAAGGTGCTTCCGTACATTCACAATATGCCCGAGGTGCTGGCCGCGCTGTCGCTGATCGTGAACCGGGCGGGCGCGTCCTTCCTGGCGGAGATCACATCGCTCGGCATTCCGTCGATCCTGATTCCGTCGCCGAACGTAACGAACAATCATCAGGAGAAGAATGCCAGAATGCTGGAGAAATCCGGCGCGGCCAAGGTGATTTTGGAGCCGGAGCTAAACGGAGACAGCCTCGTTAAGGCGGTCAAGGAAATCATGGGAGACAAGGCGCGGCAGGCTTCCATGTCCTCCGCTTCCAAGGAGCTCGGCAAACCGGACTCCGCCCGTTTGATCGTCGCGGAAATGCGGCGCCTGGCGGAGTCGGGCCGCAAGTAAGAAGGGCCTGGGAGCGGGCTTTGGGCGAGTGTCACCTTCTTCATAAGCAAGGCATAAGATACCCTATAAATCGTGACATTCTTGTTTTATGGAGGCCTTGGGACACGAACACTCGCCGCTTTTCTTCCCAGGTCATTCGCGGACCCGGGTGCCGGCATTTCAGGCCGGCCGGGCAAACCGGATTTTCCAAACCCGAAGTGAGGTTTAGGTTGACCTAGAAATCCGGCACGTTAATCAGGGAGGGATTTTACGATGCAGCAATGGATATCGAAATTGGCACAACTAGAAGTCGGAATCGTACTGCCTGACGAACCGATGTCGAAATACACAACCTGGAAAATTGGCGGACCCGCCGATGCGCTTGTCGTTCCCGGGAACAAACAACAGCTTGCCCGCCTCATCACCTTTCTGTACGAAGAGGGAATACCTTGGATGACGGTCGGCAAGGGCTCCAACATGCTCGTTTCGGATAAGGGCGTCCGCGGCGCCGTTATCAAGCTGGCGAACGGGCTGGAGGATATACAGTTCCAGGGACACGATATCGTCTGCGGCGGAGGTGCTTCATTCGTCCGAATGAGCATCATGGCCGGCAAAGCGGGGCTAACCGGCCTTGAATTTGCCGGCGGCATACCGGGAACGGCGGGGGGAGCCGTTTACATGAATGCCGGCGCGCATGGGTCCGATGTGTCACGTATATTCAAATCCGCTGAAATTGTTCTGGAGACGGGTGAATTGGTAACTTACGGCCCCGAGGATATGGAATTTGCCTACCGCCATTCCGTCCTGCACGAGCGGCGGGGTATTGTGGCCGAGGCGAGGTTTGCGCTTGCGCCGGGAGACCGCCTCGAAATCGCGGCGGCCATGGCGGCCTACAAGGACCGGCGGCGCAAGACCCAACCGCTTCAGCAGCCTTGCGCGGGAAGCGTATTCCGCAATCCGCCGGGCGATCACGCGGCCAGATTGATCGAAGCCGCGGGGCTGAAGGGCTTGTGCGTAGGCGGGGCCGAAGTGTCGACGCTGCACGCCAACTTCATCGTCAATACCGGGCAAGCGACAGCAGAGGACGTTCTTACGCTCATGGAGCAAATCAAAGACACCATATCTTCCGAATACGGGATCGCGCTGGTGCCGGAGGTCTTCTTCGTGGGTGAACGGTAAACTCGGAGGTGATACATTGGACAAATTGGTGATCGAAGGGGGGAGACCCCTATCAGGATCCATTCGTATCCATGGCGCAAAAAATGCCGCTCTGCCGATTATGGCGGCCAGTCTGCTCACTGATGGGAAAGTGCAACTTCGAAATGTCCCCCGTCTGCTCGATATTGACGTCATGCTCGGGATCTTGAACCGTTTGGGCTGCACGGCGGCCCATCGGGACGATACCGTAATTTTGGATACCGGCGGCGCCAATTCCAGTCATGTGCCTGAAGATTTGATGAAACAGATGCGTTCCTCGATATTCCTGATGGGCCCGCTTTTGGCCAGGTTCGGCGAGGTATGCATCTATCAGCCCGGCGGCTGCGCGATCGGGGAGCGTAAGATCGATTTGCATCTGAGGGGACTAGAGGCGCTGGGAGCCGTTATCGAAGAGAATGAACAGCAAATTTGGTGCCGGGCGGGGAAATTGAAAGGCGCCGACATTCATCTCGACTTCCCGAGTGTCGGGGCGACGGAGAATATCATGATGGCGGCCGCGCTGGCGGAGGGGACGACGGTGATTACGAACGCCGCGCGCGAGCCGGAAATCCAGGACCTCCAAAATTTCCTCGTGGCGATGGGCGCGGACATCATCGGATCCGGTACCGGTACGATTACGATCCGGGGAGTCCAGGCGCTGGCGCCGGTAGATTATGAGATTATCCCCGACCGGATCGTGGCCGGAACCGCGCTGATTGCCGCCGCGGCGACCCGCGGGAGCGTGACGCTGACCCACTGCCATCCGGCTCACTTAACTTCGCTGTTTCACGTGCTGCGCAGGGCAGGTATTCAAATCGGGACGTGCAATGATATAATATCCGTAAGCGCAAGCGGGCGGCCGAAGTCCGTGGAAAGAATCGTTACATCGCCATATCCTTCTTTCCCTACCGATTTGCAGTCCCAGGTGATGGTGCTGTTGTCGCTGGCCGACGGGATGAGCCTCATGAAGGAAACGGTGTTTGAAGGCAGATTCAAGCATGTGGACGAACTCGTACGAATGGGCGCCGACATTTCGGTCGATTTGAATACGGCTTTCATCCGCGGCGTACCCCGTTTGTACGGAGCTACGGTTGAAGCCACCGATCTGCGGGCCGGAGCCGCGCTCGTGATCGCCGGGCTTGCGGCCCAAGGCAAGACGATCGTCGAACAGGTTCACCATATCGACCGCGGCTACGACCGGATCGAAGACATGTTCGCGCGGCTGGGCGGCGTGATGCACCGGGAGACACCGGCGTTGAAACAACTGGATTTGGCCTGATTTATGCCTCGAAAGTCCCCTCCCCCGGAGGGGATAAAAGGCATTATTTTATAGCATTTTTATTAAAATCGGAGAATGATTATGCCAAAAGCGAATGTGCCTGTCCTTAAAGAACCCAAACCGAAGAAGAAAGGCAGCCGCAAGGTAGCGCTTATCCTTTTCCTGCTTGTTTTTATATTGCTTTGCGTCCTATTTTTTCGCTCCTCTCTGAGTAAAATTTCGGAGATTTCCTTTGCGGGCAACACCTATATAACGGACGACGAACTGATAGAGATTTCAGGGCTGAAGGAGGGCGCCCCGTTTTTCGGGACAAGCTCTTCCGGAATTGAAGCGAGACTGTCCGGGATCGAATCGGTCGAAAATGTGACAGTGAACAAAACTTTTCCGGGGAAAATCGAAATCATCGTCAAGGAATATCCGGTCGTTGCCTACGAGCTTTCCTCCGACGGCAGCTTGAACGGGATGCTCGCCAACGGAACGAAAATCGCGCTGAAGAACGGTTCCATGCCGATAGCGAAGCCGATTTTGACCGGGTGGAGCGCGGACGACCCCATGTTGTCCAAGCTGTGCGGTACGCTGGCGCAAATTCCCGATTCGCTCGTTTCGGAAATTTCCGAGATTACGCCTTCACCGACCTTGTCTTATCCAGACCGCATCAAAATGTACACGAGATCGCATTTTGAAATCATCACCGCGATCTCCGTCTTGCCCGATAAAGCGGAGTATATGAACTTGATCATGGATTCCCAGGACCCGGGAACGCTGACTTTGCTTGAGGCCGATACCTACACGCCTTATATTTCCTCCGAAAGTGGCTCGGAGGCGGAAAATGATACTACTCACGAGTGAATTTCAATGTTAAAATACATTTTATGGGCCCGTTTCCTGTCTTCCTCTTTTTTATTGATTTTCATGTAAAACATGGAAACCAAAAAATTTGTAGAAAAAAGAGGGAAAGGTTAAACGGCGTTGAATAAGTAGATAGTGCATTTTTACAAACGCAATTCTATTTTTATGGGAAACAGGAGGTGCCAGGGCTTGAGCAACAATGACATCATTGTTAGTTTGGACATCGGTACATCCAAAGTTCGTGCTATTATTGGGGAAATTAGTAATGGAACCTTTAATATTATTGGGGTTGGATCTGCCGACTCGGAAGGAATTCGCAAAGGCGCGATTGTAGATATTGATCAGACGGTACAATCGATCCGCAGCGCTGTGGATCATGCGGAACGGATGGTAGGTATTCAAATATCGGAAGTATATGTCGGCATTTCGGGAAATCACATCGGACTCCAAACGAGCCACGGAGTGGTAGCTGTTCAAAATGAAGACCGGGAAATCGGAGAAGAGGATATCGACCGGGTCCTTAAGGCCGCCGAGGTCATCGCGATCCCGCCGGAGCGGGAGATTATCGACGTGGTGGCCAAGCAATATATCGTGGACGGACTCGAAGGGATTCAGGATCCTCGGGGAATGATCGGGGTTCGCCTCGAAGTGGAAGCAACCATCGTCACAGGCACCAAAACGGCGATACATAATTTGCTTCGCTGTGTGGAGAAATCGGGACTTAAGGTGCGTGACCTAGTGCTCCTATCTTTAGGAGCGGGCCAGCTTGCCTTGTCCAAGGACGAAAAGACTATGGGTTCGGTGCTGGTGGATATCGGCGCCGGTTCAACGACGATCGCTGTTTTTGAAAGCGGCACGATTGTCGCCACATCCACGCTTCCGATTGGGGGAGAATTTATAACGAACGATATCGCGTACGGACTCCGTACGCTGACCGACCAGGCGGAGAAGGTCAAGCTGAAGTATGGCTGCGCGTCGATCGAGGATGCCGCGGCCGATGTCACATTTAAGGTAACGCGCATTGGCAGCAATGTGGACAAGGAATTTACCCAGGAGGATCTGGCCGCGATCGCGGAGCCGCGTGTTCAGGAGATTTTCCAGCTGATCAAGCAGGAAGTCAAGCGGCTTGGTTACAGTGAGCAGCCGGGAGGTTATATACTTACCGGAGGCACTGTCTCCATGTCGGGCTTGCTGAAGATCGCCCAGGAAGAGCTTGCGGCTTCCGTTCGCATCGCCGTGCCCGATTATATCGGCGTGCGCGATCCCGGTTATACGGGCGGTGTAGGCATCCTGTATAAGGTCATCAGAAACATTCGCATCCGCAGCGCGGGACCGAAGAAGACGGCGAACCGTCCGAAATCGCCCGGGGCGCAGGAGCCGGACCGGAAGAACGGCGGCGTAATGGAGCGCCTCAAGAAACTATTCAGCGAATTCATATAATTTTGTATCCAAAATGATGGACGGGCCATTCACGGGAGAATGAGGGGGAGATGGAATAGTATGTTGGAATTTGATTTTGAAATGGAGAGCTTGGCTCAAATTAAAGTCATTGGGGTTGGCGGCGGCGGAAGCAATGCCGTGAACCGGATGATCGAGAATGGCGTGCAGGGGGTTGAATTCATTACGGTGAATACCGACGCCCAAGCGTTGCATTTGGCCAAATCGGAGCATAAACTGCAGATTGGCGATAAATTGACGCGGGGACTCGGCGCCGGTGCCAATCCGGAAGTCGGCAAGAAGGCGGCGGAAGAATCCCGCGATTTGATTGCAAATACGCTGAAAGGCGCGGATATGGTGTTCGTTACGGCCGGTATGGGCGGCGGCACCGGAACCGGTGCGGCTCCCGTCATTGCGGAAATCGCCCGGGAATGCGGCGCGCTTACCGTCGGGGTCGTCACTCGGCCGTTTACGTTTGAAGGGCGCAAGCGCTCCTCGCAAGCGGAGCTTGGCATCGAGGCGCTGAAGGAAAAAGTCGATACCCTGATCGTTATTCCGAACGACCGGCTGCTTGAAATCGTCGACAAGAAAACGCCGATGCTGGAAGCGTTCCGGGAGGCGGACAATGTGCTGCGTCAAGCGGTGCAAGGCATTTCCGACTTGATCGCCGTACCGGGCCTTATCAACCTCGACTTCGCCGACGTTAAGACGATCATGACCGAACGCGGCTCCGCCCTTATGGGCATCGGTTTGGCGACCGGCGAGAACCGCGCGGCGGAAGCGGCGCGCAAGGCGATTATGAGCCCGCTGCTGGAAACGTCGATCGAAGGCGCACGCGGCGTAATCATGAACATTACCGGCGGCGCGAATCTGTCGCTGTACGAAGTCAATGAAGCCGCGGAAATCGTCATCGCCGCTTCCGATCCGGAAGTGAACATGATCTTCGGCGCGATTATCGACGAGAACATGAAGGAAGAGATCAAGGTTACGGTCATTGCCACCGGCTTTGAAAACAAACCGAATGTCATCCCCGGACGCAAACCGGCACCTGGCGTCTCGGAACCGCAGGATAACCGCTCTTCGGCTTCCACGCTGAGACCGTTTGGGAATCAGCCTGCCGGAGACCAGTTGGATATCCCTACTTTCTTGCGCAACCGCCGGAATAATAACGAATAGTTTTCTGACGCTCATAAATGCAAGTCTTCCCCGAAGACCTTGTCCCGTAAATTTGGGACAAGGTCTTTTTTTATTTCCATACCCTCCCCGGTCGACAAAATTAGTGTCCTTCCGCTTTCAATTTTAGACAGACTTTACATATGAAAGTCTATATACTGATAACCATCTGCAAGGCTTTCACCAGTAAATTCTGATAGAGAAACAGCATAAGGCGGCAGGTGATGGGTCATAGTCGTTTATCTCGATCTGATTTTTTTAATGAACCTGCTTATCGACGGCAGCCTGCTGGCCGCAACCGCATGGATGAGAAAGCTTAAGCCCGCAATCTGGCGGCTGATCTTGTCCGCGGGGGTCGGGGCGTCCTACGTCGTAATGATGTTCCTGCCGGAACTGTCGTTTATGTTTACTTTTATCGTAAAGTTTCTTTTTTCCGTCGCGATGCTATGGATCGCGTTCGGCTTTGGCAGTCTGCAAAACTATTTGCGGAATTTAGGGGCGTTTTACATCGTCAACTTTGTCGCGGCCGGAGGAATTCTCGGCATCCATTACTTGATGCAAAATTCCGGTGAGTTGTGGAACGGCATTTTTTACACCGCTACCGGAGGGATGCAATTTTCGCTTAAGGTCGGGGCCGTATTCGTACTGGTCGTTTTTTTCGCCGTGCTCGCCTGGTTCAGGCTTGTGCTGGCGTCCAGGCGGAGACAGGAAAGGCTCGCTTCCTTTTTTGCCGAGGTCAGGGTTCGAATCGATGAGGCGGAGGTGCGCTGCACCGGCCTGGTGGACACCGGCAATCAGCTTACCGATCCGCTCAGCCGCCTGCCGGTGATGGTGATGGAGACATCCTTGTTTCGGGATTATCTGCCGGATACGCTGACGGAACCGGGGGCCGGTATGCAGGCGGACAACCTTCTGCTCGAATGCGCCGAGGACGAAGCTTTCCCTTGGCGCGACCGCCTGCGGCTGGTTCCTTACCGCGGCATCAATAAAGGTTCGCAGTTTATGCTCGCGATGAAACCCGACGAAGTCGGCATTATGGCGGACGGCCGGGAATTTGTGACCAACCGGGTGCTGATCGGGCTTGACGCCGGCAGATTGTCGGCGGAAGGAGCTTACCGGGCCATCATACATCCGGCGCTGACCGACGGGGAGGCTTGTGCACCAGGAGCGGGGAATGATGATGCGCCACCTTACAGAAATACGGGAACGTAATATGGGAGGAAGAAAGCCATGCGTGTAAAGTGGAAAATGATGATGCAGCTGCAGTACTACCGGTTGTTGTTTTTATTCGGACTGAAAAGCGAAGAAATATATTATATCGGCGGGAGCGAAGCGCTGCCGCCTCCATTGACGCGCGAGGAAGAAGAGTATTTGCTGCAGCGGCTGTCGTCCGGGGACGCCGCGATCCGTGCGATGCTGATCGAACGGAACCTGCGGCTCGTCGTGTATATCGCCAGAAAGTTCGAGAATACGGGCATCAACATCGAGGATCTGGTTTCGATCGGCACGATCGGTCTGATCAAGGCGGTAAATACGTTCGACCCGGAGAAAAAAATCAAGCTGGCGACGTACGCTTCCCGCTGCATCGAGAATGAAATCCTGATGTACCTGCGCCGCAACAGCAAAATCCGCACCGAGGTCTCCTTTGACGAGCCGCTGAATATCGACTGGGACGGCAACGAGCTGCTGCTGTCCGATGTGCTGGGGACGGAGAACGACACGATTTATCGCAACATCGAGGAGCAGGTCGACCGCAAGCTGCTGCATAAGGCGCTCGATAAGCTGAGCGAGCGGGAACGGATGATTATGGAGCTTAGGTTCGGGCTCGTCGACGGCGACGAGAAGACGCAAAAGGATGTTGCCGATCTGCTCGGCATCTCGCAATCATATATTTCGCGGCTGGAGAAACGGATCATCAAGCGGCTGCGCAAGGAGTTCAACAAGATGGTGTAGAGACCAAGGCCAAGGGTCGATTTCAGGAATAAAAATGCAGCCCGGGGAGATAATGATCATTAATGTTTCTCCTTGGGAGGTAAGACTTGATGACCCGAAACAAAGTCGAGATTTGCGGTGTAGACACCTCAAAATTGCCCGTTCTAACCAATACGGAAATGCGTGAATTGTTCCACTCTTTGCAGCAGGACCACGTAAGATCAGCCAGAGAAAAGTTAGTGAATGGCAACCTCAGACTCGTACTGAGTGTCATCCAGCGGTTCAACAATCGGGGGGAGTATGTGGACGACCTGTTCCAAGTCGGCTGCATCGGACTCATGAAAGCCATCGATAATTTTGATCTATCGCAGAACGTCAAATTTTCGACCTATGCGGTGCCGATGATCATCGGGGAAATCCGCCGCTACCTGCGGGACAACAACCCGATCCGCGTCTCGCGCAGCCTGCGCGATATCGCGTACAAGGCGCTCCAGATGCGCGACAGTCTGACGAATCAAAATTCGCGGGAACCGACGATCTTCGAAATTTCGGAGGCGCTGGGATTGCCGAAGGAGGACGTGGTATTCGCGCTGGACGCCATCCAGGATCCCGTCTCCTTGTTCGAGCCGATTTATCATGACGGGGGCGACCCGATCTATGTCATGGACCAAATCAGCGACGATAAGAACAAGGACGTTTCCTGGATCGAGGAAATCGCCCTGCGGGAAGCGATGCAGCGGCTTGGCCGGCGGGAGAAGATGATTCTCTCCATGCGTTTTTTCGAAGGCAAAACGCAGATGGAGGTCGCCGACGAAATCGGCATCTCCCAAGCCCAGGTGTCCAGACTCGAGAAATCCGCCATTTTACAAATGCAGAAACATGTGAAGTCGTAACCATCTTAGGTCCCTCACGGGGCCTTTTTTAGTTTAACTGAGCATCGCTTTGCGGGCATTTTATTATATGAGTAGAGGGGGGATTTGAGTATGTTTAATGTTTTGCCGGGACGGAACATATAGTAAAGGGATGATAGCATTCGGCTGACAGGGGGCGAGCGGGATGGAAAATGTGGTTCGGGCGAGCATGAAAATCTCCGATTTTCAAACGAAGGATGTCATTAACGTGGTTGACGGAAAGCGGCTCGGACATATCAGCGATTTGGAGCTGGATATGAAGCAGGGCGTGATCGAGGCGATCGTCGTGCCGGTTGGCGGGAAATTCCTCGGCCTTTTCGGCGGTGGCAGCGATCTGATTATCCCGTGGAAAAATATCGTGAAGATCGGCTCTGATGTCGTGCTGGTTAAAATGGAGGAGCTTAGGGAGCAGCGGCCGCAAACGTACGAAACAACCGTCTATATCGACAAGGACGGACGCGCGGAGCGGCGGGGATAAAGGTCCGTCACTGACGCGCCATTTTAAATGTTATGGTAAACTGGTCGTAGAGATAACCGAACATCAAGGGGAGATGGATCATGGAGCCGTTTATTAGGAATCCTATACAGCAATTGCCGGAGCGGTATGAAATTGCCGCATGGAATAATCTTGTCCCGGAGATTAGTGCGGGATTTACCGGACGTGCCGGCGGGGTCGGCGAAGGCCCTTATGACAGCCTGAACCTGGCGCTTCATGTCGGCGACGACCCGGAGGCGGTGCTGGAGAACCGGCGCCGGCTCGCATCGGCGCTGGGATTCGCGCCGGAGGCGTGGACCTGCGGTGAACAGATCCACGGCACCGCCGTCGCCGCCGTCGCGGCCGCTGACCGCGGGAAAGGGCTCGCGGACCGGGCCGGCGCTTTTCAGGACACGGACGCACTGGTCACGAACGTGCCGGGCGTGCTGCTGGCCTCCTTCTACGCCGACTGTGTGCCGCTGTACTTCCTCGATCCCGTGAACCGGGCCGTCGGTTTGGCCCACGCGGGCTGGAAGGGCACCGTCGGCCGGATATCGGAGGCGGTCATCGACAGGATGGAACGGGAATACGGAAGCCGCAGAAGCGATATCCGGGCGGCGATCGGTCCGAGTATCGGCGCATGCTGCTACGAAGTTGACGAACGCGTAATGGTTAAAGTGCGGGAAGCGTTCGCGGGAATCCTTAGCGGGGAATGGGAGCCGTCAGTCGCAGCGCCTTCGCCGCACGAGGGCCGAACGATGCTGAACTTGAAAGAAATGAATCGAATTATTATGATAAAAGCAGGAATATTGCCGACGCATATCGAATGTACATCATGGTGTACAAGCTGCCATAGCGACCGGTTTTTCTCTTACCGCAAGCATAGCGGGGTAACCGGGCGGATGGCGAGCTGGGTTGGTTTGAAAGGTAGGTGATCCTTCTTGTCGCTTCAAGAACGGATACAACATGTACAAGAACGGATTGAGGCGGCCTGCGGCCGCAGCGGGAGAAATCCCGCGGAGGTGCGGGTGATCGCCGTGACCAAATATGTATCGATCGAGATAACGCGTTCCGTGCTGGAGAGCGGCATCCTCCATTTGGGAGAGAACCGCCCGGGCGTAGCGGTGCCGAAATGGGAAGCGCTCGGCGGACAGGGGATCTGGCATTTTATCGGCCATCTCCAAAGCAGAAAGGTCAAGGATATCGTAGGAAAGTTTGCATATATTCATTCGTTGGACCGGCTGTCGCTGGCCCAGGAGCTGGACAAGCGGGCCGCCGCGACCGGAGCGGAAGTGAAGGCGTTTTTGCAGGTCAATGTCTCCGGCGAGGCTTCGAAGCAGGGGATCAAGCCGGAAGAGGCCGAAGCTTTCCTGAGGGAAGCCGCGCAATTTCCGCATGTGAAGATCGTTGGCCTGATGACGATGGCGCCGGAAAGCGATGATCCCGAACTGACTAGGCCGGTTTTCCGCGGGTTGAGGGAATTGCGGGACGAGTTGAACGCCAAGGGCGTCACGAATGAGCCCCTGACCGAATTGTCCATGGGTATGTCGGGCGATTTTGAAGTGGCGGTGGAAGAAGGGGCGACTTGGGTGCGCCTCGGGACTCTTTTAGTAGGGAAAGGGGAAGAGACGTAATGGGAGTAATGAACCGGTTTATGAACTTCTTGGGCCTGCAGGAAGAGGAAGAAATCGTGGAGCGGGAAAATTTTGCCGAGCGAGATGAACCTGAATTTGAAACCCCGAGCTTTGAAACGCGTAGAAATCAAAGAGGGAGCAATGTGGTCAGCATTCATTCGCAAAAGAACGTCAAAGTGATTCTTTACGAACCGCGCTCTTACGATGAAGCCCAAGAGATCGCGGATCATTTGCGTTCCCACCGGAGCGTCGTGGTCAACCTGCAGCGGGTGCGCAACGACCAGGCGATGCGGATTATCGATTTCCTGAGCGGCACGATTTATGCGCTGAGCGGCAGCATTTCCAAAATCGGCGGCAATATTTTTCTGTGCACGCCGGATACCGTGGAAATTCAGGGTGCGATTTCGGAAATACTGACCGATGATCTAGATTACAACAGAATGAGGTGAAGTCAGCTTGGGATACGCAATCGACAATATTATCGCGCTTCTATTAAACATCTACTCGACAATGATCATTATTTATATTCTAATGTCCTGGCTGCCGAACGTTCGCGAGAGCTTTATCGGCGAGTTGCTCGGCAAATTGGTCGAACCGTTTCTGGCTCCGTTCCGGCGGTTTATCCCGCCGCTCATGGGCATGATTGATTTTTCTCCGATCATTGCCTTGTTTGTGCTAAGACTGGCAGCGGTTGGGCTTAGCAGTGTGCTGAAATATATTTTTGTCGGGTGATTGAAGTATGCGGACCGACATCTATGAACATTTCAAACCGGAGGAGCGGCCATTCGTCGACCGGGCCTGGGAATGGGTGGTTAATGCCGGGGATTATCACGAGGTCAAGCTGAGCGATTTCCTTGATCCGCGGCAGTCCTTCATCCTGCAATCGTTGGTGAACCGCCATCCCGACGTTGCTTTAAGGCTCGACGGCGGTTACGATGGAGCGGAGCGCCGGCGCGGGCTTATCGCCCCCGATTACCGGGACTTGGACGCCGAACCGATGGGTATTAAGGTGCTGAGCGTCACTTCGGAGGATCAAAGGCTGGCCACTTTGCAGCATGGAGATTATTTGGGCGCCATTCTCGGGCTTGGATTAAAGCGGGAGAAGATTGGAGACATCCATGTCCGCGAAGACGGCTGTCATATTATCGTCGCGGAGGAGATCGCTCCGTTTATCAGCATGAATCTGCATCAGGTGCACCGGGTGAGCGTGATGACCGACATCTTGAATTTGGACTCGCTGAAAACGACGGAAGCCGAGCTTGAGCCGCTGGATTTAACGGTGGCTTCTTTACGTTTGGACGGAATTGCCGGCGATGTATTCCGGCTGAGCCGGAGCAAGGTGCTGATTCCGATCAAAGCCGGGCGCTGCCGGGTAAACTGGAGAACGGAGGAGGATCCGTCCAAACTGCTGAAAGCCGGAGATATTGTCGCTTTGCAAGGATTCGGCCGGTTTAAGGTGCTGGAGAGCGAAGGGATGACGAAGAAAGGCAGACTCCGTGTCAAAATCGGCAAATTTGTGTGAAGACCTTGCAGGAGATCGGCAATTCCTGTCGAATTTAACTACCTACGATTAAATGCGAGTTTATGTCTTCCGGTGAGGAAGTTCAAGTATATTAGGAGGTGCGGATCATGCCATTAACACCGCTGGACATACATAACAAGGAGTTCTCCAGACGCATTCGCGGCTATGATGAGGACGAGGTGAACGAATTCCTTGACCAGGTCATCAAAGACTACGAAATCGTGATCCGGGAGAACAAGGAGCTGCACAACCAGTTGTTGTCGCTGCAGGAGAAGCTGGATCATTTCGCCAATATCGAAGAAACCTTGAGCAAGACGATCATCGTCGCCCAGGAAGCGGCCGACGAGGTCAAGAACAACGCGAAGAAGGAAGCGCAACTAATCGTTAAGGAAGCCGAGAAGAACGCGGACCGGATCGTTAACGAATCGCTGGCGAAATCCCGCAAAATCGCGATGGAAGTCGAGGAATTAAAGAAACAGGCATCCATCTACCGCGCTCGTTTCCGCACGCTGGTGGAAGCCCAACTCGATTTGCTGAGCCAGGACGGCTGGGAGTCGCTCGATAGCCGCGACCGTTATGAGCAGGATCACGACCGGGAAGTCAAAGAAATATATTAATGCGGGGCTCCGCCCGGGTTGACATTCCCTGTGCAGATAAGTTATAAATAATAACATACTTAATAATGATTCGATGATGGGAAGCAGTACGCGGCAGTTTTTGTTCCCCAGAGAGTTGGCATCCCGCTGAAAGCCAACGTTCAAGACGCCGACGGAATATCGTCCCGGAGAAGCCTAGCTGAATTTCCTTAAGAAAGTGTAAGCTATGCCGGCAGCCGGCCGTTATACCGGACCCATATGAAGCGTATGGGAAATAAGGTGCCATGCCGTCCGAAGGTTGATATACAATGGATTGCATGGAATTAGGGTGGTAACGCGAGCACAAGTCTCGTCCCTTTTGGGGCGGGGCTTTTTTTGTTTGAATCGATATGGATACAGCTCAATTCGGTTCGCCAGATTTTAGAGAAGGAGTAACGAGAAGATGAAAAAAGTCGATGTCAAAGAGCATGCCCGCACCCGGGACTTGCGTATTTTAAGCAAATGGAACAACGAGAACACATTTAAGCGGAGTATCGAAAACCGCGAAGGTCGTCCGAACTATGTGTTTTACGAAGGGCCGCCGACAGCCAACGGTTTGCCGCATATCGGCCATGTGCTTGGTCGGGTCATCAAAGACTTTGTGGGCCGCTATCAGACGATGAAGGGTTTCCGGGTCGTCCGCAAAGCGGGCTGGGATACGCACGGCCTTCCCGTCGAGCTCGGCGTGGAGAAGGCGCTCGGCATCTCCGGCAAGCAGGAGATCGAGAATTACGGCGTCGAAGCCTTCATCAAAAAGTGCAAAGCCAGCGTATTCGATTACGAAAAGCAATGGCGTGAATTTACCGAAGCGATCGCGTACTGGACCGATCTTGATAACCCGTACATTACGCTCGACAATAATTATATCGAAAGCGTATGGAACATCCTGGCGACGATTCACGACAAAGGGCTGCTGTACCGCGGCCACCGGGTCAGCCCGTATTGCCCGTGCTGCCAGACCTCGCTCAGCTCCCACGAAGTGGCGCAAGGGTATGAGGATGTGAAGGACCTTAGCGCGACGGCGAAATTCAAGCTCGACGGCACGGGCGAATATGTGCTTGCCTGGACGACGACGCCTTGGACGCTGCCCGCCCACGTCGCTCTGGCGGTCAATCCGGATATGGAATATGCGAGAGTCAAGCAAGAGGACGGCGTTTATATCGTCGCCAAAAACCTGGTCGAGAAAGTGATGAAGGGCGATTACAGCGTGGAATCGTTCCTGAAAGGCTCCGAGCTGGTCGGCAAGACATACACTCCACCGTTTAGCTATATCAAGGCGGATAAAGTGAATGTCATCGTCGGAGCCTCGTTCGTTACGGATGCCAGCGGTACAGGGATCGTACACATGGCGCCGGCGCACGGGGAAGACGACTACAAGACCTGCCGGGAGAACGGCATCTCCTTTGTCAGCGTAGTCAATGGACAGGGCCGTTACACGGATACGGTAACCGATTTTGCCGGACGCTTCGTGAAGGATTGCGATCTGGATATCGTCAAACTGCTGACTGAGCAAGGAACGCTATACAGCAAGGAAAAATACGAGCACAGCTACCCGTTCTGCTGGCGCTGCAAATCCCCGCTGCTGTACTATGCGATGGAAAGCTGGTTTATCGAAACGACGGCCGTCAAGGATCAGCTCATCGCCAACAACAATTCGGTCGAATGGTTTCCGGGCCATGTCCGCGAAGGCCGGTTCGGCAAGTTCCTCGAAGAGCTTGTTGACTGGAACATCAGCCGGAACCGCTATTGGGGCACCCCGCTAAATGTCTGGGTCTGCCCTGACTGTGGCGGACAGTTCGCGCCGCATAGCTCCGAAGAGCTTCGCGCTCACGCGGTAGGCGAAGTTAGCCCTGACCTCGAACTGCATAAGCCTTATGTCGACGAGGTGAAGGTCCATTGCCCGCATTGCGAAGGCGGAGTTATGGAGCGGACGAGCGAAGTGATCGACGTCTGGTTCGACAGCGGCTCGATGCCGTTCGCGCAGCATCATTACCCGTTCGAAAACGAGGACACATTCAAACAGCAGTTCCCGGCAGACATGATCTGCGAAGGGATCGACCAGACGCGCGGCTGGTTCTACAGCCTGCTGGCCGTCTCGACGCTGTTTACGGGCAAGGCGCCGTATAAAGCCGTCATTGCGACGGGGCTTGTGCTGGATGAAAACGGCCAGAAGATGTCCAAATCCAAGGGTAATGTCATCGATCCTTGGGATATCATTAAGGAATTCGGCACCGATGCGTTCCGCTGGGCTCTCTTGTCCGACAGCGCGCCGTGGAACAACAAGCGGTTCTCCAAAGGAATCGTGGCGGAAGCGAAATCCAAAGTGGTGGATACGCTCGTCAATACGCATGCGTTCCTTACCCTGTATGCGGGTATCGACGGCTACAAGCCGGAGGAACACGCTTACCGTCCGTCGGTCAACAAGCTGGACCGCTGGATTCTGTCGCGGCTCAATAGCCTGATTCTGCTGGTCGACAAAGGGTTGCCCGTGAACGATTTCGTCAATACATCGCAGGCGATCGAGAACTTTATCGACGAGCTGAGCAACTGGTATATCCGCCGTTCGCGCGACCGCTTCTGGGGCAGCGGTCTTGGCGAGGACAAAGTGTCCGCGTACCAAACCCTGGTGCATGTACTGCTTACGCTGTCCAAGCTGATGGCGCCGTTTACGCCTATGCTGTCCGAGGATATTTACACGAACCTGGGCGGCGGAGAAAGCGTGCATCTGGCCGATTTCCCTGTAGCCGACGAATCGCTGATCGATGCCGCGCTGGAAGCCGATATGGAGAGCGCCCGGCAAATCGTCGAGCTGGCGCGCAATGTCCGCAACGAGACGGGCATCAAGACGCGTCAGCCGCTGTCGAGCCTGATCGTCTCGATGGACCGCGAGTTTGCCGTTGCCGAGTACGAGGAGATTATCAAGGACGAGATCAATGTCAAGGCGATCGATATCGAAACCAGCGACAGCGGGTTCGTCGATTTTACGCTGAAGCTGAATCTGAAAGTCGCCGGCAAGAAATACGGCAAAAACGTCGGTTTCCTGCAAGGCTTCCTCAAAGGCCTGCCTGCTGAGGAAACGCGCCGTATCGTCGAGAACGGCGTCGTCAATGTGACCTCGCCGGAAGGCGAAGAACTGTCCGTGACGGCGGAGGAACTTCTGATCGAGAAGCAGGCCAAAGCCGGCTTTGCTTCCGCTTCCGGCTACGGTATCACCGTTGCGCTGAACACCGACATCACGCCCGAGCTGGAGCAAGAGGGCTGGGTGCGCGAAGTGGTCCGCGCCGTGCAGGATACGCGCAAAAAGCTCGACCTGCCGATCGAGCAAAGGGTGCATCTGACGCTGGATGTTGACGATGAGCTGAAGGCGGCCATCGAAGCGTATGAGCATGTGCTGAAAGAAAATGTGCTGCTTAAAGATGTATCCTTCGGAACGGCGGAGGGTCAAGCGGAAGCCGTGGATTTGGGCAGCAAGAAGATCGGCGTTTATATTCAGGCGTAATCCGTACTGTACCAGCCACGGGTTATCGGGAGTAAACGATAAGAGTTAGGCACTACGGTTACCATCCTATAGAGTATGACGGGTACGCCCGGAGGCCATACTAGAAGCAACCAAGAAGAAACGAGCTTGGGTGCGGCATTCTTCATTTCAGAAAGAGGCCGCCCCGGCTCGTTTCATTTTGCTAGAGGAGGTGCCGGGTGAAGCGTAGTATATGGAACAGGAAAGCGCAGAAACGGGCGGATGAGGAGGAGCGGTGGACTCAGAGCGCACCCCCGGTAACCTCCGAAGAGCAGATTAGCGCCATATACCGGCTGATGCTGAATTGGACCCGGGAGCTGGAGAAATCCAGAATTACCGAGTATACGCAGCTGCTCAACCGGCCGTGGCGCTTGATCTGGCTGAATGTGCTGTCCGGAACGGCCAGGGGTGTCGGGATCGCGATCGGTTTTACTTTTTTTGCCGCGACGATCATTTATGTGCTTCAGATACTTGGGGCTTTGAATCTGCCGATCATCGGCGACTATATCGCCGACATCGTGCGCATCGTGCAAAGGCAGCTCGAGCTTAATACTTATTAGATCCCGTGCCCAGCGAATCTTCACTTTCCAGGTGCCGGGTGGCTTTCATATGTTTACGGTATACGCCGTTGCGGTAAAAACACGCGTTCTGCCCGTAAATATCGGTGGCGACGAACGACTCGTAAGGTTCGACAAACCCGTCGAGCTCACCGGAAGCTTCGATCTCCATATCGTTGTAATCGTCGATTTCGTTATCCTCGGCGAGCGCGGGCGTATTGGACGTGCCGAAGCTTTCGACGATCTGCCACGCGTCCTCGCCGTCGAAGCCGTTCTGATCCTGAAGCTCGTCCAGACTGGTTCGGCCGAACGGCGGCGCGAGGAATTGCTCTTCCACCGGGCGGCTGGCGGACACGAAAGATTGCGGGCTGTGCTCCTTGCAGTAAGACGTTTCCGGCACGGCCTGAAGCCGATCGAAGCCGATCGGCTGGCCGCAGGTTTCGCAGAAGCCGTAGGTCCCTGCTTCGATTCGTTCGAGCGCCCCGTCAATCCGGGTCAGCCGCAGCTCGTCATGTTCATTGAGCGCCAGATCCTTGCCGCGTTCAAACATCTCGGAGCCGACGTCGCCGGGATGGTTGTCGATGGCGGACAGCTCGCTCGTATTGTCGCGCAGGGAACCGCGGAGCCCGTAATGCTCCTTTTCCTCAAGCCTGGCGGAAATTTCCTGACGTGCGGCTTCCAGCTCGCTTTTTAGCTCTGACAATTGCTGTTTGTTCAAATGAGACATAGCGCATCTCCTTTCGGGTACATATCCGGCTTGGGTATGACAACGTAAAGCTATTTTGCGCAAATGTATGACGTTTTACCTAAGGAAATTCCTTTCGCTTAATGGACGGGCGAATTGCGGCTGTGCTACAATATACAGGTCCTACATGTGGTTATTTCTGCCGACCGAATGCTTCGGCAGCTATCGAAAAAACGAGGTGACTTTCCGCGTGATTTATTTTGTTATCGCATTGATTCTGTTTTTAATTGACCAGGGAACGAAGTATCTGATTGCTACGGGTCTGACGATCGGGGAACAAATCCCGGTCATCGGCAACTTCTTCCTGATAACATCGCATCGGAACACGGGCGCCGCCTTTAGCATTTTGGAGGGGCAGCGCTGGTTTTTTATCGTTGTCACGACGGTGGTTGTGATAGGGATCGTCTGGTATTTGCTGAAGATCAAATCGGGCGCGAACAAGCTGCTGCCCACCGCGCTCTCGCTTGTGCTGGGCGGAGCCGTCGGCAATTTTCTGGACCGGGCGCTGACCGGCGAGGTTGTCGACTTTTTGCAGTTTAATTTCGGCAGCTATACCTTCCCGATCTTTAATGTCGCCGATTCCTGCATCGTGGTCGGAGTCGCTTTGATCGTACTGGATTCCCTGCTGGAAATCCGCAGAGAAAAGCGCCAGCCGTCCGAAAGCAAACAAGAGGAGCAAGTATGAACACTGAGAAGCCTTTTATTGACATCGAAGACGGACAAGCAGAATGGACGGCGGATGCCGCGTCGGCCAAGGAACGGATCGATAAGCACATTAAAGAGCAGGTGGGCGAGGAGTATTCGCGCAGCCAGATCCAGCTATGGATCGAGCGCGGCGATGTGCTTGTCAACGGGGCGCCGATTAAGGCCAATTACAAGCTGTCCGAGGGCGATTTCGTCTCCCTGACGATTCCGGAAAGCGAACCGGCGGAGATTGTTCCGGAGGATATCCCGCTTGATATTTATTATGAGGACGGGGACGTAATCGTGGTCAACAAAGTGCGGGGCATGGTGGTGCATCCCGCACCGGGGCACGCATCGGGAACCCTGGTAAACGCCTTGATGTTCCATTGCAAGGACCTGTCGGGGATTAACGGGGAACTGCGTCCCGGTATCGTTCACCGGATCGATAAAGACACCTCGGGGCTGCTCATGGCCGCCAAGAACGACAAGGCCCATGCTTCGCTGGCCGCACAGCTTAAAGAGCATTCGGTCACCCGCAAATATTTTGCGCTCGTTCACGGCAATGTAAGCCATGACCAAGGGACGGTCGACGCGCCGATCGGGCGCGATCCGCAGGACCGCAAAATGTATACCGTCATCGAGCGAAACAGCAAGGAGGCGGTCACACATTTTCACGTGGTCGAGCGCTTTGGCGATTATACGCTGCTGGAGCTGAAGCTGGAAACCGGAAGAACCCATCAGATCCGAGTCCATATGAAATTCATCGGGCATCCGCTGGTCGGCGACCCGTTGTACGGGCGGAGCAAAGGGATCAAGATGGATGGCCAGGCGCTGCATGCCGCCGTTTTGGGGTTCGTTCATCCCACGACCGGTGAATATCTGGAGTTTAGCGCGCCGATCCCGGACGATATGGAAGAAGTGCTGCACGCTCTGCGCAACCGCTGATTTTGAAAATATATTAATGAATCAAAAAGTATAAAGCCGCATCTTTGGTACAATCATGTAATTAATCTCATGATAAAGCCAAGGATGCTTTTTTTATTGCATATAGGTTTACAGCGCATTCTTTACTCTTAGTGGAAAAGTACAAACGATCTGGTGATTAATCCATTCTCTAAAAACTTGAATTCCAGCATATTAAAAAGGGAGATTTTGAAGAAGGAGATGGGCTTTTAATGAGTATCGAACTCTATCAGGAAACATATATTCAGCAGCAATTCGCGGACCGGATCGGCGGCGCAAATTACGGAAAAGACACCGCTATTTATAAATTCGAAAAGATCAAACGGGCGAAAGCGGCGGCCAAAAAAGATTTTCCGGATGTGGAATTGATCGATATGGGCGTCGGCGAGCCCGACGAAATGGCGGATGCCGGCATCGTGGCGAAGCTGGCCGAGGAAGCGGCCAAGCCGGAGAACCGCGGATATGCGGACAACGGAATTCCCGAATTCAAAGTCGCGGCGGCCAGGTACTTGCACGAAGTATTCGGCGTGGACGGGATCGACCCGGACACGGAAATCGTCCATTCCATCGGCTCGAAGCCGGCGCTGGCCATGCTGCCGTCCTGCTTTATCAATCCGGGAGATATTACGATCATCACCGTACCGGGGTACCCGATCATGGGGACGCATACGAAATATTTGGGCGGGGAAGTGTACACCGTTCCGCTGACGGAGGAGAACCATTTCCTGCCGGATCTCTCTTCCATCCCGGAAGATATCGCCCGCAAGGCGAAAATGATTTATCTGAACTACCCGAACAATCCGACCGGCGCCAGCGCGACCGTGGAATTTTTCACGGAAGTGGTGGAATGGGCGAAAAAATACAATATCGTCGTCGTTCATGACGCGCCGTATGCGGCTTTGACATATGACGGTTTGAAACCGCTCAGCTTCCTCTCCGTGCCGGGAGCGAAGGATGTGGGCGTCGAGCTCCATTCCTTGTCGAAGTCCTACAATATGACGGGCTGGAGAATCGGCTTTGTGGCCGGCAACCCGCTGATCGTCAAGGCATTCAGCGATGTGAAGGACAACAACGACTCCGGGCAATTCATCGCGATCCAGAAGGCGGCCGCCTACGGTTTGGCACATCCGGAAATTACGGAAGGAATCGCCGAGAAGTATTCCCGTCGTCACAATATGCTCGTTGACGCTCTGAACGAACTGGGCTTCAGCGCCAAGAAGCCGCAGGGTTCTTTCTTCCTCTACGTGGCGATTCCCAAAGGCGTTGAGGGAGGTCCGACTTTTACGACAGCAGAAGATTTCTCCCAGTATCTCATCCGCGAGAAGCTGATCTCGACAGTGCCGTGGGACGACGCGGGGCATTTTGTCAGGTTCTCGGTTACCTTTGCGGCGCAGGGCTTTGAAGAGGAAAGACGCGTGATCGCGGAAATCAAACGACGTTTGGGCGAGGTCAAGTTTGTATTTTAATGTGTTTTATTGAGAAAATATTCTTTCTTCATCTATAAACCGTCCGGCCAAGCGCCGGGCGTTTTTTTATATCGGAACATGCATCCAAAAAATCGGATTGAATAAATATGAGATATGGTGTATATTTATAACTAATAAAATCTCAAGGACTCATTTAGATAATTCCATTGCCTTTTTGAACAGGAACACATATCCAGGGCCGACTGTCTTGACAGGCCGAACGTATTCTGTCATAATTCATGTAAATCAATAGCACCTTTAATTCAGTCCCGTGAGGCTGGCAAGGTAACGTGAATGAAGATGCAGGGAGAACCTACGCTTATTGCTGCGGCGATGCGTACCCTGATATCGACATGACAGTCATGGTTCGAACTGTGACTAAGACTCCTTGCCTGGATCAGGCAAGGAGTTTTTTTGTGGCCTATCACGGATGCTGGATAATAATAATCCCGAGGAGGCAGATTTAAGTGAGCACCGAGAGTCGTATTATTATGGATGAAATGGCTGTACGCCGCGCTCTGACGAGAATCGCCCATGAAATCATCGAACGCAATAGCGGTGTTGAAGGCTGTGTTCTGGCCGGTATCAAAACGCGGGGCGTATTCCTGGCCAAACGGCTTGCCGAACGATTGGAAAATATCGAAGGGACATCGATTCCCTGGTTTGAGCTTGACGTCACCTATTACCGCGACGATCTCCCCGCCGAGCGGCGAGAAGCCGAGCGGAAGGACGTTCCTGTAGATGTTCATAACAAAAAGGTCATTCTGGTGGACGACGTTCTATATACGGGCCGGACGATCCGCGCCGCGATGGACGCCCTCATCGATGCGGGCCGGCCGGAATCGATTCAGCTCGCCGTCCTTGTAGACCGGGGGCACCGGGAACTGCCGATCCGCCCGGATTACATCGGCAAAAACGTGCCGACCTCCAAGTCCGAAGAAATCGGCGTGCTGCTGGAAGAAAGCGACGGCTCCGACGAGGTCCGGATCTTGCAAGCGCGGGAGGGACAATGACATGACGATGACCGCATCCGCATTGAAAGAGCACAGTTTACTGGGGCTCAAAGAGCTTAGCGCCGGGGAGATCATGTCGATTTTGGACCGCGCCGCTTACTGGGAAAGCCGGGATGAGAAGGTGACTCCCGTCCTGAAAGACCGTTTCGTCGCCAATATGTTTTTTGAAAACAGCACAAGAACCCGCTTCTCCTTCGAAATGGCGGAAAAAAGACTCGGTGCGCAGGTGCTGAATTTCGCGGCCGCAGCATCCAGTGTGGAGAAGGGCGAGTCGATTTATGATACGGTGCGTACCCTGGAATCGATGGGCATCGACGCCGGCGTGATCCGGTTGAAGCCGGTCGGCGTACTGGCCGAGCTCGCTACCAAGGTGTCCGTGCCTCTCGTCAATGCGGGCGACGGAAACAATGAGCATCCGACCCAGGCGCTGCTCGATTTGTATACGATGAAAAAGCACTTCGGAGACTTAAAAGGGCTGAACGTATCCATCATCGGGGACATTAAACACAGCCGGGTAGCGCGTTCCAATCTGTGGGCGCTGCGAAAGCTGGGGGCGCAGGTCAAGCTGTGCGCCCCGGCGAGTATGCAGGCGCCGGAGCTCGCCGAGTATGCTCCTTATGTGCCGATGGACGAAGCGCTCTGCGCCGATGTGGTCATGATGCTGCGCGTGCAGCTGGAGCGCCATGCCGAGGGCCTGTTGAAATCGCCGGATCAATACCGGCTGGAATACGGGCTGACCGAGGAACGGGCGGCAAAGCTGCTCCCGCATGTACTTATCATGCACCCGGCTCCGGTGAACCGGAATGTGGAAATCGACGACGCCGTGGTCGAACACCCGCAATCGCGGATTTTCGCCCAGATGTCGAACGGTGTGCCGATCCGGATGGCGGTTATGGAAAGAGCAATGAAATAATCAGCCGAATTGATGCCGATGACTTGATAAATTATCTGAACTCATACTTGAACGTCTTTAAATAGAGCAAAGCGGAGGTTTCGGCAAATGCGCCTTATCATTCATAACGCAAGCGTCCTGAACGACGAAGGACAGTTGGAAATCAAAACAATCACGGCCGAGGATGGCGTGATTAAGCAAATCGCAGCTATGGATTCGGTACCGGATGCGGGAGCTTTCGGAGAGGACACGCGGGTGATCGACGCCGCGGGCAAGCTGGTAACGCCAGGATTTATCGACATGCACGTCCATTTGCGAGAGCCGGGATTCGAACATAAAGAAACGATCGAAACCGGCTCCCGCTCGGCGGCCAAGGGCGGATATACGACGATCGCCTGCATGCCGAACACCAAGCCGGTGACGGACAGTCCCGAAATCGTATCGCTGGTGCTGGAGAAAGCGCAGGAAGCCGGTCTCGTCAACGTCCTGCCCTATGCAGCGATTACGAAGAACGAGCAGGGCCGCGAGCTCACCGACTTCGCCGCCCTGAAAGCGGCGGGAGCGATCGGATTCACCGACGACGGCGTAGGCGTGCAGACCGCGCAGACGATGAAGGACGCGATGGCTTTGGCCGCTTCGCTGGGCATGACGATCATCGCGCACTGCGAAGACAATTCCCTGGTCGAAGGTGCTCCGGTAGCCGAGGGCGAATTTGCCAAGCGCCACGGACTGAAGGGGATTCCGAACGAATCGGAGGCGATTCATGTCGGCCGGGATATTCTGCTGGCGGAAGCGACCGGGGTTCACTACCACGTGTGCCATGTCAGCACGGAGCAATCGATTCGGCTGATCCGCCAGGCGAAGGAGATCGGGATCAACGTTACTACCGAGGTTTGCCCGCATCACCTGCTGCTGTCGGAGGAGGATATTCCGGGACTCGACGCCAACTGGAAGATGAACCCGCCGCTGCGCTCCAAGCGGGATGTGGAGGCCTGCATTCAGGCGCTCGAGGACGGCACGATCGACATGGTCGTGACGGACCACGCTCCGCACAGCGCGGAGGAGAAAGCCAGGGGCATGCAGCTCGCCCCGTTCGGCATCGTCGGATTCGAAACGGCCTTCCCGCTGCTTTATACGAAGTTCGTAGCTTCGGGCCGTTGGAGCCTCGATATGCTGGTTAAACGGATGACGGCGGACCCGGCCCGCGTATTCGGCCTCAGCGCCGGCCGTCTTGAGGCCGGGGCGCCGGCCGATTTGACCATCGTCGACCTGGAGAAAGAAAAGGAAGTGAATCCCGAGGAGTTTGCTTCCAAGGGACGCAACACGCCGTTCGGCGGCTGGAAGCTGAAAGGCTGGCCGGTGACGACGATCGTGGCGGGCAAAGTGATTTGGAGCGAGTAAATTTCGAATATATCAAGAGTCTGGCGTAAGTACAATTTACGGGAAGGTTGACTTTGACAACCTCTAATTATAGATGCAAAAGGAGTGCTGCAGGATGCAGGCAAGATTGTTGTTGGAAGACGGCACGCTGTTTACCGGAACATCATTCGGCGCGGAAGCGGAGAAGACCGGCGAAGTCGTTTTTAATACGGGAATTACAGGATATCAAGAAGTATTGTCTGATCCTTCTTACTGCGGACAAATCGTGACGATGACGTTTCCGCTGATCGGGAATTACGGGATTTCGCGCGACGATTTCGAATCGATCGCCCCGTCGATTCACGGATTCGTCGTCCGCCGCTATGAGCCGACGCCAAGCAATTGGCGGGCGCAGTACAACTTGGGAGATTTGCTAAAGGAATACGGTATCCCGGGAATTTGCGATATCGACACGCGCATGCTGACCCGGATTATCCGCCAGTACGGAACGATGAAAGGGATTCTGACGACGTCGACGAAATCGCTGGCCGAGCTTCAGGATATTATGGCCTCGACCAGCATCGACGAGCTGCGCAACCAGGTTGCGCGGACCTCGACACAGAGCGTCTACAGCAGCCCTGGCTCGAAGGAGCGGATCGTGCTCGTCGATTTCGGGGCGAAAAGCGGCATTCTCCGCGAGCTGAACAAACGGGATTGCGACGTCGTGATCGTACCGCACGATACGACGGCCGAGGAAATCCGTCGCCTTCATCCGGACGGGATCCAGCTCTCCAACGGACCCGGGGATCCGAAGGATGTACCGTATGCCGTGAACATGATCTCCGAGCTGCTCGGCGAGTATCCGATCTTCGGCATCTGCCTGGGACATCAGCTGCTGGCCCTGGCCTGCGGCGCGGACACGGAAAAGCTGAAATTCGGACACCGGGGCGGCAACCACCCGGTCAAGGAGCTGGAAAGCGGCCGGTGCTTCATCACATCGCAGAACCACGGATACACGGTGAACGAAGCTTCGCTTAAAGGAACAGACCTCGCGGTAACGCATATCAACAACAATGACAAAACGGTCGAGGGGGTCAAACACCTCAAATATCCGGCCTTCTCGGTTCAATATCACCCGGAGGCGGCCCCGGGACCGCATGATAACAGTTACCTGTTCGACCGGTTCATCGAGATGATCCGCGAACACAAACGGCTTAACCCGCAAAAACCGCGTCAAGCCGAACTGGTGGCCGCAGCGAAAGGAGCACTATAACATGCCGATCAACAAAGAACTCAAGAAGATCCTCGTCATCGGTTCCGGTCCGATCGTTATCGGGCAGGCGGCGGAGTTTGATTACGCCGGCACCCAGGCCTGCCAGGCGCTGAAGGAGGAAGGCGTCGAGGTGGTGCTGATCAACAGCAACCCGGCCACGATCATGACCGATACCAATATGGCGGATAAAGTATATATCGAACCGATCACTCTGGATTTCGTGACGCAAATCATCCGTCAGGAACGCCCGGACGGATTGCTCCCGACCCTCGGCGGGCAGACCGGCCTCAATATGGCGGTTGAACTGGCCCGCGCCGGGGTGCTGGAGCGGGAAAATGTGAAGCTGCTCGGAACGCAGCTCACCTCGATCGAGAAAGCGGAAGACCGCGATCTGTTCCGCGAGCTAATGCGGGAACTGGAACAGCCGGTGCCGGAAAGCACGATCATCACTTCGGTCGAAGAAGCGCTGAAATTCGCGGATGAGATCGGCTATCCGGTCATTGTCCGTCCGGCTTACACGCTCGGCGGCACCGGCGGTGGGATTTGCGCGGACGCCGAAGAGCTGAAGGAGACGGTGGCTTCGGGGATCCGCTATAGCCCGATCGGACAATGCCTGATCGAGAAATCGATCGCGGGTATGAAGGAGATCGAATATGAAGTGATGCGCGACGCGAACGACAACTGCATCGTCGTCTGCAACATGGAGAACTTCGATCCGGTCGGCGTGCATACCGGGGACAGCATCGTGGTGGCGCCAAGCCAAACGCTGTCCGATCGAGAGTACCAAATGCTGCGCTCCGCTTCGCTGAAGATCATTCGGGCCCTGAACATCGAAGGCGGCTGCAACGTCCAGTTCGCCCTGGACCCGCAAAGCTTCCAATACTATGTGATCGAGGTCAATCCGCGGGTCAGCCGCTCCTCGGCGCTCGCTTCCAAGGCGACCGGCTATCCGATCGCGAAGATGGCGGCCAAGATCGCACTCGGCTACACGCTCGATGAAATCGTCAACCCGGTAACGGGACAAACCTACGCCTGCTTCGAGCCGACGCTCGATTATATCGTCAGCAAAATTCCGCGCTGGCCGTTCGATAAATTCGTCCATGCGAACCGCAAGCTCGGCACGCAGATGAAAGCGACCGGCGAGGTCATGGCGATCGGCCGGACATTTGAAGAGTCGATTCATAAAGCGGTCCGCTCCCTGGAAATCGGTACGCACCGCCTTTACTTGAAAGGGGCGAATCAGCTTGATACGGAGACACTGAACAAACGCCTGATCAAGGCGGACGATGAACGGCTGTTCCTCATCGCCGAAGCGTTCCGCCGCGGCTACAGCTTGCAGCAGATCCAGGATTTAACTCAAATCGACTGGTGGTTCCTGGATAAAATCGAAGGTTTGGTGAAATTCGAACGCAAAATCGCCGCCGAGAAGGAACTGACTTACGAAACGCTGTATGAAGCCAAACGGCTCGGTTTTACGGACCGTGCGATCGCGGAGCTGCGCGCCGCCGGAGGGCTGTCGGGTACGCACTTGACCGAGCAAAGCGTGACGCTGCTTCGGAAGGAGCATGGCCTGCGTCCTGTATACAAAATGGTCGATACCTGCGCGGCCGAATTCGAGGCTTCCACGCCTTACTACTACTCGACGTATGAGACCGAGAACGAAGTCATCCATACAGATAAAGAGAAGATTGTCGTTCTGGGTTCCGGCCCGATCCGGATCGGGCAAGGGATCGAGTTCGACTACTCCACCGTGCACGCGGTGTGGGCGATTCAGAAGGCGGGCTACGAGGCCGTCATCATCAACAACAATCCGGAGACGGTATCCACCGACTTCAACACTTCGGACCGGCTGTATTTCGAGCCGCTCTTCTTCGAAGATGTCATGAACGTGATCGAGCAGGAAAAACCGGTCGGCGTCATCGTCCAATTCGGCGGACAAACGGCCATTAATCTGGCGGCGCCGCTGGAAGCCGCCGGGGTGCGCATTCTTGGTACGTCGCTGGAAAGCATCGACGAAGCGGAGGACCGCAAGCGGTTCGAAGCCCTGCTCTCCAGACTCCATATCGCCCAGCCGAAAGGCAGCACGGTGACCTCGGTCGACGAAGCGGTCGGCACGGCCCAGTCGCTCGGTTATCCGGTGCTGGTGCGTCCGTCCTACGTCCTCGGCGGACGGGCGATGGAAATCGTTTACTCCGACAAGGAGCTCCTGATGTATATGGAAGAGGCGGTCAATATCAATCCGGAGCATCCGGTGCTGATCGACCGCTACATGCTCGGCAAGGAAGTCGAAGTGGACGCGATCTGCGACGGCGAAACGGTGCTCATCCCGGGCATCATGGAGCATGTCGAACGGGCGGGCGTACACTCCGGCGACTCGATCGCGGTATATCCGCCACAGTATCTGTCCACCGAACTCAAAGAGAAGATCGTCGATATTACGATCAAGATCGCCAAGGAGCTTAAAACCATCGGTCTCGTCAACATCCAGTTCGTTATCTACAAGAACGAGGTGTACGTGATCGAGGTCAATCCGCGTTCCTCGCGGACGGTTCCGTTCCTGAGCAAAGTGACGAATATTCCGATGGCGAATGTGGCCACGAAATGCATTCTCGGCGCGAAGCTGAAGGATCTGGGCTACCGGGAAGGCTTATGGCCGGAAAGCGAGCAGGTCTCGGTTAAAGTACCGGTGTTCTCCTTCGCCAAACTGCGCCGGGTCGAACCGACGCTCGGACCGGAGATGAAATCGACCGGCGAGGTGATGGGCCGCGATCCGCAATACGCCAAGGCGCTGTATAAGGGCCTGATCGGGGCAGGGATGAAAATCCCGTCCACGGGCGCGATCATCGCCACGGTGGCGGATAAAGATAAAGAAGAAGCGGTGGAATTGCTGCGCGGCTTCTACAATCTCGGTTACAAGATTATCGCTACGGACGGAACGGCCGCGGCCCTGCTTAAAGCGGGTATTCACGTCACGACCGTGCACAAGCTGACCGAGGGTGTCCCGAACATTCTTGACTTGATCCGCAACGGGGAAGCGCACTTCGTGATCAACACGCTGACCAAAGGCAAAGAGCCGGAGCGCGACGGCTTCCGGATTCGCCGGGAAGCGGTCGAGAACGGAATCGTATGTATGACTTCGCTGGATACGGTGCGCGCATTGCTGAACATGCTGGAGACGATCAACTTCTCCTCCCAGGCGATGCCTACACCGTAACGAGATTCGATGATAAAATAGGCGGCTCCGTTTGCTTCGGCTTCGGGGCCGCTAAGTGTGAGAAGGAGAAGAGACATGGCGCATTCTTATGAACAGGCCGCGGGGAAACTGATGGTGGCGCTTGATTTTCCGACGGCGGAGCAAGCCAGAGGGCTTATCGAATCCCTGGAGGGAATCCCCTGCTACATGAAAGTCGGGATGCAGCTCTTTTATACGGGCGGTCCCGATTTTGTCAGGGAGTTGAAGTCGAAAGGGTACTCGGTGTTTCTGGATCTGAAAATGCATGATATCCCCAATACGGTCAAAGGCGGGGCGAACAGCATCACCCGGCTTGGCGTCGACATGTTCAATGTGCATGCGGCCGGCGGGCTAAAAATGATGAGCGCGGCCTTAGACGGCGTTGTATCGGCTTTGGAGAGCGACTCGGCACTCAAGCGGCCGCTGCTTATCGCGGTTACCCAATTGACGAGCACAAACCGGGATACGCTGAACCGGGAAATTGGCATTCCGGGGACCGTGGAAGATGCGGTGCTGTCCTATGCGGCCCTGACCAAAGAAGCGGGACTTGACGGTGTCGTCGCTTCTCCTTTGGAAGTACACGCCATTAAAGGACAATGCGGGGCCGGCTTCATTACGGTGACGCCGGGGATCCGTCCGGCGGGAGTTGACGCCGGGGACCAGTCACGGACGCTGACGCCGCGGGAAGCGATTGCTCAAGGAACGGATTATATCGTCGTCGGCCGCCCGATTACCGCGGCGGTGAAGCCGCGCGAAGCAGCGGAACAAATTATTGGGGAGATGATGCAAGCATGATGAATACGGAGAAAATCGCGAGCGAAATCGCCGAACGTTTGCTGGACATTGGAGCGGTGGCGCTGCGCCCGCATCAGCCTTTTACCTGGACATCCGGCATTAAATCGCCGATCTATTGCGATAACCGGCTGACGATGTCCTATCCTGACATTCGCGATTTTATCGCCGAATCTTTTGCGGAGGTCATCCGCGAGGCTTATCCTGGAGCGGAAGTGGTTGCGGGTACGGCGACCGCGGGCATCCCGCATGCGGCGTTCGTCGCCCAAAAGCTCGGACTGCCGATGGCTTATATCCGTGACAAAGCCAAGGGGCACGGCAAGGAGAATCAAATCGAAGGCTTGATCAAGCCCGGCCAACAAGTTATCGTCATCGAAGATTTGATCTCCACCGGCGGCAGCTCGATCAAAGCCGCCCAGGCCGTCCGGGAAGCCGGCGCCGAGGCGCTCGGCGTCCTCGCCATCTTCAGCTACCAGCTCGACAAGGCGGTTCGAGCCTTTGCAGAGGCGGGAATCGCGCTGCAAACTTTGTCCAACTACGGCGCTTTAATCGAGGTAGCGGCCCGGCGCGGCGTCATCAAGCAGGAGGACTTGGCCCTGCTGCAATCATGGCGTGAGGACCCGGCTTCCTTCGGGAAATGAAAGGCCATAGCCTGCCGGCGATCCTAAGCTAACGAACTGGAAACACGTTATCGCATCCATTGAGACGGATTTCAAAATCTAAAGCACTGAGGAGCCCTTATTCTTGCGATTTTCGCTCAAGCAGCGGCACATTTTACGAAATAAGGATGAACGGGTTCGTTACATTTTCAAACGGCTAGTTTCCGGACCATTAGTGGCGTCAGGATTCGTTAGATTGCCGTAACAATTAAAAGCCCGCAGAACTTTTGTTCTGCGGGTTTTATGTCGTTAAAATGCTTACTGCTGCGCCCTGATCGCCGCGTACTTCGCGGCGTTGCGCAGCGCCGGCCAGATTTCCGGCACTTCCCCGCCGATGCTCCAATAGGCGAACCCGGCGACGCCGTGCTCCATCGCCATGCCATATTTCCGCGAGAGGGAGCGGGACTCTTCGAGCCAGATCCGGTGTATGCTCCCGGCCGAGCTGTACTCGGCCGTATACTGCCCGAGCGTGCCGTTCCATTTCGGTTTCAGACCAAGCTGTCGAACTTGCTGAATCTGCGCCGCCAGCGTCAAATCCTCGGAGGCGGCGGTGGCGCCTTTACTGTTTACAGTCCAGTCCCGGGTATATAAGGGCATGCCCAATATGATCTTGGATGACGAGACCTTGCTCAGCAAGGTTTTCAGACCGTTCTCAACCCAGGCCAGTGAAGACACGGAGCCGGCCGCGCCGCCCGACCAATGCTCGTCATAACCCATTAGCACGATATAATCGGCGCTTTTTCCCAAGGCGGCGTAGTCGAAGGCTTCCGTCCAGTCGGTCCCGAGATCGGGAGAGACATCGACCGACAGGACCATACCCTTGGCGTGCAGCTGCCGGGACAGCTCGGCCACGAACGAAGTAAAAGCCTCCCTATCGGCGCCGCCGATATTCTCAAAGTCCAGGTTGATGCCTTGAATTCCGCTGGCTGCCGCCGAGGTTACGACAGTGGTAATCGCGGAGGAGGTTTTCCCCGGCGAGGACAGAAGCGCGTGGGTGTTTTCCATATTCAAGCGGTTGCCGAACATGGCCCAGACCTGTTTCCCGTTCTGTCTGGTCCAAGCGGACAGAGAAGGCACACTATAATCCGTAATGCCGCCGTCTTGATTCAAAAAGAACCACCGCGGCGATAGGACATTGATATTTGATTTCAGAATGGACGCTTTGTATTCGGCATCGGTTTGATCATACTGCCAGCCGATCTGAATGCTTGGCTCGGCCTCGGCCGCCAGCTTCGATGCCAATTCTTCGCTTTGCAGCAACCGGTCCAGAATGACCGCGATTTCCGCCCTCGTCAAAGATTGCGCCGGATAGAAGCGACCGTCGCTTCCCTCCATAAGGCCGAGACTTTTCATTGCCGCCACCGACGGACGGGCCCAAGCGGCGATCGCGGCATCGTCCCGATATCCGGTACGGATGCCCGCGTTATTCGTTCCCTCCGCATTCTCGGCCAAAATCCGAATGATCCACACCGCCGCTTCCTGTCTTGTAACCGGCTGGGAAGGGGCGAAGCTGCCGCCGCCTTTTCCTTCTGTCAACCCGAGTTCTGTCGAGGCCTGAACCTGGGCGTAATACCAGGCTCTGCTGCCGACATCTATGTATGCGGGGACCGGGGATGCGACGGGCTCCAAGCCCAGCAGCCGGTTGATCGTAACGAGAAATTCCGGGCGGGTTATCGGCTTGGATGGCGAAAAGAGAGATTCCGAGGTTCCGTTCATTATCCGCTGTTCGTAGAGCCTGATGATAGATTCTTTAGCAAAGCTCTGATCGATATCCGTGAAGGGCAGTTCTTTTCCGAATACGGGAAGCTTCGGCTGTAGGACTGCCGCCGATAGGAGGATGAGCAGGGCGAGAGCCGTTCTGATGGACTTCATGGTGCTTGCCTCTTTTCCAAAAAATAATAGGAACCACCATAATGCTATCAAAAAGGTTAAAATCTATCAGCGCTCAAATTATGGAAAAAATATATCAATATCGTAAAATTGTTTGTAACTTTTTGGCATGTTATTTCGTTTATAATGCAAGGCGGAAGGATACATAGATTTGCCATTTTCTCTGTTTAAAGCCGCATACAAAAATTGAAATCTAGGAGACCGATATAAGATGATGCGATGGCTTCGCAAACCAGTTCAGCGTGAAGAAACCACGGTACTTTCCGAGACCGCGGCGGCGGAAGAAATCCGCCGGGCGGATGAGTCGGTACCCGGAGCCCCGATTCTGACCGTGCGCGACGTGCACCGTTCTTTTCCGGTGGGAGGAGGAGAAATCCATGTACTGAAAGGCATCAACATGGAGGTGCGGGCCGGCCAGCTCGCGATGCTCAAGGGAAGATCGGGCTCGGGTAAAACGACACTGCTCAATATGCTCGGCGGCTTGGATCAGCCTACATCGGGGGAGATCCGGTTTAGGGATCAGCCGCTGCACGAATTAAACGACGACCAAAGAACGATGCTACGCCGCGACCAGATCGGCTTCATTTTTCAGGCATACGCGCTGCTCCCGCTGCTGTCCGCCTGGGAAAATGTCGAGCTTTCGCTGCGGATGGCGGGCGTTCCGGCGCAGGAATGGAAGCCCCGGGTGACGCACTGCCTGGAGCTCGTGGGACTCGGAAAGCGGATGTTTCACCGTCCGTTCGAACTCTCTGGGGGGGAACAGCAGCGGGTTGCCATCGCCAAGGCGATAGCGCACCGGCCCAAATTGCTGCTGGCGGATGAGCCGACGGCGAATCTGGACTCGCAAATGGGCGCACAGGTAATGGCCGTATTCAGAAACATTATACATACGGAGCAAATGACGATTTGCATGACTACTCACGATCCTACAATCTTGGAGGTAGCTGACCATGTTTACGAAATGGCGGATGGAAGATTTATCGAATAGGAAAAGAAAGTTCGGCCGGAGCCTGGGGGTATTGACATTATGTCTGGCCATCGCGGCTTCGGCGTCGGGCTGCGGACTGCTGCCGGACGAAGACGAGGAAGAGGTGCTGCCGGTCATTACGCCGCCTACGGTTTCGAAGAAACCGGAATACGAGGTGCGCTCGGAGACGATCGAGCTCAGCGTCAGCGCCGTGGGCAAGCTGATGAGCCAGCGGGAAGAGCCACTTTATTTCACCGAGGACGATCTCCATATCAAAGAGGTCAAGGTGAAGGCCGGAGACAAGGTGAATAAGGGCGATGTCCTGGTCGAACTGGATGTCGAAGATTTGCAGAAGGAGCTCCGCAAAAAGCGGCTTGATTTCCGCGAACAGGAAATCAACATGAAGGAGACGCTGCGGACGAGAGAAGAAATGGAAGAGGTCGAGTTTGAGAAAGCGGTCATCGTGTTTGAAGAGCAGCGGCAGGAACTCACCGACCTGGAGCAAAGAATCGCGAACGGAACGCTTACGGCTCCGTTTGCGGGTACGATTGTATCCATGAGCGCCAAGAAGGGCGATTCCATAGAAGCCTATAAATCGCTCGGAATCATTTCCGATACGTCTTCACTGGTCGTCGCGGCTTCTTTTGCCAAGGAGGATCTGGAGAAAATTTCGGTCGGGATGGGCGCGAAGGTTGACATCAATGCCGCAGGCGAATTTACGGGTAAAGTGAAAGCGATGCCGATAAGCACGTCTTCCGACGACGAGAATGGCGAGAACGTACCGGATAGCGACTCGATCGACAAATATCTGATCGTGGAGCTCGATAAGTGGCCCGAGGGCGTCGAACGCGGGCGTCAGCTCAGCGTCTCCATTGTCACCCAGCGCAAGGAGAACGCCGTGCTGATTCCGATATCGGCTTTACGGTCGATCGGATCGCGGACTTATGTGCAGGTGATCGAAGACGACGGCACGAAGCGCGAGGCCGATGTGGAGGTCGGAATGCAAACATCGACGGACGTCGAAATCCTTAAAGGACTCGAGCCGGGACAGAAAGTAGTGGGTCGCTGATGGGTGTTCCGCTGCTGAGATTATTGTTCCGCAAAATGTGGAACACCAAATGGCTGACGCTAAGCACTCTGCTTGGCCTGATTGTCGCGGTGTCGTTTACGGTCAGCATCCCGCTGTATTCGGACGGCGCGCTGAAAAGGGTCGTATCGACGACGTTGAAGGCGGAAAGCGAGGGACTTCCCGCCGGCTCGCTCGTGATGAGCTATCAGGCCGCAGGGGGCGCCAAGACGGACTTGGCCAGCCTGGAAGCGGTAAATCAGTATATTGTCGAATCCGTTCCCGAAGAGATCGGATTTCCGTTCCAAACTTATGTCAATACCCGGTCCATTCGCGGGACCGAGGTTTATCCCGAGGATCCGACCAAGGTTGACGCCAGCCGGACGAGAACGATGGGCATTTCCTCGATGAGCGGGCTTGCGGATCATGTTTCGGTCACGGGTGGACAGAAGTTCTCCGACAAGACCGAAGGAAATATGATAGAAGCGATGATGCTCGAAGAGGCGATGTACCGTCAGGATTTGCATGTCGGCGATGTCATGGAATATCCGGTGTACAGCGGTGTGGACATTACGTTGAAAGTCAAAATCGTCGGCGTTTTCCAACCGCTTGACGCTACCGATCCTTATTGGTACCAGGGACTTGAAGGGATGATGAACAGCTTCTATGTGAGCGACGGGGCTTTTAATGACGGGCTCTTGAAGCAGTTGAACATTCCGCTGCACAACACAAGCTGGTACTATGCGTTCGACCTGAGGGAGATCAAAACGAGTCAGCTGTCGCCGCTGTCGGGCACGCTTGACCGGCTTAATATCGAGCTGTATCAGAAGCTGAAGGATACGAAGGTGGATATCTCCTTCGGCAGCCTGCTGGAGGAATTCCGCAAGCAAAGCCTGCAAATGCAGACGCTGCTGTTTACGCTGGCGGCCCCGATGATCGCCATGGTGTTCTATTTTATCGTCATGAACGCCCGCCAGTCGCTCGACAAGCAGCAAAGCGATATCGCCGTCCTGCGCAGCCGGGGAGCTTCCACCAATCAAATTATTTTCATCTATTTGCTGGAAGGTTTGATATTGGGGGGGATTTCGCTGATCGCCGGACCGCTGCTGGGCTGGTTTATGTCCAAAAGCATCGGCTCCGCGGACGGATTCCTCGCTTTCGTCAACCGGAAATCGATCCCGGTCGGCTTTAATTTCGATGCGCTGGTGCTCGGCGCGGCGGCTGTCGTCATCGCTATCCTTGCGACGCTGCTGCCCGCGATTTCGTACGCCCGTTCCTCGATCGTCAACGCGAAGCAGAAACAGGCGCGCTCCGATCAGCGCCCGGGATGGCAGCGCTGGTTCATTGACATATTGCTGATGGCGCTGGCCGGGTACGGCTACTATCTGTTCTATGAACGCCAGATGCTGACGTTCCAGACCGGAATGACCACGGACCAACTCCAGGTTCAGCCGTTCCTGTTCTTCGTGCCGGCGCTCGCGATATTCTCGATCGGCTTGTTTTTCCTGCGTGTATTCCCGTGGCTGCTCAAGCTGATCGGCTGGATCGGCAAAAAATGGCTGCCCGTGCCGTATTATCTGAGCTTGACGCAGCTGTCGCGGTCGGCATCATCCTACTATCCGCTGATGATTCTGCTCGTGCTGACGCTCGGGCTCGGCGTATATAACGCTTCGGCCGCGCGGACGATCGATTTGAACTCCACGGAACGAACGCTGTATAAGTACGGTACGGATGTGATTATGCAAACCGTCTGGGAAGCGACGCCCGATTTGTCGCAGAACCGGCAGCCAGGCTCTTCCGGCCAAGGCTCGGGCCAAGGCGGGTCCGGCGGTTCGGGGGCAGGCGGCGGTCAAGGCGGAGCCGGCGGCGGCCAAGGAGGCGGACCGGGCGGAGGCCAGGGCCAGCAGCCGACCAAGCTGATCTATTCCGAGCCCCCGTTCGAGGTATTCCGTGAACTTGAAGGGGTGGAGCATGCCGCGCGTGTGCTGCAAACCAAGGGCAATATCATCATCTCTGGCCGCTCGGCGGGCCAAGGCAACTTGATGGGGATCGACAACGTCGATTTTGCCAAAGTCGCCTGGTTCCGGAACGATCTGTTCCCGGCGCATCCTTACCAGTATCTCAACCTGCTCGGCATGAACGAGAGTGCGGCGCTGGTGCCGTCCAATCTTGCCGAGAAATATTCGCTCAAGCCGGGAGATATCTTTACGGTTTCGTTGGGCGAAGCTTCGATCGACTTCGCGGTTTACGGCATCTTGCCTTATTGGCCGAGTCAATACCCTGACGAGAAGCCGTTCATTGTCGCGAATCTGGATTATATTTACGATCAATCTCCGCTGATCCCTTACGAGGTCTGGCTGAAAATGAAGCCGGAAGCCAAGGTGGGGCCGCTGATGACCAAACTGAGCGAACAGGGCGTCGATCTGTACTCGGTGAAGGACGTCCGCAGCGAGCTTGCCGCGCAGAACAAACAGCCGACCCGCGGCGGCGTCTTCGGAATACTTAGCTTGGGCTTTATCGTATCGGTCATCGTATCGCTGATCGGTTACGTGCTCTATTGGTTCTTTAATCTTTCCGGCCGGGTAGTTCAGTTCGGCATCCTCCGCGCGATGGGGCTGTCCCGGAAGCAGTTGACGTTCATGCTGCTTACCGAGCAGATTCTCACCGCCGGGCTGTCGATTGTTCTAGGTATCGTCATCGGCAAGGTGGCCGGCAAGCTGTATTTGCCGTTCCTGCAAACGACGGACAATGTCACGACCCAGGTGCCGCCGTTCCGGATTATTTTCAACTCATCGGATACGATGAAGCTTTATGTGGTAGTGCTGGTGATGCTGATTATGGGAGCGAGTCTGCTGTTCTGGCAAATCAGACGGCTGCGCGTCCATCAGGCCGTGAAGATGGGGGAGGAGCGGTAAGATGATGATCCATTGCGAAGGACTAGTCAAAATTTTTAAATCCGAAGATATCGAGGTCGTCGCGCTCCAAGGGCTCAATTTAACGGTCGAGCAAGGCGAAATGATGGCGATTATCGGCAACAGCGGCAGCGGCAAATCGACGCTGCTGAATATCCTCGGCGGACTCGACCGGCCCTCTGCCGGTCAGGTCCAGGTCGGGGAGTGGGATCTGCTTAAGATCCGCGACGACCAGCTCGTGGAGTATAAGCGCAATACCGTCGGTTTTGTCTGGCAAAATAACGCGCGCAATCTATTGCCGTATTTGACGGCGCTGGAAAACGTCGAAATGCCGATGCTGTTATCGGGGAAGCTGGACCGGGCCTATGCCAAACAGCTGCTTGAATGGGTCGGGCTAAAGGATCGGATGCACAACAAGCTGCACCAGCTCTCCGGCGGGGAACAGCAGCGCGTGGCGATCGCCATCTCCCTGTCGAACCGGCCGAAAATGCTGCTGGCGGACGAACCGACCGGTTCGGTCGACACGGCGACTTCGGACCAGATTATGAATATTTTCCGGGAGGTCAACCGGGAACTCGGCATTACAATCGTGATCGTTACTCACGATCTGGCGCTGGCCGGGAAGGTGGACCGCGTCGTGGCGATCCGCGACGGTTTAACGAGCACGGAGTTTGTCAAACGGAATCCGAATCTCGATCTGGCAGCGGGAGACGGCGGGTTTGGCGGCGGCTTGCAGGAAGTGCACGAAGCGTTTGTGGTCGTGGACCGGGCCGGGCGGCTCCAGGTACCTAAAGAGTATTTGGAAGCCGTTGGCATCGGCGGGCGTGCAAGCATGGAATTTGACGGTGAGAAAATCGTCATTACGGCACCGAAATCATTGGAGGGGGACAAATCATGACGAAGAGCAGGTTTGGACGGTTGCGGAAGGCCGTCACGGTTTCGCTTACCGCCATCTTGGCATTAAGCGTGATGGCGGGCTGCACCGGCGGCAAAGCCGCGGACAAAGGGGAAGAAAAGGTGCTGCGCATCGGGGTGCTGTACGGCAGTACGGACGATTCCTGGTTCCGTCAGCAGTATACGGATATTTTTGAATATGCGAATCCGAATGTCAAAATCGAGATCGTCCCTGCGGTCGATCAAAACCAGTACCGTTATAATGACGGCACAGAACCTTATGTGCAGCCGGACTATCTGGAAAGCATGAAAAAGATTATGACCGGCAGCAACCCGGTAGACGTCGTAGTTGCGGATACCTCCGTGCTGAAGCAGTTGATTCAGGAAAATCTGCTCAAACAGCTAGATCCGCTGATTCAGGAAGATAAATTTGATACGTCCGATTTTGTCCCTTCCGTTCTGGACGGACTCAAGGATTTGGGGGACGGCAATCTGTACGCTTTGACGCCTTCCTTCTCGTCATCGGCCCTCTTTTATAATAAGAAGATTTTTACCGATGCGGGCGTAGAGCCTCCATCCGACAAATCGACTTGGGACGATATCTTCGCCAAAGCCCGTCTCGTTGCGAGCGGGGAGGGCAAAGACAGAATTTACGGCTTCTCGTTCAACCGTTATCAAGGTAACGATCCTTATTGGGATATGCAATATAGCTATATCAACAGTTTGCAGTTGAAAACGTTCGACGATAAGGCGGAAACGATGACCGTGGATTCGCCGCAATGGATTAAAGTATGGGAAGCGATCAGCAAATTGTCGAAAGACAAGATTATTCCCGACAGCAACAGCGGCATGAACGGCAACGAACCGTGGACCGCGGTCAGCGGCGATTTGTTCCTGTCCGGCAAGGTGGCTATGACGATCGGAGAAAGCTACTATATCAATGAAATCGCCGACGCCAACAACAATGCTTCCAAGATCAAAAACTTCACTCCTGTCGATTGGGATGTCGTAACCTCTCCGGTTCATGCCGAAAAACCGGACATCGGAGGCAACGTCTATTTCAACAACACGTTTTCCATCAACAGCAGCGCTCCGAATGCCGATACGGCATGGGAATATGTCAGGTTCATCAACGGCGAAGAATACGCGAAGCTGAAATCGCGGAGTAATACGTACGAAATGGTGTCGCGTAAATCCTACATTCAGCCGAAGCAAGGATTGTCGTACAATATCCAGGCGTTCTATCTGCTTAAGCCGCTCCCGCCGAGCGATCCGAAGGCCGACAAAATGATGTCCGAGAAGCCGGGGCTTTATAACATTACCAATATCGGGCGGAATTATTTCCAACAGGTGCTGGATAATAAGAAAACACCGGAAGAAGCGCTTAAGGAATGGGCGGAAAAAGGCAACAAAATGCTGCAGGAGATCAAGCTGAATCCGAAAACGCAATTCCAGGAGGACGGCACACCTTTCGTCCCCGAGGATAGCGGAGTCAAATATTAACAGTGAAGCCGCCGATTGAATCGGCGGCTTTTTTTGCGGATTATTGGGTAATCTATAGGTAAGGAAGAACAATTATCAACCATATACTTAGAAAGGAGCCATAAACATGCGTTGGGTCTATTTTAATAAATTATACAGAACCAAATTTCAAGCGGGCTGCCTGGCAAGACGATTGGAGCATGACGGGTGGATCTACGGATTCGACGAGATGAGGGCGATTGAAATCTTCCGATCCCGCCGCGGAAAATACGGCGTCAGATTTATCCCTTGAGCCTCTTGACGTGACATGCCATATTCGTGTATATTAATAAATGTCGCTATTTAATGACGCGGGGTGGAGCAGCCCGGTAGCTCGTCGGGCTCATAACCCGAAGGCCGCAGGTTCAAATCCTGCCCCCGCAATTTTATTTTCCGGTATCCGGGCCCTTAGCTCAGTTGGTTAGAGCGGTCGGCTCATAACCGATTGGTCACAGGTTCGAGTCCTGTAGGGCCCATAACGCTGAGAACCCCTTGCGCTGCAAGGGGGTTTTTGCTTTTTAAATGGTTGATAGAATTGATAAATTATTCCGTTATCTGAACGGTTGAAACGGCCAGAAGCACCGCATTAGTCGTTCCGCCGCCGATATTATCGAAAGAGTAGAGCGATGTCGGAACGCCGCGCATCGTTACGAAATCACCGTCTAGAATATCCCCGGTCGATCCATTATAAATGCCGACGATAGAGTTATCGTTCTCATCCATAATATGAATTTCGGCTATTGTGCCTACATCGGTTTCTTCTTCCTGGATTTGAACAACATATCCGCTGACTTTCACCATTTTATCAAGATAAGGGGCAACATTTTTGAACAGGTGGCGCGAAGTTATACTTACATCCACTTCGGATTCCGCTTTGTTTTTTAACTCGGCGGAACCTGCAGGGAACAGCTCCGAATGTTCGACTATGTAATCATAGGTTTTCTGATCCAGCTCACCGCCGGTATAAGACAATGTAAGGGTATCCATTATGTCGGCAGCGAGGGTTTCTTCCGAGAAGGCTTGTTCATTCGCAGAGGCCTGTTCAACGTCTTCCGCTGAATTAGCTTCTTCATAAATCTCAAAAGTTTCAACCACTTGAGTAATTAAATCTTCTCCGATAGCATTATAAGATTCCTTTGATAAGGAGATGGAAACTGTGAAAACCTTAGAGCTTGTTGGTGCGATATATTGAATCAGAACGACTTTGGTTCCCATGCTGTGGTCGTATTCACCAGTAAAAATCCCTGCATCAATTCCGGGGAAATCTACTTCCTCAAACCCAAGCTTTTGGAAATTACTCATTCCTGTAGCTTCTTCATTTTGACTAAAGTAATTTGAGGTGATTTCTGCAATTTTTTCGGCAGACGTTTCCTGGGTTGAGTTTGGTTCAACCCCTACACTGAGATTGTCCGCAAATGGATTTGTAGAATGATTGTCTCTCACGGCCACTTTGATCAAAGGATTATTTAATTCTCCCAAATCCTCCAAATTAACTTGTTCCCAGCTATCCGGGTAATTTACCGAAAATTCGTCCGTGGAAAACGTTGTGTAACTCATCTGAGGAACAGTTTCTGATTTGACTTCGGATTCGGATGTTGTCGCAGGTTCATTATTTCCGGATTCGCTTGTACCGGAATCGTTGCTGCATCCGACAAGGGCAAGGGCAAAAATTAAAATACATACAAATTTTTTCACAGGAATTCTTCCTTCATCTTTCCCCATCGGTTGGGGGATTTGCTCCAATATCTGCTCCACTCTTCCTAAGTAACTCCGGGAACGCTTCACCACCTGTTTGAATTTTTGCTCATTGGAAATATAAAGAAATGGGTTTACAGGATGTATTACGAACCCACCGCGAAAAAGTAGCAAATGTTTTTCATTTTCGACAGAGCGGGCTTATGAAAATCGAAATAGCACAGAGAGTTTTATCTACTTACGGAATAACCCCCCTTGCGAGGCAAGGGGGGTGCGTCTTAAATAAGTAAATTAGTCCGGCATAATCCAGACGATTTCGGCAATGCGGACGAAAAACTTCTTATGTCTTTCTTCCAGCACGACATGATCCTGTTTCACTTCAACAACACATCCGTCTAGTCTCCCGCGAGTGGTTTCCAGAATGACAACTCTCCCTATCAAGGACACTAAAGCTTCGACCACGCAGCGGTCAACCGGATTGACAACGACGGCTTGAGGCATGCTGGGCATATAAGGCGTGTTGGACATGGGATGCATCATCGGATAATTATTCAAAAAAACTCCTCCTAATTAATCTATACAACATTTTATGCAGATGTCTATAAAACAATTGGGCGTCAGGCCAAAACCAAAACGGCGAATCAAATAATTTGTGTCTTTGGGTAACAGTCCATACGCGAATGGCTGTAGTTACATATTACTGGAGTGAAAGCTGATTTTATCAAGGAGGGAAGCAAATGGGTGAATGTAAAGGTTATGGTGGAGCATACACTTCTACTGCAGTCATTTTGGTGCTTTACATTTTGTTGGTCATTGTTCTGAGAACGTTCTATTGATTAATTAAGTGTATAACAAAGTAATAACAAGCAATTCATAAAGTACAAGGGGCAAAATAACGTCATTGTAGGAAGGACCACCAAAGAATGCGCGGTTTGCTCCTTGATTCGGAACGGCCAAGTACAACAATCCTTTGTCAAAATTCATAATTCTTCCGGTAATGACTTGGCCATCCATCGTTTTCACTTGAATCCAATGGTTCATATGCCGTTTGCAAATCTCGTGCATGTGGTTCCTGACGGATGTTAAGTTTTGAATCAGATTGTTGTCCGCCTGATACAGTACCTGTTGCGGATAACCGTTATACTGAAGACTCATTGTAATTAAATCCTCCTTATTCGTAGCAAGTAGTGATTCATCATATGCCTATTGCGATTTATGCGTTCGGACTTAAGGAAACTTTCAACTGTTATTCATGCTGTTTTAAGATAAGCGCATTATGATAAAGATACCCCTTAGTTAATGTTGGCCGAAGAGATCCCGCTGAAAATAGCGGGGTCTCTTTATTTTCGGCGGGTGTGATCGTAATAATTGTTTTTTCACGGACGGAAGGATAAAATTTTAACAGTGAAATTTTATATGATAAGGTGGGTTTGTACTGATGAACATCAAACTGAAAGTGGATGATTTGTCCGCCGGCAGGCTAGAGGCCGCTCTTGGCCAACGCCCGGGGGAGTTTAAATTATTCTTTGATACCGAGGGATGCGGTTGCAATGGCGTAATCGCGGTACTGATCATCAACGGGCCGGAGCCGACGGACCTAAAAGTTCAGGCCGAACCTTACTCTTTTTATGTCGACCGGCAGCAGGCGTCTTTATTTGACGAGGATATGCGGCTTGAAGCGTTTCCGGACTATCCCGCGTTTAAGCTTGTCAGCAATTCCGGGGTATTGGGCAGCAATATCCGCTTCAAGGATATCCGTTAATCCGATTGAAAGCATGGCAAAGAGCCCTTGCGAAGCAAGGGTTTTAGCAGATTATAGAAAAAACTGCCGATTCTTTACTTCCTGATCGTTACGGGAGTCCCGATCGGCACCAGGTCGGCCAATTGGACAACGTCCTCGTTATGCATTCGGATGCATCCATGGGACACTTCCTTACCGATGGATGACGGATCATTCGTTCCGTGAATCCCGTAATGCGGTTTGGATAATCCCATCCAATACGCCCCGAAAGGTCCCCCAGGGTTGGGGGCTTTGTTTACGATCGTAAAAGTTCCTACAGGAGTTTGAGTCAGCATTTTTCCGATCCCGACGGGAAAGCCTCTTACTACGGTGTACCCGTCAAGCAAATACAGCATCCGGTCCGATAAGTCAACGATAATCCGGTAGTTAGGCATCTTGCCGATTGCCTCCTCGCTTGTCATTGTCATTTAGTCTATGCGCATTCGACCAAATATGCCTGGGCCCTCTACAGAAGCTGTATTTTTATCGGAATACGGAGATACCCCACACTATAAAGGAGCCGCGCAAGCGGCTCCCTTTTCATCATTTTCCGAGCTTGTCCTTCTGGAATTCATTTAGCAGCCGATCAAGCTTTTGACTTAAAATTACCAATTCCCGGTCGGCCAGTCGTTTGTACATTGCGAGCCTATTCAATTCCTTCCGTAGCTCTTCAATTTTGCGGATAATCTCCAAAGCGAACAACTCCTGAGATTTAATATCTATGTAATACGTCCGCTGTGCACTGGCGACCGTTTTGCGGAAACCCGCTTTGGCACTGTCCGCACCAGACCAAAGTGGTATTATACAAATTCGATTCATTCGGACACTTATCCTGCATTCCAGAAAAAAATGTAAAAAACCGTCGAATATTGTGATTATTTTTCCTTGACTTCCGTAGATTTACGGTTAATAAGCGAACGGGTACAGCTTTTCGTATTCGGAACGCCAGCATCAAAAAAATGCATAAATATATAATGAGACAAATTAATATTAGGGGACTGAGTTTGCATAAAGGATATTACTTCCGGGAAGCTTACCAGATGAGGTTACATTTAATCGAGGAGGTGCTTCCTGTTTGAAAAAGAGTTTGGCGACTTTGCTTGTTACCGCTATGGTATCCGTTTTGTTGGCGCTCCCGGTTTCCGCCTACGGAAACGATACGACCGGCAACGGAAATACGTATAACACGACGGGTAATTATTCAACCAACACAACGGGTTATTCAACGAATAACGTCCGCGCCCGCGCCACAACAACCGGTACCAGTTCGAATTGGGGTTGGCTTGGCTTGATCGGTCTTCTCGGTCTTGCCGGTATGCGCCGTAGAGAATCGGACCGTTCTTAAGTGAACGCAAAACAGCCTCCTATTACAAGGAGGCTGTTTTGATGCTACCCGCAACTTTATCGTTCTTCGTCTCGCCCGGTTTGTTCATAAGCGATAAGCGTAATTTCTTCGCCCGTTATTCGCTGTAATGTTTTCTCGGCTTCTTTGATCACGGCTACCGCCTCGGCCGCCTGCTTCAAAGGAGCCACCTGATATTGTTCCGTGGAAATCTTCATGTAAAACCTCCTGAATTGGTATAGGGTATAGGATTCCCCGAAAAAATTCATTCCATGACCAATAAAATATATTGAATCTGAAAGCAATTCCGGGTATAATCAATTTTACGGGATTTTCCTCAACCTGCCGGGGTGGCGGAATAGGCAGACGCAACAGACTTAAAATCTGTCGGGAGTTTCTCCCGTACCGGTTCGAGTCCGGTTCTCGGCATCACAATGAAACACCGTTCGGTTTTCGCGGGAGCGAAAGCCGGGCGGTGTTTTTTTATTGGCCGCTCTTAAATTAGAACTAGGAAAAAGGTCATATTTTATCAAAAAAGGTTACTAAATTTATCCTAAAAGCCGATATAAAACGGTATAGGCCTGGAAAGGAGTAATATTCCGGCAAAGATGGAACCAAAGGAGAGAAATGAATGAGTGTTAGAAGGAAAATGACGGGTTGGCTCCTGATGCTAACGTTGCTGCTTGCCGTAGTATTTCCAAATGGCGCTTACGCAGCTACCGGAGATGTCGTCGCAATCGATATCGACGGCTCCGGAACGACGGTTGAACTGACCGTGGGCAAAACAACGAAGCAGTTGAAAGTATGGGGAACGGTGGAAGGCTCCTCCGTGAAACGCGATCTGACGAATGCGGTGACCTGGACCTCCAGCGACAGCGAAGTCGTCAAGGTCTCAAGCGGGTTCCTTACCCCGCTGAAGGCCGGTACGGTTACGATTCGTGCGGATTACGAGTCCGCGACTTCGACCATCGAAGTCAAGGCGGTTAATTCCTATGACGGATTGACCCTCGAATATTCGAAGAACGGTAAATACAAGCTCGGCACGGGCGCCAAAAATCTGAAGGTCAAAGCGCTGGCCGCCATCGGCGCCACCGACGGGGAGACCGTCGACGTGACCGAGGATGCGACCTGGTCCAGCTCGAACGAAGGCGTTCTTACAATCGAAAAAGGACAAATTACACTCGTTGCGGAAGGAACGGCCACCGTTACCGCGAAGTACTCGGGGCTTACGGCAACGTTTACCGCAACGGTCAGCTCGCCTTATTCCGAATTGAAATTGAACTATATCGTGGATGATCAAACGCTGTCCGCCGATGAAGTTGAGCTCGTTGTCGGCGACGATGATGCGGTTCTTAAAGCTTTCTCCACCCTTGCGAGCGACCAAAGCTCGGAGGATGTAACGGAAGACGCCACCTGGTCATCTTCCGATAGCAATGTCGCCACCGTGGAAGACGGCAAAATCAAGGCCTTGGCGGTCGGCAAAACGACGATTACGGCGCAATACCTCGGGGTGAGAGCGCAGTCCGTGGTTTACGTCCGGGCGCCGTACGAGGCGATCCTGCTCAACCCTTCCGGCGACCAAAGCCTGTTTATCGGCGAGGTGCTGGAAGTGGGCGCCAAGATGAGAAGCAGCGCCAACGCCTCGGTCGATGTAGGCTCGACGGCGACTTGGACTTCTTCGAATCCGCTCGCGGTTACGGTGTCCGGCGGTGCGGTTACCGCACGGGCGGTGGGTACATCGACGATTACGGTAAGCAATCTGGGCATCAGCAAAACGATGAAAGTTACGGTTAGCCCGACCATCACAGAGCTTTCGGTCGAGGAAACCGAACTCGAAATGTATAGGGACGATACGCTGAAATTGCCGAAAGTCACCGGCACGAAGCTGGACGAAGAAGAAACCGATATGAGCGATCTGGTCAAGTGGTCTTCGGATAATGAGGAAATCGCCAAAATCGAAGACGGCAAAATCGTCGCCTTGGAGAAAGGCACGGTAACCTTAACGGCGTCGCTTCCGGAGTCGGAAGTTACCGAGGCTACGGCTCATGACATCCGTGAGGAGACGGTATCCGTAAGCCTTACGGTTAAAGAGAACGTACTGGCATTGCTGCCGGACGTTGAGAGAATCAGCGCCGTCGTCGGCGAACAAACCGACCTTCCGCAAGTGACGGTCGTATGGGAAGACGGCGAAGAAGCGGACATTACGGATACAATTGAATGGACGCTTACCGGATCCAATGCGGTCATTAAAACGACCTCCAGCGGCAAAGTCCTTAAAGGACTGACGAAGGGTTCGGCGACCTTGAAAGGAACATACTCGGAGAAGACGATCACGGTTCCGGTTACCGTGGAGCAGAAAATCACCAAGGTTGTCGTGGATCCGACTTCCGTCGAACTCAATTTGAAGAAATCGAAGGCCATCAAGGTTACTGGTTATTATACCGACGGCAAAACCGTGAACCTGTCGAGCAAGATGGGATGGCAGTCCTCCAATACTGAAGTCGCTACAATCACTACGACTTCCGTAAAGGCCGTGGGAATCGGTACGGCGACGCTTACCGGCTCCTACCAGGGGCATGATGTCAGCGTCAAAATCAACGTAGTTCCTAAACTCACGAAGCTGACGGTCGACGAGAAGAGCCTGCAATTGTCACCGGGGTACGTCAAGACGGTTGCTTTGACCGCGACGTATGATACCGGGGCGACTTCGGCCGTAACGGGCAGCGCGACCTGGACAAGCTCGAAGCCTTCCGTGGCCACGGTGACGGGCGGCAAGATTCAGGCGGTTGCCAAGGGCAGCGCCACCATCAAAGCGGTGTACGGCGGCAAGACCGTGTCCATTAGAGTCACCGTAAAATAAAACGCATTTGGTTTTAAGGCAGCTTGCCTTCCACTCCTGGAGGGCGGGCTGCTTTTTTCTCTGTAAGGCGACAGGTTTGTTATGATATATTAGAAAAAAGAATTGGAAGAGGAATTTGCCAACCATGATCAGACACAATCGAAAAAAGACAGGAAAGCATCATTTATTACTTGGAATTTGTTTATTCGTTATCTGCTCTTTATTGTCGGGCTGCGCCTTGGAGCTCGGCGACTTTTCCGCACCGGAGCGCGCCGAGGTAGATTCGGCGGCAGGGTCCGCTTCGTTGGACGGGAACCCGCTGCGGGTGATTTTTCTGGACGTTGGCCAGGGAGCGTCGCAGCTCCTGATCAGCCCTTCGGGGCGCACGATGTTGATCGACGCCGGGAACAATAACATGGAGGAGCAGATGCTGGATTATTTGAGCCAGTATGGAGTCGGCAAGATCGACGTGGTTATCGGCACCCATCCCGACGCCGACCATATCGGCGGGCTGGACGCCGTAATTGACCACCACGAAGTAGGCGCCATCTATATGCCGAAGGTCCAGTCCAACACCAAAACATTCGAGTCGCTGTTGACCTCGATCCGGAATAAAGGACTCAAGGTAAAGAGCGCTCAGGCAGGGTTGGAGCCCGACTGGGACGACCAGGTGAAGGTGAGCATGCTTGCGCCGGTGGAAGCGAACGACGACAGCAATAACATGAGCGCGGTGCTCAAGGTGAGCTACGGCGAAACCTCGTTCCTGCTGACCGGCGACGCCGAGCGGGCGAGCGAAGCGGCGATGCTGGACGCCGGAGAAGATGTACGGGCCGACGTCCTGCTGGTGGGCCATCACGGTTCGAAGTCGTCCACCTCGCCCGATTTTTTGCGGCAGGTCGCTCCGGAGTTTGCCGTGATCCAGGTCGGAGATAACTCTTATGGCCACCCTAAGCAGGAAATCCTCGACCGTCTGAGCAAAAGCGGGGTACGGGTGTTCCGCAATGATCTGCAGGGAACAGTTGAAATCGCTTCGGACGGGCAGAATTACGAGATCATAACGGAGAGGTGATTCGCGCATGGCCGCAATCGTGGAAGGTTTTGAAGGAGAATATTGCATCCTGGAAATCGACGGCGCGGTGAAGGATGTGCCGCGGCGGCAGGTGGATGCAAGCGTACGGGCCGGGGATGTCGTAACCTGGAACGGAGAAAAGTGGGTTTCCGATATGGAGGAGACCAAGAATCGCTCACGACAGATCCGCAAGCTGATGGACGAGGTTTGGGAAGATTGACTACATAACGAAGAGGAGAGGAAAATATGTTGAAGAGACCGGAAATCGGGGAAATAGCCAGTCATTTTCAAGCTTATATTCAAGAGGTTCCCGATGAAGATTTGGAAGCTTTATTGGAAAAGCAGGTTGACGAGGTGATCGGGCTCATGGGCAATCTTACGGAGGAGCAGGCGGCTTACCGCTATGCCGAAGGAAAATGGAGCCTGAAACAAGTGCTTGGCCATATTACGGATACAGAGCGCATATTCAGTTATCGATTGCTGTGCATCGCCCGGGGCGATAAGACGCCGCTGCCCGGCTTCGAAGAAGGGCTGTATGCCGTCAACTCGCCGGCTGACCGCATGACGTTGAACGAGCTGCTCCAGGATTTTGCGGCCGTCCGCATTTCAACGCTGTCGCTGTTCCGTCAGCTTCAGGATGAAGAATGGGAGCGGGTCGGAACATTCAGCGGCAATCCCGGATCCGCGAAGGTCCTTGCATACCTAATCGCCGGACACTCCATTCATCATCTGCGCATCATCCGGGAGCGCTATTTGCAAAACTAATACTTTCGCCGGATGGAACTAAAGCGCCCAGGTTATCACAAAGATAGCCTGAGCGCTTTTTGATGTGCCGGTTTTATTCGTGCGAAATGATCAGCATAAGGTCGCCTTCCAAAGTATAAGGGCCGAAATCGACGGGCAGGATGAAGTGCTCTCCTTTGGCGAGCGGATATTCCACTCCTTGAGCGTGAAGCCGTCCGCTGCCCTCGAGCACGCTGCAAATCGTATATTTGGCGTTTGCGGGTGCTTGGGCTGTTCCGGAAACCGTCCATTTCTCCACGGTAAAGAAGGCATTGGATACAAAGGTCGTGACACTGAGCCCGCTCGAATCCTTGGTGGTATATGTCACCGGTTCGTAGGCCTGCGGGACGGTCGTGACGTCAATCGCTTTCTCCAGGTGCAGATCGCGAAGGTTTCCGTCTTTGTCCCGGCGGTCGTAGTCATATACCCGGTAAGTGGTGTCGGAGCTTTGCTGGGTTTCCAGCACGACGATCCCTTTGCCGAGGGCGTGAATCGTTCCGCTCGGCACGTAGAAGAAATCGCCGCGCTTGACGGGCACCTTGGTCAGAAGTTCATTCCACCGGCCGTCTTGAATCATTTGGATCAATTGTTCTTTTGTCTCGGCTTCGTGCCCGTATATGATCGCGGCGCCCGGCTCGGCATCGACGATGTACCAGCATTCCGTCTTGCCCAGCTCGCCGTTCTCATGCTTGCCGGCATACTCGTCATCCGGATGCACTTGAACCGAGAGGTCGTCGGATGCGTCCAAAATTTTCGTCAGCAGCGGGAAGACGGCCGATTCCGAACAGAACAATTCAGGATGGGCGTTCCACAGCTCGCCGAGCGGAATTCCCTTATAAGGGCCGTTCTTGACGACGCTCTGGCCGTTCGGATGGGCGGACACGGCCCAGCATTCCCCGGTATGATCATTCGGAATCTCATAACCGAACAATTCCTTCAGTTTGGTGCCGCCCCAAATCCGCTCTTGAAAGACGGGCTGCAAAAAAATAGGTTGATTCATCTCTTTAAGTTCCTCCTCTTATCGATAAGTTACATGTACGAGTGCGGCGGCTCCGATCAGCCCGGCATCCTGCCGCAGCGCGGCGGGCACGATCGGCGTGTTTCGTCCCGAAGGGTTTAGGGCGTAGGTTGCGACGTAATCCGTGACCGCTTCAAACAACGCCGCGCCGACTTGGGATACGCCGCCGCCGATCACTACGAGTTCCGGGTCGAGCGTATTGATCAGGGTAACGCAACCGATGCCGATATAGCGGAACACTTGGTTCACGAGCTCCTTCATGCGGTCATCTTGACCGGAGAAGGACAGCTCGAACACTTCCCGGCTGGAAACGGGACGTCCCAGCAGCTCGCCGGCCTGCCGCGCGATCGCCGTGCCGGAGGCGATCCATTCCCAGCAGCCCTGCTGCCCGCAGACGCAGGTTCCGGCAGCGGGGTCGATGACGAAATGCCCGACGTCGCCGGCATTCCCGGTCGCGCCCGTGATCAGTCTGCCGCCGCTGTAGATGCCCGCGCCGATGCCGGTGCTGATCGTGATGTAGACGAAATCTTCGGCATCGCGGGCGGCGCCGAGCCATTTCTCCGCCAAGGCGGCGGCGGTGGCGTCGTTCTCGAAGAAGATCGGCAGGTGGCCGTAATGCCGCTTCAACGATTCGACGACGGGAAAGCCCCACCATTCCGGCAGGTTCGGCGGCTTCACGATCTGCCCGAGCCTGGTGTTGATCGGTCCGGGCGCGCCGATGCCGATACCGCGGGCCGCGGATTCCGCGACGCCGGCGTCTGCGGCGAGCTGCTTGACGGCCGCGGCGATGCGGTCGACCATAGCGGACGGCGGGACGGTGCGGTCCGTAGGCAGCGTCGTCTTCGCCAGCACCTCGCCTCCGTCGTCGACAAACCCGATGGCGGTTTTGGTTCCGCCGATGTCAATGCCAACTGCATAACTCAAGGTCATTACCTCCAGGTTTTCTTTGGGCTGCGCATCACTTGACAAACTTGACAATAATTAAATTTGTAAAGTATTATAAGGCTTAGTTTAGCATGTTTCGGAAGGAATGAAAAGAACATGGCCCGCAAAAAGAAAGTGTCGATGCAGGACATTGCCGACCGGCTGCAGATCTCCAAAAATGCGGTCTCTTTGGCTTTGCTCAACAAGAAAGGCGTCAGCGAGGAGATGCGCAGCCGGATTGTGCAGACGGCCAGAGAAATGGGTTACGGCCCCTTTGCCGACAAGACGCCCGCAAGCGGAAATATTTTGGTGCTGGTGCCGGAGCGGATCATGAGCTACCAGGATAACGACCATTTCCAGTTCTATCATGATATGATCTGGGGGTTGGAGAAAAGCATCCGCGCTAGGGGATTGAACGCGGTGGTCGTCCCGATCGGGAGGGAGATGGAGCTGCGGCTGGAGCTGCCGCGGCACTGCTCGGAGATCGCCTACCTCGGCATCGTCCTGTTCGGCATCGTGGACGAGGCGTACGCCCGCGTCGTCTGGGAGCTGGATGTTCCGCTCGTGATGCTCGATTCCTATCATCGCGGGCTTCCGTGCCCGGTCGTCGCCTCGGCGAATATCGAAGGCGCCGATGAGGCCGTCTCGATGCTGATCCGGCTGGGTCACCGGGATATCGGCTTCATCGGGCCGGCCAATCTGACGACCAGCCACGAGGAGCGCTGGTATGGCTATTGGAGAGCCATGCAGGCCCACGGGATCGGGATCCGTGACGATTATATTTTAACTTCTTCGCGCAGTTTTGATTACACGGAGCAGGAGATCGGCGTGTTTCTGGACGGGATGAAGCGGAAGCCGAGCGCCTTTTTTTGCGGTAACGACCGGATCGCCTATTTGCTTGCGAGGCAGCTCGGCAAGCGGGACATTCGCGTTCCGGACGACATCTCCGTCGTCGGCTTCGACGGACTTCGCTACGAAGACGAGAACGGGCTGCAGATGACGACGATGCGGGTGGAGAAAGCGAAAATGGCCGACGCGGCGACAAGTCTGCTGCTGTCGGTCGCGGGGGAAGGGGGCTTGCGGGAAGCGATCCGCGTGCATGTGGCACCGACGCTCGTAACGGGCAACTCCGTCCGCGAAAGACCGGAATAAACAAAAAAACGGCTGGACCGAAGGGTAGGAGATACCCGGTCCAACCGTTTTTTTAATTAAAGGATGATTATTTATTCAAAGCCGCTTCATAGCGTTTCGAAACTTCCGCCCAGTTGATCACGTTGAAGAAGGCTGCGATGTAGTCGGGGCGTTTGTTTTGATATTTCAGATAGTAGGCATGCTCCCAAACGTCCAGGCCAAGGATCGGCGTTTTGCCTTCCATGATCGGGGAATCTTGGTTCGGCAAGCTGTAAACGGACAATTTGCCGTCAGCGTCTACCGCGAGGAACGCCCAGCCGCTGCCGAAACGGGTTGTAGCCGCTTTGGAGAAATCCTCTTTGAATTTGTCGAAGCCGCCGAGCTCGTTGTTGATGGCATCCGCCAATTTGCCGGAAGGCTGGCCGCCGCCGTTTGGCCCGATAATTTCCCAGAACAGGGAGTGGTTGGCATGGCCACCGCCGTTGTTGCGGACCGCGGTGCGGATGCTTTCCGGAACGCTGTCCAGATCTGCGATCAGTTCTTCTACGGATTTCGCTTGCAGTTCAGGCGCGGATTCGAGCGCCGCATTCAGGTTTGTTACGTAAGTGTTGTGGTGACGGTCATGGTGAATCATCATCGTTTGTTCGTCGATATGCGGTTCCAGTGCATTGTTGGCGTAAGGAAGAGCTGGTAATTGATGTGCCATTTTTTATCATCCTCTCCAAAGTATATGTAATGTTATATTTAACACTCCCTATTATAATTATCCTTAATCACTTAGTCAACATAAATGTATATTAAGTATGTTTAATAGGCGATTCACATTGACAAACCTGATGTTGTTTATCATAATGAGGGATCGAATGCATTTATGTAAGCTAATTAAGATATGGGGTGAGCAAAATTGGGCTTGGGCATCGTCGTTGTTGAAGTGTGCGACAGCAATTTGCTGAGCGCGCTGGATTTGGAGCGGTTGGAAGAGGAATACCCCGAGATTGCCGTGCTCCGCCAGGACTGTCTTAATTTATGCGGCCTGTGCAGAATCAGACCTTACGCATTGGTGAACGGACGAAGAATTTTCGCCAAAACGACCGAGGAATGCGTCGCGCTGATCAAACAAGCGATCGAGGAAGAGCTGAAGGCTTTTCACGAAATATAATAAAAAATACCTCCGGCCAGCCGATTTCGCGGCCCCGGAGGGTATTTTAATGTTCGGCGCCTTGACGGCCCGATTTGATGACATAGGTACATCTCCGGCCCTCCTGGGCCAGACATTCCGTCCGCTCGACGCTTGCGTCCAGAAGCGATTCGAACAGCTTCAGCTCGCATTCGCACGCATGAGTATATCGGTTCGCGATTTGCGAAATCGGGCAATTGTACTCCATGAGCACAAGATCGCCGTCCTCCTGCTGCTTGAATTCCGTCATATATCCGTTCTCGTTCTGGATTTCGGCGAGCCGGCGCACTTTCTCCGGCAATTCCTTGCCCTGCATGTCGGCTTCGTACTGCCGGTTCAATTTGTCTTTGCGCCGGTCGAACAGATGATTGACGGAGTTTTCGCCGTATTCGTTCTCCAATTCGCCCAGCAAATCAAGGGTCAGGGTATGATATTTCTTGGGGAACATACCTTCCGCCGATTCGGTCAGACCGTAGACGGCGGTTGGGCGGCCCAGCGTTTGCCGGATCATCTTCGATTCGATCAGCCCGTCCCGTTCCATCGTCCCAAGGTGGCGGCGGACCGCCATTTCCGTGATTCCGAGCTGCTCGGTAATCTCCCGGGTGCTAAGCGGACCGGATGTCTTCATCATTTGCAAAATCCGGTTCCGGGTAGAGATCTCTTTGGCTTGATTCATAACGGATACTCCCTTCGGGGCGCTTCGCTTCAGCCCAGTTTGACAGCCTGCGCCGCTTCCATGCATGCTTCCGAGCAAAAGCCCTGATGTTCTTCCTCGCAATCCTCGCAGCATACATATTGCAGATTGCACACGGGACAATTAATATATCGGTCGTGGCTTACGCCGCAATGATAGCAATGCGCGATCACGACGTCTTCATCGGTCCGGTTGATCGGCACCGAGATGCGCTCGTCGAACACATAGCATTTGCCGTCGAACATCCGTCCCTGTACCTCGGGATCCTTGCCGTAAGTGACAATTCCGCCTTCCAGCTGGGATACATCCTGAAATCCTTCGTTCAGCAGAAACCCGGTCAGCTTCTCGCAGCGGATGCCGCCGGTGCAATAGGTCAAAACCGTCTTGTCCTTGTACTGGCTCAAATTCTGCCGGATCCATTCCGGGAATTCGCGGAACGATTCCACCTCGGGACGAATGGCGCCGCGGAAATGGCCGATATCGTATTCGTAATCATTGCGGCCGTCGATGACGATCACGTCCTCGTCCTTCAGCTTTTCATAGAACTCTGCCGGAGACAAGCGCTTGCCGCTCAGCGTATTCGGATCGAGCTCACGCTCGTACCGGAAGGTGACCAGCTCTTTTTTGTGGCGGACGAACATCTTTTTGAAGGCATGCTCGTCGGCTTCGTCGATCTTGAACACGATATCCTTGAATTCCGGCATGGCGCGGAGATCGGCCATATAGCGGTCGGTTTGCTCCACGGTGCCGGATACGGTGCCGTTGATGCCTTCCGACGCGATGAGGATGCGCCCTTTCAAGCCCAGATCCTTGCAATATTGCAAATGCTCCGCCGTAAAGGTCTCGGGGGAAGCGATATTAACGTATTTATAAAACAATAAAATGCGATATGCATGTTGACTCATGTGTGATCACCTGTCTATAGTAAGATTCTACTGAATTGTAGAGAATTTTATCGACTTAGTCAATATTAAAGTATAGTAAGTATAGTAAATAATACACAGCCAGACGAGGAGGAAGTACCGATGAAACAAAATAAAACCGTAGCCTTTATCTATGCGCATCCCGATGATGAAACGTTCGGCTGCTCGTATCTGATCCGCAGCATTTCCGAGGCGGGCGGCCGGCCCGTCCTGCTCACGGCAACCCGGGGGGACGCGGGGAAGACGGGGCATTTGGGAGCGATGACCCGGGAGGAGCTGGCGGCGAAGCGGGATCTCGAACTGGAAAAGGCGATTGAGATTCTCGGCATCGCGGCGGCGGAGCAGCTCGGTATGGGGGACGGAAAGCTGAAGGAGGTGGAACCGGCCTTGCTTCAGGAGCGGATCGCCGAATTTTTGACGCGGCACCGGGCCGATGTAGTCGTGACCTTTCCCGAAGACGGCCTTTCGGGGCACCGGGATCATATCGTGATTCATCATGCCGTAAATAAAGTGGTGTATGGCGGCCGGGCTCCATCGGTACAGAAATTGTATTATAACCAAGTCGGCTCCTATGCTTCGGATAAATCCAGCGTACTTCGGGTGGAAGCCGGGGAGCGCTGGGAAGCCAAGCGCCGGGCGCTGGAAGCCCATCAATCTCAGGTGTTCAGCGTGGAACGGGTATTCGGCAAGCTTGGCGCGATGGTCCCGCCGGGTCATCAATTTGAATCGTTTGAGCTGGCATGGGAGCGGGGCGTCCATTATCCGCGGAAAGAGGAAAACTCGGTGTTCGACGGTTTAATTTAGGGGGCAAGCGGGGTAAAATTCTAAGCACAAAAAAAGCCGGGGGATCGTGTTCATCCTCCGGCTTTTTGCAATCATTTATTCGAAACTTTGGCTTATGCCGTATGTTTAACTTCTTTCAATGGTTGATTCGGTGTTTTTTCAACGGCTTTTGCGGTACCTTTTTTGTTGAACAAACCGCGCAGGTAAGGGAGAACAAAACGGTCAAGTCCGATCTTGCCGGCGTTCGCGGCGGCTGCGATGACGATTACTTCAAGCAGCAGCATTTGCGCGTTGGTGCTTACCGTACCCGAGAAGAGGAACGCGGCGTTCATCACAAGCCCCATCAGAGCGGCAAAGGTGGTGAATGTACCGAGAATGAGGCCGAGACCTACGAGAAATTCGCCCAATGGAACAATGATATTGAAGGCTTCCGCGCCGGGAAGTGCTACATGCTGCAGGAATGTGCCCCACCAAGCTTGAACGGTTGCGCCTTCACCGGTACTCTTGGCGACGGCTCCGGTCAGAAAGCCTGTGGCGTCGAATCCGCCGGTGAGTTTATGCCAGCCGCCGGTGAGCCATGTATAACCGAGGTATACCCGAATGACGGTGAGGATCCACATTGCCACTTTGTTTGTTTTAAGGAAATTGCTGAACATATTTACCACTCCTAATCCCATTTGTTTTTTTGTTTTTCGGATGATCATCTTTTATGGTTTTAGTATAAGTGATTTTTTTCACTTGATATGTGATTTAAATCACAATTATCAAAATTTTAATTAATTAATTTTATAATTGCTGATTTTAAAGGGAAACTGCAAAGACAAACAAACCGGAGCAAGTTCTGCCCCGGCTATATCCAATGCATTATTTAGCGATTATTTGTTGTTGTCCGACTCTGCCGGGCGATCTTTTGGTTTCCGTTTATCCGCATCCCGGTTCAGCATTTCATCGACCACATCCTCCAACATATTGGTGGCGGCGGCGGACGGATGGTCCGGCTCCGGAATCGGGTCGACGCCGGGGCCGGACCCCAGACCTTTGTATTCTTCCTTCGGCTTGCTCATTGTGATCCATCCTTTCGCTGAAGCTTCTCATTAGATTGTTCCCTTGTCCATAGGTTCTATGTATCCCTTACCCTTATGAAATAAGATGAATCAGGCAAACAAAAGGAAATACATCAGGAAAAAGAGCAGACCAAACACCAGCAGCATCAAAATGACGATCAAGCTCACGATAATATAGGACGAGCGGAATTCATTCCGGTTGATTTGCTTCCGTTTGATCCGGTATTCGAGCGCGGCCGCGACGATGACGGCCGAGCCGATGACGAGAGCGCCGATGCCGGTAATGATCGAAAAGAATCGGGCCGTCTCGCTGTAGGTGGAATTGAAAACGAGCCCGGCGGCCAGAAATCCGATGCCGATGATGGAGATGCTGGTGCGGATCCAGGCGAGGAAGGTCCGCTCATTCGCCAAATGCTGCTGTACATACCGGTTTTCGGCGGATGGATAGTCCTTCATGTCTATTTCCTCCTTATTCGTAATCAATATTTCTTATGTTAGCAATATTAAAAGGAGAAGGGTATCCCCGGCACCACCGGGTATCCTTCTCCATGGACAATTGGCGATCGGCCGCTTATCGCTTGCCGTTAAGCAATCGAATGCGGTCAATGGCTGGCCTTGATGTGATTTTTCGGAGCCACTTTATGCGAAAGCAATTCCGACACCGTGACGAAAGAGTAACCCCGCTTCTTGAGCTCGGGAAGAATGATTTTCAATGCTTCGTAAGTCTGGGTGCTGTTGTGGACAAAATCATGCATCAGCACGATATCGCCATTCCGGGCGTTATTCAGCACTTTGTCGGAGATTCTCCGCACGCCCGGTGATCTCCAATCTTTCGTGTCCTGGTGCCAGGACCACAAGATCATCTGCAAATGATGCTGTTTGGACACGGAGATGATTCTGTCGTTATAGAAGCCTCCGGGAGGCCGAAACAGTGCGGGCCTTTGTCCGGTCGCTTTGTAAATGGCTTCCTGAGTCGCGGTCAGTTCTTTCTCCATGGCGCTGGAAGGCAGGCCTTGAAAAGAGGGGTGATGAAAGGAGTGGTTGGCGATCTCATGGCCTTCCGCTAATTCTTGGCGGACGACATCCGGATAACGCTCGACCCGGTCGCCGATCAGAAAAAAGGTCGCTTTCGCCTGGTACTGCTTCAGCAGCTCCAAAATTTTGACGGTTTGCTGATTGTCCGGCCCGTCATCAAAAGTCAGCGCGATATATTTCTCTTCCATCGGCACTTCCCAAACGATGTCTCCGCGCTCTTCGTAGTAGCCCCGGTCTTTTAGCTGTGCAGCGGGATAAGCCTGTGCCTGCAGCGGCGGCAAAGTGGAGCACAAAGCGAGGGCAAGAACCAACGCGGTTTTGAATTTATGCATCAGACATATTCCTCCATTGCAGAACATGTTGTCATCCGGCGTGGATGCGGTCGTCACGATTCGCTTATTTTAGCTACAGGGAGGGGATTTTATCCGTGGAGAAATTTGATATTATTGAGGGGACGAGCCCTTTTTATTAGCCGCCCTGTCTCTTTTCATAATTTTTCATATTATGTACTGTAAAACGAAAACTTGAATCAAGGAGGGTTTATCGATGGGTGAAGTAGCTGGATACGGCGGGGTTGGAACTTCAACGGCGGCCATCCTTGTCTTGTTTATTCTATTGGTTATCGTTTCCAGAGCATTTATATATTAAGAACTAACGATCCCAGAACCTTCATAAAGCCCACACCTTGGGCTTATGAACCAACGCCGCGGTTGTTGGACACCTTTGTCCGGCAACCGGGGTGTTTCTTTTATGCAAAATTCGGCATAAGGGACGGGGTTTAGGGTGCTTAAATCCATTAAGTAAACCATTTGATCATGATTCTGGGCAAATAAAACAAAGCCTCACCGATTAGAGTCGCGATATCGGTAAAACGCTCCGCCTTCGTTCTTCCAAATTTCATGAGATCACCTCGTTCCGAAATTTCCATTATTGTCCGGTTCATTCAGAGAAGGGTAAGAAAGCCGCAGAATAACAAAACGGCTCCAATTATTATAGTTAAGCTTCCCGCAAATTTCTTATAATCGATGTAAGATTTACTATTAATGCTCCCGAGAGTATGAGAAAAATGCCCTTGAACATTAGATCAACTCCCCTAAATATACGGAATTTTATGGAATTTAGTTTCAGGCATCTCTCTATTTGCTAACTGGTATTAATTTTACTGCATAATATCTATAAAGTGGAATTTATCCGAGCAGGCCAAAGAAAGGGGATATTTTTCGCGAATCAGAGCAAAAGCTATTGACAATCATACTACTGTGTGTTACTTTGTAGTGGTAGTAAGTACTACTTCATACCAGTATTACAGAATAGCAGGGAGTGATTGTGCTGGAAAATCTAACGGAAATGCTCAAAGGTGTACTTGAGGGCTGCGTCCTTGAAATTATAAGCCGCAAAGAAACCTACGGCTACGAAATCACGCGGCGGCTGAACGCCCTCGGCTTCACAGATGTTGTGGAGGGAACGGTATACACCATCCTGGTCCGGCTTGAAAAAAATAAATTGGTGGAAATCACCAAGAAGCCCTCTGACATGGGACCGCCGCGAAAGTTTTTCGCGATCAACGACGCAGGGCGCGAGGAACTGCGGAAGTTCTGGGAAAAATGGGAGTTCGTATCGTCAAAAATTAACGAGCTAAAGGAGAAAAAGCAATGAATTTTTGGGAAAAAATCACCGGCAGCGACATGACCAGGGAATTGAAAGCTTTTGAATCGCGAGCCAAAAAACTGCCCGCCGATTATCAAGCGGCATGGGAAAAAATTAAAGCCCATCTTTGGCCGCACTCGGATTTCACCGGTCGCAACCTCATGCCAATTCTTGACGGTGTGCTTGGCCTGCTCGAAGAATCGGCGGCGGACGGTCAGCGTGCCGAAGAGGTGTTGGGTGACGATATCGAGGGCTTCTGTTTAGCACTGGCCGGGATCGATGGGGCAAAGTCTTATCGCGACAAGTGGCGCGAGCAACTCAACAATAATATCGCTAAAAAATTGGGCAAACAGGAGGGATAACATGAAAATAAGAGATATTATAGAAGGCAAAAAAGAGTGGCGAGCGCACGTGGCGCGTGTCAAAGCGCTCCCCCGAGATTATCAGATTGTTTATAACGAGATTCAAAAATATCTCTTTAAGGTCGGCCCTGTTGAACTAACCGAAGGGACGGGTTTACTCTCGGGGATTGTCGACCTTTTTGAAGAGGGCGCGGCCTTGGGGAAGGGCGTGCTCGATGTGACGGGCAGTGACGTAGCGGCTTTCTGCGACGATCTAATCAAAGATTCAAAAACTTACGCCGACATCTATCAAGAATCTGCCCACCAAGAAGTTACCAAGGCCATGAAAAAGGTTACGGATAAAACAAAGTAACAGGGTGTGAAATAAGGAAAATTTATCCGAAATACTGAAGGGATACCTACCGACTGAATGGCTGGTTACGAATGTGAATTGCCACCTTCGCTATTCAGTTTTATTTTAACCAGGTAGTAAGTTATACAGGTTACCAGTACCACTTAATAGTTGATTATAGGAGGAGAAAAGGATGAGCAATGCAGCGATTTCCGTAAAAGGGCTAAAAAAAGCCTTTAAAGACAAGGAAGTCTTGAAGGGCGTGGATTTTGAGGTAGAAGAAGGCAGTATTTTTGCCTTGCTCGGCTCCAACGGCGCCGGCAAGACGACGATAGTGAGAATCCTCAGCACGCTGCTCAAACAAAGCGGAGGCACCGCCACCGTAAACGGATTTGACGTCGCGTCAAAGCCCGACAGCGTACGGCAGTCGATCAGCCTGACCGGACAATTTGCCGCTGTGGACGAGATTTTGACGGGGCGAGAGAATCTTATCATGATCGCCAAACTGCGGCACCTTGCCAATCCGCGTCAAGTGGCTGACGATTTGCTGAAGCGCTTCGGCCTAACCGACGCCGCCGACCGTAAAGCGTCAACCTATTCGGGCGGGATGCGCCGCAGGCTCGACATCGCCATGAGCCTGCTCGGAAAACCGCAGATTATCTTCCTCGATGAGCCGACCACCGGGCTTGACCCCGAGGCACGCATCGAGGCTTGGAAGATTGTCAAGGAGCTGTCGGACGGTGGAACGACGGTATTCCTGACCACTCAGTATTTGGATGAGGCTGAACAACTTGCCGATCGGATTGCCATTTTGCATGAGGGTAGGATTATTGCGGTTGGCACGCTTGAGGAACTGAAAAAGCTGTTCCCGCCGGCAAAGGTGGAATATGTGGAAAAACAGCCAACGCTTGAAGAGATATTCCTCGCGATCATTGGTAAAAAGGAGGAGAAATAAATGGAGACGGTAAAAAAACACTTTTTCAGCGATATGGGCGTGATGCTTGGGCGTTCCATGCGCCATATTTTCCGCAGCATGGACACCATCATCACGGTCTGCTTCACTCCGATTGCGTTGATGCTGCTGTTCGTCTATGTGTTTGGCGGCGCCATCCAAGCCGGTACGGATAACTATGTGAACTACCTGTTGCCCGGTATCCTGCTGATTGCGATTGCAAGCGGCATATCTTATACGGCTTACCGCCTGTTTTTGGATAAACAACGGGGCATCATTGAGCGGTTCCACTCCATGCCGATTGCCCGTTCTGCCGTGCTGTGGGGGCATGTGCTGACCTCAGTGGTATCCAACATCATTTCTCTTGTCGTTATCATTCTCGTTGCGCTCCTGATGGGATTTCGCTCGTCGGCAGGGATATTGTCTTGGCTTGCCGTAGCCGGCATACTCGTGCTGTTTACGCTGGCTTTGACTTGGGTCGCGGCCATTGCCGGACTGTCCGCAAAAACGGTGGAAGGTGCAAGTGCCTTTTCCTACCCACTTATCTTCCTGCCGTTCATCAGCTCGGCGTTCGTGCCTACCGATTCTATGCCGACCGTCGTTCGAGCCTTTGCTGAAAACCAACCCGTGACCTCTATCGTAGAAACCATCCGTGCTCTATTGTCAAATCAACCGGTAGGCAATGATATCTGGGTCGCTCTTGCATGGTGCTTAGGAATAATGATCGTCGCATATCTATTTGCGGTGCGTGCATATAAGCGGAAAGCGGCTTAATGTTTTTAGTTTGTGATTGAGGCGGTCACAGCGAAGTAGATAACCAGGGAGCAGGATGCCGCGGGGCCTGTTCCCTTTTTTTATTGAAGCTAATAAATATCGGACCGGATGTGCGGTCACACTTCTGCCTCTATCCCGAATAGCAAGGCTATGTTACGAATTTCCATACATAAATTTTAAGAGTTTGGGAAAACAACTTGTTAAAGAGGAAATTTGAAGTAAGTAAAGGAGAAGTTTTTATGTCTAAACTTATTAGCAAATCATTGGTTTATTCTTCGGAGAGTGCTCTGGATTGGTCATTTGATAAACATACGGACGACTTAATGGACTTTTTTGAAAGACTGAGTGAACAAAGGAAAGAAGCGGATATCGGATTGGAGTCGGTATACGGTCATTAGCGCATATTGATCTTGTAGTTGGAATATGCTCGCACGAATATAAAAATTGTATACAACCTAATGGATTTACACGTATCACAACAAAAGTTAAGAATAATATTCTTAAATATACTGTTGAGGATTAACGAGTAATGGGTACACCGTGTACATAGTTAATAATTCTGAAATCAACCTTATTAACATCGTGCGTCGATTCATTTTTACTAAAGCACTAACAATGTAAATAAAAAGAAAAGAAGCCTTGCATATCAAGGCTTCTCGGCGATGATCTGTAGTGGGCTCGAACCACTGACCCCCACCCTGTCAAGATGGTGCTCTCCCAGCTGAGCTAACAGATCATAATATAGTGAAGACAAAATTTATATTAACAGGCAGGGCGGCCGATGTCAATTCTTTTTTTTGGTATATTGCCAAATATGCGGGCAAGACTGGAACATAGGCAAATGTCGTCTATGAAGGAGGGATGATAAAGTTATGTCCAGTAATAACCCGGAATGTGGTTCCCGCAAGGCAATGGGTCGAAACCTGCCGACAAGAAGAAAACTAGGAATTGTTCTATTAGTAGTAGGCGCAATCGCGCTTGCACTTCTAAGCGGATGCGGGCTCAAGGCCGATCAAGCTACGCTGGAAAGACAGGCGAGAACCTCTTGGTGGGACGGGCCTACCGTGTCGGGTAGGGTCTACTCTCCGTCGGTGCATGAAGATGTATATTCAACCGGAGCCTTGCCGCGCCCTTAAACGGGGATACGGGCAAATGTACGCCACGGAGCGGAAACGCCGCCGTCTATACACGTAAACCTTTTTTATGTACAATAATGCAGTTCGCTTGTTCACATCTAACAGGACTTACATAAGGAGGATGAAGTGTATGGCTGCCGTAATTATACATGTTGAAACTGAGCAGCAACTGCAAAGTTGCCTGGAGATCCGCAAGGAAGTATTCGTTGAGGAACAGAATGTACCGCTCGATTTGGAAATTGACGAGTTCGACCGTCTGGGCCCGGATGCGCATCATGTTCTCGTCGAGATCGATGGTCAATATGCGGCAACGGGGAGATTGACCTATTATAAGGACAACGCGGCCAAAATGCAGCGGATCGCCGTCCGTCGCGCTTACCGTTCCCAAGGGGTTGGCAAAATCCTGCTGATTGCCTTGGAAGAGCTGGCAAGAGAACTCGGCCTGACTTCCTCGGTGCTGGACGCCCAATGCCAAGCGGAAGGCTTCTACGGCAAACTCGGCTATGAGACGATTTCAACCGAGCCTTTTGACGATGCGGGGATTCCTCACGTGCGGATGGTAAAATCGCTAAAATCATAGAATCCCGCCAAATAATTTTCCAATGTACGGGACATGCTACTAACATCCCTTTGGGGCAATAACATGCAGAGGAGATGTGATGACAGGTGGCAATGGATACGCGGGAACACTTTATTGCGGTCCGGAAAAACGGTGACGGCGACTTGACCGCCTTCAAAACCTCGAGCGGCCGGATATTGGATTACGAACAGGCCAAGCAGGAAGTGCAGGCCGGCGCGATCGCCGGGGTAAACCTGTTTAAAGGCCGGGACGGCGAAATGTATATCCGCGGCGACGCCGACGGGGATCCTAGCAACAACCTGGATGCGCTCCCTAGATTCGAGGATTAAACAACACGTCAAAGCTTGAAATAAAACAGCCCTCCGGGATGGTTTAAGGACCCGGAGGGCTGCTGCTTTATTCCTCTTACAGCGTATAAATCTCATGCTGGCGGAGAAACTCCATCTCCTTGGTGCGGCCGATATAATCCTCCATTTCATCGCCGTAATGCATAAGCATTATTTTTTCCCGGAGGGCCGCCGGCAGGGACAGCAATTCATCCAGTGTCGTATGTACCTCGCCGGGACCGGTGAGCTGGACTTCGTGCAGGATTTTTCGGCAGTTCCTTTGCTCCACAAGCCGAGTAAGCAAATCCGGCTGAAACGTTTTGTCCGCGCTGTAGAAGATTTCCCCGTTAAAATAAAGGGAGTAGCTCGCCTTCCCCGGAATATGCGGCGTTTGCATAATTTCCACCTTTAGAGACGGGGAGAGACTATGCACCGTTCCCTCGGTCAAGGTCCGCACCTCGAAGGCATCTTCCAGCGAGGCGATACCTTCCTGGCTGAGCCCGCCTTTGAGCGTATTTTCCCATAGCGGCGCAACCAGCTTGTCGGCGATATAGAGCACCGGCTTACGGCCGTAACCGTATTTCATGCGGAAAGCGAACTCTTCGAGACCCCCGACATGATCGCCGTGAATATGCGTCACCAGCACCGCGTCGATCTTGTCCAGCGAAACGCCCGTTTGATGCAGCGCGAGCGGGGCCGTGATCCCGCAATCGATCAGCAGCGTGAAATCATCCGCATAGAGAAGCCCGTTGTTGTTGAAATATTTTTTGGCGAACGCGCCGCCGGTACCCAACATTTGCAAACGAAGTGCCATAAGTTCCCTCCTCATTATTCTGACGCGAAATAATCCTATCATTCCATTCAATGTACATGATTTTATTTTCCAACAAAAGTCTGCAATTGTAAAAAAACATCAATCTTTCTGTCAACGACCGCAACTTGCTTCCTCCGCCGGAGTATAAATTTACATCAACATGAATCAATTGGAGGGTTATTACAAAATGAAATGGAGAAGAGTTGCTTTATTGGTCATTGCTTTCTCCCTGATGGGAGGTTCATTGTTATTCGCCGATTCCGCTTCTCAAAAAGTAAAGCTTTTGCTGAACGGTCGTGAATTGGATGACGGCGGTTATATGATTGACGGCAAGACGTACATTCCGGTACGCGAGCTCGAAGGTTTGGTCGATTATAATGATTCCACCAAAACCGTGCATTATTACAAACCGAATGTCCATATGTTTCTGTTTACGGACGATGCCGTGTTTGGCGACATTAAGAAGACCGGCAAACTGAAATTCAACGTGTTTGCTCAAATCGATAATTTGCGGACCGACATTTCGGCGGTGAAGGTGTCCATTACCGCGCCGGACGGAACATCCAAAGACATTCAAACCAGCGAAATTAAAGAGCAGAGGGATAATTTCTGGTTCCGTACGGAAGATTACACTTATGATTTCAAATCTTCCGGCAAATACGTCGTGGGCTTCTACATGAAATCGTCCAGCGGAGAGTTTACACTCGTTTCCGAGAAGACTATCAATGTGCTGAAATAACCCGCATCAGCATTGGCCGCATTCCAAATTGACCTGCCTTCCGTAAAATGGTACGATACGGGGGGAAATGACGTACAACCCATAAATTAACCAAAGCGAGGTATTTCAATGAGCGACCATCATCACGATCACGGTGAGGCTTGCGGCTGCGGGCACGACCATGATCATGACCACGAACACGAAGAATTTGTATTGACGCTGACGGATGAGGAAGGCAATGACGTAGACATGGTTCTTGTCGAAACATTCGATGTAGACGACAAAGTATATGCGCTTCTGCTGGAACGGAACAACCCGGAAGCGGACGGCATCATTCTTCGCATGGAAGAAGAAAACGAGGAAATGGTGCTTTACAATATCGAAGACGAGGACGAGTGGAAGAAAGTGGAAGAAGCTTACAACGAACTCGTCGCCCAACAGGAAGAAGTTTAATAACCGTCTCCATATATAATACTCCCGCAGGCGGCGAGCCGCACCACCCAACAACCTGTCACCCTGCGGGGACCGATAAACGCAAATGATCCCGAGCATACCGCTCGGGATCGTTTTTGCGCAATAGCGCAATTTTTATTATTCAGAAAATAGGATCGGCCTCCACAATCACCTTAACCTCTTTGATGTACCGGTCTTCGGGTCCTTTCACCGGCAGGCCGACCTCGACATGATCGACGATATAATCGATGTTGCTCTGGGAGATGACCTCGCCCGGGAGCAGAATCGGAATCCCCGGCGGGTAAACGTAAATAAACTCGGCGATAATGCGGCCCGCCGATTCCTTGAACGGAACAACCTCCGTGTCCGCATAGAACGCATCCCGCGGAATCAGGGACAATTGCGGAATTTCCGGAATTTTGACGATCAGCTCATTCGCGTTATTCTCTTTATAATAAACCTCAGACAGGTGGGTGAGCGCCGCCAGCAGCGTCCCGACCGATTCCTTCGTATCCCCCGGGGTAATGATACAGAGGATGTTGTACATGTCGCTAAGCTCGACTTCGATATTGTAATGCTCGCGCAGCCAGTTCTCCGCCTCGTACCCGGTGATCCCTAGATGGCGGATATGGATCGTCACTTTGGTCGGATCGAGATCGTAAGTGGCCTCGCTGCCGAGAATTTCCCGCCCGAAGCTGTACAATCCCGGAATTTGATTGATCTTGCTCCGCAATTCGTTTGCGAGCTCGATCGCCTGCTGAGCCATGGTCCGGCCGTTCAGGGCCAAATTTCTGCGGGCGGTGTCCAGCGAAGCGAGCAGCAAATAGGACGTCGAAGTCGTCGTCAGCATGCTGATAATCGTCTGCACCCGCTGGGGATTGACGAATCCGTTTTTGACATTCAGATTGAGCACCGAGCTTTGCGTCATAGAGCCGCCGAGCTTGTGCACACTGGTCGCCGCCATATCGGCACCGGCCTGCATCGCCGACATCGGCAGATCCTCATGGAAATGGATATGCACGCCGTGAGCTTCGTCAACGATGACGGGTACATGGAAGCTGTGCGCCAAATCGACGATTTCTTTCAGGTGCGCACAGACGCCGAAGTACGTCGGGTTAATGACGAGTACGGCTTTGGCGTCGGGATGACGCTGCAGGGCGCGGCGGACCGAAGACGTCGTAATGCCGTGATCGATGCCGAGATTTTCGTCCTGCGCCGGGGAAACGAACACCGGTTTAGCCCCGGAAAAAATGATCGCCGACATTACCGATTTATGAATATTTCGCGGCACGATAATTTTATCACCGGGCGAACAAATGGAGAGTACCATAGTCATAATGGCCCCGCTTGTTCCCTGCACGGAAAAGAAAGTATAATCCGCGCCGAACGCATCGGCGGCCAGCTTCTGGGCTTCCTCGATCACGCCCGTAGGCTGATGGAGATCGTCCAGCGGGGCGATATTGATCAAATCGATGGATAAGGCGTTATCGCCAATGAAATCGCGGAATTCTTTATCCGTTCCGAGCCCTTTTTTGTGCCCCGGAATGTGAAATTGAACGGGATTGGCGGCGGCGTGCTGTTTAAGAGCGGTAAACAGCGGCGTCAGCTGGTGATTCATGGGCCGTCCCTGCCTTTCGGGGAAAATTTTCAACAAGGATGAGTATAGCAAAATGGGCCCGGAATGCAAGCGAAGTTTGAGGGCGCGTCTATGCTTACCGCCGTCCTCGTTTAAGCACAGAATTCTCAAGCGGGTTAAGTTGCCGGTAAAACAGGCAACACTGAAAGTAAGGCGGAAATCGAAAGGAAGAGAGAAAGGAGAGAAATATTTATGGAAATGGCCACAAGGCTGGTGAACCGGAAGCTGCTTACGCCGACATTCCTCTGCCTATGGGTGATCATGTTTTTGGTGGAGTTTGTAAAGGGGGCGCTAATCGTCTCCATCTTGCCCGTTTATATGGGCGATGTGCTCAAATTAAGCGCCTTTGCCATCGGGCTGTCTTTCTCTTGCCAATACATAGGGGATAATCTGTTTCGCAGTCCGGCGGGATGGCTGATCGAGCGGATCGGCTTCCGCCTGACAATGACGGTCGGGCTATGCATCACGTTCGGAGCTGTCTTTATCATTACGTTTATGAAAACGATGGGTTTTATCGTGCTCGGCTGCGCTCTGCTCGGCATCGGTACGGCGCCGCTCTGGCCTTGCGTGTTAATGGGGATCACGGCGATGACGGAGGAAAACAAAAACTTCGGCACCGCGATGGGAGTGATTCAAATCTCCAGCCTTGGCGGGACGGGCCTCGGCCCGGTCGCCATCAACTTTCTGGTAGGCGTGTCCTACAACCTCGTCTTTTGGGTGCTGCTGGGCTGTATCGGCCTGGTGATCCTCGTTTCGCTGCTGCTGCCGAGACAGGCGGCTACCGGGCATGGGGGCGAAGCGAATGCCGCTCATGGTGCGCCTATTGCGGAACATGGCGGAAATGAACTCCTAAAAGGAGGAGTACGCCAAATCGGCAGAAATCTCAAAGAAACGCTGCGGCATCTGAGGCAGCATCTTAAGGTCAGCAGACTGCTCTATCCGGCCCTGTTTCTGCAATCGTTCGCGGTCGGTCTGCTGACGCCCGTCATCACCTTGTTCGTGAGATCCGAGCTCGGCCTGTCGCCGGAAGCCTTCAGCCTCATGCTGGTATGCGGCGGCGGAATCACCGTGCTCGGACTGATTCCGGTCGGTAAACTGGTCGACCGTTACGGTACCCGGCTGTTCTTGAATACCGGCTTTGCGCTGGCGGCCGTGTCGGTCGGCCTGTTCGCCTTTACCCGGACGCTTCCGCTCGTCTGGCTGCTCGTCATGCTGATCGGCTGCAGCTATGCGCTCATTCTGCCGACCTGGGATACGATGATCTCCAAACTGCTGCCGGAAGGGGAAAAGGGCACGGTTTGGGGGCTGTTCCTGACGATTCAAGGCACCGGAATGATCATCGGGCCGATCGTTTCGGGCAAAATGTGGGACGCTTGGGGCGCGTCCGCTCCGTTTGTGGCCAGCTCCGTCTCCATGGCGCTGCTGTTCTTCATCCATTTGTATATTTCGCGCAAGCCGTCATCGACTGGTGTAACGATCCTCGACTAAACGACGAAACCTCCGGCAATTAACAATTGCCCGGAGGTTTTCCGATGATCTACTTAGAAAGAAGCTTTGTAAAGCGGAAGCAGCGCGGCGAACGTTTCTTCGATTTTTGCCGTCAGCTCGTCCCCGTTCCGCAGAATCGGCTCGTCGCGGTCGATGCGCAGGCCGCACATGATTTCCGCTTTCTTAATATTTTTCAGCTTTGCGGCCATCTCCTTAAGCTGTTTGGAACCTGTATCGGAGTGGGGCACGCCGGCCGGGTCCATATGATCCATGGCCCAGAAGTATTCGCCGGGCACCGTCTTTTTGACTTTAGCGGCATGCTTGTCCAAATATTCGGCAAACACCGCCTTGTTCGGGCTTTCGTAAATGACGGCGAATATGATGAACAGATGGCTCGGAAACATTCCGACCTCGAAATGGGGGAGCGCCTTGTATCCGCGCTTGCTGCTCGCCCAGGCAATCCAGGTGTCGACCGGCGGATTAACCGTACGGCGGGCGTGTTTGGCGACATGCGGGTACATCTCTTCTCCGCACAGCGCGGAAAGATAGGGGGAGATCAAGCCGCCGAGCGCCTCCAGCTTGGGTCTGATCCGGCCGATAATGGCTTCCATCCGCGGCTCAAGCCCCGGAACGGTCAAACTATCGAAATCCTGCTCGGAAAAACCGCTAAAAGTCATGGTTATACCTCCATCAAATGATCGTTGTTTTGCTTGGTTGTTTATGAAAAAGTATAGCATATTTCGAGGGCGGGGCTAAACAAGGAAGCCCCAAGGGCGAATATCGGAACGAAAAAGCGGGGAATTAACGCCCTTTTGCGTCATGGCCAGCCCGAAACGGGTAAAAATTATCAATAAACCAAGTTTCTTTACATACTATGGAGTATAAGATGTGATAAGCCGCAAGTGGGAGAGCAGCTTAGGCCGCATCCGGAAAGTGGTTTTGGAAAGTCCGGTTCGGGCCTGAACAAATTAGGGAGGGAGTGCCGTGAATAAAAGCTATGAAGTGGAATATTGCAACCTGGAACTCCGATTCGACCGCCGGCACATTCAGCAGCTGATCCGCGATTTGATCCAAGACGGATATTCTTTATATTGGAGCGAGAATGAATCGATTTTTATCATTTCCGTACGCACGGGCCGCAAGCTGACCAAGCTGCGGTTTCAAAGGCTCGCGACGGGCTACAAACTGGTGGGCGATTATGTGATCAAGGACGCCAAGCTGGCCGAATGGCTGGAGAAGCTGATCGGAGACCTGCGGGGTCACGCGGTGGTCAAAAGGTTCAAGGACCGGCAGATATTGATTGAAAACATTCTGTTCGGCGAAGTGATCCGGCTCGTGGAAATCAACGGAATGGAGCATCGGGTCATTTACCAGAAGGGTCCCGTACTCGATACGGAGAAGATGGCGGAGATGTACGCCTCGCAATCGGCGGAGCAGCAGCTGGAATCGCTGCAGCAGGAGCTGGACCGTGAACTGGAGGCACTCTACGAAGCGCTGCAAAAGGGCGACAAGGAGCTGGCCGAGGCGTGCAAGGAAAAATTGCGGAAGCTGAGAATGAAATTAATCCGGCTCGAATGGTAAAGCTCTTAATGACGTAAAATGTGAATAATTTCATTGCGTCCCCCTAAATGTTGGGGGGATTGTTTTGTGGCCGCCTGCCCGCAGGGGTTCACTTCTCTGCACAAAAGTGTTAAAATGATACTATTGAAAAAATATAGTTTGCAAAGGATGGAGACCATGTCAAAACAACAGATTGGCGTTATCGGCCTGGCCGTTATGGGCAAAAACCTGGCCCTCAATATTGAAAGCAGGGGCTTTACCGTTTCGGTATTCAACCGCTCCCCGCAGAAAACGCATGACCTGCTCGAAAACGAAGGCAAGGGCAAAAACCTCGTCGGCACGTTTTCGGTAGAGGAATTCGTTCAATCTTTGGAAACGCCGCGCAAAATTTTGATCATGGTACAAGCCGGCTCCGCAACCGACGCTACCATTGAAAGCCTGCTCCCTTATCTGGACCAAGGCGATATCATTATCGACGGAGGCAACGCTTACTTCCCGGATACGCAGCGCCGCAGCAAAGAGCTTGAGGCCAAAGGCTTCCGCTTTATCGGCACCGGGGTATCCGGCGGCGAAGAAGGCGCGCTCAAAGGGCCTGCCATCATGCCGGGCGGACAAGAAAGCGCCTATAAACTGGTAGAGCCGATTTTGACGGCGATTTCCGCCAAAGTGAACGGCGATCCTTGCTGTACATATATCGGACCGGACGGTGCGGGACACTATGTGAAGATGGTTCACAACGGCATCGAATACGGCGACATGCAGCTCATCGGCGAAGCTTATCATCTGCTGAAAGACGTTCTTGGCGCCGATGCCAAGGAACTGCACGAGATTTTCACCGAGTGGAATAAAGGCGAGCTCGACAGCTACCTGATCGAAATTACCGCCGATATTTTCTCGCAATACGATCAAGAAACCGGTAAACCGATGGTCGACGTAATCCTCGACGCGGCGGGACAAAAAGGCACCGGCAAATGGACAAGCCAAAGCGCGCTCGATCTCGGCGTACCGCTGTCCATGATTACGGAATCGGTATTCTCCCGCTTCCTGTCCGCGATGAAGGAAGAACGCGTGGCCGCAAGCAAAATTTTGAGCGGTCCGGCGAAGAAGCAGTTTAGCGGCGACAAGGCCGAATTCATCGAAAATGTGCGCAAAGCGCTGTTCGCCAGCAAAATCGTGTCGTATGCCCAAGGCTTCGCGCAAATGCGTAGCGCTTCGGACGAATACGGCTGGGATTTGAAATACGGCAATATCGCGATGATTTTCCGCGGCGGCTGCATTATCCGCTCGCAATTCCTGCACAACATTAAGGATGCTTACGACCGTGATCCGGCGCTCAAAAACCTGCTGCTCGATCCTTACTTCAAAAATATCGTGGAAAGCTACCAGGATGCATGGCGCAAAGTGGTGGCGGCCGCCGTCGAGAACGGTATTCCGGTTCCGGGCTTCGCCAGCGCGCTGGCCTACTACGACAGCTATCGCACGGAGCGTCTGCCGGCCAACCTGCTGCAAGCGCAGCGCGACTACTTCGGCGCCCACACGTTCAAACGCGTGGACAAGGAAGGCGTATTCCATCATCAGTGGTTCTAAGCTTAGCGGCGGTTTTTAGCCGACCCCGTATTATCGGTTAGTACGTTAAGGCGTCGTGGCAGCGATTTTTCGCTTGCCGCGGCGCCTTTTTTACAATTTGACTTTCTGTATAAGCGGCTAACTCACGGGAACCTGTTAATGTAACGAACCTGAGTAGCGCTAATTCGTTCAAGACGGGGCCCCTTTCATTCTAACGAATCCAGTCGAGCTTATTCCTGCAAATCGGCTTCAATACCCGCGTTTTATTACCATTAGTGTTCGTGGAGTTTGTTAGAACGGAAAAACATCAGGAATCGGGCGATTAGCGTCATTACGGTTCGTTAGGAAACGGCCGTGAATTTAATGCTCTAGTGCCAAATGTACCCGCCTGTGTTATGATAGGAAAAAGTTATTCGCAGTTCAGTCATCCCTTTTGGAGCAGGAACTAAAGTAGGTGAAATCAATTGCATACGAATCAAGATATTATCGTGCTGATCGGTATGATGGGCACCGGCAAATCGACCGTAGGAGCGCATTTGGCCGAGGCGACGGGCTACCGGCTGCTCGATCTGGACGCCATGATCGTTCAGCGGGCGGGGTACCCGATCCCGCAATTGTTCGCGGAGCAAGGCGAGGCCCATTTCCGCGACCTGGAGACGGCGGTACTGTGCGAAGCGTTGCGGATGCCGGGCTCGATTCTCGCGACCGGAGGCGGGGCGGTGCTGCGCGAGCGGAACTGCCGCGAGATGCTGGAGCATGGCTGGGTCGTCGCGCTTTCGGCGAGCGCAGAGACCATCGTTGCCCGGGTCGGCGAGGATAGCGGCCGCCCGCTGCTGGCAGGCGGAGCGCAGGCGAGAGTGGAGGCACTGCTTGCGGAGCGCAAACACGCTTACGATTTTGCCCATTTGACCGTAGACACGTCAGGCAAAAGTCCGGACAAAGTGTCGGCGGAGATTTTAATGCATTACCGCGGTTAATCAACAATTTATGCAAAGGGGATTTACATATGGATATGATCGTTAGGCCGACAGCGGAGCTAAAGGGAGAATTCGGCGCGCTGTCTTCGAAGAACTATACGACCCGCTATCTCTTGGTTGCCGCTTTGGCGGAAGGAACGAGCACGGTGTACTATCCCGCCCACAGCGAGGACAGCGACGCCATGCGCCGCTGCATCCGGGACCTCGGCGCGGTGCTGGAAGAGGATGACGAGAAGATCGTCATCACCGGCTTCGGGAAGAAGCCGCGCGACGTGAAGGAGCTTAACGTCGGCAACGCCGGAGCGGTGCTGCGCTTTCTGATGGCGATTGCCTCGCTTTGCCCGGACGTCACGTTCGTGAACACGTATCCCGACTCCCTGGGCAAGCGCCCGCATAGCGATTTGATCGAAGCGCTGCAGTCGATGGGCGTGGAGATCGAGCATCATGACGGAAGGCTGCCGATCACGATCCGCGGCGGTGCCCCGAAAGGCGGCAAGATCCGGGTTTCGGGCGAGGTCAGCTCGCAATACTTAAGCGCGCTGCTCTTCCTGACCCCGCTGCTTGACGAGGACAGCGAGATCGAAGTGCTGGGCGATCTGAAATCGAAGGTGGTCATCGGGCAGACGCTGGAGGTGCTCGAGCAGGCGGGGATTCGCATCGATGCGGCCCCTGATTACATGAGCTTCCGCGTTCCGGGCGGGCAAGCCTATCAGGCCAAGAGTTACACGGTACAGGGCGATTATCCCGGTTCCGCGGCGATCCTGGCGGCGGCGGCCGTGACGAAATCGGACGTCAAAATCCATCGTTTGATGGAGCAAAGCAAGCAGGGGGAGCGGGCGATCGTCGATGTGCTGCAGATGATGGACGTCCCGCTTCGGCATAAGGACGGAACGGTGCATGTGCAGGGCAACGGCCGGCTGCGTCCGGTGGTATTCGACGGCGACGCCGCGACCGATGCGGTGCTGGCCATGGTGGCCGCCGCCGTGTTTGCGGACGGAACCTCCCGGTTTTATAACGTGGAGAATTTGCGCTATAAGGAATGCGACCGGATTACCGATTACCTGAACGAATTGAAAAAGGCGGGGGCCGATGTCGAGGAGCGGCAAGCGGAGATCATCGTCCACGGCCGCCCGAACGGCCTGAAAGGCGGGGCGACGATCAACGCGCATTACGATCACCGGGTCATCATGGCGCTCACGGTCGTCGGCCTGCGCTGCCGGGAGCCGCTGCTGATCAAGGACGCGCATCACGTCGCCAAATCGTATCCGCAATTTTTCGACCATTTGGCCGCGCTTGGCGCCTCGGTCGAGTGGGTAAAATAAGTTTATAGAAAGGTGTGATCTAGGATGGCATTTGAAAATCCAAGCCGTGAAGAGATCAAGGAAATCCTGCTTCATGCCGGCAATATCGCGGTCGTAGGATTATCCGACAAAACCGACCGAACCTCCTACATGGTGGCCCAGGCGCTGCAAAACAACGGATACCGCATCATCCCGGTGAACCCGACCGCGAGCGGCGAAATTCTGGGCGAGAAGGTGTACGCCTCGCTGAAGGATATTCCGGAACCGGTCGACATCGTCAATGTGTTCCGCCGCAGCGAGTACACGCCCGAAGTGGCCCGCGAAGCGGTGGACATCGGAGCGCGCGTCCTGTGGCTGCAGCTCGGCATCGCGAGTGACGAAGCCTACGAGATCGCCTCCCAAGGTGGGCTGACCGTCATTATGGACCGCTGCATCAAGGTGGAGGACAGCATTTTGATAGGCAAACGGTAATTTGACAATACCCAGCTTAAGACCCGGCTCGATAAGGAGCCGGGTCTTTTTTTTCCTGCGTCCGCACTTGATGGACAAATGCCTCCATGCGGAATTCCTTTGACAAATTTACAAACCTAGGCTTACCATAAAGAATTAGATAGAGGGTAACCTATAATACAAGCAGGACAATAGGGGGTCAAAGCATGATTCAGGGCATCGGCGCAGCGACAGGCGTAGCCATCGGGAAAGCGTTTGTGCTGCCCGCCTGGGAATGGGATGTGCCGGATCGGCGGATGGAGAAAGTGGATCTCGCCAAGGAATTCGAACGATTGTATGAAGGGATCCGCACATCGAAATCCGAGATCGAATTCATGAAGAATGAAATTAAAGAGACGGTTGGCGTCGAGGAGTCCAGTATTTTTGACGCGCATATCGCCATTTTGGAAGACCCTGTGTTCATGAGCGAAATTCAGGGGATCATCGAGCGTCAATACAAGGCCGCCGAGGTGGCGGTCAAGGAAGCGATCGACCATTTCGTGATGATGTTCGATCTGCTGGATGATGAATATATGAAAGAGCGGGCGCTTGATATTAAAGACGTCGGCAACCGGCTGTTGAAGCATCTGCTCGGAACGCCGGAAATTACGCTGCCCGCGGATACGCAGCCTTATGTTTTGGTCGCCAAGGAGCTGTCCCCGTCGCAGCTTGTCCATTTAAACCCCGACAATGTGGTGGGGATGGTCACGATGGCCGGCGGGAAAACCTCGCATTCCGCGATTATGGCGAGGGCCCTCGGCATTCCACTCGTGTCGGGGCTGGAAGGCCGGATCGAGGAGCCGCTGCAAACCGGCGATTTGCTCATTGTCGACGGGGACGAGGGCAAAGTCTTCCTGGATCCCCCGCAGGAAACGATCGACCGTTATGCCGAAATCGCCGAACGGCAGCGCCGCCGCAAGGAGCAGCTGCAGTTGCTCGCCTCCGTCGAAGCAGTCACGAAGGACGGATATCGGGTGCGACTGGCCGGGAATATCAGCTCGGTCAAAGATCTCGAGCAGGCGGTGAAATACGGTGCGGAAGGGGTAGGCCTGTTCCGTACGGAATTTCTGTATATGGACCGGGACACTTTTCCGACCGAAGAGGAGCAGTATGGAGTGTACCGCCAGGTCGCCGAGAAAGCGGGCGGTCATCCCGTCGTCATCCGGACGCTGGATATCGGCGGAGATAAGCAACTGGAATATTTCGCGCTGCCGGAGGAGGAGAATCCGGTGCTCGGATATCGGGGGATTCGCATCAGCCTGGACAGCAAGGAGCTGTTCAAAACCCAGCTCACCGCCATTTTGCGGGCAAGCAATTACGGTCACATAAGAATACTCCTCCCGATGATTTCTTCCCCGGAAGAGATCAGGGAGGCGAAGCGGGTGATGGAAGAGGCCAAGCAGGATTTGGCGGACCGGGGGTTATCCTACGGCAGCAATGTCGAAATAGGCATCATGATCGAAGTGCCGGCAGCCGCGGCGATCGCCGATCTGCTCGCCCGCGAAGTCGATTTCTTCAGCATCGGCACGAACGACCTGGTTCAGTATGTGCTGGCGGTCGACCGGATGAACGAGAAAATCGCCCATATGTACCATCCGTATCATCCGGCGGTGCTGCGCATGCTGCGCCAAACGGTGGCGGCCGCCAAGGAAGCGGGAATCCCGGTCGGCGTGTGCGGCGAAATGGCCGGCGACGAAAAGGCGCTTCCGATCTGGCTTCACCTTGGCGTGGACAGCCTCAGCATGTCGCCGCAATCGCTGCTCCGGGTGAAGCACCGGATTCTGAACAGTACGCTTCGGGAAGGTCAGGATGCGGGCAAACGCTGCTATCAATTGTCAACCAGCGAGGAGATCGAAACCGCGCTGACGGAATATTTGGGCAAGGACCCGGTGCTCGAACGTTAATACGGCAATAATGAATAACCGTCAGGGCTAAACTGCCCTGACGGTTTTGTACTTTGCGGCGCGAGACTATTTTGCGGACGCCGCGGCCAAAGCATCGACGAACGCCTTGCCGTATTCCGGCAAATCGGGCGGACGCCGCGCCGAGATAATGTGACCGTCCGTGACAACGGGCTCATCCTTCCAGACGGCGCCGGCATTTTCCATGTCGTCGCGGATCCCCGGCGTCGATGTGACGGTCACGCCTTTCAGAATCCCCGCGGAGATAAGCACCCAGCCGGCATGACAGATCTGGCCGATCGGCTTCTTCGCTTCGTTCAACTCGCGAACGAGCTCAAGCACTTCACGGTAGCGGCGCAGCTTATCGGGCGCCCAACCCCCGGGAACCAAGATCCCGTCGTAATCGCCGGCATGAATTTCTGCGAACGAATGAGTCGTTTCGGCCGGTACGCCATACTTGCCGATGTATTTTTTGCCTTTCTCCGGCCCGGCCAAATGCACTTCCGCGCCTTCCTCGCGAACCCGGTAAATCGGATACCATAGTTCCAAATCCTCGAAGTCTTCATCCACCAGCGCGATAACCCTTTTTCCAGTTAGTCTCAAAATAACTTCCTCCCATCTTTTATACCCTTGACGAAAATCGTTTTCAATATTTTAATTGTATCAAAAATAGTAGTTTCCTTCATGCGATAGCGGCAGGTTATTCCTGCTTGGACTGGTAATGATTTAATATTTCCTACAAAAACGTTGTGGATTAAATGAGGTGATTCCGTGCGCAAGCAGTGCCGTTGCGGACATACTATGAGCCTCGGTTTTCGGCTGGTTATTTTTGAGCATAAATTCCAGGTTGACCGGGTTCCGATTTTTGAATGCGATGAATGCGATTATTATGAGATTTTTCCTTCCGTCAAAGAGGACCTTTTGGATGTATTGGGCCAGTTGAAGCGGAAAGGGGAGGGCGGGCGAATTTATTTTACGGAAGTGAATGAATTTGCCGATATATTGTTTGAGTTGCGTGAGCAATATGGGCAGGAAGACCCGAATGCCTTTGAAGCGCTCGTGCAGCAAGCATGCGAGGAACGGATCAATTTGCTGCTGGACCTGTACGGTTGCGCCCAGAAAATAAACGACCCCAGCTGGATGGATGAAATCGCGGCTAGATTGTCAACCTTGTCGAATTTTGCGAAATACCGTGCGTTTCTGGGGGCGAAATAGCAGTATTTCACAGAATTTTGTCGATTCAAGTTGTTTTTGGCTTTCCCTTTTTGGTAATATAAATAAAGAAAATGAAAATTGTTTTCAGAAAAGGGAGGGATACAGGTTGACCCCATTGGTAAAAATAACCTCCAAAGAGGAGCTTCGCCAGGCTTTGGACGATTCGGCGAACCGGCCGCTCCTGCTGTTCAAGCACAGTACGAGATGTCCGATCAGCGCCGGTGCCCGCCGGGAACTTGAGGGTTATTTGAACGGCGACCCCAACGAACAAATTACATACCGGATGATTTATGTAATTGAAAATCGTGAAGTATCCAACGAGGCGGAAAGCGCGCTCGGAGTCAAGCACGAATCCCCGCAGGCCCTTCTGGTCAAAGACGGCCGCGCGGTATGGCACTCCTCCCATTCGAACATTACCGCCGTCGCTTTGCAAGGAATTCTTGTGTAAATGAAGCGTTAACATTGCACAAAGTAATATTTTGTCGTATCATAAATTTAATTGATGTACAAGTTTGCGTGATGAAATGTTTGAAAATCTATTGGCAATGGAGAGAATAATGTGACGGTTACCATTTACGATGTTGCACGTGAAGCGGGCGTCTCTATGGCTACGGTTTCGCGGGTTGTGAACAACAATCCCAATGTCAAACCGCAAACCCGCAAGAAAGTGTATGAAGCGATTGAACGTTTGGGATACCGCCCGAATGCGGTGGCGAGAGGACTTGCCAGCAAGAAGACAACCACTGTCGGCGTAGTGATTCCCGATATTTCCAATTCGATTTTTGCGGAAGTGGCCAGAGGTATCGAAGATATCGCTAACATGTACCACTACAATATTATTTTATGTAATGCGGACAAGAAGAAGGAGAAAGAAATTCGCGTCATCAACACGCTGCTGGAGAAGCAGGTTGACGGGCTTCTGTTCATGGGCGGAACGGTAACGGAAGACCACATCCAGGCTTTTCAGACATCGGCGGTGCCGATCGTGCTTTGCGCGACGAGCGACGAGAAGGGCGTGATCCCTTCGGTCGATATCGATCACGAAGCGGCGGCGTTTGACGCGGTAAGCACACTGATTCGCCACGGCCATCGCCATATTGCGATGATCAGCGGCACGCTGCAGGATCCGGCGAACGGTTATGCCCGTTTCCAAGGTTATAAACGCGCGTTAGAAACGGCAGGCATCCCGTACGACGAAGATCTGGTACGAATCGGGAATTACCGCTACGAATCCGGCGTCGAAGCGATGAAGTATTTCCTCGGCCTAAAGAAACGTCCGACCGCCGTGTTTGCCGCCACCGACGAGATGGCGATCGGGGCAATCCACAGCATCCAGGACGAAGGGCTGAAGGTTCCCGATGATTTCTCCATTATCAGCGTCGATAATATTCGCATGGCTTCCATGGTGCGCCCGCAGCTCACGACGGTAGCGCAGCCGATGTACGACCTCGGCGCCGTGGCGATGCGGCTGTTGACGAAGCTGATGAAGAAGGAAACGGTGGAGAATCCGCGGGTCATTCTGCCGCATGAGACGATTATGCGGTTATCGGTCAGCCATATTTAAGCACCGGTTTCAAAGGATACAGAGATAGATTATATACAAATACAAATATATGAAAAAGGTTATAAAACGGAAAAAGCTCCTTCGCGCAAGGAGCTTTTTTTAGGATTTACGCACATTTACACAAGGCTTGAGATTGAGATAGGGAGTGAAACGTTTATGCCGTCCGTAATCGGAATCATCGGGGCGATGGACGAAGAAATCGCTCTGCTGCTGCAGGGAATGGAGGAGCAAACCCGGGTGAAGCTGTCGGGCCTGTCCTTTGTTAAAGGCCGCTTTCATGGCAAAGAGGTCGTTGTATGCAAGTCGGGAGTAGGCAAAGTAAACGCGGCGGTGACGGCCCAGGTCCTGATCGACCGCCTTGAAGCGGAGACCGTCTGGTTTACGGGCGTAGCCGGAGCGCTCGATCCCGCGCTGAATGTCGGGGATATCGTCATCTCGTCCTCCTGCCAGCAGCATGATATGGATTGTTCGCCGCTTGGATTCCCGCGGGGTGTAACTCCTTACCAGGAGGTTTCGGATTTTCCGGCCGATCCCCGGCTCGTTGGGCTGGCGAAGGAAGCCTGCGTTCGGGTATGCAAGGAGAACGGCTACAGGGTCGGGCGGATCCTGTCGGGCGACCAGTTTATCGCCGATGGGAATACGGTTGCCTTCCTGTACGAGAGTATGGGCGGGGCCTGCGTGGAAATGGAAGGGGCGGCAATCGCCCAGGTATGCTATATGAATTCGGTGCCGTACGTCATGCTTCGGGCGATGTCCGACAAGGCGGACGGCACGGCCGACGTCAACTTCGCCGAGTTTACCGCCATCGCCGCCAAACGTTCCTTCGAAATTGTGGAAGAAATGATCCGGCATTTTAACGGGCTATAGGCTAGTGTGTGCCGTAGGCCATTGGCTATAAGGTACCGCCGGTGCCGGTACGACAAATTTACGCTTTGGCGGGATAATCCTGCAGCGCGACCGCGAGACTCTCGCGGTTTTTTGCCGTGATCTCGGCTCTGCGCGGCATCGCTTCCCAGCGGGTCAAATCGTCCAGCCAGCGGGAAGGGAGCGGCACCGGCGAGTGGTCCTGCCACTTGTCGATCCAGGATTGCGGGAGGGAGATACCGTGGCTGCTTTCCCGCTCGGGGGCCAGTTCCCGCTTTAACGGATGATGGCTCATCTCCAGCCAGAGCAGGCTCCAGGCGCGCGGAACGACCCGCCACATATCGTATCCGCCGCCGCCGACGGCCACCCAGCGCCCTTCGCAATAAGTGTGGGCCAGCTCATGCAGAATCGCCGGCATTTGATTGTAGATGGCCAGGCTGCAATGCATATGGCTCAGCGGATCCAGAGCATGGGCGTCGCAGCCGTGCAGGCTGACGATCAGATCTGGCTTAAAGTAGTCCGTCAGCCGCCGGATCGAGACTTCGAAGCACTCCAGCCAGGAGGCATCCTCGGTGTAGGGCTGGAGCGGAATATTCATGCACGCCCCGTATCCCAGATGCTCGCCTCTTTCGCTCACGGAGCCCGTGCCGGGGAATAAATATTTCCCCGTCTCGTGAATGGAATAGGTGCATACCTCGGGCTCGGAATAAAAGCTCCATTGGACCCCGTCGCCGTGATGCACGTCGGTGTCCACATAGAGCACCCTTGCTCCATAGCGGCGTCTCGCATACGCGATGGCGACTGCGGCGTCGTTGTATACGCAGAAGCCGGCCGCCTTGGCGGATAAGGCGTGGTGCAGGCCTCCGCCCAAATGCAGTGCATGGGCGGCCCGCCCCGACATCACCGCTTCCACGGCCGTGACGGTTCCGCCGGCCACATAGGCGGCCGCTTCGTGCATCCCGGCGAAATAGGGCGTGTCCTCGTCCGCCAAGCCGTATTCTTCGGCCCGCTTGATCCATTCCGCCTCGGGGCGCCGCCGGCTAAGCGCCTTGACGGCTTCCACGTAAGCGGGCTGATGGACCGACAGCAGCTCTTCGTCCGTCGCCGGGCGGGAGGGGATGATCCGGGACGGCTCCAGGGCGGACGCCGCGGACAGAAGATCCAGCGTGAGCTGCAGCCGGAGCGGATGGAACGGATGCTGATCATGAAACCGGTAGTTCATCGCTTGGTCATGATATACGAATGAAGCGCTTCCAGACATGGCGTCACGCGTCCTTTCTATTTGCTCTGTTCAATACATGAAGCGCTGCTGGAAACGGATCCGGTCAAACTGTTCCTCGGATTCGAGCGGCACCTCTTTGCCGATCCGGACCATGAGGCAGTTGGCGGGATGGGAACAGATTTCCGGATCGTCCGTAGCGTACCAGACCATATCGACGGTCTTCATCAGACGCTCCATCATTTTGCGGTAATCCCATACGGACAGGCCGCTGCTTTTCAAATCCCAATGCCAATAGTATTCGGTCGTAAAGACGATATACTTCTCCATCTGACCATCTTCGAAGGCGATACGGATCAGGCGGGAGCCTATTTTAAGCGAACGGTACCCGTTCGCCACCTCGATGGCGCCGAGCTCGATCAAATCGGGCATCCGTCCTTGGGACCAGCGCTCCATTTCATCGGGGTAGTGAAAGGTGACGTACCCGATGATCACGTCGTTTTCCCGGGCCAAAATAATCCGCCCCTCCGGCAGCCCGGCGATGTCGATCAGCGCTTCTTGCTGGTCGGAAGGCCGGCGGAAAGCGTCCAGCTCGGGATGCATCCGCAGCGTACGCAGATGGGACGGCGTGACGGGCCCTTCCAATACGATCTCTTTATCCTCATGGGGCAGGGTATGGCGGATATACGTTTTACGGTGTTCCATCAATGCCGCCTCCTTTGCTCGTTCCACTCACTTATAACAGAAAAATGAAAAAATGAAAAGTATAGCCGCTGGATATGACGTATGTTATAATTGAATCCGACATAAATTTTTCACAATTACCACTTGACATCGTGATTTTTGTTGCATACTTTCCACTTATTTAACTTTCCCGTTATTCCGACGGATGCTGTCCCGCCAATCGACCCGAAAAATCCAAATAACTTACCGTATTCTTGTATCCGTTTTCATGATTTTGATCTCATATATCAAACCAAGGTTACAGATCAAGGAGGATGGAAGCGATGAGTCAATTGCAAGGAGAAATCATTTCCGCGGGAGCCCCCTCGTCCAATCTGGGCAATTATGAGGAAGCGGTCGCGAATTTTAATTGGGAGGACGTAGAAAAGCAGTTTTCCTGGTATGAAACCGGCAGGGTCAATCTGGCCTATGAAGCAGTCGACCGCCATGTCGCAGCGGGAAAAGGCGGCCAGGTTGCTTTACGCTTCAGCGATGCGTCAAGGGATGAGACTTATACCTTTGCGGAATTGCAGGCCTTGTCCAATCAATTTGCCAATGTGCTCCGCAGCCGGGGGATCTCTAAAGGAGACCGGGTATTCGTGTTTATGCCGCGCAGCCCGGAATTATACGTCAGCGTCCTGGGGATTATCAAAGTCGGCGCGGTCGTTGGTCCGCTGTTCGAGGCGTTTATGGAGACCGCGGTGAAGGACCGCCTGGAGGACAGCGGCGCGGTTGCGCTCGTCACCACAGAGGCGTTGCTGCCAAGAGTAAAACGGGACGAATTGCCGCTCCTGAAATATGTTTTTCTTGTAGGCGAAAATATCGAGCCCGCGGACGGAATTATTGATTACTATAAAGAGATGGAACTCGCGCCGGCGGAGGCCGAGATCGAATGGGTCAACCGGGAGGACGGGCTGATATTGCATTATACTTCCGGATCGACCGGCAAACCGAAGGGCGTCTACCATGTTCATAACGCGATGCTGCAGCATTATTACACCGGTAAGGTGGTGCTTGACCTTAAGGAGGGCGATGTCTTCTGGTGTACGGCCGACCCCGGCTGGGTCACCGGCACTTCCTACGGCATATTCGCCCCATGGCTGAACGGTGCGACCAATGTCGTGCGGGGAGGTCGGTTCAGTCCTGGGGACTGGTACGAGACGATTCAACAAAACAAGGTCACCGTATGGTACAGCGCCCCCACCGCCTTTCGCATGCTGATGGGTGCCGGAGAGGATATCGTCAAAGGGTATGACCTTTCCTCGCTGCGGCATGTTCTTTCGGTCGGCGAGCCGCTTAACCCCGAGGTCGTGCGCTGGGGCTGTAAGGTGTACGGACACCGGATTCACGATACCTGGTGGATGACCGAAACCGGGGCCCAATTGATTTGCAACTATCCGTCCATGCCGCTTAAGCCCGGATCGATGGGGAAGCCGCTGCCCGGCATTCAGGCGGCGATCATCGACGACAACGGTAAAGTGCTGCCGCCGGGGCGGATGGGCAATCTGGCGATCCGTACGCCGTGGCCGTCGATGATGCGGCTGATCTGGAACAATGCCCCCAAATTCGAGGAATACTTCCGGATTCCGGGGTGGTATATTTCCGGCGATACGGCTTATATGGACGAAGACGGCTATTTCTGGTTCCAGGGCCGGATCGACGATGTTATCAATTCCTCAGGCGAGCGGATCGGTCCGTTCGAGGTGGAGAGCAAGCTGGTGGAACACCCGGCGGTGGCGGAAGCCGGCGTCATCGGCAAGCCGGACCCGACCCGGGGTGAAATCATCAAAGCGTTCATCTCTTTGCGGGAAGGCTATACGCCTTCGGAGCAGCTTAAAGCGGAGATCGCCCGCTTCGTGAAGGAAGGGCTGTCGGCGCACGCCGCGCCACGGGAAATTGAATTTAAGGAGAAGCTGCCGAAGACCCGTTCCGGCAAAATCATGCGCCGCGTTCTCAAGGCGTGGGAACTGAACCTTCCGGCAGGCGATCTGTCGACCATCGAGGATTAGAACTCATTATTCATTTTTCTCTATAAAAAAGAGCCGATTTTCAGTAGCTCCAAGCTACTGAAGATCGGCTCTTTATAATTTTGCTTTACTTACTGAATTGAACGGCGGAGGACGGCATGGATTCGCCGAGCGAGTTGACCGCGGTTACTTTGACCCAGCCGCTCGCGGCGTCGCTCTTGAATGAAAACTGATTTCCCGATGCCGTTCCCAGCTTGGTGAACTGTCCGTCCTGACTATCGGAGTAATAAATATTGTAGCTCGCGATTTGTTCGGGCAGAGAGCCTGCCGTCCAGCTTACCGTAACATTGCCGTCGCTGGTACGGATGCTTACCCCTTCCGGCGTTGACGGCGGGATGAACAGATCTTCGATCAACCCGTCGTCCGATCCCAAACTTTCGCCCTCGTCTCCGCCCAGATCGGGCAGCCAATCGGCGGTGCTCACGATCTGGCTCGGCTGCGATTCTTTCCCGGCCACATCGACGGCCGTGACGTAATACGAGTAGTAGAATCCCCCGGTTTGCGCATCCGAAATCGCGGTGGCTTCGCCGGTGAGGACCGCCTTGCCGGTATATTGGAACGAACCTCCGTCAACGGAGCGATACAGGCGGTAACCGACCACATCATTTTCCGCGTTTTTGCTGAAGGAAACCTTGGAGGTCCCGCTCTCGGAGCTCAGCTTGACATCGGCGGGCGCCGCTGGAGCCGCACCGTCATCGACGCGCGGATCGGGCTTCGTCGGTGCGTCTTCGCCGGCGTCTTTCGGAATATAGTAGCTGATCGGCTTATGATCGCCTTTCATCCCCGCAAACGCCTTTTCCAGCTCGTCGATCAGTTCCTTGATCGGCTTTTCGCGCTTCATGACGACTTTCTCCAGCAACATATCGGACGGCGTACCTTCCTGAGGGATGTAGTTGACCCCTTCATACGGGATATACTTCATGCGGACGAGCACATCGTCCGGTTCCTTAGGCACGTACTTGACATTGAAAATATCGGTCACCAGCTTGCCGGCCTGTTTGGTAAGCTCGGTCGGCAGCTTGCCGCTAAAGCCCGACACCGTGGCGGACACGATGCCGTCCGGCTTGGCGAATTCCTTCGTCACGAACAAATCCGGCTCGTTCGCGGTCACCTCGTTCATCACCAGCGACCAGATCGAACGGGCCCGGGATTTCCCGGCTTCCGAGAGCTTGTTGACCGGCTCTTTGTAGCCGATCCACACGCCGAGCGTGACATCCGGGGTATATCCCATGAACCAGACATCGGCGTAGTCTTGCGTCGTTCCGGTTTTGCCGACGATCGGGATTTCCCCGTATTTCTTGAAATCCCGCTTGACCGATGTCCCGGTCCCGCTCGTGATGACCGTCCGCAGCATGTCCGTCATCAGGTAGGCCGTCTGCTCGGAGAATACCCGCTGCGGTTCGGCTTCGTGCTTGTAGACGATATTGCCTTTGGAATCCGTAATTTTCGCAATCATGTAGGCGTCATTGAATTCCCCGCCGTTCGCGATCGCGGTATAGGCGTTGGTCAATTCCTCCACGGTCACCCCGTATTTCAGGCCGCCGAGCACGCCGGTTTGCGCGTTGTAATCCTGCTCATCGAGCGTGGTGATGCCTAGCTTCTTGGCGAACTCCCACGCCTTATCTATGCCGACGGTTTGATTGAACAGCTTCAGCGCCGGGATGTTCCGCGATTCGTTGAGCGCGGTGCGCGCGGTAACCAGCCCTTTATAGCCGCCGCTGGAATTGACGGGAATATGATAGCCTTTCTGATAATCCTTCAAAATAATCGGAGAATCGTCTATAATGCTGGCCGGTTGAATAAGTCCCGCTTCCAAAGCCGGCAAATAAGCGGCGACCGGCTTCATCGTCGAACCGGGCTGCCGGATCATCTGGGTCGCGTAATTCATCTGTTCCGTGTAGAAATCGCGGCCTTCGATCATGCCGAGAATCGCCCCGGTCCGGTTGTCGATCATCATGCCGGCTACCTGCTCCAGCCCTTTGCTTTCGCTGTAAGGGGAGAAATTATTCTCGTTCTCCGAAACCTTGTGCATGGAGTTGTATACCTTTTTGTCGATCGTGGTAAAAACCCGATATCCGCCGGTCAGCAATTCCTGACGGGCCTCCTCCAGAATTTGCGAATTGTCCGATACTTCATCCTTGGTCATGTCCGGATTATTCAGCATGGCGATGACAATCGCCGCTTGCCGCTCGGTTTCCAGCATCAGATAAGGAAAAGTGTCATACGCCTTCTTCGTTTGGGGGGCGAGCGATCCCTTGATGTCAAACGCCAGCGCTTCGTTATACTGGGCTTCCGTTATTTTCTTCTCTTCCAGCATCCGCTGAAGCACGAGCCGCTGTCGCTTGAGCGCGCGGTCAAAAGCTTCCTGGTTAAATTCCCCTTTGCCGTTATAGGCGGAATAGGTGGAAGGAAGCTGCGGCAATCCGGCGAGATATGCGGCCTGGGCGATATTCACATCGTTGAGATTGGTAATATTGAATATCCCTTTGGCCGCGGCTTTGATTCCGTAGACCTGATAGCCGTTGGAGCCGTTTCCGAACGGCACCTTATTCAAATAGGCGGTCAGGATTTCGTCTTTGGTCAGGAAGCGTTCCAGCCGCAAGGCGAGCAATATTTCCTTCACTTTGCGGTTGTCGGTCCGGTCCAAGTTTAGAAATACGCGCCGCGCGAGCTGCTGGGTCAGCGTACTTCCGCCGGTCTGGATGTCTTCCTTGAGCAGCTTCTGCTTGACCGCACGCATCGTGCCTTTAAAATCGATGCCGTTATGCTCCTGGAAGTGATTGTCTTCGATCGCGATAACGGCGTCGATAACCGTTTGCGGAATCTCCTCGAAATTGACGGGCCGGCGGTCCTCTTCGGTGCGGAGCTGCCCGATCGGCTGACCGTCGCGAAAGTAGGCGAAACCGGTTATCTCGTTATGATTGATTTTCTGCTCGATATCGGTACGCGACCGTACGGGTTCGTCCACCACGATAGAGGAGACGTATCCGAACACCGCTCCTCCGGCAAACAATGCCCCGGCAAACCCCAGTAAAACGAGCCAGCCGAGCGTTGTCCAAACCCAGCGGCCTTTTCTGCGCTTTTTCGCCTTGACGGGCTTGTCGCCCCGCGAAATTCTTTGGGGTTTGCTTTGCTCCTCCTTGCCGGAGTTGTTATCGTTTTCATGAGCCATGGAATTCCTCCTTTTAACAGCAACATTATAGCATAAAAAAGGTCGGATGGTTGCTTTTTCCGCCTATTTGTGCGGGATCTTTGCCTGCCGGGAAGACGATGCCGGTTTGACTTTCCCGAAGCTTCTATGTTATAAATTAGCTAATTGCATATCGAGAAAGGCTTGGAAAGACTTAGTAGAAGGCGGAATCCCGCCGCTCAGAGAATCGGTGGTCGCTGCGAACCGAATGGGCGGATCCTCTTTGAATTACCGTCTGGAGCCGTCCGGGGGAACGCGGGACAGGCAAGTCCGCAAGTAGTCCGGCACCGGGATGACCGTTATGGAAATGAGGTGAAAACCGTTGCTTGCTTTGGCCGCTTTAAGCGGGCAAGTGAGATGGCGGTTTTAATTAGGGTGGTAACGCGAGTCGGCTCCTTCTCGTCCCTTGGGATGAGAAGGAGCTTTTTGTCGTTTTCGGCAGACATATATATCGATCTGGAGGATGATGGAACATGAAGTGGGATGAATTAACGTTAGCTCAGCGGGAGGAAGTCGAACGCCAACTGCAAGTGATTTCCCGCGGTGCCGCGGAGATCGTTCCGGAGGACGAATTGAAGCAAAAGATCATGAAATCGGTGGTTACCGGAGAGCCGCTGAAGGTGAAGCTGGGGCTGGACCCGTCGGCGCCGGACATTCACGTCGGGCATACGGTAGTGTTGCAGAAGCTGCGCCAATTTCAGGAATTCGGACATCAGGTCCTGCTGATCATCGGCGATTTCACCGGACGGATCGGCGATCCGACGGGCAAATCGGAAACCCGCAAGCAGCTGTCCGAGGAGGACGTGAAGCGGAATGCAGAGACGTACCGCCAGCAGATTTTTAAAATCCTGGACCCGGAAAAAACGAAGGTTCACTTCAATTCCGAATGGCTCGCCCCGATGACCTTTGAAGACGTGATCAAACTGGCGGCGAAGGTGACGGTCGCCCGGATGCTGGAGCGGGACGATTTCACGAAGCGTTATTCGTCCGGCCAGCCGATCAGCATTCATGAATTTTTCTACCCGCTGATGCAAGGGATGGATTCGGTGGCGCTGCATGCGGATATCGAGCTTGGCGGAACGGATCAGAAGTTCAACCTGCTGATGGGCCGGACGCTGCAGAAGGAGTACGGGCTCGAGCCGCAGGTTGCCTTAATGACGCCGATTATCGAGGGTCTCGACGGCGTGCAGAAGATGAGCAAGAGCCTCGGCAATTACATCGGCATTGACGAGGAGCCGAATGAAATTTACGGCAAGGCGATGTCCGTGCCGGACGAGCTGATGCCGAAATATTACGAGCTGGCGACGGATCTGACGAACGAAGAGCTGGCCGTATTGAACGAAGGGCTGAAGACGGGCGCCGTGCATCCGCGCGACGCGAAGATGAAGCTGGCTTACACCTTTGTCCGTATGTATCACGGCGAAGACGCCGCAGAAGCGGCGCAGGAGCATTTCATCACCGTGTTCCAGCAGCGGGCGCTGCCGGACGATATTGAAGAAATCGCGGTGCCGGGCGGCGAGCTTGAGGACGGCAAAATCCGTCTGGTCAAGCTGCTGACCCTGATCGGCTTTGCCGCCTCCAACGGGGAAGCGAAGCGCAGCGTCCAGCAGGGCGCCGTGAAGCTGAACGAAGAGAAGCTTACCGATGCTAACGCCGAGATCGCGATTGCTGACGGCGATATCATTCAAGTGGGCAAACGCAAATTTGCGAAATTGCTGGTGAAATAAAATGAAAGAGGGGCCGGGGAGGCTCCTCTTTTTTTGTATATTGGGGGCTATTGCTGCTCCTTCTCTAAGATTAACTGGAAAACATGCAGCTATTTATCGGAGGGTTACTCTCTATGCAAAAATAACTGGAAAACCTCCATTTATTTTCGCTCAAATCGGCCTACTAGAGCAAAATAAGAAGAATTAGCGGGAGGTTTTCCAGTTAATCTGCCGAGAGCGCGATATTGAACAAAATTAACTGGAGAAAATCCAGTTAATCTTCTCTCACGAGCTTTTGCGATCAGCCACCTCATAGGTCTAATCGCAGAACCGGCGCATATAAAAACCGGCCAAACCCCAAAAGGTTTGACCGGTTTCTTGACATTTTTAACGGTTGTAGAATTCGACGATTTGTTTCTCGTCAATGTCTTGGGACAACTCGGAACGTTCAGGCAGGCGGATGTACTTGCCTTCCATTGCGTTGTCGTTGTACTCCAGGTAAGCCGGAAGATGCGTGCGGTTTTCCAAAGCTTCTTTAATGGAAGAAAGACCGCGGCTTCTTTCGCGAAGGCCGATCACATCGCCAATGCTAACACGGAAGGAAGCGATGTCCACTTTCTTGCCGTTCACAGTTACGTGACCGTGGGATACCAATTGACGGGCACCCGCGCGGGAGTTGGCGAAACCAAGACGGTATACCAGGTTGTCCAGGCGGCTTTCAAGCAATGCCATGAAGTTTTCGCCGGCGATACCAGGCATTTTTTGCGCTTTGGTAAACAAAGTGCGGAATTGCTTTTCGCCCAAGCCGTACATGTGGCGCAATTTTTGTTTCTCCAAAAGCTGTGCGCCGTAGTTGGATACTTTTCTCCGTTGGTTAGCACCATGTTGTCCCGGAGGGAAAGGGCGCTTCAAATCTTTGCCGGTGCCGCTCAAGGAAATGCCAAGGCGACGGCTGAGTTTAAATTTAGGACCAGTGTAACGTGCCATTGTATAGGTAGACTCCTTTTAAATTAAATTTTGCGTAGGGTTCTACTTGCGCGGGTTTTGTTTGGATGGGCGGAGGATAGATAAAATCCGCTCTCTGACAAGAAAGTTCAGCCGCTGTCTTGTCAGCAACAAAAGCCGAGAGGGTGCTCGCATGCGTTACGCCCTGTTTAAGACTCTATCCAGTCTTCATCAACAATATATATTATATGAACCATGGCAATAAAGTCAAGTGGAGGATTTTGTTTTATAAGTTGGAATTTTGTCGATAGGGCTTTTGTCCTAAATTTTTAATGCAAAACCACAAGGAAGATAGTAAAATAACGTATAAATAAGGAACGGCAACATAGTTTATATTAATTGCAAAAAACTTTGGAAGAGTCAAATGGCTTCGTTTACATTATGTCACCGCGGCCGGGTGCGGTGAAAAGGAGCTTTTTCATGACAAAACAATCCAGAGATGACCTGATGCAGCCGCTCAATGGGATTACCTACCTCGCTTCGCCGCCGGAGAACGAAGGAGAAGCGAGGAGTGAATGGACCCACTGGCTCGGGCTGCTCGACATCACCTCCCATGACTACCCTTATATATCTTCCCTGCTTCAATCCGCATACGACGATTGGTATGATGAAATGCAGGCTCATCCGGCAGCTTACCGGGCGGTGTGGTTTACTGCCGACCACCGGGGGGAGCTTTTGGATCGGCGTCAAGGACAACCGCAGAACGAACAGGCCGCCGCGTTGAAGGCGGTCCGGGACTGTTTGGTTCGCCGGGATTGGGTGGTTTCAAAGACCGAGGGTGGGTATTCCATCGCGGTTCCGGTATGGACCCGGCGTACCCGCGAGCTGATCGCGGTGCTCGGCTGTTCGATCGCAAACCTCACGGAGGATGGGATAGCCGGGGCCCGAGCTTGGACCGAGATGTCCGCGCTGCATTTTCGGACTTGCTTCTACAAGCGGTTCGAGGATATTTTCGTGACGGACATGCTGCGGGTCAACAAGCAAGCCAAGCGCGAAGAACATCGCCGGAGGATCTTGTTTCAAGTCGTCCAGAAGCTGCATACCCAGATCGATGTCGATTCGGTGTTGACCGAAGTTTTCGAACGGATTGCGGGAATGTATCCTGCGGCGACGGTCGAACTGCTGATGTCCCAGGATCACCTCAGCCGGGATCCCCGGGTGAAATCGCTTCAGCTTCAGGGAGACAGGGACCCGATGTGCGTGAGCGCGTTTATGGAAGGCCGGATGCTACGGGCCGAGAAACGGGGAGCGGACGGAGAATGCCTCGAGATCGCCGCCCCGTTGGTGGGCAAACAGGGGGTTTACGGCGTTTTCCATCTGCTGATTCCCCTCGGCGAGATCGATGAGGTGGATTTGCAGCTCATCGGCATGCTGGCGGATACGGCCGGCTCGGCCTTTGAGAATGCCAAATTGTACGAGCAATCGAATCTGCTCGTCAGCGAGCTGAGATTGATCAACGAACTGGCCCAGCGGCTGAACCAAAGCCTGCGGCCCAAAGAGGTTTTTAAATTTGCGACCGATGAATTGCTGTCGATCTTCAAGGCGGAATACTGCTGTATTTCCCAAATTGACAAGGACGGCGATTTCTTTGAGATTACCGCTTCCAACGTGCCGTCGTTGTCGAAAGAGAATTTCCCCAGAGATTACGGCTTCAGCGGGCTCGTATTCGCCACGAGGGAGCCGATTATTCTGTCCGATTACAAGGCTTACGGCAAAATTACGTCCAGACTGATGGAGGATACGGGGGCCCGTTCGCTCATCGTTGCCCCGCTGGTCGTCAGGGGCGAGGTCATCGGCGCGATCATGCTGGCCCATCGGGAGGAGCGGTTCTTCTCCTACGACAATTACAAATTGCTGCAGGTGCTGTCCTCCCATATCGGACTCGCGATCGCTAACGCTTCGCTGCACGCGGAAGTCCGGCGGATGGCCAACCATGATATGCTGACCGAGCTGTACGCGCGCCATTATTTGGACGACCGGATTCAGGAGCATCAGAAGCTCGACGAGGGAGGCTCCCTGATTATTGTGGATATCGACCTGTTCAAACAGGTCAACGATACGTACGGCCACCAGGCCGGGGATAAAATATTGAAGCAGGTCTGCTCCATCATCAAGAGCACGATCCGCAAGACGGACATCGCGGCCCGGTGGGGCGGCGAGGAGCTGGCCGTTTATTTGCCCGGAGCCGACGCGAAATGCGGCCAGCAAATCGCCGAAAGCATCCGGTACCGGGTGGCGATGGAGACGGAGCCGCAGGTGACGGTGTCGTGCGGGATCGCCGAATGGACCCGCGACGGCAGCGAGAAGATCAGTGTGGAGTCGCTGTTTTATCTGGCGGACATGGCGCTGTACAAAGCGAAGAAGAACGGCAGAAATCAAACCCGGATCGGCCTTGACGCGTAAAGGGATTTGGTCAGGCCGGCTCGGATGAGAGCGCTCCGAAAGGGCGCTCTTTTTGCGCTTTCGCATAGTTTTCCAGGGGAGGGAAAGGCTAGACATAACATACCATTCCCGGTTCATGCCCATACGGCGGCCGGAACAAAAAAGAGGCTGAATCACATGCAAAAAAGCAATTTCAAAGCAGGGGTTGCGCTGTGTCTCATATTGATTTTATCTGCCTGCGGCTTCGGCGACGCCAGAACGCCCGAACAATGGTTCAATGTGACCTGGTCGGGCCTTGCCGGCAGCGATCATCTCGCTTTTCGCGGGCAAGCGGCGATTATGCGAGGGGAAAATTCTAAAGTGGAAGAGTCCGTGAATTTTACGGGAGAACTGCAAGATCATCATCAGCTTGCACTGCAAACCGTGCTGCCCTCCGGCGAAAGCGGAGAGAATACCGGGGCGGTGGCGGCAGTGTCCGGTCCAAAAACCGCATATACGGCGGAACTGCAATGGCAAGGCGGAACATGGAACCTGAAATCGAATGAAAATGACGCCTTCACCCGCGGCATCGCCAGGCTCAATCCGCTGGATCAGCTGGAGGATATGCGCACGGTGAAGAAAACGATCCGGGCGGAGGCCGGAGCCCCGCGAGGCTTGAAAATACTGCGGATCGAGCTCGACCCGGAGGAGGCGAAACGGCGGTTAAAGGAGCGGCTGACGGAGGATATGGAAGCCGTTAAAGCCGGATGGCAGGAGAAGCTGGTCCAAGTTGCCTCGGACCGGCGGACCAAGGTGGAAAGCGAGCTTGAGAGCGAGTGGGAAACAGGCCGGAATCAGCTTGAAGCCATGCTGGAGCAGGCTAAGGTCAAGGCGGTTTATCATCTGACGATCAACCGCAAGACCGGCTTGCCGGTAAGACTGTCCTCGCAGACGGACCTCGATTATATAAGCGGGCGGGGAATCCGGGAGCACGAGGTGATGGTAACGGACAGCCGATTCGGCAGTTCCGGCTGAGTAAAGCGGGAAGGCGATGGCTGACTTCGGCTGAACACCGTGCTACAATAGATGGGGAGAATTATTAACCAATGTTCAACTGGCGGCGGGAAAAGATAGGACCCCGCCTGTTGTGGGGCCGTCAGGCCCGATATTTTTGAGGAGGCGAAAGCTGCAATGCGAGATCCAAGAATACAGAAGCTGGCGGAGAACCTGGTAGGTTACTCGGTTGATGTCCAGCCGGGAGAGAACGTACTGGTGGAGATGATCGGCGAGGAACGCGACCTGCTTAATGCCGTCATCGAAGAAATCGGCAAGAAAGGCGGCAATGCCTTTGTCGAGCTGACGGACAAGGCGATTCAGGCTACGCAATTGAAATACGCGACCGCGGAAGGCATCAAAGCATGGGCGGAATACGATCTGATCCGGATGCAAAAGATGGACTGCTACATCGGCATTCGCGCCGGAAGAAACGTCAACGATATGTCCGACGTGCCGGAAGACAAAATGAAGCTGTACAATTCCTTGTATAACCACCCGGTACATAGCGAGCAGCGCGTGAAGAAAACGAAGTGGGTCGTTCTCCGGTATCCGAATGCCAGCATGGCCCAATTGGCCAATATGAGCACGGAGGCGTTCGAGGACTTTTATTTTGACGTCTGCAACCTGGATTACGCGAAGATGGACCGGGCCCAGGACGCCCTTGCCGACCTGATGAAACGGACCGACAAAGTACGGATCGTCAGCCCGGGCACCGACCTTTCCTTCTCGATCAAAGGCATCGGCGCGGAAAAATGCTCCGGACAAAAGAATATTCCCGACGGGGAAGTTTACAGCGCGCCGGTACGGGATTCCGTCAACGGGACGATCAACTACAACGCTGCCACCCTGTACAACGGCGTGACTTTTGAAAACATCAAATTCCGCTTTGAGAACGGCAAAATTGTGGAAGCTACAAGCAATGACACGAAACGCCTGAACGATATTCTCGATTCCGACGAAGGCGCCAGATATATCGGGGAGTTTGCCATCGGCTTCAACCCGTATATTTTGCATCCGATGAAGGATATCCTTTTTGACGAAAAAATCGCCGGCAGCCTGCACTTTACGCCGGGCCAGGCCTATGACGAAACGGATAACGGCAACCGTTCCTCGATCCACTGGGATCTCGTACTGATCCAGCGTCCCGAGTACGGCGGCGGAGAAATTTATTTCGACGACGTATTGATCCGCAAAGACGGCATCTTCGTACTGCCGGAGCTGGAAGGGCTCAATCCCGAGAAGCTGAAATGAAGAAAATCCCTTGCCTGGAAAGCGGATTCAAGGTATCATAGTGATGTGATAATTTCAAAGTTTGACGCGGAGGGATCACTATGGCCAATAACAATCAAGCGATTGTGGAAATTGCCCAAACGGCAGGGAAGTTCACTTCTTCCATCGTGCTGCAGGCAGACAACAAGTATATCGATGTGAAAAGCATTCTTGGTCTTTTTACTACCCTCGTGAATACGAAGAGCTATGAACTGCATGTTCACGGACCGGATGCGGACGAAGCGAAGGCCGCGGTAACAGAAGTATTCAAGAAACACGGCTTGGACGTGAAGGTAGTGGCCGAATAAGCATTTTGCGGAAATACTCCTGCCCCCTTGGGGCAGGAGTATTTTTAATAATCAGGATTGATTATAGTCGTATTCGTTTGGCAAGGTTCTTGTATTGGCCCCCGATTTCGTCTAATATTAAGAATAGAGTAGATGTGTGGAGATTTAGGAGGACATAGGGGGGATAAACATGACTTCGTCTGATTTGCAGGAGCAATTGAATCACAAAGCGCTAAATCTTCTGAAAGAAGATGCAGATAAAATAGAAAAACTGATCGCAGTACAGATGGAGAATCTGGCTACGCGTTACTGCCCTCTCTATGAGGAAGTATTGGACACCCAGATGTACGGTTTCTCCAGACAGGTCGATTATGCGGTGCGTATCGGATTGGTTCAGGAACCTGTGGGGAAAGAGATTTTAAGCAGGCTGGAACGCAATCTTGCCGCGCTTTATGAAGCGATGAACAACAAGCAGCAATAGCGTCTCATTTCCTGTCGCTAAGTGCGAGCAAAGCATAGGCATATAAAACACAAAGCGTATGGTCCGGTTACCGAGGGCCATACGCTTTTTTTTGATGAGAGAGTATGTGAGGACGGCCTTACACCAGGTAAAAAGAAAAGCCGAGTATGCAGTAGACGGCGATGAGCAGCAGGCCTTCATACCAATTCGTTTTCCCGTCCTGGGTGATCGACTTGGCTATGAACACGGATACCCCGATCGCAGCCAGTTCGATGACCGTAAATACAATATCCATCGGCTTGCCGATCAGATGGCTGACGAAGATCAGCACGGGCGCGACGAACAGGGCGATCTGCAGGCTGCTGCCGACCGCGATTTCTACCGCGGCGCCGATTTTATTCTTCAAGGCGAGCATGATCGCCGCGCTGTGCTCGGCGGCATTGCCGACAATCGCCACGACGAAGGCGCCGACGAAAATTTCGCTCAGGCCGAATTTGGTGGTAAAGGTATCGAGACTATGTACAAGCCATTCGCTGACAAAAGCGACCATGACCGTGGCGACGACCAGAAGGAGGATCGACATTTTCTTGGACCATGCGGGCTCATGCTCATGCGGGAGCTGCTGCTCGGTACGGTCGGTAACATCGGCCAGATAGTTCTTGTGCGTAATCATGGAAAAGACCAGCCACAGCAGGTAGGCTACGATAAGCACACCGGCGACAACCAGGCTAAGCGTGTTGCGGTCTTCCTCGTGAAGCACATGCGTATTGAGGAATATCGCGGGCACGAACAGGGCGATAATGGCGACGATCATCAGGGAGCCGTTCATCCCGGCCAAGGTCACATTATATTTCTGAATCTTGTGCTTGAGGCCGCCGGCGAACAGGCTGAGCCCGAGAACCAGCAGCAGGTTGCCGATGATCGAGCCGGTGATGCTGGCCTTGACCATATCGAATTTCGCTTCGCGTAGAAGCATGACGGCGATGATCAGCTCCGCGGCGTTCCCGAAGGTGGCGTTCAAAAAGCCGCCCAGCCGTTGTCCGGCATAATGGGCCACGCTTTCCGTAGCTTTGCCGAGAAAACCGGCGACGAAGATGACCGCGACCGCGGAGATGATGAACTCCACCGTGGGCGACCAATGGGCATAGTGTCCGATTGCGCTGAGTACGAAGAATAGAATGAGCAGTACGGAAGATAAATATTTTTTCATTGTCACACCCCCAAAGTTCAATATAACCAATAACGTGATGATTATAAACGAAAGCGAAAAATTGGTCTATATTTGCTTAAAAGGAAAATTGCATTTACAATGAAGAATAATGAGGTTTAAGGAGGAATGACCATGGCCGAGCAATTGCAACTCGATAATGGGCTTATTCGTATATCAGATGACGTCGTTTCCAAAATCGCCGGAATGGCCGCCTTGGAAACTCCCGGTATAGCCGCGATGTCCGGAGGATTGTCCGAAGGATGGGCGAAGCGCCTAAGCGGTAAGAACGTGCAAAAGGGCGTCACCGTAGAAGTCGGTCAATTGGAAGCGGCCGTTGATCTGCGGATCATCGTGCTGTATGAGACTCCGATTCATGAAGTGTGCCGGATGCTGCAGCAAAATGTCCGGGAAGCGATCGAAAACATGACCGGACTTAAGGTCGTTGAAGTGAACGTCAAAGTGGAAGGCGTCGCTTTTAAGGACGATGAGATTTAATCGCCGACCGGCTTAAGTCAATAAGATTCGCCGTAAATCAAAAGACTTCAGGAGCAGGCTCCTGAAGTCTTTTTTGATCAATTCAGCTGTGGTAGCGTCTGCGGCTGTTCCAGTCGTAGGCGGCCGATTCCCTGACCACGACGGATTTCGTCCGTTCCTGTTTGGCCGGCATCGCGGATTCGCGTGAAATACTAAGGACGATGCCCATGGCCACCATCATCACAAGCAGGGAAGAGCCGCCGTAACTGATGAAAGGCAGCGTAACACCTGTTACCGGAATCGTTCTTGTCACCCCGCCGATATTGATGAAGGCCTGAATGGCGATCAAGCCCATAATGCCGACGCCCATCAAGGTGCCGAACGTGCTGTGAGAACGTAAGGACACGAGCAGGCCTCGCCAGATAAAATAAATGTAGAAGGCGAGAAAAATGATCGTTCCGATGAATCCGAATTCTTCTCCGATCACGGAAAAGATGAAATCGTTGTACGCGTTGGGCAGGTAATGCAGCTTCTGAATGCCCTGGCCGAAGCCGGTGCCGGTAACTCCGCCGTGACCGATGGCGGTCATCGATTGGATCAGATTGTAACCGGTATGCTGCGGGTCTTCCCACGGATCGAGAAAGGCCTGAATCCGGCCCATTTTATAATCGTTTTCCGCCGAAGGACTGTCACTGGGATTGATTTTGTCCCAGAGGGCTCCGACGCCCATGACGATGCTGGCGCCGAGGATCAACAGGCCGATCGAACCCATGATATGCTTCAGGTTGGCGCCGCCCGCAAAAATGATCAGTCCGGACGTGGCGATCAGAATAAGGCAGGAGCCAAGGTCCGGCTGAAGCATGATCAAGCCGGCGACGAAGCCGACGATGACCATGACCGGGATATAGCCTGTCCGCAAGTCGCGAAACCGCTCCCCTTTCTTGGAAATGAGAGCGGACAGATACATAATGGTCGTAATTTTGGCCAGCTCCGTCGGCTGGATGCCGAGCGTACCGATCGTGAGCCAACTGCTGGCGCCGTTGATGCTGGCGGAAAAGGGCACGATCATCAGCAGAATAATCGCCAGGATAAATACCGGAACGAACAGCTTCTTATACTTCTCATACGGGATATTCATGGCGATCAACATCCCGATGAGTCCGATTGCGCCGAAAGCGATCTGGCGTTTCGTGAAATACATCGGATCGTATCCGAATCTTTGATTGACCTGAGCGATACTGGAGCTGGAGCTGAACACCATGACAATCCCGAAGCCCACCATTAACAGGGTTAGAATGAGAAGCTGGAAATCGGGAGTGCCGCGCCGGGGCTCTTCTTTGTTGTCTTTCATAAAAGTCGGCCTTAAGCCTCCAGAAGTTGTTTCAACTCGGCGAGCTTACGGCTTGCCGTGCTCATGACCGCCGCCGGAATTTCGGATTCGTATTCCAGTCCGTGAGGGAAAGTGGCCCGCCCCATATAGACCGCTTCAATGGCCAGCACCGTGTCCGGACGCTCCAATTTGCCTTCCACGGCCCGCGTATTGATCCGCAGGTAATACTCGTCATTTCCCGATTCGATTTTATAGTCGTATGTAGCCCGGTAGTATTCCCATTGCCAACGGATAAAGCCAACCTTTTCCGCTGTTTCGTCCAAATAAGCCAAATCGCTTTTAAAACCGTCCAAACCCGTATTTTCAACAATCATGTTTCGGAAGGCCTCCTTCAAAAGTTCGTAAAAAAGACATGAAAGTTCTCTCCCCATGATATTATGTTTCCATCGGTTGTGCAAGCATGGCAAAGCCTTGAAAAAGGTGAATTTTTCGCTAGTTTGCGCCTCGGCGGCTTATATGCGATAACGCTTATCTGTTACAATGAAGGAAGGGAATTGTTGACAAGGAGTTGGCACACATGGAAAGAGAAGCGCTTCAGGCATTGTTTCCGCAAATGGTGGAGGACAGACGCTATCTGCACCGCCATCCGGAATTGTCTTTTATGGAACGGGAAACATCCGCCTTTGTCGAGAAAAGGCTGAGGAAGCTTGGCATCGATACGGCCGCCGGTATCGGCGGCTTCGGGGTCGTCGGCAAAATCCGCGGGACTAAGCCGGGGAAGACGGTAGCCCTGCGCGCCGATATGGACGCGCTGCCGATTCAGGACGAGAAAGCATGCGAATACGCTTCGCAAATCCCCGGGGTGATGCACGCCTGCGGCCACGACGGGCATACGGCGACGCTGCTGGCGGTAGCGGAATATTACGGTAAGCGCAAGCATGAACTGGCCGGTGAGATCCGCCTAATTTTCCAGCCTGCCGAAGAGGTTTGCCCCGGCGGGGCGGCGTCCATGATCGAAGCCGGAGCCTTGGACGGAGTCGACGTGATTTACGGCGTGCATTTGTGGACGCCGATTCCGGCAGGTACGGCGGGGAGCGCACCGGGACCGCTAATGGCCTCGACCGATGAGTTCTTCATCGATATCAAGGGCCGCGGCGGGCACGGAGGCATGCCGCACAAGACGATCGACAGCGTGCTGGCCGGTTCGGCGCTCGTGCTGCAATTGCAGAGCGTGGTCAGCCGCTCGGTGGACCCGCTGAACCCCGCCGTCCTGACGATCGGCTCGATTCAGGGAGGCACGGCGCAGAATGTGATCGCCGACCGCTGCCGACTGGCGGGGACGGTCCGCTGTTTTGACGAGGAGACGCGTGAACTGATCCGCGCCCGGATCCATGAGCTTGCCGCAGGAACGGCCGATGCCTATGGAGCTCAGGCGGAGATCGATTATACGGCCGGATATCCGTGCCTGGTGAACGATGCGGCGGAGTTCGAACGGTTTTACCGGACGGCGGCATCCGAAGCGGGCCTGATTCGGGAGCTTTCGGCGAAAATCATGCCGGCCGAGGATTTTGCCTATTATTTGCGGAAAGTCCCCGGTTGCTTTATGCTGGTTGGTGCCGGAAATCCCGGGAAAGGAATCGTGCATCCTCATCATCATCCGAAGTTCGATATCGACGAGAACGCCATGCTGCATGCGGCCGCGCTGCTGATCGCGATGGCGGATTCCTATTTCGCGGATGCCGAGGATTTGGCGGAGTAGGGCTGATATTTCAGGTTCAGGTGGCGCATAGAAAAGCTCCTTCCTTGGAATTCTATTTCCGAAGGAGGGTGAACAATGAAAAGAGTCAGCGAGATTATGACCGATAATGTCGTTACCGTAACGCCCGAGGACAATGTCTACGAGGCTGCGGTGAAAATGAAAGAGCATGGCACCGGCTTTATCCCCGTGGTCGAAAAAGGCGGGGACAAGCTGATCGGCGTCATCACCGACCGGGATTTGGTTATCCGCTGCATGGCCGAGAAGCATCCCGGCTCCACGGCGGTGGATGCCATCATGACCAAAGGCATCAAAACGGCTTCCCGGGACATGTCGGTGGATGAAGCCGCCGAGCTGATGGCCGAGCAGCAAATCCGCCGGCTGCCCGTGACCGAAGGCGACCGGCTGATCGGTATCGTCTCGATCGGCGATCTGGCGGTGCGGAACATTTTCGCGGACAATGCGGGCGAAGCCTTGTCGGAAATTTCCGAGCGTGTGCACTAAAACGGGGGAACCCGCTTGAATGGCACGGTGAAGAGAAGTTCGCGGCCGATGGCTGGCGGGCTTCTTTTTTAATATATAATTTATCATCTTTAATATATAAGGAGGGTGTCAGGCGGTGAACAGTGACGGAGCATGCATCGTACAGCGGGATTTCACGGTATTGCTGGAGAAGAATCATCCCGGATTTGAAGACGCCAGGGCGCGGCTTGCGCTATTTGCCGAGCTGGTCAAAAGCCCAGCTTATTACCATACATACCGGATCACCCCCTTGTCCTTGTGGAACGCGGCGGCCGCGGGGATGACCGCGGAGGAGATCGCCCGGGAGCTAAGCGGGATGTCGCGCTGGGAGGTCCCCGGCGGAGTCATTGAGGATATTATTATGTGGGTCTCCCGGTACGGCAGCCTGAAGCTGTGCCCGGACGGCGACGATCCTGGACGGCTATGTCTGGAATCCACTCCGGACGAGCCGGAGCTGCTTCCGCATTTGGTCAAGGAGAAAGGGCTATCCGGATTCGGCCTCGAGCTTGTCGCTCCCTGCAGGGCCGTTTTTCCCGCCCTGTGGCGCGGCGATTTGAAACAGGCTCTGGCCCGGCTCGGATACCCGGTTCTGGACGAGGCCGGATACCATCAAGGGCAAGCTCTATCTTTCCGGCTCAAAGATGAAACCGGCAGCGGACGGCGCTTTGCGCTCCGCCCGTATCAGCAGGAGAGCGTGGAGGCTTTCGCCGGCGGAAGCGGCAGCGGGGCGAGCGGAGGAGACGGAGGCAGCGGAGTGCTCGTCCTTCCGTGCGGCGCCGGGAAAACGGTGATCGGACTTGCGGCGATGAGCCGGTTCCAATGCGAGACCTTGATCCTGACTTCAAGCGTTACATCGGTACGGCAGTGGATATCCGAGATCGCGGACAAAACCACGCTTCCGGCGGATGCCGTCGGGGAATATACGGGAGAAACCAAGCAGGTGCGTCCGGTCACCGTATCGACCTATCAAATATTGACCCATCGGGGCAAGAATGAGGAGAAATTCAAGCATATGAGCCTGTTCAAGGAACGGGATTGGGGCCTCATCATTTATGATGAAGTCCATCTGCTTCCCGCCCCGGTGTTCCGCGCCACGGCCGACATTCAAGCGACCCGCCGCCTCGGTCTCACCGCCACGCTGGTACGCGAGGACGGCTGCGAGCGCGACGTGTTCTCGCTAATCGGCCCCAAGCGGTACGAAGTGCCGTGGAAGGCGCTGGAAGAGAGCGGGTTCATTGCCCAAGTGGAGTGCCGGGAAGTGCGGGTTGGCCTGCCGGAGACGCTGAAGGAGCGGTACCTCCTGGCGGAAGGCCGGGATAAGTACCGGATCGCTGCGGAAAATCCCCGCAAGAACGAGATCGTGAAACGGCTGGTGACCCTCCATGCGGGACGCCAGATCCTGATCATCGGGCAGTACCTGGACCAGCTTCGCGGGCTGGCCGCAGATCTGGGAATTCCGCTGATCACCGGGAGCATGCCCCAGGCGGAGCGGGAGCAATGGTTCGCCAAGTTCCGCAGCGGAGCAGTCCCGGTGCTGGCCGTGTCGAAGGTGGCCAACTTCGCGGTGGACTTGCCCGACGCTTCGGTCGCGATTCAAATTTCCGGAAGCTTCGGCTCGCGTCAGGAGGAAGCCCAGCGGCTCGGCCGCATCCTTCGCCCGAAGCGGGACGGCGGCGGCGCCTTATTCTACACGCTCGTCTCGGAGGAAACGCGCGAGCAGGAATTTGCCATGCGCCGACAGCTGTTCCTCATTGAACAAGGCTATGAATATGAAGTGAGCTTTGAACGGGGGGAAGGTGCATGATCGAGCCTATTTTTATCCGGTTCGCCGGTCAGCCGTTCAAGCTGGACAGACTCGACGACGCGGCGTCCGGCCGCGTAAGCGGCGCCGATTTGCGCGCGGCGCTTCCAGGGCTGCTGCGAAGCGGAGAATTGGCCGCGGTGAAGAAAGCCTGGGGCGAGAAGCTGTATTATATTCCGCAGTCCCGTTTGCCCATGCTCTGGGAACGGCTGACCTTCACTCCCCTGAAGCCGTACGAAGGCTCGGTTCAACTGCAAAAGGAGGCGGGTCCGGGGCTGCAAATCGATCTGTTCCGCGCCTTGACCTGGATTGCCCGGAACGGGCTGCCCATGACGGCGAAGGGAACGGTTCACCAGAAATCGATCGGCAAACTGACAGATCATTTATTTTTACGTGAGGAGGACGTAGCCGGTCTCGGGCTACAGTACCCGCATCGGGAGGCATACCCTCCGCAGCTAGCCGTCGTGCTTGATCTCCTGCAAGCGTTGGGAATGCTGGAGCGGGAGCGGACGGGATGGGCGCTGAACGCGCGGGAGCTTACGGCCTGGCTGGACCTGGCCCCGGAGACGATGGACGCGGTGCTGTTTCGCGAATTGCTCCATCGCTATGTCCCGGACGAGGCGGGGATCCAGCATTATGTGTACAGGCTTGCCCAAAGCGATCTTAGGGAGGGATCCTGGTATGCGGCCCCGGAAGTGCTCGCTTCCCTGCGGAGTTTGGGAATGCTCCCCGCAGGGGATTTACCGGAACAATCAAGGATGTGGTTCAAAAGCTGGCTGGACGCTTTACGCGGATTCGGCTGGCTGGATATCGGCACAGAAGGCGGCAGCGATACCGAACTGATCCGCTGGCGACGGAGGCCGGCGCTAAACCTGCCGGAGTCGGCGAAGGACGTTTACGGCGAAGAAGGGACGATATTCATTCAGCCGGATTTTGAAATTCTGGTGCCGCCGGAGGTATCCTTCCGCGTACGCTGGGAGCTCGAGGCTTGCTGCGACAACCAGACCACGGATATTATGTCCGTTTACCGGCTCAGCAGGGCAAGCGTTGCCCGGGCCGCCGAGCTTGGCCGCCCGCCGGAGACGGTTCTGGAGCTGCTCGAATCCCGTTCGGCCGGCGTGCCGGATAACGTCCGGCTCGCTCTGCTGCAATGGGCGGGCGAACTGGGCCGGACCTCGCTGCAAACGGTGCTGCTGCTGCGCTGTAAAGATGAAGCGGCCGCCGATACGGCCGCATCCTTACCTTTATTGGCCGGCCTGCTGGAGAGGATCGGACCGCGCGATTTCATCGTAGACGCGGAGCAGGAGGCCAAAGTCCGCAAGGTGCTGGAGGAGGCCAGGCTGGCTCCGCCTAAACCGCGGAATGCGGCTTCCGCCGCACCGGAATATCCCCGCCTCGTGGAGTCCGGCTCTATGCCGGAACCGGCCGGTTTATCCGGGGAATATTCGGAGCGGGCCTGGATATACAGCGGCCGGAATCTGGGGTTTTACGACCCTGCCGACGAACCGCCGGGGTTGGATGAGCTTTTTCCCGGCTGGCATGACATTCCCGGCATGTGGCGCGGCGAAATGAGAGATTATCACGATTCTACCAAGCGAAAAATCATGCAGCAGGCGGTCGACTGGAAGGCCAAGGTGCTGCTCCGGCTGGAGGGAAAGAACATGGAATTTATCCCGGCCGCCATTACGGGCGAAGCGGGCTGGAAGGCAAGCGGCGTTCTTTTTCCGCCCGATCAAGACGGGGGCGCGGGGACTGCCGCCGAGCTGGCCCCGGAATGTTGGAGCGCCATGCGGCTGCTGACGCCGGAAATCTCTTAGACCGTTCCAAACTCCCCCTCTTCTGCTAGCCGGGAGAATGTGGTATGATGAATTCGTCTACTTTCGGGTGGAATACTTTGAACAGAATCGAGTTGAAATTCATGAGCGTAACGGAGACCCATACGGTTGACATGGCCGCAGTGCTGACATACGCCTATGAATTAGGCGATATGATAAATAATTCCGCCGCCGTTTCCGATTATTTATATTGGAAGCGCCGCGTGGAGGAGGATGCGGAGATTCAGGCTCTGGTCAAGAAAATGGAGGCCCAAAAGGAACTGTTCGCAGAAACGGAGCGATTCGGCCATTTCCATCCCAACTACCATGAGGCCAAGGATAAAGTGGCCGAGGTGGAAAAGGAGCTGGAGCAATTTGAAGCCGTGCGCCGATTCAAGACCGCGGAGAAAGAATTGGACGATATCCTGCATCAGATGTCGGAGACGATCGCCTATGCTGTATCGGAGAGCATCAAAGTGCCGAGCAACGATCCCTTGCCTTCGGGCGGAGGATGCGGCAGCGGAGGCAAATGCAGCTGCGGCTGAACACACAAGGGCAGAGCAACTACCAGCAAAGGGGGGAAAGCATGTTTCCAGAGCGTACAGGCTATATCATTTGGGTCAGCGATTTGAAAGCGGCAAGAAATTTGGACAAATACGGGAGCGTGCATTATTTATCCCGCCGGATGCATTATGTCGTGATGTACGTCAATGCCGAGCGGGCGGAAGAAACGATGAAAAATGTCCGCAAGCTTCCGTATGTTCGCAAGATCGAACGCTCGTACCGGAATGAGATCAAAACGGAGTACAGCAAGGATATTCCGGACAAAACCCGTTATTACAGTTTATAAGGCGTTACTTAGACAATCAGCGGCCTGCGGGCCGCTTTTTTTTGTATAATGAATTTTTTTTGTCCCAACGTATGGAAAAATAGGTCGAAAGACATTTTTGTTATTGTCGAAACATAGGCAATGATGTAATATAATAGGTAATTATACATAGTAATAAAGACCTATTTGATGTGAGGTGCGGCATGAGAGACAAGGCTGCGGAGCGGTGGGGAACCTATGAAGCATTCCATGTTCTGTTGGGCGACAAGCGGGTCGCCGATATTGTCATAACCCATCATGCCAGGCTCCGATATCAGGACCGGATCGACCGGACCAACGGCGAAGTCGACAACATCGCCCGTTGGGCTTGGGAATGCTTGAAGCAGGGCAGAATTACTCCGTATTACCGCAATGAAGAAGATGTTTACCTGGTGGATGACGATCTTGTCATGGTGGCCGAATTTGCGGAGCTGCAAGGCGAATGTGATTTGCAGGGAAATCCGGTACACCGAATGATTATCGTTACCTTTCTGGGCCGGATGTCGGAAACGATCGAACTTCGCGATCTTAAATCGTATTATTCCTGGCTGCGCCATTCACGGCGCATGACACTTATGAAAAATAGCCGCAAACGGAGATAGCCGGGGCACCGGTAAGCATGTTCTCTTAGGAGAGCATGCTTTTTTTGTCGTTTGGGTCATGCTATTGTAAGGGGAGAAGGAGTTGGACTTTAGATGGCTTTAAACTACCATCAGCTTCATATTTTTTATACGGTTGCCGAGCGGGGCAGCTTCTCGGCGGCCGCCCAGGCGCTCCATATGACACAGCCTGCGGTCACGATGCAGATTCAAGCGTTGGAGGATTATTTCGGCAGCAAGCTGCTGATCCGCTCGACCAAGAAAATCGACTTGACGGAGGCCGGGCAAACGTTGCTTCCCTACGCCCGGCGCAGTCTGGAACTGATGCGGGAGACCGAAAGGGCGATGTCTCATTATACGTCCATGCTGGAGGGCAGGCTTCAACTCGGCGCGAGTCTGACGATCGGGGAGTATGTACTGCCGCGTGTTCTCGGCCCATTTGGCAAGAAATATCCCGATATTTCGATCGCGCTAAAAGTGATGAACACGACCCAGATCATCGAGGATATTTTGTCCCACCAGCTCAACTTCGGCCTTGTGGAAGCTCCGGTTCACCATCCGGACATGATCTCGGAACCTGTTATGGAGGACGAATTGAAGCTGATCGTCCCCGCGCATCATCCATTGACGGTCAAAGGGGCGATCCAGCTCAGCGATGTCGCGGAATATCCTTTTGTGCTCCGCGAGAAAGGGTCGGGGACGAGGCAGGTGATGGAAGCCGAGCTGGAACGCCGGGGGATTCGGCCGGAGCGGCTCGAGACGGTCATGGAGCTCGGCAGTACGGGAGCGGTTAAATCGGCGGTAGAGGCCGGCCTGGGCATAACGATCATTTCCCCGTCTTCGGTGAAGCACGAGCAGGCGCTCGGATTGCTGGCGGTGCTTGATATCGAAGACGCGGAGTTTAAACGGAAATTTTATTCGATTCACCTAAAATCGACGCTCCTGCCGATTTCGGCGGAGACGTTTTTGACCTTTCTAAGAGAGGAATGGACCCCATGACGATAAAATACGACGCAAGCCAACGGTTCGATCTTCACACGCATTCGCGGGCGTCCGACGGCATGAACACTCCGGCGGAGAATGTCAAACTCGCCCAGGAAAAGGGGGTGTCCGGCCTGGGAGTCACCGACCACGATACGGTAGCCGGAGTGAAGGAGGCCGTGGAAGAAGGAGCGCGGCGGGGAATCGCCGTTATTCCCGGCGTGGAAATCAGCACCCGGGCGGGCGGGAAGGATATCCACGTGCTCGGTTATTTTCTCGATGCGGAAGACCCGGTGCTGCTGCAAAGGTTGGCGGGCCTTCGCGAGACGCGGGAAGCGAGGAACGGCCAGATCATCCAAAAACTGCAGGGATTGGGGATTCCCATCTCGCTGGAGGAGGTCATCGCCGGGCTCGGCCGCCAACTACGTCCGGATGAAAGCCTGGGCCGCCCGCATATCGCTGATGCGCTGGTACGGAAAGGCTATGCCGCCGATATGCGCGACGCCTTTGACCGCTACCTCGCGGAGGGCAAGCCCGGCTATGCCTCGTTGCCCCGTATCGCCCCGGAGGAAGCGATGCTGTGGATCCGCGAGGCCGGCGGCGCTCCGGTGCTCGCCCATCCGGGGCTGTACGGCGACGATGCGCTGGTAAGCGAAATTCTGGAGCGCGGCCGGCCGGCGGGCATTGAAGTATATCACTCCGACCATGGGCCGGAGGAGGAACAGCGCTATTTGGCGCTGGCCGAACATTACGGCCTGATCCCCACCGGCGGATCGGATTATCATGGCGTCCGTCAGGGCGTCGTATTCCACGGCGATCTCGGCGGGCGCTGCGTTACCGGCGAAATCGTGGAGCGGCTGAGAAAAGCCGCGGGCAAATAAGTGCGCATAAGCCGGATGTCAGCCGTTCTTCACCGAACTCGGCAAGCTTTTGATCACCCGCTCGTCCGGCGTTACGAACAACGTACGCTGGTGGTCGTAAATCACGAAGCCCGGCTTCGCTCCGCTCGGCTTGCGGACATGGCGGATCAGGGTATAATCGACCGGCACGCTGCTCGATTCCTTGGCCTGGCTGAAATAAGCGGCAAGCTGGGCCGCTTCGTTCAAGGTGGATTCGCCGTAGCTTGAACTGCGGATGACGACATGCGAGCCGGGAATGTCCTTCGTATGCAGCCAAGTATCGTTCGGGCCCGCCAAACGGTTGGTCACATACTCGTTTTGCAAGTTGTTTTTGCCGACAACCAGCTCGATTCCTTCCGAGGACGTGTATACGTGCAGGGTAGGGTGCGGGCTCTTTTTCTTCTTTTTGCCCTTTTTGCCGCGGTCCCGCAAATAACCCTGCTGGATCAGCTCATCCCGGATTTCGTCGACATCGCTGAGCGTGGCATAGGATAATTGTTGGAGCAGCTCTTCAATATAAGCGATTTCCTCCCGCGTCTTGGCCATTTGCTCGTCGATGACCGCTAAGCTGTTTTTGAATTTATTGTATTTTTTAAAATAGCGCTGGGCGTTTTCCGACGGAGTGAGCAGCGGATCGAGCGGAACGGTTTCGGTCTTCTGCTCTTCGTCGTAATAATTGACGAGCTCCACCGACCGGTCGCCCTTTTTGATCGTATGAAGGGAAGGCAGCAGCAGCTCGCCCCAGATCCGGTAACGCTCCGCGTCCTCCGCTTCCTCCAGATCGTGTTCCAAATTCGATACTTTCTTGATGTTCTTGTTCCGCTCGTTTTGCAGAAACCGCAGCAGGTCGCTCGTTTTTTGCTTGACCGTATCGCGCAGCGCCTTTTCCCCGAAATATTCCTCCATGCATTCGCTGATCGAAGCGTAAGTTCTGGACTCGCCTTGAATCAGCGTTAGCGGAACTGCGGAGAAGACGCTCTTCCCCTTCGTGTTCTCGCCTGTAACCGGGGCATAATGATGCTTCCGCACTTCCTCCATTAAACCGTCAAAAGCGTTCCATACCTGCTCCGGATCAGGTTCAGGATCCCGAAGCCCCAAGTCCGATTCCCCAAAGGCACGGAAATAAACCTCCTCCGCAATCAGCGGGCTGAGGCCGCTGAACGTTCCGACCAACCAGCCGGGTTTGCGGCTTTCTTCTCCGGCGGCCGGGAAGGCTTCCGTAAACTGCGCCTGATCGGCATAGAGCGGATTCAGCTTATGCTGCTGCGGGGGTTCCGTATAAGTGAAGCCGGGCATCACGACGCGATAGCCGCTGATCGCCGGGGTTACGTGATGGATGCCGTCCAATTGAGCGCCCGTTGCCGGGTCCAGCAAAATAATGTTGCTGTGGCGGCCCATCAGCTCCACTACCAGCCGTTTCAGCGAGACATCGCCCAGTTCGTCGCGCTGGCGCACATCGAGATGGATGATCCGCTCCATCCCCACCTGGGCGACCGCTTCGATCACTCCACCCTCGCAATGCTTGCGCAGCAGCATGCAGAACATGGGCGCTTCCAGCGGATTCGGGAAGGACTCCTCCGTGAACTGTACGCGCGGATACGTCGGATTGGCCGACAGCAAAAGGCGCCGATTCCCGCCCGATGCGCGCGTATGGATGATGATGTCGTTCGGGGAAGGCTGATGTATTTTATTGATGCGTCCGCCGACGACCGCCTGCAATTCATGAACGATCGCCCGCGTTACGATTCCGTCAAGTGCCATTTTCCAGTTCTCCTGTCTGAATGCTTGCTCAAAACACCGGCTGTTCATCGCCGGGGAAAACGCGCTTTGAGCATCGCATCATTAAAATTGTTCTAAATTTCGAAAAACATGTTTATTTCCTCCTCTATGATACAAGACTTCCGGTATTCCGGCAAAAACTTGGAAGCCCAAGCTGTGATAATTTGGGACTGGCCGGAATACATTTAGCCTAGATGGAAAAGCCTCGCGCTATATACCGCATTAAACACGGGAGGGGAATTGGTAGGATGGATCAAAAAAACTGGCACCAGTGGAGTGGGAAAGAGCTTCTGGAAAAGTTCGGCGTAACGGCCGAACAGGGCTTGACCCAGGATGAAGCGGCCCGGAGGCGGGAGCAGTACGGATGGAACGAGTTATCGGAGGGGCAGCGTATTTCCCCGTGGCTGCTGTTTTTGAACCAGTTCAAAGACTTTATGATGCTCGTGCTGATGGGGGCAACACTTATCTCCGGCATTCTCGGCGAATATCTGGATGCCGTTACGATTATAGCGATCATCTTATTGAACGGCATACTTGGTTTTATTCAAGAATTCCGGGCCGAACGCTCCCTCCGTGCGCTTAAGGAATTGTCGGCCCCTCACGCCAATACGCTGCGGGACGGGACGGTCCGGCATATTCCCGCGCGTGAGCTGGTGCCCGGCGATATCGTCGTTCTGGAGAGCGGGGACCGGATTCCGGCGGATATCCGCTGGCTCGTAACGAACAGCCTCGATGTGGAGGAATCGGCACTCACCGGGGAATCCCATCCCGTCGGCAAGCACGCAGGTGTGCTCAAGGAAGCGGAGGTTCCGCTCGGCGATCAGAAAAACATCGGCTTCATGGGAACGATGGTAACGCGCGGCACCGGGCGCGGCGTCGTAATCCGGACGGGGATGGATACGGAGATGGGCAAAATCGCCGATCTGATCCAAAATACGGATACGCAGGAAACCCCGCTGCAAAGAAGACTGGATCAACTGGGAAAAATCCTGATATATATCGCGCTAGGCTTGACAGTGCTCGTGGTGCTGATCGGGATTTTACACGGACAGCCCGCGGGAGCGATGTTCTTTGCCGGGGTAAGCCTGGCCGTGGCCGCCATTCCGGAAGGATTGCCCGCGATCGTGACGATCGCGCTGGCGCTCGGCGTGCAGCGGATGATCAAGCGCAAGGCCATCGTGCGCAAGCTTCCTTCCGTGGAAACACTCGGTTGCGCTTCCGTCATTTGCTCGGACAAAACCGGGACCCTGACGCAAAACAAAATGACCGTAACCAGGCTGTGGCTGGAAGGGCGTTCGCTGGAAGTGACGGGCGAGGGATATGAGCCGGTCGGGCAGATTATGGAGAGTCAGCGGCCGGTCGATTTGAAGCAGGACCAGAGCCTGCGCCGCTTGCTCCAGGTCAGCGCCCTGTGCGGAAACGCCGCGATTTACGAGGCCGACGGCGATATGCGCGGCCGCAAGAAGGTGAAGGAGGAGCCGGAAGCCAAACAGTGGAAGCTGAAAGGCGATCCGACGGAAGGCGCGCTCGTGGTGCTTGCCGCGAAGATGGGGCTGTCGCCCGGAACGCTCGGCGCGTCGTACCGGCGGGAGCAGGAATTTCCTTTTGATTCCAAGCGCAAGATGATGTCGGTCGTCGTCACCCATCAAGGCGGGAAAATGGCGCTCGTCAAAGGCGCCCCGGATATGCTGCTCGATAAATGCTCGTATATTTTGTGGGAGGGCAAGGTCGTACCGTTTACGGGAACGCTGCGTAGCCGGGTGCAAGCGGAGAACGAGGCGATGGCCCGCAGCGCGCTGCGCGTGTTAGGGTTAGCCTACCGGGACGTGAAGCCGCATGAAAATTTAAGCGGCGAGGAGTCCGTGGAATCGCAGCTCATCTTCATCGGGCTGGCTGGGATGATCGATCCGCCGCGCCGCGAAGCGCGGGATGCGATCTCCGTCTGCCGGCGCGCCGGCATCAAGACGGTGATGATCACTGGAGACCACCGGCTCACGGCGGAAGCGATCGCCGCCGATCTCGGCATCCTGCCGCGCGGCGGGGCATCGCTTTCCGGCCGGGAGCTTGCCGGAATGAGCGACGAGGAGCTCGAACGCAAAGTCGATCAGATCTTCGTTTATTCCCGGGTCGCTCCGGAGCATAAACTGCGGATCGTCAAGGCGCTGCAGCGCAAAGGGCATGTCGTGGCGATGACGGGGGACGGTGTCAACGACGCCCCGGCGATCAAGGCGGCCGACATCGGCATCGCCATGGGCATCACGGGGACGGACGTATCCAAGGAAGCCTCGTCTCTCATTCTCAGCGATGACAATTTCTCTTCGATTGTGGCCGCGATCGAAGAGGGCAGAAACATCTACGAGAATATCCGTAAATTTATCCGCTATTTGCTGGCGTCCAATGTCGGCGAAATTTTGACGATGTTCTTCGCCATGCTGCTCGGCCTGCCGCTGCCGCTGTTGCCGATTCAAATCTTGTGGGTCAATCTCGTCACGGATGGGCTGCCGGCCATGGCGCTTGGCGTGGATCAGCCGGAGAAGGATCTTATGGAGCATAAGCCGAGAGGCGCGAACGAAAATATTTTCGCCCGCCGCCTCGGCTGGAAAATCCTGAGCCGCGGACTGCTGATCGGGCTCTGTACGCTCGGCGCGTTCTGGTTGACGCTGCGGATCGCTCCCGACAATCCGGACCAACTGGCCATGGCGCAATCGGTCGCTTTCGCCACGCTGGTCGTCGCCCAGCTGATCCACGTGTTCGATTGCCGCAGCTCGCGGTCGATATTCCACCGCAATATTTTGCAGAACCGCTTCCTCGTTCTTGCCGTTCTGTCCTCCGTACTGCTGCTGCTCGGGGTCATGTACATTGAAGCGCTGCAGCCGATCTTCAAAACCGTACCGCTGGGAACCCGCGAATGGGCGATCACCCTCGTTGCCGCCGGAATTCCGACCTTCCTGATGGGAGCCGGCAGCGTCTGGTCCGGCAACCGGCGCCGCAAATTCGGCGGTCCGCGGCCGATGGTGGCCGCGAAAAGTACAAATATTCGTGCATAGAATCAATACCATTCCGCCCCTTGAAAAGTTAGACTAACCCTATATTTCAAGCTTTGCGCGGCAAAGCTGAGGGTGAAGCGATCAAGGGGTGGAAGATCAATGGAATTTACAAAAATGCATGGACTCGGAAATGACTTTCTTATATTTTACGGAGAGCGGGAGCTGCCGGAGAACGTTTCGGAGCTGGCGGTCGCGTGGTGCAACCGCTACTTCGGCGTAGGCGGGGACGGTCTGGTATTCATTTTGCCGTCGGATGAGGCCGACTTCAAAATGCGGATTATCAATTCGGACGGAAGCGAAGCCGAACAATGCGGGAACGCGATCCGCTGCGTATCCAAATACGTCTACGACAACGGATACACCGACAAAACGGAGATCACGATCGAAACGCTCGGCGCCGGGGTACAGCAGGTCAGCCTGCAGATTGAAGACGGAAAGGCGAAAACGGTGCGCGTCGATATGGGCGAACCGATTCTCGACGGCCTGGCGGTGCCGACGACGCTCCCGGGCAATCCGGTGCTGTCCCGGCCGATTGAAACGGACGGCCGGAAGTTTGACTTTACGGCCGTGTCGATGGGGAATCCGCACTGCGTCATTTATGTGGAGGACGCGCCGAATTTCGATCTGAACACCTGGGGGCCTAAGCTGGAGGTTCATCCTTACTTCCCGCGGAAAATCAACGTGGAATTCGCCACCGTGACCTCGCGCGACCGGGTGGAGATGCGCGTCTGGGAACGCGGAGCCGGACCAACGCTGGCCTGCGGGACGGGAGCCTGCGCGACCCTTGTCTCCTCCGTGCTGAACGGTTATACGGACCGGGCCGCCTGGATCGGGCTAAAAGGCGGCGACCTGTTTATCGAATGGGATGAGCGCGACAACCACGTTTATATGACCGGGCCGGCGGAAGCCGTGTTTACGGGAAATACCGGGCTTTAAACCGGGCAAGCGGGCAGCCGACGGGCTGCCTTTATTTTTTGTTTTAGGACTTTTTCTTTCAAAGGTTCATCCTTATCAATCGGGACGATTTATGATACATTAGAATGAACTTATGACTGAAACGAGCAGTGATCGGCGTTTAATTAATACCAAATAAGTCTCCGGGGGTACTTATGATGAGACCTGATTTGCGCAAAAGATGGGAAAACGATGTCCTGATTGGCGACGGTGCGATGGGGACGTATCTTTATAAATTCGGATTTCCCGTCGGGATTTCCTATGAGGAGCTCAACTTGCTTCAGCCCGAAGTGATCGGCGACGTTCATCGCAATTATATCAAAGCGGGCGCGGAACTGATCGAGACCAACAGCTTTTCGGCCAATTTTTACAAATTGTCCAAATTCGGACTGGAATCGCAGGTCGAAGAAATTAACCGGGCCGCGGTCCGCATCGCAAGACAGGCCGCCGGAGACGACGTGTATGTCGCCGGCGCGGTCGGTTCGATCCGCGGCGGCAGACGCGCGAACGTGACCGAGCAGGAGCTCGGCGCTTACTATGAACAGCAGATTGCCGCGCTTTTGTCCGAGGGGGTGGACGCGCTCCTGTTCGAAACGTTTTACGATCTGGGCGAAATGCGGATCGCGCTGAGAGCTGCCCGAAGCTTAAGCAATATTCCGGCGATCTGCCAGTTTGCCGTCGACCAAATCGGACGCACGCTCGACGGCTATAAAATCGCCGACGCGTTCGGCATCCTGCGCGGCGAAGGAGCCGATGTGCTCGGCTTCAACTGTCACTCCGGCCCCAAAGGCATCATGAGCGTAATGTCCGGGCTTGGCGGACCGCTGGATACTCCGCTCTCCGTCTTCCCGAACGCGGGTTTGGCCGATTATGTGGATGGAGAATATGTATATGGGGCCACTCCCGATTACTTCGGCGAATGCGCCGTTTCGTTCGCGGATCTCGGCGCCCGCCTGATCGGCGGCTGCTGCGGCACTACACCGGAGCATATCGCCGCGACGGCCAAAGCCCTGCGGGGGTATGAAGCGGCGCCCCTCGGTCAAGGAAAGCCTTTGCCGGAGCCGCGGGAAGCGGTACTGGTTAAGGATACCGGCTTGGTAGCGGACGGTGGCCCGTCGCGTCCGGGGCACCCCCCGGACATTACGCAGCTGGTCAAGGAACGCCATACGGTGATCGTCGAGCTCGACCCGCCGCGCGACCTCGATATCGGCAAATTTATGGAGGGGGCCGCGGCGCTTAAGGCGGCCGGCGTCGACGCACTGACGCTGGCGGACAACTCTCTCGCCGTGACGCGGATGAGCAATATGGCGCTCGGCCATCTGGTTCAGCTCAAGCTCGGGCTTCGTCCGCTCGTCCATATCGCCTGCCGGGACCGCAATCTTATCGGCACGCAGTCGCATATGATGGGCTTCGACGCGCTCGGCATCGACCATGTGCTGGCCGTTACGGGCGATCCCGCTCGGTTCGGGGATCTGCCGGGGGCGAGCAGCGTCTATGATACGACCTCCTTCGAGATCATCCGCATGATCAAGCAATTGAACGAGGGCGTGGCCTTTTCGGGCAAACCGCTGAAACAAAAGGCCAAATTTGTGGTCGGCGCGGCTTTTAACCCGAATGTGAAGTACCTGCACAAAGCGGTGGAACGGCTGGAGAAAAAGATAGCCTCCGGCGCGGACTATATTATGACCCAGCCGGTGTATGACCCGGAGCTGATCGTGGCGATCAAACGGGCGACCGCCCATTTGGATATTCCGATCTTTATCGGGATAATGCCGCTCGCCAGCGGCAAAAACGCGGAATATCTCCATAACGAGGTGCCGGGCATCCAGCTTTCGGACGAGGTCCGCAAGCGGATGGAGGGCCTATCCGGGCCGGAGGGACGGGCGATGGGCGTGGAAATCGCCAAGGAGCTGCTCGATACGGCAATGGAGCATTTTAACGGAATTTACTTGATGACTCCGTTTATGTTCTACGAGATGAACGTCGCATTGACGAAATATGTTCACGAGAAATCGAAACCGTCGGCGGCCCACTTGTCTCGTTTTTAATTATCAATTACAATAGGGTAACGGATGTGATGCCTTTGTCTCACAGTATGACAGGATACGGCAGTTCCGCCAGAGTCTTCGGCGGGTACATTATTCAGTTTGAAATAAAATCCGTCAATCACCGTTATTCGGAAATCGTTCTGCGGATGCCGCGCGAATGGACATGCTACGAGGATGTGCTGCGGCGGCGGATTCAGCGGGACGTGAAGCGCGGACGGATTGATGTATATATCAGTAAAGAGCAGGATGACGCAAGTACCCTGCCTTTTGTTCTGAACAGCGGCGTCGTGGAGTCTTATTTGCGCGCAGCCGAAGAATTGGCGTCCAAGTACGGCCTGGAACCTTCGCTGAATGCCAAGGACGTCCTCTCCCTGCCGGATGCGCTGATCCCCCCGAACCCTTCGCCCGCGGACAACTCCGGCGGCGAAGATTGGGAGAAGGTGCTGATTGACGGGCTGGAAGAAGCGCTAGCCGGATTGCTGGATATGCGCCGCAAGGAAGGTCTTCATCTTGCAGCCGACCTGGAAGCGCGGATTTCCCGGCTGGAGGCGATCCACGCGGAGCTTGTCAACCTGGCGCCCAAAGTGGTTTCCGATTATCGGAACCGGCTCAAGGGACGGCTCGCGGAGCTGCTGGAAGGGACGTTCGATGAGCAGCGCTTTGCGATGGAGGTGGCCGTGTTTGCGGACCGTTCCAATATCGACGAGGAGCTGACCCGGCTCGCAAGCCATTTTGCGCAGTGCCGCGCTTTGCTGCAGGCTTCCGAACCGGTGGGGCGCAAGCTGGATTTTTTGATACAGGAAATGAACCGGGAAACGAATACGATTGGATCGAAAGCCAATCATTTGGCTCTTGTCAACCGTGTCGTAGAAATGAAAGCGGAACTGGAGAAAATTCGCGAGCAGGCGGCGAATCTCGAATAACGTCACATTTGACACTGACCGAGTCAAGTAAAATAGGGGGAACTACCTGAATATGGGAATTAAACTTATTAACATCGGCTTTGGAAATATCGTATCGGCCAATCGAATCATTTCAATCGTGAGCCCGGAATCCGCGCCGATCAAGCGGATCATTCAGGAGGCGAGAGACCGCCACATGTTGATCGACGCTACATACGGCCGCCGTACCCGTGCGGTAATCATTACGGACAGCGATCACGTTATTCTTTCGGCGGTGCAGCCGGAAACGGTCGCCCATCGTCTTTCCGCCAAAGATGACGACAACGACGAATAAAATGGAGAGAGTTATGGCTAAAGGGTTACTTATTGTATTATCGGGACCTTCAGGAGTAGGAAAAGGCACGGTTTGCAACGAGCTGCGGCGGCGCTTGCCGGAGCTCGTCTATTCCGTTTCGGCGACTACGCGGGGTCCGCGGCTTGGCGAAGAGAACGGAGTGAACTATTTCTTCAAAACCCGCGATCAGTTTCTGGATATGATCGAAAAGGATCAATTGCTGGAATATGCGGAATACGTGGGGAATTTTTACGGTACGCCCCGCGATTTCGTAGAGCAGACGATCAACAGCGGCCGCGACATTATCCTTGAGATCGAGGTTCAAGGCGCGCTGAAGGTCAAAGAGAAATTCCCGGAAGGGGTTTTCGTTTTCTTGCTGCCTCCTTCGCTCGACGAGCTGAAAGGCCGGATTCAAGGCCGGGGCACGGAGAACCAGGCGACGATCGATCACCGGATGTCCGTGGCCGCCCATGAGATCGGGCTGCTGGAGAATTACGATTATGCGGTCGTAAACGACGAAATCGATCTGGCTTGCCGCCGAATAGAATCGATTATCGTTGCCGAACATTGTAAGGTTAAGAACAAGGCCAAGGAATATTGCAAATGAGTCTGAAAGAAGAGGTGCTTTTCTATGCTGTATCCATCTATCGATAAAATGCTGGGCAAGGTCGGCAGCAAATACTCCCTCGTTGTGGCGGCTTCCCGCCGTGCTAGACAACTGAGAGAAGGGGAGAAGAGCGAACTGAAGCAGCCGAAATCACACAAGCAGGTCGGTATCGCCCTGGAGGAAATTTACGGGGACTTTGTAAAGATCAAACAAAATGTCCAAATCGTTCCCGAATCGGATGAAAACAAATAGATTTCTTTGACCTCGTGGGTCGCGAGATTTAAATAAACAACTTCCAATGACAACCGCGAGGTTGTTATTTTTTTCACCGGAACTAATGCGATTTGCTTCGTGATCTAATGGAAACTTGAGCGAATCATTTCTTTTGGGAGAAAGCGAGGGGAAAAGGTATGTTGAAAGGTAAAAAGATTCTGCTTGGCGTAACCGGAGGCATCGCCGCGTTTAAGGCCGCCGCCCTGTGCAGCAAGCTTGTCAAGGAAGGGGCCGAAGTGCGGGTTATTATGACCGAATCGGCCACTAAATTAATCACCGAGCTGACGATGCAGTCTTTGTCTAAAAATCCGGTTTATACCGATACTTTTGATGAAAAGAATCCGCAATATATCGCTCACATCAGCTTGGCCGACTGGGCCGATCTGGTGCTGGTCGCACCGGCGACCGCGAACATCATCGGCAAGATGGCGGCCGGAATCGCCGACGATATGCTGTCCACGACGCTGCTGGCCACACAGGCGCCGATCATGCTGGCACCGGCGATGAATGTGCATATGTATGTTCATCCGGCGGTACAGCGGAATTTGGCGGAGCTGGCGGCGCGCGGCGTGATGCTGATTGAGCCGGGTGAAGGGCTGCTTGCCTGCGGTTATACCGGCAAAGGCCGGATGGAGGAACCCGAGAGCATCGTGGCGGTGGTAAATTCGTTCTTCAGCCGCGAGGAACGGCGGGAGGGGCTTCCGCTGGCCGGCAAAAAGGTCGTCGTGACGGCCGGAGGCACGGTGGAACGCATCGATCCGGTGCGCTATATTTCCAACGATTCGTCGGGGAAAATGGGCTTCGCCCTGGCGAAGGCCGCTCAAGAACTCGGAGCGGAGGTTACGCTGCTGGCGGCAAATACGCAGCTTGCGCCTCCCGCCGGAGTCCGGGTCGTATCCGTGGAATCCGCGCAGGACATGTATGAGGCGGCATTGGCCGAATGGAGCGATACCGACATCCTGGTGAAGGCCGCCGCGGTCGCGGATTACCGGCCGAAGAGCGCCGAGACCCAAAAGATCAAAAAAACCGGCGATACGCTGACCTTGGAGTTGGTGAAGAATATCGATATTTTGGAGACGCTGGGTAAGCAAAAAACCAAGCAGTTTCTAATCGGCTTTGCCGCCGAAACGAACGATTTGGAGAAGAATGCGTTGGACAAGCTGAAGCGCAAAAACTGCGATCTCCTTGTCGCCAACGATGTCACCCGGGAAGGCGCCGGGTTTGGGACCGATACGAATCTCGTGAATATTTACGATCAGGCCGGGCTGGTGCAATCGCTGCCGCTGCTCTCCAAGGAAGAGCTCGGATTCGTGATCCTGGAGCTGGCGGCGCAGCGTTTGCCGGGAGCTTCTAAATGAAGTACAGCATGGCCAAAGTGATTGTCGATGTGCCGAGCCGGGAAACCGATCGGCCTTTTGATTATTTGATCCCGGACGGGATGCAGGGGTGGATCGAGGTCGGCAGCCGGGTCGGCGTCCCGTTCGGGCGGCGGACGGTCCAGGGCTTCGTATTGTCCCTGCACGAGCATACGGAACTGGACCCGCGGCGGATGAAGCCGATTCAGGAACTGCTGGATCTGGTGCCGCCGCTGCCGGCGGATCTTGTGAAGCTGGCGGAATGGATGAGCGGCAAATATGCCTGCAGCATGATTTCGGCGCTTCAGGCGATGATTCCCTCGGCGCTCAAAGGCAAGGCGGAACGGTATATTTCCTTGGCCGAGCCCGGGGAGGAAGAGAGTATCGGGGAAGCCGAAGCGGACGGCTTGTTTGCCGCTCCGCTGCTGTTGACCGGAGAGGAAGAGGAAATCGTCCGTTATGTCCAAGCGTCGGGCCAGGTGACGCTGGATCATTTGAGCGCCCATTTTCCGGGCCGGGCCGGAGAGATCAAAGGGCTGATTGCCCGCGGCATTTTGGCCGAAACTCAGATGATTAAGGACAAGGTGCGAAAAAAGACGGTGAAAACCGTTGCCGCCGCGGTGAGCGGGGAGGCCGCCGAAGCGGCGCTCGCCTCCTTCAGCGCTCAGGCCAAGCGGCAGAAGGAAGTGCTGGAATTCCTGTTGGAAGTGGGAGTTCCTCTTTCGCTGCAAGAGGTACTGTCAACGCTCGGCGTGACCGCGGGCACGGTCCACAAGCTGGCCGAGAAAGGCTTTGCGGCGATTACGGATGTCGAGGTATTTCGCGATCCGTACAAGGACCGCCGTTTTAAAGGCTCCGCCCCGCTGGTGCGGACGCCGGAGCAGGAAGTTGTGTACGGCAACGTAACCGAGGTTCTGGATGCGCGTCAGCATGGCGTGTTCCTGCTTCACGGGGTAACGGGCAGCGGCAAAACCGAGGTCTACCTGCAGACGATCGAGCGCTGTATCGAGCTCGGACGGCAGGCGATCGTGCTCGTGCCGGAAATTTCGCTTACCCCGCAGATGGTGGAGCGGTTCAAGGGCCGCTTCGGCGGCAAGGTGGCGGTGATGCACAGCCGCCTGTCCACCGGCGAGCGCTACGATGAATGGCGCAAAATCCGCGAAGGCCGGGTGCAGGTAGCGATCGGCGCGAGATCGGCGGTGTTTGCCCCGTTTGCGGATTTGGGCTTGATCGTGATGGATGAGGAGCATGAGACGAGCTACAAGCAGGAGGAGACGCCGAAATACCACGCGCGCGATGTGGCGGTGTTCCGGGCGCGGCAGCATGGAGCGGCCGTCATTCTCGGCTCCGCGACCCCGTCGCTGGAGAGCTATCATGCCGCCCGCTCGCAGGCGGACGACGATTTCGCGCCGCTGCTGCTGGAGATGAAGCAGCGGCCTTTGGGCAGCCGTCTGCCCGGCGTGCATATCGTCGATATGCGCGAGGAACTGCGGGACGGCAACCGCTCGATGTTCAGCCGCAAGCTGCACGAAGGGATCGCTTCCCGCCTTGAGCGGGGCGAGCAGACCGTGCTGTTCCTGAACCGCCGCGGCTATTCGACCTTCGTGATGTGCCGGACCTGCGGTTATGTGGCGGGCTGCCCCGAATGCGACATCTCGCTGACGTATCATCAGAAGTCGAACAATCTGCGCTGCCATTATTGCGGTTATGCGGTGCCCGCTCCCTCGGTATGCCCAGAATGCGGCAGCGAGCACATCCGCTATTTCGGCACCGGCACGCAGCGGGTGGAGGGCGAACTGGCCAAGCTGTTTCCCGGCATCCGGGTAATCCGGATGGATGTGGACACGACGACGGAGAAGGGGTCGCATGAGAAGCTGCTTCAGGCGTTCCGCGAGAAGAAAGGCGACGTGCTGCTCGGTACGCAAATGGTGGCGAAGGGGCTGGATTTCCCCGATGTCACCCTGGTCGGCGTAATCGCGGCGGACACGGCCCTCAATTTTCCGGACTTCCGGTCTGCGGAAAAAACGTTCCAGCTCCTCACCCAGGTAGCCGGACGGGCCGGACGCCATCAGCTGCCCGGCGAGGTGTTTATCCAGACTTACATGCCGGATCATTATTCGATCGTACATGCAAGCAGACATGATTATCTTTCGTTCGTCCGGGAGGAGCTGAACCACCGCAAAACGCTCCATTATCCGCCGTACAGCAAGCTCATTCTGGTGACCCTGTCACACGAGCAGTTGCCGCTATTGCTACGGATGGCGGAGAATTTCACCGGTGACCTGCGGGCCAAGGCGCAGCGGCTTGGCTGGTTCGGCAGCCTGGACCGTTTCGCGGCGGACGCGCTGGACATTCTCGGGCCGGTGGCTTCGCCGATCCCGCGCATCAAGAACCGCTACCGGTTCCAATGCATGGTGAAGTATCGCGGCACGCTGGACGCCGTGCGGCTTGTGCGCGAGACGGCCGCCGCAACGCTGGAGCAGCTTAAGGACGCTTCGCTGCAAATCAGCATCGATGTGGATCCGCAGATGCTGATGTAGGGGCGCAGTGTTGATGTAGCTGGCAGCTGCCCTAGTAATGTTGAGCGGCAGGAGATAGTACCCCGACCTTCGTCCAGCCAAAATATAATGATTTATTGGATTTTTCCAATCGGAATATCGGGTGTAACGAAAGTGATCATCCTTTAATGGATTTTTCCAATGGAGAGGTCGGGTTGGCGGAGAAATTGTACACGCCGAGGAACCAGTACGGCATTTTCCCAAATAATATATATCTAAGAATATCTCATCAAGGATGGTGGATCGCATGGCATTGAGAATTATTGTTATTGAACCGGATGAAGTGCTGCACCAGGTGGCCAAGGAAGTGAAGAAAATTACGCCGAACGTGCAGAAGCTTTTGACCGATATGGCCGAAACGATGTACGAGGCCGAGGGCGTCGGGCTGGCCGCGCCGCAAATCGGGATTTTGAAGCGCGCGATCGTCGTCGATGTCGGCGATGAGCACGGCTTGATCGAGCTGATCAATCCGGAGATCGTATCCAAGGAAGGCGAGCAGTTCGGGCCGGAAGGCTGCCTGAGCATTCCCGGATTCCGCGGGGACGTGCGGCGGGCGCAGGCGGTGACGGTGAAAGGTCTCGACCGGAACGGGAACGAGGTTACTTACACGGGATCGGATCTGCTCGCCAGAGCGTTCCAGCATGAAATCGATCATTTGAACGGCGTGCTGTATACCGATATCGCCGAAAGAGTCTACGAAATTCCTCCCGAGGAAGAAGAAACGGAGTGATTCCTTCCATGAATATCGTATTTATGGGAACCCCCGCGTTCGCGGTCCCTTCCCTGGAAGCTTTGCTGAAGGAAGGATACAACGTAGTTGGCGTCGTTACGCAGCCTGACCGTCCGCAAGGGCGGAAGAAATTGCTCACCCCGACGATGGTCAAGGAAGCCGCGCTGCGGCACGGGTTGCCCGTGCTGCAGCCGCAGCGTCTGCGGGCCCCGGAAGCGGTAGCCGAAGTTGCCGCGCTGCAGCCGGACCTTATTGTGACGGCGGCTTACGGGCAAATTTTGCCGAAGGCGGTCCTGGATCTGCCGCGGTACGGCTGCCTGAACGTGCACGGCTCGCTGCTGCCCAAATACCGCGGCGGCGCGCCGATTCAGCGCTCGATTATAAACGGGGAGAAAGAGACGGGCATCACGCTGATGTATATGGCGGAAGGTCTGGATACCGGCGATATGATCGCCAAGTCGGTCGTGCCGATCACCGACGAGGATACTGCCGGGACGATGTTCGAGAAATTGAGCAGCGCCGGCGCGGAGCTCCTGATCCGCCAACTACCGCTGATTCTGGACGGAAAGGCGGAGCGGATTCCGCAGAACGAGGAAGAATCCTCCTATGCCCCGAACCTGTCGCGCGCCGACGAAAGAATCGACTGGAGCGCTTCGTCGCGGGATATTTTCAACCGGGTGCGGGGGCTGGTTCCGTATTCCGGCGGGTTTACCACCTGGAACGGGGAAGTGTTTAAAGTCTGGGCGGTCGCCAATCCTGCCGCAAAAGGAGCCGCGGCCTCGTCTTCCGGACAAGCACCCGGCACGGTGCTGGATCTGTCCCCGGCCGGGATCGAAGTCAAAACCGGCGACGGTTCGGTGCTGCTGACCCGGGTTCAGCCTGCGGGCAAGAAAGCGATGGAGGCGTCCGAATTTATCCGCGGCGGCGTGATGAAGCCCGGGACGGTTCTGTCATGAGCGGGAGCAAAGGTCCGGACCGGGCGGCTCAAGGCAAAAAAGGCCGTGGAAAGTCTACGGCCAAGGCAACGGCGCGGGATGCGGCTCTGCAAGTATTGACGGCGGTGGAGCAAGAAGGCGCGTACAGCAACCTGCTGCTGAACGGAACGCTGCAGAAATCCGGCTTGTCCGGGCCGGATGCCGGCCTTGCGACCGAGATCGTGTACGGCACGATTTCCCGCTTGAACACGATCGATTATTTTCTGGAGCCGTTCATTGCCAAAGGGCTGGCCAAGCTTCAGCCGTGGGTGCGGAATTTGCTGCGGCTCAGCTTCTATCAGCTCTATTATTTGGACCGGATTCCCCCGCACGCGGCGGTCAATGAAGCGGTCAACATCGCCAAACGCCGCGGACACCAAGGCATTTCGGGGATGGTCAACGGCGTTTTGCGCAATGTGCTGCGCCGCAAGGAGGAGCTGTTTTTGCCGGCGGATCTGCCGCCGGTAAAACGGATCGCGCTGGAGCACTCCCATCCCGAATGGCTCGTCGCCCGGTGGGTGAAGCAGTACGGGGAAGAGACGGCGGAAGCGATCTGCCGGGCCAATAATGAGCCGCCTTCCGTCAGCGTCCGGGTCAACCGCTCGCGGATCGGCCGCGAGGAATTGTTGAAGGCGATGCGGGAGCAGGGGCTTGAAGCGGTTCCCTCCGAGATATCGCCGGACGGAATCGTGGTGACGAGCGGCGGGAACATGGCGCTGACCCCTTGGTACCGGGAAGGATTACTCTCCGTGCAGGATGAGAGCTCGATGCTGGTCGGCGAGGCGGTAGGTCCCGAGCCCGGTATGTCGGTGCTTGATTGCTGCGCGGCCCCCGGAGGGAAAACCTGCCATATGGCCGAGCTTATGGATGGCAGCGGTCTGGTGATTTCCAATGATATTTATCCGCATAAAGCGAAGTTGATCGCGGAGCATGCCGAGCGGCTGGGCCTCGGGAATGTGCGGGCGGAGTCCGGCGATGCGGCCAAACTGGGCGAGCGGTTTGCGCCGGAATCGTTCGACCGCGTGCTGCTTGATGCGCCTTGCTCGGGCTTTGGCGTCATCCGCCGCAAGCCGGATCTGAAATGGGCCAAAAAACCGGAGGATATCGCGGAGATATCCGCGATTCAGCGCGAACTGCTGGATGCCGTATGCGGCCTGCTCAAACCGGGCGGGGTGCTCGTGTACAGCACCTGTACGATCGAGAAATCGGAGAACGGCGATCTTGTCCGGGATTTTCTCGAACGCCATCCGGAATTCAAGCTCGCCGAGGGTACGCCGGGCGGCTGGGCCAATATCCCCGCCGCTGCGGCCAGGGAGACCGCGGGCTTGCAAATTTTACCGCAGGACGCCCATTCGGACGGGTTTTATATCGCCCGGCTCGTAAAACCTCAGTAACATATATTTGCAAAATACAGGAACGATTGTTGAAGCACACCTTTGTTATCGCCCTGCGATGGAGAAGGTGTGCTTTTGTTTGGATATGCCATTTTTACTAGCGGTCTGCCCGGGCCTTTACAGGCTGGAAGCGCCTGTACTTTAGTGTATCTGCGATTTATGCTAAAATAGGAAGAATGAGTGGGACATCTCTGTTAAATTACTACGAATAGGTGTGTGAAAATGAAGCCCTTTATATATGATTTTACTTTGGAGGAACTGCAGGATTGGGCGGTGGAGCAAGGGGAGCCCGCCTTTCGGGGGGACCAGATTTTTGATTGGCTGTATGTGAAGCGGGTTAATTCTTTTGACGAAATGACCAACCTGTCCAAAGCGTTGCGGCAAAAGCTGGACGAGCAATTCGCGTTTGTCACCCTGAATGAAATTACGAAGTATGAATCGAAAGACGGCACCGTGAAATTCCTGTTTGGTCTGCATGACGATCATGCGATCGAAACGGTCATTATGAAGCATAATTACGGCAACAGCATCTGCGTGACGACCCAGGTCGGCTGCAAGGTCGGCTGTACGTTCTGCGCCTCCACGCTGGGAGGGCTCAAACGGAATCTGACGCCGGGTGAAATCGTCGCCCAGGTCGTTCAGGCCCAGAAAATTCTCGATACCCGCGACGAACGGGTAAGCAGCATCGTCATCATGGGGACGGGCGAACCGTTTGAGAATTATGACGCCACGATGAAATTTTTGCGGATTATGATTCATGAAAAGGGCTTGAATATCGGACAACGGCATATTACTGTATCAACGAGCGGGATCGTCCCTAACATCTACAGATTCGCCGACGAGGATACGCAGATCAATCTGGCCATTTCCATCCATGCGCCGAATGATGCGCTGAGATCCAAGCTCATGCCGGTAAACCGGAGATTTCCGTTTGACGATGTGATGGAGGCGCTGCGTTACTACATCGCCAAAACAGGCCGGAGAATCACCTTTGAATACGCCTTGATCGGCGGTGTGAACGACCGCCCCGAGCATGCGGAGGAGCTGGCCGACGTATTGAAAAATATGCTGTGCCACGTGAATCTGATTCCGGTCAACCATGTGCCGGAACGCAAGTATGTCAGAACATCCAGAAACGACATCTTTCAGTTTCAGCGGATTTTGGCGGAGAAAGGCGTCAACGTGACGATCCGCCGGGAGCAAGGCCATGATATTGCGGCGGCCTGCGGGCAACTGCGGGCGAAACATATGGAGTCTGGTACGAGGTGATCGAATTTGATGAAGACGGTTTTTGTAAGTGATGTGGGGCGCGTCCGCGCGGTAAACGAGGACAGCTCCTGGGTAGCCCCGCTGGATGCGGGCTATACCCTCGGCATCGTTGCCGACGGCATGGGCGGCCATCAGGCCGGAGATACGGCAAGCCGGCTGGCGGTGGAGACGATCGTGCAGGATCTGCGCGGCCTGCCACCGGGTTTATCGGCCGAAGCTTGCGGAGACAAGCTGAAGACAGCGATACTGCATGCCAATAAAGTGATTTACCGGGAGGCTTCCGAGCACGAGGAATATCACAATATGGGCACAACCGTCGTCGCCGTTCTGCTGAGAGACCATGAAGGCATGATCGGCCATATCGGCGACAGCAGGGTCTACAAATTTCATCGTGGAGAGCTGGCCCAACTGACCGAGGATCATTCGCTGGTCAATGAGCTATTGAAAACGAAGCAGATCAGTCAAGACGAAGCGAATGTACACCCGCACCGCAATGTGGTGACCCGGGCTCTCGGGACGGATCCGCAGGTCGTTGTCGACCTGTACCCCGTAGCCCTGGAGGAAGGGGATATTCTGCTGCTTTGCAGCGACGGACTCAGCAATTACGTAACACCGGAACAGATGACCCAAACGCTCGGATCGGAGGCGCTTGAACTCGACGACCGCGCCGATCGTTTGCTTCGGCTCGCCTTATTGGCCGGCGGCGACGACAACATCACCGTCGCGCTGCTGGAGCGTTGCAAGGAAGACGGGTCTAGCGCAAAGGAGTGGGATTCATGATCGGACACGAATTGGGCGGTCGTTATCAAATTATCGAGCGCGTCGGGGGTGGCGGGATGGCCCTTGTGTACAAAGCGCAGGACATCCTGTTAAACCGGTTTGTGGCTATTAAGGTGCTTCGTCAACAATTTGTGAATGACGAGGAGTTCATCCGCCGTTTCCGGCGGGAAGCGCAGTCCGCGGCGTCGTTATCCCATCCGAACATCGTCAGCGTGTACGATGTCGGACAGGAAGAAGACATTCATTATATCGTCATGGAATTTGTGGAAGGCCAGAATCTGAATGAAATCATCAAGGAGCGCGCGCCTTTGCAGGTGGAGGAGGCCGTCCGCATCGCTTCGCAAATCGCGGACGCCTTGGACCATGCTCATCATAATCAGATCATTCACCGCGATATTAAACCGCATAACATTTTGATCGGACGCAACGGGCGGGTAAAGGTTACGGACTTCGGGATCGCCCGGGCCGTCACTTCGGCGACGATTACGCAAACGGGCTCGGTCGTGGGCTCGGTGCATTATTTCTCGCCGGAGCATGCCAAAGGCGTGACCACCGGGGAGAAATCGGACTTGTATTCCCTGGGTATCGTGCTGTACCAAATGCTGACGGGACAGCTGCCGTTCCTGGGCGAAAGCCCGATCAGCGTGGCGCTGAAGCATTTGCAGGAGCATTTTGAGGAACCGCGCGCGGTCAACCCGATGATTCCGCAAAGCGTGGAGAATATTATTTTAAAGTCGATGCGCAAAAATCCGTCCGAGCGCTATCAATCGGCCAAGGAGATGCTGCGCGATCTGGAAACCTGCCTCCTGCCCGAACGGAGGGCGGAATCGAAGTTGTCGTTTGACGACGAAGAAGACGAAGACAGCACGCGGATCGTTCCGGCGATCAAGCCTCAGGGGAAGGCCGCGACGGGCGGAGCGAAGCTCTCCCGGGATTCGCAGTCGTCCGTAGAGGAGAAGGATCCGAAAGATAAGTCAGGCAAAAAGAAAGCGGCGCTTTGGATCAGCCTTACGGTCATCGTGCTGCTGGCGATGCTCGGCGTTGCCTGGTACGTCAATAAGATGGTTACCGTGCCCGAGGTTCAGGTTCCTGGGATACTGAATATCACGGAGCAGGAAGCGATCGATAAGATCACCGAAGCCGGATTGGAAGTCGGCGACATCAAACGGGAATACAAAGAGGGCGTGAACGAAGGAATCGTTTACGATCAGAGCAAGCCGGAAGGGACGACGGTGAAAAAGGGCTCGATTCTCGACTTCACCGTCAGCGAGGCCAAGCCGCTGCCGAAGATGCCTTCGTTGATCGGCTCTACCTATGAGGATGCCGTCAAGATGCTGGAGCAGCAGGGCGTCGATGTGGCTCGGATCACGAAGTCGGAAGAATTCAACGACGAGGTGGAAGCCGGTAAAGTCATGGAACAAAGTCCTGACGCCAACGCGGAGTATAACCCCGAGACAGTAAATTTCGTCCTCAAGGTCAGCAAGGGCAAAGAGTCGGCGAAGATGCCGGATCTCAGAGGGAAAACGCTGGATGAAGCCGAAGCCATGTTGAAGGAAAGAGGAATCCCTATCGCACAGGATGGGATTAAAGAGAAGTCCAGTTATGAGGTTGAGGCCGGGGTGGTTATGGATCAATGGCCGTATGAACCGGATGAGGAAGTGTTGATGGATACGAACGGAGTTACTCTGACGGTCAGCTCGGGATATCCGGCGGAGGCGCTGGAGTATACGTATGAAGTTCCGGTAGCGCCTGCGGTCGACGGTCAAAAGAGCAAGATCCAAATTATCTACGGAGATGCCCGCGGTGAAAACCGAGACTGGGGCACGAAAACGATCGGCAAACCGCAGTATTTATCGGTCGATCTGATCCTGGCCCCGGGCAATGACGGTTATGTTTCGATCATTCGCGACGGCGTACCGCTTGAGACGTACGGGGTTTCCTATATCGATGCCAAGCAGGGAACCGTACCGGAGCTGTCGCTTCCGCAAATCGAGCAGAACGAGGAAACGTTCAATCCGGAAAACGGTGAAGACATTCCCGATACGGGGATGACCCATTCGGGGATCATTTCCGCTTCCAGCGTCAATTCAGGAGCTGTCGCCAAAGCGGATAAAAATAACGCAAAAAGCAACAAAGGCAACAAAGGACACGGGAAAAACAACCAATGAGCAAGACAGACGCGAAAGTGAGGCCAAACAGGTATGCCTGAAGGCTTAATTGTCAAAGCGTTAAGCGGATATTATTATGTAAAACCCGACGCAGCGGCACCGGGTGAAAGCATCCAGTGCCGCGGGCGCGGCATTTTCAAAAAGAAAGGCCAGACCCCGCTCGTAGGCGACCGGGTGATTTATACGCCTACCGAGAATGGCGAGGGCATGGTGGACGAGATTTTGCCACGGGAAACGGAGCTCGTCCGTCCGCCGGTCGCCAACGCGAAGCTCGCCGTGCTGCTGTTTTCCTTAAAGGAACCGGATCTGAATCTGCAGCTGCTGGACAAATTCCTCGTCCATATCGAGCACGCCGGGCTTCGTACGCTGATCTGCCTGACCAAAGAAGATTTGCTGGATGAAGCGGCCGGCGGGCAGGAGCGGGATTTGACCGGGCGAGCCAAGGAGCTGTACGAAAAGATCGGCTACGAAGTGATTATTACCAGCTCGCGGACAGGCATGGGGACCGATGAGGTTAAATCGCGTTTGGCGGGGGAAATCAGCGTTTTCTCCGGCCAATCGGGCGTAGGCAAATCATCTCTGCTGAACGCCATGCTGCCGGGGCTGTCGCTGGAGACGAGCGAAATCAGCATGAAGCTGGGCCGCGGCCGCCATACGACGCGGCATGTCGAGCTGATCGAGCTGGAGAACGGCGGCTATGTGGCCGACACGCCTGGATTCAGCCAGCTCGATTTCCTCGAACTCGGCGTTGAGGAGCTGTCCTCCTGCTTCCGGGAGTTCGGCGAGTTTGCGGAAGGCTGCAAATTCCGCGGCTGCAGCCATCTTCACGAGCCGGGCTGTAAAGTAAGACAAGCGGCCGAGGACGGAGATATCGCGCAAAGCCGCTATGAACACTACGTTCAGTTCCATCAAGAGATGAAAGAGAAAAAACGGAGGTATTAGCACCATGTCGAATATCTATATTGCGCCTTCAATTTTATCGGCGAATTTTGCAAAGCTCGGCGAGGAAGTCGCCGAGGTGGAACGCGGCGGGGCCGACTGGCTGCATGTGGATGTGATGGACGGCCATTTCGTGCCGAATCTGACGTTCGGGCCGCTGGTGATGGGTGCGATCGCTCCGCTGACCAAGCTCCCGCTGGACGTGCATCTGATGGTCGAGAAGCCGGAGGATTATATTCCGGCATTCGCCCAGGCGGGAGCGCACGTCATTACCGTGCATGCCGAAGCCTGCGTACATTTGCATCGCGTGATTCACATGATCAAGGAGCATGGCGTCAAGGCCGGGGTGGCCATTAATCCGGGCACACCGGTGTCCGCGATCCGCGAAGTGGTGGAAGACGCGGATCTGGTGCTGATTATGACGGTGAATCCCGGTTTTGGCGGGCAAGCGTTCATTCCGGGGACGCTGCGCAAAATTCGCGAAGTAAGGGAATGGAAGCGGGAGCTCGGGCTGGAAGGGCTGCGCATCGAGGTCGACGGAGGAATTGCGGCCGCAACCGCTCCGCTCGTCACGGAAGCGGGCGCCGATGTGCTGGTTGCCGGAAACGCGGTGTTCGGACGTCAAGACCGCGCCGCCGCCATGGCCGAAATCAGAAGCAGCATCTCCTGAATTTGCAATCGGCTGGGCGATTTCGTTTCTTGTCCGGTGGCATAGGGAATCGCCGCAGTGCATACAATGGGTTACATGAGCGCAAGTTCTCATGTGACCTTTTTTTTGCGCGGAAATCACGGGTAACAGGCTCGGAACATAGAATAGGGTAGAGGCATGAGAATGATGGGGAGGGTGAACGATGAAATTTTACACATTCAAGCTACCTAAATTTCTGGGAGGGTTTGTTAAGGCCGTTTTGAACACATTTCACAAAAACTAGGGCGGGCAATGCCTGATCAAACAAGTCCAGAAACGCCAAAAAAGCACCTCTATCAAGAAAGGTGCTTTTTGTCTATATGCTTATTTCAAGCTTATACACGAGTCACTTTGCCGGATTTCAAAGCCCGGGTGCTGACGTATACGCGCTTCGGTTTGCCATCGACCAAGATCCGAACTTTCTGCACATTTACGCCCCAAGAACGGCGGTTGCGATTGTTGGCATGGGATACATGGTTACCGCTGCTCGGTTTTTTGCCTGTTACATAGCATTTGCGAGACATTCATTACACCTCCTGTTCCAATACACCTGTCTTGAAAATAACAGCTTATTGACATGATCACAGTTATTGTTCGATCAAAACAATACTTAAATATAATATCATAGTGAAAAAAGCCCCGTCAACTGATCGTCAAACATTATTTCTAGCTCCTTGACCATCTTTTATTTATTTCTCTTTATTCTTATAGTACAATATTGATTAGTCCATAATAATTTCAGGGGAGGAGTGGGTGCAGGCGTGGCTATTCAATTGGATACTCAATATGGACACATCGATATCTCGGATGAAGCGATAGCGGTGATCGCCGGATCGGCCGCCATGGAATGTTATGGACTGGTAGGAATGGCAAGCCGAAAGCAGTTTAAAGACGGCATTGCCGAATTGCTCGGGCGCGAAAATCTGGCCAGAGGCGTGGAAGTCCGGCTGGTGGATAACCGCTTGGCGATTCATCTTTATATTATAGTCAGTTATGGCACCAAAATTTCCGAGGTCGCACACAACATACAGCAAAAAGTAAAATACGTGTTGAATGAAGTCGTTGGACTGGAAGTGGCCGAGGTCGGCATCGTAGTTCAAGGCGTACGTGTATCAAGCTAGGAAGGGGAATTCTCTTGAGTAAGCGTTCTTTAAATGGAACAGATTTTACCGCCATGGTACTTGCCGGGGCGCAGCGGCTCGCGCAGCATGCCGAGCATGTCAACTCGCTGAACGTATTTCCGGTCCCCGACGGGGACACCGGAACAAACATGAATTTGACGATGACGGCCGGGGTGACCGAGCTGAAAAATAACGGGACCGGCGGCCTCGGCAGCCGGGCGGGCGTTCTGTCCAAGGGCCTCCTGATGGGCGCCCGGGGGAATTCGGGAGTCATTTTGTCCCAGTTGTTCCGCGGATTCGGCCGCTACGCCGCTTCATACGAGGAACTGAATACGGTTCATTTCGCTGCCGCATTGCAAAGCGGTGTGGATACGGCTTATAAGGCGGTCGTTAAACCCGTTGAGGGGACGATCCTTACGGTGGCCAAGGAAGCCGCCAAGCATGCCGTTTTTTATGCCAGACGGACAACGGATGTCACGGAGCTGATGACCGAAGTGCTGGCCAAAGCCAAAGAAGCGCTTGCCGGTACGCCGGAGCTCCTGCCCGTATTGAAGCAGGTCGGCGTGGTAGACTCCGGCGGCCAGGGACTTGTATACATTTATGAAGGATTTTTGGAGTATTTGACTGGCAAGATGCAGCCCCACGAGCCTGTTCAAGGACAAGCTTCCGTACCTGCGGCATCTGTTCATCCTCAAGGAAACCAATCCGCGGCAGAACCGGCGCATTCCGTATCCGCTCAAGCCAAGCTGGAGACCGAAGACATCGAGTTCTTATATGATATGGAATTTTTCATCAATCGCAAGCTGGGCGAAGGCCCGAACTCCAGCTTTGATGAGGATGTATTCAGGAAAGCGCTGTCACAAAACGGCGACTCTATCATTGTGATTGCCGACGATGAAATTATAAAAGTACATGTCCACTCCAAGGCGCCTGGAGAGGTGCTGAATCTTGCGCTGCGTTTTGGCGAAATTACGCAAATTCATATTTTAAATATGCGCGAACAACATCGCGATTTGCTGACGGCCGGTATGGACGGGGCTCCGATGCCGGAGCTGTTTGCCGATATCCCGGCCGAACCGGAACGTCCGGCCGATCCTGCCCAGCTTCCGGCCGATGAGCTGGCTCCTTACGGCTTTATCGCGGTGGCGTCGGGCCAAGGAATTTCCGACATTTTCAAGAGCCTCGGCGTCGATGTCGTCTTGTCCGGGGGACAAACGATGAATCCGAGCACCGAGGATTTCGTAAAGGCGATCCATTCGATTTCGGCCCAGCATATTTTCGTGCTGCCGAACAATTCGAACATCGTGCTTGCGGCCCAGCAAGCACGCGATCTTCTCGAAGGCGAACGCAGTGTGACGGTCATTCCGAGCAAGAGCATCCCGCAGGGAATCGCGGCGGCCTTTGCCTTCCAGGAGGAGGAGAGCGTCGAGAGCAATGAGGCGAGTATGGTGAACGCCGTCCAGCATGTGAGAACGGGACAAGTCACTTATGCCGTCCGGGATACGGTATTTGACGATTTGGAGATTACCGCCGGCAATTATATCGGAATCGCGGACTCCAAAATCGTCAGCACGGAAGAAGGACTGCTGGAAACGAGCAAAGGGCTGCTGGCCAAAATGCTCGCCGGCGGCGATGAAATCGTGACGATCCTGGAAGGCGAAGAGGCTTCCGCGCAAATTACCGAATCGCTCGCAGCCTGGATTCGTGAGGTATATCCCGACGCCGAAGTGGAAATTCACAGCGGCGGACAGCCGATCTATTATTATTTGTTTTCGGTCGAATCCTAAGCGGCCCGAGAAAGGATGGGATCTCATTTGAAGCAGGTTGTTATCGTCGCCGACAGTACGGCGGATGTCCCGAAGGCGATGGTCGAGGAGTACGGAATTCATATCGTACCGATGCGGCTAGCCTTCGGAGACGATTCCTTTCTGGAAGGGATCGACATCACCGCCACCGAGTTTTACGATAAACTGGTCAAATCCCGGGATTTGCCGACGACTTCGCAAACCTCGCCATCCCAGTATGTTGAGGTATATCGTAACTTAATGCAGCAATATCCCGGAGCTTCAATCGTTTCCATTCATCTTTCCTCCGGGATGAGCGGCACATACCAATCCGCCGTGCTTGCCAAAAGCGTGCTGGAGGAAGAGACCGGTGAGGCTGCCGATATTACGGTCATCGACTCCCTGTGCGCCACTTACGGATTCGGTCTGCAGGTGGTATTGGCCGCCCGCATGGCGAAGCAGGGGGCGTCCGCGGAGGAAATCAGGGCCGAGGTCGACCGGGTCGGCAAAGGGCGCCGGCTTTATTTTCTGGTCGATGTGCTGGAATATTTGCAAAAGGGCGGCCGGATCGGGAAGGCGGCGGCGATCTTGGGCACACTGCTCAATATCAAGCCGATTCTGTCGGTAGATCAGGAGGGCATCATCTACGCGGTAGACAAAGTGAGAGGCCAGAAGAAGGCGATGTCCCGCGTGGTCGATCTGTTTGTAAAAGATTTTGGCGATCGGAAGGATATCAATATCGCGGTATGCGATGCGGTCAATCCGGATGCCGCCGAGGAATTTATAAAATTAATGTCCGAACATTTCACTCTGCATGAAGTGGTCCGCACCAGCATCGGCGCCGTAGTGGGAGCCCATGTGGGACCCGGCACGGTAGCCGTGTTTGCTTGGCCTGCCTGAGTCGGTTCGAATAGCCCGGCTTTGGTCGCGAGGAGCAAGGCTTTCGGACATGTACGGACAGCGAGGGATCGATATGGATTTGCATGAAATTCCGGTAAGGCAGGTCAGCGGCGTGAGCGCTCTCAAAGCAGGAGAGCTTCACGCCTTTGGCATCTTTACGGTCAATGATTTAATCGAATATTATCCGTTCCGGTACGAGGATTACCGGCTGCGTTCTCTGACCGAGGTCAAGGACGGCGACAAAATTACCGTTCAGGCCAAAATTATCGGCGTCCCGGTGCTCCAAAGATACGGCAAGAAATCGAGGATGACCTGCAAAATGGTCGCGGAGGACTGGATGTTTACGGCGACCTGGTTTAACCGCCATTTCTTGCGCGAGGAATTGACGGCCGGGCGGGAGATCATCTTAACCGGCAAATGGGATTTGCGGCGCAGCCAGCTCACGGTGTCGGAATCGGAGTTTCCCGACAAAGGGGTCATGCGCAGCGGCAGCTTGCAGCCGGTTTATTCGGTCGGAGGAAAGATCACGCAGTCCTGGATCCGCAAGACGGTCGGACAGGCCTTGACACAGTACGGGGAAATGATTCCCGAGAATTTGCCGCTTGAATTGCTGCGGAAATACGATCTGATGCCGCGCCGCCGGGCGATCCAGCGGATTCATCAGCCGCAGGACAGCGAGGAGGGGCAGCTTGCCCGCCGCCGGGTGGTGTATGAGGAGCTGTTCTTGTTCCAGCTCAAGCTTCAGGCGTACCGGGCGATGAACCATGAACGGATGGACGGTGTGCGCCATGAGGTGGAGAACCGGGAGGTCCGCGAATTCGTGCGCAGCCTGCCGTTCGAGCTTACGGACGCACAGAAGAAGGTGGAGCTGGAAATTTTGCAGGACATGCGCTCTCCGTACTGCATGAACCGGCTGCTGCAGGGCGATGTCGGCTCCGGCAAGACGGTGATCGCGGCCATCGCGCTGTTCACCGCGGTGAAATCGGGCCACCAGGGCGCGTTCATGGTTCCGACGGAAATATTGGCGGAGCAGCATGTCCGTTCGCTGACGGCGCTATTCGAGCCGTTCGGCATTACCGTCGGCCTGCTGACGGGCAGCGTCACGGGGCGGAAGCGCAAGGATCTCGTCGCTTCGCTGCAGATGGGGCTGACCGATATTGTGGTAGGGACGCATGCGCTGATTCAGGAGGACGTATTTTTCCGTTCGCTGAGCCTTGTCGTCACGGACGAGCAGCACCGTTTCGGGGTCAACCAGCGCAGCATATTGCGGCGCAAGGGTTTTAATCCCGACGTGCTGACGATGACGGCGACGCCGATTCCGCGGACGCTGGCGATCACCGCGTTCGGCGATATGGACGTGTCGACGATCTCCGAGCGGCCCAAAGGGCGGAAGCCGATTCAGACCTACTGGGTCAAGCACGGGATGATGGACCGGGTACTCGGCTTTATTTCCCGCGAAATCTCGCAAGGGCGGCAGGCGTACCTGATCTGCCCGTTGATCGAAGAGTCGGACAAGCTCGATGTGCAGAACGCGATCGATCTGCATGTGGCGATGCAGCAGGCTTTTCCGCATTACAACATCGGCCTGCTGCACGGGCGGATGACGGCGGCGGAGAAGGACGAGGTGATGCGCGCGTTCTACGAGAACGAGGTGCAGCTGCTCGTCTCGACGACGGTCGTCGAGGTCGGGGTCGACGTGCCGAACGCGACGCTGATGATCGTCATGGACGCCGACCGGTTCGGTTTGTCGCAGCTGCATCAGCTGCGCGGCCGGGTCGGCCGGGGGGAGCACGCGTCGTTCTGCGTGCTCATCGCCGATCCGAAGTCGGAGGTCGGTCAGGAGCGGATGCGGGTCATGACCGAAACGGACGACGGCTTCGAGGTCGCCCGCCGGGACCTGGAGCTTCGCGGTCCCGGGGATTTCTTCGGCACCAAGCAGAGCGGGGTGCCTGAATTCCGAATCGCCGACATGGTCAGCGATTTCAAGGTGCTGGAGGCGGCGCGGGACGACGCCGCCCGCTTGGTGGGCGACCCGTCCTTCTGGACGTCGCCGGAATACTTGCCGCTGCGGGGCTATTTGCAGCGGGAGCAGATTTTGCAGGGCGAGCTGATTGACTAAGCCAGGCGAAGAACCGCCATTGCCGGAACGGCATGCGGTGAGTTTGGCTCGGCGCCGCCCGTGCATTTGAAAGAAATGACGGTCCGCTCGGGATGAAATATCCCGGGCACCGTCATTTCTTTTTGTCCGCGGCCCTGTCCTTCGGCAAAATGTTCGTTGGATAATTTCCAAGGAATATCGGACAGGCCAGGAAGGAGTTGGCTCTTTATTGGATGAAATCCAATAAATCATCGGATTCTTATCGATTTTGGGTGTAATCTATTCGCTTGATTGGATATCATCCAAACAAGCGATGATTTATCGCCTTTTCCCCGGGGCTTGGTTGTATTTTATCCAACGAGCCGGCTTCGGCAATACTTGTCCAAAAATAATGCTTGTCAAATAAATTCCAATTATATTATAATTTTGCTGTAAAGACCAATATATGCCAATTTGGTTTTCGGCCAAGTGAACCGACTGCTAAACCTGTCGACCAGTCAATCTAACCAGTCAATCTAACCAATCAATCTAAACCAATAAATCTAATCAACCCAACCAACCAATCCAACGAATCCAACGAATCCAACGAATCCAACGAATCCAACGAATCCAACGAATCCAACGAATCCAACGAATCCAACGAATCCAACGAATCCAACGAATCCAACGAATCCAACGAATCCAACGAATCTAACCAATCTATCCAAGCTAATTAACCTATCCGCCACTAAATCATCCGCCCAACTATCCGGGGGTTCTGCAGCCATTTGGCTGCTCTGTTTCGATTTATTTAAACTTTGAATCTCATCTTCCGGCGGCTTACCGTACAAAACTCCGTCCATTAGACAATTCCTCCTCTTCGATATGAATACCGTCGTTCTACCGCTATTCTTACTTTTTAAGCCAAGCAATCCAATCGATTCCGAAAGGCGGTGATGGCCCGGAAATGAATGTGAACGAAAGGCTTGCTCCACCGAATTTGTTTATTCATTTTAGAAGGGAGAATGAAAATGAACGGCAAGAGACGAAACAGGATTTTTATGAAAGCGCTTAATCCACTGGTAATCTTATGTTTATTGTTCTCCGCCTTTTCGGCTGCGCCCGCCCGGGCCGACAATACACCGCTGGTGCGGAGCGATTTTGAAGACGGTACGGCGCAAGGTTGGACAGGCCGCGGCGGCGAGGAAGTGTTGACCCCGGTTGCCGCTGCGGCACGAAGCGGCGCGTATGGACTCGAAGTCGGCGGCCGTACCAAAACCTGGCATGGACCGACGCTCGATGTAACGGCGGAAATGGAGGAGGGACACACTTATTTATTCACCGGGTATGTCAAACTGCCTTCCGGTTCGTCCACTACCAGCGTCACCATGTCGATGCAGCGCACTACCACGGCGAGAACCTATTACGAAAACCTCGTCAGCGCGAACGCATCGGCCGGCGGTTGGGTCAAGCTTGAAGCGGAATACGAGTTCTTTGAGACGGCGGACAACATGTCGGTATATTTTGAAATTCCAAGCAACGCCACATTGAGCTTTTACCTTGATGATTTCAGCCTGGAGCGGTTGCCGGACGCCGATCCGATCGAAATTGAAAAGGATATTCCATCGCTGCAGGATGTCTTCGCCGACGATTTTCTGGTGGGTACCGCTTTCTCGAATAGCGAGCTGTACAAGGATCCCGATAAAGAGCTTATGATCAAGCATTTCAACAGCGTAACCCCCGGCAATGTCCTGAAATGGGACAGCACGGAGCCGGAGGAAGGGGTCTTCGATTTTGTCGAGTCGGATAAAGCCGTCCAGTTCGCGGTCGATAACGGCATGCAATTGCGCGGACATACGCTGGTTTGGCATAATCAGACGCCGAATTGGGTGTTTTATGACGACAACGGCAATCTGGCCAGCAAGGAACTGCTTTATCAGCGCATGAAGACCCATATCGATACCGTAATGAAGCGGTACAAAGGGAAGATCTATGCCTGGGATGTCGTCAATGAGGTCATCGATACTTCACAGTCCGACGGGCTGCGTCGCAGCCTGTGGTATCAGATCGCCGGGGAAGAATACATCGAGAAGGCGTTCGAATACGCTCATGAGGCGGACCCCGACGCAAAGCTGTTTATCAATGACTACAATACCCATGAATCGGCCAAAAGCCAGGCGCTGTACAATCTGATCCAACGGCTTCAGGCCAAAGGCGTGCCGATCGACGGCGTGGGCCATCAGACACATATCAGTCTTTATTATCCGACGATGACGGAGATCGAAAATTCCATTATCAAATTTAAGCAGCTCGGTCTCGAGACGCACATTACCGAGCTCGATATCAGCGTGTATCAGAACGATTCACAAAAATACGATACCTTCCCGGAAGATTTGAAGCAAAAACAGGCCACCTTGTACAAGCAACTGTTCGACATCTTCAAGCGGCACAAGGATACCGTCACCAATGTGACGGTGTGGGGCAAGGACGACGGGAACACCTGGCTTCGCACCTTCCCGGTTACCCGCAACAACTGGCCGCTGCTGTTCGATGAAAATTTGCAATCCAAACCGGCCTATTGGGCGATTATAGATCAGCCGGCGATCCCTTCGGCGCCGTCCAATCTGATCGCAAGCGGTGGCAGCGGGGTAGTTTCCTTAACCTGGGGAGCGTCCACGGGTGCCGATTCCTATCAGGTCAAACGGTCTTTGACAAGCGGCGGGCCTTATACGGCGATCGCGACGGTCACGGGCACCAGTTATTTCGATTCGACCGTGACGAATGACACGACTTATTATTATGTGGTAAGCGCGGCCAACGCTGCCGGAGAAAGCGCGAATTCCGCCCAGGTCAGCGCAACGCCAAAGGAAGGCACTACGCCTGTTGGAGATTTGGTGCTGCAATACAAAGCGGGCGACACCAATACCTCGGATAATCAGATGAAGCCGTTCTTTAACATTAAAAATAACGGCGGCTCCGCCGTCAATTTGAGCGAGCTGACGATTCGCTACTGGTACAGCATCGACGGCGAGAAGCCGCTGTCCTTCTATTGCGATTATGCCGCGGTCGGCTCGTCCAATGTCAACGGCCGGCATGTGAAGATGGCCGAGGGCAAGACGGGCGCCGATTACTATCTGGAAGTCAGCTTCGGCCCGTCGGCCGGAAGCATCGCCGCGGGCGGATCGACCGGGGATATTCAAACCCGCAGCCACAAGGGCGACTGGTCCAATTTCAACGAAGCGAACGATTATTCGTTTGATGCGACCAAAACATCCTATACCGCCTGGGACCGGGTGACGCTTTACCGGAACGGACAGTTGATCTGGGGGACGGAACCGCAATAACTTAGCATAAACCGATAAGCCGGCGCCGGGCCTTCCCGGCTCCGGCTTATTTTGCCGATCGCGGCTCCCCGGTTCATGCCGATTGCCGGCATTCCTCGGGGGAGGGGATCCGGCCCGGATGCGGCATTCTTTTTGGCACAATGTACTGGCTCCCCTTCATATATTAGAGAGAAGGCCTAAAACGGGAGGTGAAAGCGCCTTTGAGCAGCTATCATCAATACGGAATCAGCCCGCAGCTCGTGGAGCGGATCAAGCTCAAAATGAAAAATCCGGCGACAAAGGAGCGCGTAAAAAAACTGGTCGAGGGATTGACCAGATCCGACCTGCAGGATCGTCCAAAGGTACGGCGGCTCGTCAAATCGGCTGCCACTTTGCTGAATGAACGGTTGACCGCAGCGCAGGAGGAGCAAATCGTTCAGTTCGTGATCGCCCAGAAAATCGATCCCAATAACACGCTGCATTTGATTAAGCTGTGGGGAATGTTCCGGTAGGGAAGCGACGACGGGAGCCGGACCGGGGCGAAGCAGTCAGCCGGAGAATTCCGGCTGATTTTTTGGAATATCCGAAAAATTTATTTTCTGCAAATAAGGCCGATCCTATCGGAGGCTCCCGGGGATATTTGAGTTAAATCAAATTTACTAATGTCCGGGCTTGCTTTTGCAGTGGCGGTATAGTATTGTGATTTTATATTGACATGACAGTAGGTCAAAAATAAAAACTGGAGGCAAGCGATGACTCCGCGAACGAAAGAGCAAAATGAGCAAATCCGCAGCCGGCGGATGGCTCAAATCTTAAAGGCCGCCGCCGATGTTTATTTGGATAAAGGCATGCTGATGGAAATTCGCGATGTGGCGGCCGAAGCGGGATTGGGTTACGGAACGGTATATCACTACTATAAAAATAAAACCGATTTACTGTACGATATGCTGTCGCAGGCGATGGAGCGGGCGGCGGAGCTTTTGAGGCTTCCCGCAGCCGTGGCTTCGGCGGACTTGCGGACGCTGGCCGGAAGGCTGCTGTCGGCCTGGGATGGCGACCACGCCTTCTATTTGGCCTGCCAGTTGGGCGGCACCGAGTTCCGCCCGCTGCCCGAGGAGCAGGCCGTCCGGCTGAACGCGGCCTACCGCGCGCAGGTGCTGTTCCCGCTGGCCGGGCTGTTGGGCCCGCCGGGCGGAAGCTTCGCGGCCGCTCAAGCCGTAAGCGGCACGCTCTCCGGAGCGCCGCCGGGCCCGGAGGCCGAGCGGCGGGCGGAATGGCTGCTCGCCGCTTTGGCCGGTTGTGCATTGCCGGCCCTTCGGCGAGGAACACTGCATACAGAAGCAAAGCAAATCACGCAATTTTTATTTTGACCGGCTTGCCGGGATCATACTAATGGAAGTGGAGCGAAGCATAAATGATTATCCTGAAATCGCCAAGAGAAATTGAGGAAATGAAGTCGGCGAACCAGATCGTCGCCGATTGCCACCGCGAGGTCGCCAAGCTGATCCGGCCGGGCGTCACCACGGCGGAAATTAACGATTTCGTCGCCAAACATATTACCAAATTGGGCGGAAAACAATTTACCAAGGGCTATAAAGGATTCCCCGCCGAAACCTGCGCTTCGGTCAACGATGTGGTGGCCCACGGGTTCCCGTCGTCCCGGCCGCTGCAGGAAGGCGACCTGCTGAAGCTGGATATCGTGGCCGAATATGGCGGCTGGTTCGGCGATTCCTGCTGGACTTACCGGATAGGCCAGGTCAGCCCGGAGGCCGAAAGATTGATTCAGGTGACAAAGGAATGCCTGGACATCGGCATCGCCCAAGCGATTCCCGGCAATCGGCTCGGCGATGTGACGTCGGCGATCCAGCAGCATGCGGAATCGCACGGTTATTCCGTCGTCCGCGATCTGCTTGCCCACGGCATCGGCAGAACCCTTCACGAAGACCCGAGCTATGAGCATATCGGAGTCGCCGGGAAGGGGGTCCGGCTCAAGGAAGGCATGGTGTTCACGATCGAGCCGATGATTAATGAAGGCACGTACCGCATCACGATCGACGACGACGGCTGGACCGCCAGAACGGCGGACGGCAAGCTGTCGGCCCAGTTTGAGCATACGGTGGCGCTGACAGCCGACGGGCCGCTTGTTCTGACGGCGCAGTAAGCGTAGCATAGTGAAGAAGACGCGAGTCCAGGGTGATATTATCCCGGAATTCGCGTCTTTTTGCTTTTTTGCGAAGGCAGCCCAGCCGCCGCCCCCTTTTTTAAAATTCCTGCAAATGTGCAACAATTTCGGCCGGACCGGCGGCCATACGCTTAAATTCCTGCGATTGTACAGTTATTTTCCGCGATTTCGGTTCATATCCGAGATTTACAGAAAAAAGATGCATTTTAGCAGGAATCCGCATCCCGAAATCATGGCTCGGAGAAAGATGCACTTTTGCAGGTTTTTTATCTTTTCGTCCGCATATGGGAGAACTAAGGGCGATCTTCCCGATTCAATCCGTTCCCTCAATATCCAGCAAAAACCTGTTGTCAACGGGAATATTTGTTCGTATTATGAATATAATAAGAACAAACGTTCTTGTCTGAGGCGGAAGTTGGGTCATGGAGGAATGCATCGATGTCCAGACAGATTTTTTTGATTGACGGCCAATCCTTTTATGCCTCCGTGGAGAAAGCCGCTCACCCCGAATACCGCGACAAGCCGGTGGCGGTCGGCGATCCCGCACGGATGAACGGCATTGTGCTGGCCGCATGCCCCATCGCCAAGTCCCGTGGCGTTACGACGGCCTCAAGGGTGGGGGAGGCGCTGGCCAAATGCCCCGACCTCGTTGTCATCCGGCCGAGAATGCGAACGTACATTCAAATCTCGCTCCTGATTACGGAAATTTTCGAATCTTATACCGATCTTGTCGAGCCGTTCAGCATTGACGAGCAATTTTTGGATGTCACCGGCTCGCTGTCTTATTTCGGTCCCCCGCATCAGCTGGCCCAAAGGATTCAGCAGCATGTTCTTTTATCCACCGGGGTCTGGACGAGGGTCGGCATCGGTCCCACCAAAATATTGGCCAAGATGGCGACCGACAACTATGCCAAGAAAAATGCGGAGGGCATTTTTGAGCTTTCGTTCGACAACCTGGAATCGACTTTATGGAAGCTGCCCGTACACCATATGTTCATGGTCGCGTCCAGGATGACCCGCCATTTTACCCGCATGGGCTTAACGCTCATCGGGGATATCGCGCGCATGGAACTTCATGAATTTAAGCGGCGGATGCGGCGGGAAATGGGCAAACAAAGCGATATCCAGGCGGAGTATTATTGGCAAACGGCCCGGGGCATCGATCCCAGCCCCGTCGTCTCCGATATCCGCCATCAATTGAAATCGGTCAGCCACGGCAAGGCGCTGCGCTGGCGGCTGTACCAAAGGCTGCAGGACATTGAGATCGTCCTGCTGGAGCTGGTGGTCGAGGTATGCCGGCGGACCCGGCGCCATCATCTCATGGGTACGGTGGTTTCGGTCTCCGCGGCGGAAACGGACGGACAGCGCTCCAATTATTTCAGCCGCCAAATAACCTTGCAGGAGCCGACCGCCCTGACCCATGAAGTGGCCAACGCGGCACGCCAGCTGTTCGTGAAATACTGGAGCGGGCTGCCGATCAGCCGTTTGAGCGTGGCCTTGTCCGGGCTGACGGACGACAAGATCATGCAATTGACTTTATTCGAGGACCGCTCCCTTGCCTACAACAAGGAACAGGCCATCGACCGGATCAAAGACAGATACGGGAGCGATGCCATTATACGCGCTTCATCGCTGACGGAAGCCGGTGTCGCGCGGGAAAGAGCAGGACAAATTGGGGGGCACTACAAATGAGCAAGCTTGACGAAAATGAGCGTTGGAAATCAAAAATGCTGCTGACCGAGCATGCCGAACGGTACGACGATCAGCATCATCCCCATGAGAGCAAGATCATTACCACCGAGGAGCTGACAATGCTCAGAGACTATATTTTGCTTCCGCATATGATGACCATGGTGCAAAAAAGCCTGGCGGATGTGGAATACTCGACCAATATTTTGAAGCGTTCTTATTACATGGCGGGGCGGTACGTTTTGGACAGTATCACGAAAGATCTATACCGGTTGCGGCGGGAGTTGAAGCAAAGAAACATCAAAATAGTGAACGAGGAGCAAGCGGATCTCGTCGTTTATTATCGTTATTATTGCCGCGGGTACGAGGAACGGTTCGGCATGACCCGCGACGTAATGCGCTCGGAAATCAGCCTGCGGCTGACAAAATACACCGCGGAGCTGGGGGCGCTCTTAAAAGAGCATTCCCGGGAAGCAAAATGAACGAATACGAATAATAATGGAAACATCATTTTCGGACAGCCTGAGAGGGCTGTTCTTTTTTTTTCAAAAAAAGGACTATATAACCTGTAAAATCTAGGATATTGGTCGCCGATTTTCGGGCGGACGGGACTGTCCCGAAAAGAATAAAAAGTCAAGAAAGTAACCAATGGGCCTATTCTGGGACCAAGGCATCTTTTTTGTTACAACGGATGTAAATTCCAAATCCGCGAAAACCTGCGCCGCTGTGCGATTTTACCACATGACTTTGGTATCAATTTTGTAACCTTTATGGAAAAGGGTGTAAAAAAAGAGCGAAACTTCGAATTATTTTGCGCGTCTAATATGGGCAAAAGCTCCGGAGGCCGCATTCCTGCATAACGAACCACGGGGAACCTTTTCATGAAATGTTAAGGATTTCGCTTTTCATTTCAGGGTTAAGAAGCAGAGAGATGGGGCTAAGGCGCATTTCCTGATCCCGGGAATATGGTGCCAGAATGAGGAGCCGGTTCCTGGGAGGACCCAAAAATTAAAACACTCCTATTAGCCTAGTTACACGATAGGTTCACTTGGTTAATGATAAGAGTAATCTGCGGAGTGGAGATGCGAAGAAGCCATACTAAACCATCGCCTGCATACAAAAAGATAGCGAGGTGAAATCAAAAGAGGAACTTCGAAAGCCGCAAGGCTTTTTTGAATGGCCTCTTAACGAACCGATGACAACATTAGCGCGAAAAAAAATGGCGATCTGGATCGGAATCGGCGCGGTTCTGATCGCCGGAGGAATATTCGTGGCCATTTTGCTCCTGCCTCCCTCTCATGTCAGCTTCGCGACTTCCGACGGCGCAGAGATCAAATTTCAGACCTCGGGCGACCGGTTCATGGAATACGCGGGCGACGGAACGTGGAACGAGATGTTCGTCAAAGGCGTCAATTTGGGCGCCACGGTGCCGGGGCATTTCCCCGGGGAGCTCCCGATCACCGAGGACGACTACCTGCGCTGGTTCAAACAGATCGACGAGATGGGAGCGAACGTAATTCGGATTTATACGGTGCACAATCCGGTATTCTATAAGTCGCTGGTTAAATATAACCGGGACAAGGGCGAGGATCCGCTGTATTTCATCCAGGGAATCTGGTCGCCGGAGGAGCAGCTGATCGAGCTGAAGGACGCGTACAATCCGGGGATCAAAGAGCAATTCCACGCGGAGATCGAAAAAGCGGTCAAAGCGGTGTACGGCGATTTGAAGACCGATGCCGGTCAAGGCCAGGCGGGAGGAAAATACACCGCCAACGCGGGGCCGTATTTGATGGCCTGGCATATCGGCACCGAATGGGACCCTGAAATGGTCGACAACACGAACAAGGTGCATGCCGGTACGGAGCCTTACCAGGGCAAATATTTCGCGGCGACTTCCGAAGCGAGCCCCTTTGAGAGCTGGCTGGCGGAATTGGTCGACAAAACGGCGCAGCAGGAAAAGGGGTACGGATGGGAGCATCCGATCACATTCACGAACTGGGTGACGACCGATGTGCTGGAGCATCCCGGCGAGCCGCTGTTTGAAGAGGATTTGGCCAGCGTCGACGCGACCCATATCGGTCCGGTGGATTGGGAGGCCGGTTATTTTGCGGCGTATCACGTATACCCGTATTACCCGGATTTCTTCCACCTGGACGAAACGCTGGAAACGATACCGGACGGAAACGGCGATTACAACACCTACAAGGCTTACCTGAAGCAATTGAAGGCCTATTACAAAGATATTCCGGTAATGGTGACGGAATACGGGGTTCCGTCCTCGGTGGGCGTGTCCCATCTGGGCCGCGGCGGACGCGACCAGGGCGGGCACAGCGAGGACGAGCAGGGAGAAATCGACGTATCCCTGACGAAGGACATTTATGACGAGGGATACGCGGGCGCGATTCTGTTCATGTGGCAGGACGAATGGTTCAAGAAGACCTGGAACACGATGCGCTTCGAAATTCCGGAGGACCACCGCTCTTACTGGCTGAACGTTCTGACGAACGAGAAGCAGTTCGGCCTGCTGGCGATGACGCCGGGCAAGGAGGATCTGATTACGATCGACGGGACGCTGGACGATTGGGATGCCTTGCCTGAAGGGGAAGTCATGTCATGGGACAATCCTTCCCCCGGGATGAAGCAAATGCGCGTCACTCATGACGAAGCCTATGTTTATGTGGGCTTGACGCTGGAGGAGCCTTTCGATCCGGCTGCCCGGAAGATCTATCTTGGAACCGATACGCTGTCCGGCGGGAACCAGCCGGTGACCGAGCTTCCCGGCAAGACGCTGAGCGACGGATTGGAGAATCTGATCGCGATCGGAAATGACGAGGAGACCGAGGTCAAAGTGGCGCCTACTTACGATTTCCACCGCCGGCTTTACGGGCAGTACGGCTATTGGATGCTGGACGAGCAGACCGAGGAGGAAAAAATAGCGTTTCAGCCGTGGAAGCTGGCCGTGAGTCTGACGATGACGCCGCCGGATACCCGGTTTGCCCAGCCGTTTAAGGATATGACGGTCGGAAAATTGGTGCGCGGGACATCGGACCGCGAAAGCAGTGATTACAACTCGCTGACTTCATGGCAATACAGCGGGAACGAGGTAGAGCTGCGCATCCCATGGATGCTGCTCGGCTTCGCCGATCCGAGCTCGCTGCAAGTCATCGACTACGGTCCGCTGAAGAAGGACCGGACCTTCACTACGGCCAAAACGTCCGGGATCACGTTCGTTCCATGGATTGTCGACCGCGGGAGCGGCGCCGTATCCTGGCCCGGAGAGGAGGGCGGCACTCTGGATTTGGCCGCCCAGCCGAAGTATACCTGGTCCCCCTGGGAGACGGTGAAATATAGCGAACATCTGAAATCGGGCTATTATGCGATGCAGGAATTTTATGCAAGCCTGCCGGACCACAGATCACAGTAAAAGGAGGAACTGTAGTATATGGAATCGCACCTTACCGTGGCAATCTATTTCATTTACGGCTGCCTCGGATTGATTGGGATAGGCATGCTGCTATTGTTCTGGATCAGGATCAGGTCGATCCGGATGGACAAACAGAAGGAAGTGTATTCACGGAAACATCAGGAATATTTCCGGTTTATTCAAGCCCATTTAAACGGGGACGGCGAATTGCCGCTGCCGCCCGGCAAGCTGACGCAGCTGGAGCGGCAGGTCGTTCAGGAGAAATTGATCGAATGGATCGAGCAGTTCAAGGGAGAGACGCGCGACAAGCTGGCGGATCTGTGCCGGCGGGCGGGATTCGTGGAGAGCGATATCAAACAGCTCGACAGCCTGCTTTACGGTCGGCGGATTTCGGCGGCGTACCGGCTCGGCGGCATGCGGGCGGCGGAAGCCGTCCCAAGAATGCTGCTGATGCTGGAGAAGGAGAGATACAGCCCGCTGACGATCGTAATCGCCCGCTCCATCGCCAAGAGCGCGGAGCGCGGGGATCAGCTCAAGGAGATGCTGAACCATTTGCTCCGCCACGGCAAGCCGATTCACAATATGGCCGCCGATATCCTGATGGAGACGAAGCTGGATTTGAGCCGGCTGCTGCTTAAGCTGCTGGATGACGAGAACCCGGATTTCGTCAAAGTCGCGCTGGTCGCCATGTGGGGACAGGCGGTTCCGGAGGTCGTTCCGGCTCTTGACAGACTGGTCGGCGCGGAACAGAAGGATGTCCGCACGGAAGCGGTCAAGCTGTATTTAAGCTCCAATCCGGTGCTGGAGGATGACACGATCCGCGAGCTGATGGCCGACACGAATTGGGAGATCCGCGCCGCCGTGGCCAAGTCGCTCGGAAATATCCACGCCGCCGGCAGCATTTCCCTGCTGCGCGCCGCCCTGAGAGATCCGAACTGGCGCGTAAGAAACAACAGCGCGGCCAGCCTGGCCAAACTCGGCGAGGCGGGGTTCGAGGTGCTGTGCCAAATCGCCAAGAACGGCTCCGGGGTCGAGCGGGAAACCGCACTCGATCATGTCGAAAAAGCGATGCTGGAGGAAAGCGAGCATCAGAAGCTGGACCAGATGATCGCTTACAACAAAAAAAAGCTGCTGTACGAACGGTATTTCGGTTCCTCCGGGGAATCGAAGCCGGTTCGCCAGGTCGCAGCCGTCGGAGGGGATTATACTGCTTAGGGATATTTTGCTCATTTACGGCCTGTTTGCGTCGTACTACGTAATGACCGTTAATATTATCTATTTTTCGATTATGGGATTTTCGTTCCGCAATATTTTGACCATTTACCGCCGGGCCGCCTTCTCCAAATTTAATACGCTGTCCGGTTCGGAACTCGTGCCGTCGATCTCGCTGCTGGTTCCGGCCTACAACGAAGAGGTCACGGTCATTGAAAATGTGAAATGCCTTCTGACGCTGAATTACCCGACCTACGAGGTCATTGTGATCAACGACGGTTCAAGCGACGACACGCTCGGCGTGCTGATCCGGGAATTCGGGCTGACACCGCTGCCGAATCCGGGGATGCGGAACGCAATCGACTGCCAGCCCGTTCGTGCCGTTTACCACAATCCTCAGTATCCGCATCTGTTTGTAATAGATAAACCGAACGGGGGAAAGGCGGATTCGTTGAACGCGGGCATCAATCTGTCGCATTATCCGCTGATCTCCTCGATCGACGCCGATTCCTTGCTGGAAAAGGACGCGCTGATCCGGATGGCCCGCATGTACATGGAAAATCCGGAGGAGACGGTCGCGATCGGCGGAGACGTGCGGATCGCCAACGGCTGCGTCATCGAGAACGGCGCGGTCAAGGAAGTGTCGCTGCCGCGCAAGATGTGGCCGATGTTCCAGTCCATCGAGTACCTGAAGGCTTTCCTCGGCGGGCGGATCGGCTGGAGCTCGATCAACGGGCTGATCATCGTATCCGGCGCCTTCGGCTTGTTCCGCAAGGATTACGTGATCGCGGTCGGCGGCTACCGGGGCGGGTACCCCGGCGAGGACATGAACATTATTATCAAGCTGCACCGCTACATGCTCGAGAACAAGCTGAAATACCGGATCGCCTTCTGTCCGGAAGCGGTCTGCTGGACGCAGGCGCCCGACACGTACCGGATCTTGTCCAACCAGCGCAAACGCTGGGGGCGGGGGAATCTGAAAAATATGATCGAGAACTACGACATGGCCTTTAATCCGAAATACAAAGTCATGGGCTTACTGACGATGCCGTACAACATCATCTTCGAGGCACTCAATCCTTACTTTAAAATTACAGGGCTGCTCGCCCTGATCGGATATACGCTGCTGGATATGACGCATTGGCGAATCCTCGCGGCATTCTGGCTGATCAATTTCCTCAGCGGCTTTTTGCTCAGTATCGGGGCGCTGCTGCTCGAAGAGCTGGCCTTTAAGCGGTTCAAGAAGCTGTCCGATCTGGTCAAGGTGATCGCTTTTTCCGCGCTCAAATTTTTCGGATATGCCCAGCTCGGCGGGCTGTGGCGGATTCAGGGCCATATACAGTATATGCGCAACAACAACTCCTGGGGCACGATGACCCGGCAAAGCTGGTCGGAGAAGAGCGACCCGGCCAAAACGGCCTGATCCCGGAATCAATAAATATTTCGGGATTCCCGCAATCATAGATGGAAGCGGGAAGGGAGTTGATAACAAGGGAGCCAAAAGCCAAATCCATGGCTGCATCAATTCATATCTAAGAAAGGCGGGATGAATCATGCCAAATACAACATTGCCAAGTCAGGAAGAACAGTCCAGTTTGTATCTGAACATTGTCCAAACGGCGCAGGAAGCCGTATCGGAAATGAACGGAATTTTGTTCATTTCCTGCGCGGGAGGGCCGGCTTATGCGGAAACGCAAGTGCGCGGCATTTTGGATTCGCAGCCGGGCCTGTCTTATGAAATTTGGAACGGGGAAGAGCCGGGGAATCTCTTCGTGCTGCTGCCCGGCCAAAGCCTGGACGCCGTGCACTTTCAAGGATTGCTGCTGAAACAGCGGCTGCAGGAAACCGTGCAGAATTTCGATCCGCGGATGACGCTGACGAGCTTCGAGAAAAGGGAGGAGATTACACAGCACGTGCTGATGCAAATGGAGGACTCCATAAGACAGCTCACCGCCGGAGAAATCCATATCTTTTCCCGGGAGGAGATGCAGACGGCGCGCAGCCGGATTCTGATCGTCGAAGGGGATGCCACGGTGCGCGAATTTCTGGAGATTCGCCTGCAGATGCAGGGATACGAAACATTGGTCGCGGACAACGGACTTACCGCCCTGGAGCTCATCGGATCATGGCAGCCCGATCTGGTGCTGACGGAGCTCAATCTGTACGGGATCGACGGCTTGCCTTATATCCATCACATTCAACAGCTTGACGTACCCGAGTCCCCGAAGATCGTCATTTTGACCGAGCAGCGGGTGGAGCAGACGATCAGCCTCTGCTTCCAAAACGGGGTGGACGATTACATCACCAAGCCGTTCTCGCCGGTGGAGCTGGATGCCCGGATTCGCCGCTGCATTCATTAATTCGCGTTTAAAGCTTCTATATATAAAAATACACCTATACAGACAAAACGGAGGTTGAAGCAGTGAATAAACAATATCAGACTTTACTGAATGCTATCGAATCGAAAACCGCGGTGCTTGGCGTCGTGGGCTTGGGATATGTTGGCCTTCCCTTGGCCGTCGAAATGGTGAAGCAGGGCTTTAAAGTCGTAGGCATCGATCTCGACGCCGGTAAAATCGAGCGCATTCAGCGCGGAGAATCCTATATTCACGATATTCCTTCCGAAAGCTTGGCCGAGGTAATGGGCACCGGACGGTTCAAGCCCACGACGGACTATGCCTCTCTGCAAGAAATCGACGCGGTCAGCATCTGCGTACCGACTCCGCTCAGCGAGAATCAGGACCCGGATACTTCTTATATTGTGACCGTTGTGGAGCAAATCAAGCGCTATATGAAAAAAGGCATCCTGATTACGTTGGAAAGCACGACGTATCCCGGAACGACGGAAGAACTGATCCAGCGCGAGCTGGAAGCGCTCGGCCATGTGGTCGGCGAGGATTTCTTCCTCTGCTTCTCTCCGGAACGGGTGGACCCGTCCAATGTCAAATTCAATACCTTCAACACGCCGAAGGTCATCGGCGGAACGACGGAGGCTTGTTTGGCTCTCGGCAACGCGTTATACAGTAAATACGTGCAGACGGTCGTACCCGTAAGCTCACCGAAAGTGGCGGAGATGTCCAAGCTGCTGGAAAATACATTCCGCAGCGTCAACATCGCCTTTATCAATGAAATGGCGATGATGTGCGACCGGATGGGCATCGACATTTGGGAAGTGATCGACGCGGCGAAAACGAAGCCGTTCGGCTTCATGCCGTTCTACCCTGGCCCGGGGATCGGCGGGCACTGCATCCCGCTCGACCCGATGTACTTGTCCTGGAAGGCGAAAGGCTTCCGCTTCTACAGCCAGTTTATCGAGCTGGCGCAGTCGACGAATGATAACATGCCGTATTATGTAGTCAATAAAACGTCGAAAATCTTGAACGAGTATGCCAAATCGATCAAGAAATCAAACATTTTGATTCTGGGCATGGCCTACAAACCGGACATCAGCGATCTGCGCGAATCCCCGGCCTTGGAGGTGTACGAGCTGTACAAGGACAGCGGCGCCCAGGTGGAGTACTACGATCCGTACGCGACGAGCTTCCGCGACAAGCACGGCAGAACCGTGCACAGCGTGGAGTATAATCTGGAGAAATTCAAATCTTACGATTGCATTGTGCTCGTAACGAACCACAGCAATCTCGACTACGGCACCATCGCCCATCTCGGCGTGCCGATCGTCGATACGCGCAACGCGTTCCGTGATTATCCGCTGCCGCATATCTATAAGATCGGCCATTCGGTGCAGCATGCGGCCGAGGCGGACGAGGCGCTGAGCGTCGGATAAATTATATAGGATGGGAGATAGTGAAAGGAGGCGGAACATGAAGATCCGGAATCTGGGGCCGCAAACCAAGAAACGGCTCATCATCCTGTGCGGAGGGATTCTGCTGGTTCTTCTGCTGCTCGTTGTCCGCCCTTCCGCTACCTACGCCAAAGCGACCTGGCTTTGGGACACCAAGCTGATTCAGCAGCATAGCGAAGATATCGTTGCTTTTGCCAAAAAGCAGGGAGTCAAAATTATTTTTCTGCAAATTGGCGGGGATGTGAAGGAGGAGAGCTACCGGGAATTCATCCGGAAGGCTTCCTCCTCGGGCATGGAGGTTCATGCTTTAAACGGGAAACCGGAATGGGCGCTCGGCGAACATCGGGAGGAAGCGGACGCCTTTCTCGAATGGGTGGAGAGTTACAATGAAAACTCTGATCCGGAAGAAAGGTTCACCGGGATCCAATTCGATGTGGAGCCCTATCTGCTCAAGGACTGGAAAAACGATCAGGCTGCCGTCGTTGAGCAATGGGCGGAGAATGCCGGGAATTGGATCGAAAAGGGAAAGGAGGGCGGCCTTGAAGTTGGGGCCGCGGTTCCTTTCTGGCTGGACGGCATCGACTATGCCGGGCCGGACGGGGAAATTCCGCTGAACCGGTGGATGGTCGATACGTTCGATTATGTCGCCATAATGGCCTATCGCGATGAAGCGGACAGAATTTACAGCGCGGCGAAGACGACGCTGGAGGAAGGGGATCGCGAGCAAAAGCCGGTTTGGATCGGCGTGGAGCTCGGCGAAAGCGAGGAAGGTCCCGGCGTGTCTTTTTATGAAAGATCGTTTACGTTTCTGACCGGAGAAATCAATAAGCTCGTCCGCAAGGTCAAAGGGCATGACTCGTTCGCGGGGATTGCGATTCACAGCTATGAGCCGTGGCGCGAGAAGATTTCCCAGTGGGAACGGTCATTGAAGCAATAACGAATCGTATATGGCAACCCTGCGCATTTCAAGCGCGGGGTTGTTTGCTTTTAGTAGTCGGTTGCTTTTTTTGATATAATAGTAGGTAATTATGTCGCGAAGAAGGGAAATGGAGTCGGTAGAATGATATTGCACAAGGGAGAAATACTGTTCCGGCAGGGAGACGAAGGATTATTTCTATATCATATCAAAAGCGGTCTGTTTAAGGTGACCCGGCTGCATGAGAACGGTAATATGGTATTGTTCAATATTTTGTATCCCGGTGAGATGGTCCCGCACCATTCCTTGATCTCGCCGAAGGAGACGCACGGCACGGCCATCGCGCTGATGCGAAGCGAAGTCGAAGCCATTCCGGCTCAGGAATGGTACCGCGAACTGCAGGAGGACCCGAAGAAGCCGCTGGAAGTGGCAAGGCTGCTGCAGGAGAAAGTGCGGTTCATGCAGGAGCGGCTCGATCATTTGACGGTCGGGACGCCGGCGGAGCGGCTGGCGCTCTTGACCAAATGGCTGGGGCAGCATGCGAACGGCATTCCTTTGACGGAATATTTGACCCAGGAGGAGATAGGCCAGCTGATCGGGGTCCGGCGGGAAACCGTCAACCGCTTGCTGCGGCATCACCAATAAGAAAAACCCCCGGGAGTTTTCGCATCTTCGGTGATGCGAAATTCCCGGGGGTTTTTTGGACTTTGGCTTACAGACTGTCCGCCGGTCCGAAAAATTCGAAATGGATGCGCTCTTCCGGCACGCCCCATTCTTTCAGCGCGCGGTTGATCGCCCGCATGAACGGCAGCGGGCCGCAGAAGTAGAAATCCGCGCTCGGATCGGCCACGGTCTTGAGCCACGGCAGGTCGATATAGCCGGTCTTGTCGCAGCTTTCGCCTTCGGCCGGGGACTCGTACACATGGTAGGAGCGGAGCTGGCCTTGATGCTCCCGCGTCAGCTTGTCGATATGCTCCTTCATGGCATGGTAGCTTCCGCAGCGTGCGGCGTGGATATATACGATATCGCGGTTGCTGCCATCCTCCAGCAGCGTTTCCAGCATGCTGACCATCGGCGTCAGCCCTACGCCGCCGCTGAGCAGAACGACCGGAATTTCTTTGGTTTGATCCAGGACGAAATTACCGGCCGGTGCGCTGATATCGAGGATACCGCCCTCATTGATTTTTTCGTGCAGATAGGTCGAAACGACGCCGGCAGGGTTGCCGTTTACGGCATCCTCGCGCTTCACGGAGATACGGTAATAGTCATGTCCCGGGGATGTCGACAAACTGTAATGGCGCAGATGGGTAAACTCCTGGCCTTCCGGTTTGACGCGGACCGTGATGTATTGTCCCGGCTTGTAGGAAGCGATATCGCCGCCGTCTTCCGGTTTCAGATAGAAGGACGTAATCACGTCGCTTTCTTTGACTTTGCGGTCGACGACGAACTTGCGCCAGCCGCGCCAGCCGCCTTTTTGCTGTTCGGCATCCTTGTACATCTCCGCTTCGACGCCGATGAATACGTCGGCGATCACGCCGTAGGCTTTGGCCCAGGCGTCGATGATTTCATCGGTCGCGGCGTCGCCGAGCACGGTCTTGATCGCGGCAAGCAGATTCTCGCCGACGATCGGATAGTGCTCCGGCATAATGCCGAGCGCGCGGTGTTTTTGGGCGATGTCTTTAACGACGGGAAGGATTTCCTCCAGGCGGTCGATATGGGCGGCGGCGGCATAAACCGCGTTGGCCAGGGCTGCGGGTTGTTTACCTTGCCGCTGGTTGGCATGATTGAAGATATTAAGCAGTTCGGGGTGATTTTTAAACATCATTTGATAGAATTGTTTGGTAATGGTTTGTCCGTGCACTTCCAGCACCGGGACGGTGGATTTGATCGTTTCAATGGTTTTAGCGTCGAGCACGATCGATACCTTCTTTCTAAAAATTATCGGTTACCTATTCAGTATAGGCATTCCTTATTTTTAATATTTGTGAGCATGATCACTTTAAAAATTTCTGAAATGTGAACTTATCATAAATTGCAATGAGCTTTATCACAGTTTCGATGAAAAAATATTATTTACCGTCTCAAGCTGTTTAGTCATTATTCGATTTGTGTTATAATAAGAATAGACAAAAACAGAAAGGATCAGGATACCATGTGTCCCCGAAGGACGAATCCCCAAAGGACGATTTGGAAACGTTGTGATCTCTCTTACACTTAGCTTTTTTCGTGGAGCGTCGGTTTACGGCCTACAACCCTACGAAAGAAGCGTGTGATAATGCGAAGGATGAAGTCCTCAAGGACCTTCTTTAGCGTAGGGTGCGGCCGTAAGGTCAACAAAACTACGATAAGAGGGATTCCGGATGAGGAAGAAGACAGGATGGAATGTTGACGGAAGACAGTTATTGACGATGTTGTTTGGTTCGTTTTTATTGGCTTTTACTTATTACCACATCAATTTTCAGAACGGCTTGTCGGAAGGCGGCTTTGTAGGACTTTCGCTGCTGGGTAAATACTTGTTCGATTTGCCTCCGGCACTTACGATGATTGCTCTGGATATTCCGATTTTTATTTTGGCCCTATTTTTGAAAGGCCGGAAATTTATTATGAATACGCTGATCGCTTCGCTGTCGTTCTCGGCGTTCTATGAATTGTGCGAGCAATTCTCGCCGCTGAATATGAACATGGGCGGAAATTTGCCGGTGGCGGCGGTGTTGTCGGGCCTCTTAACCGGCCTTGGCGCGGGTCTCGTCCTGCGGACGGGCGGAGCGACGGGCGGGGACGATATTTTATCGACGATGATAAGTCAGTGGTCCGGCATAAAGATCGGTACGGTGTTTATGATCATGGATGCGGTGGTGCTGACGGTTTCATTGTTCTACCTGCCGTTTAAAGAAACATTGTTTACCATTATGGCGGTGCTGATCGCCGGCAAGATGATTACCTGGACGGTCGATTACGGCCGGAAAGACATCGCGCCGCGCCATACCGCATACGGGATGAAAAAGAAAACAGCTTGAGCCTGACCGGCTTAAGCTGTTTTTTTGTCCGCCATTTGCTATTTCTCGTCTTTCGGATGGTTCTCGGCCCACTCCTCCGCTTTGGCCGTGCCGATGGCGATGGCGCGCCCTTCCTCGTAACCGTCCTCCAGCAGGGCACTCGCAATCTCCACCGCCTTGTTTCTGACCCGAGGCTCCAGATTTTTCATGGACGGCGGGTAGTCGTGACTGTTCCAGGGCATAAATTGATCCTCCTTCCTAGGGATGTTATCTCATTATTACCCCGGTTTATCCGGCCGTAAAACCGCGAAACAACGCCGATGCTGCGCTTACATGGTTCTCCAGGAGCCCTGCTGCTTGCGGATCAGCACAATCTGCCCGGCGTGATAGGCGTCATGCAGCAGCCAGCGGGATAGTTCTTCCCCGAGGAGAACATCGCTGGATTCTCCGGAATACGGCGCCGCGAGATCTTCCTCCGTCAGCCCGGCGATCGCCTGGCGCAGCTCGTAGGCGGTGCGCTCGGTCTCGGCGAGCGTCGCCGCCCAGCCGTCGGCTCCGGCCGGACGCTCGCCATTGGCAAATGTCGCTTCGTTGGTATCCACGCTGTGAGCGTTGGGATTATTTTTCAACCGGTTGAGGATGCGCTTGTTATAATAATTCAAATGATTGACGGTTTCGCGAATCGTATTGCCTCCGCCGGGGGGAACCCACTCCGCCTGCTCGGTTGTTACGCCTTGGACGGCGGTGGCCAGAGGAACGACCCATTCTTCGCGATCCCACGTATTGTCCTTTTGAATTTTCAGCAAGCCGACCGGATTAATGCCCATGCTTTCAGCTCCTTTTCGGAATTAGTAACTAGTGAAGTCGATATTTAAAGGTTACAATAAGATTGTAGCATAGCGGAAATAAAATGTAACTACTTAATTTGTAGATAGATAGTTACAAATGAATTACGGAGGTCTTTATCTTGGAAACGCTCTGGAGCGATTTTATAAACAGCGAGTGGCATGACTGGCGGGGAAGCGGGCGTTCCGAGGACCGGATCGGCCAGGAAAAGTGGCAGAATTATTTTCTGAACCGGTGGCATTTGGAAGCGCCCGTTCCCGCTGATGCGGAAGTGATCCGTACGATGCGGGAATTTCGCGACCGCCTGCACGACATGTCGGAGCGGTGCGCCCGGGGAGGGGGGCTGTCACACGCCGAGCTGGAGGAGCTGAACGCCATCCTCGATCTCGGGCCAGTGAAGCGGCGCGCGACGGAGGAAGCGGGGGAGCTTCGCCTCGGCCTCGTCCCCGTGCGCGAGGATTGGCGGCAGGTCATGGCGGAGGTGGCCGCCGCCTTTATCCGCACCCTCATCGATGGCGAAGCGGGCCGGATTCGCGTCTGCGACAATCCCGATTGCAGATGGGTGTTCTATGACGACACCCGCAACCGGGCCAAGAAATACTGCGAGGACAAAACCTGCGGAAACCTGATGAAGGTGCGGCGATTCCGGGCGAAGAAGAAGCTGGAGAAGGAACGCGGGGAGAATCCTGAATCGGACAAGTAACCCGGGAAAATCAAAATCGTCCCGCGAAAAAATGCCCCTGCCGGAGGTTCAGCACCGGCAGGGGCATTTATCATTTTATATTATTTGAACAAATAGAGATACTCGCCGTACCCTTGCTTCTCCATTTCGTCCTTCGGCACGAAACGAAGCGCGGCGGAATTGATGCAGTAGCGGAGTCCCGTCGGCTCCGGTCCATCGTCGAATACATGCCCGAGATGGGAGTTGCCTTCCCGGCTGCGCACCTCCGTGCGGACCATGAAATGGCTCGTATCGGTCTTTTCCTTGATGCTGTATTCCCGCAGAGGCCGCGTAAAGCTCGGCCAGCCGCAGCCGGCGTCGTATTTGTCCCGCGAGCTGAACAGCGCTTCCCCGGAAACGACGTCCACATAGATGCCCTCTTCGGTATGATCCCAATATTCGCCGGTAAACGGACGTTCCGTGGCGCTATTTTGCGTGACCTCGTACTGGATCGGCGTCAGCCGCCGTTTCAGCTCTTCCGGGTCCGCCGGGCCGGACCAGTGACGTTCGATGAAATCCTCCCGACCGGAGCCTTTGCGGTAACGCTTGTAATGGCCGGGGTTTTTCTTATGATAATCCTGATGATAATCCTCGGCCGCGTAGAACGGGCCCGCAGGGAGAATTTGCGTGGCGATCGGTTTGTCGAACCGGCCGCTTTCCGCCAGCTCCTGCTTGGATTGTTCGGCTTCGACGCGCTGGCTTTCGCTATGATAAAAAATCGCCGTCCGGTAAGATTCGCCCCGGTCATGGAATTGTCCGCCCTCATCGGTCGGATCGATCTGCTGCCAGTACAATTCCAGCAGCTTCCGGTAAGGGAATACGGCCGGGTCAAATTTAATTTGCACGGCTTCGTAATGCCCGGTTCCTCCGGCGCATACCTGTTCATAGGTGGGGTTTTCCGTATGACCGCCCGTATAGCCGGACACGATCCCGTGAATTCCCGGGAGCTCCTCAAAAGGCGATACCATGCACCAGAAGCAGCCCCCGGCAAAGGTGGCGAGCTCCAGGCCGTCGTTCTGTGATGAGTTCATGCTGATCCCTCCGTTTCGATGTGGTTCCGGCCATGCTCCGGTTGTTCCGGTTTCCATTATACCGTTTTTTGGGCCCAACCCAAAGCGGGGGAGCCGGTTCCCTTGATTTCCCTTCCTATATACCCATAAAATCAACAAAACCAACAGCATATATACGCTCGCCGCACCTAACGCCACCCATGGCTTGCTCAGCAGGGAAGCGCCCAAAAAAGCGTACAGAAAGACGCTCGGCAGCTTACCGATCACGGACGCGGACAGATAAGTGAGAAAAGGAATGCCGTAGGCCCCCGCATAAATGTTGACCGCGGTTTGCGGGACGACCGGAGTCAGCTTGCAGAGAACGATCGCCGAAAAAGGACTCCTGTCGATCGTATCGGCGATCCGCTCCAGCGGCTTGATCCGGGCGGTCCAGTTCTGCGCGACGCTGCGGAAGCCGTAGGCGGAGCCCCAGTAAAACAGCGCCCCCGCGAGCGTGGAGCCGATCAGGGTGAGGATGCCGCCGGCAAGCGCGCCCATCACATAGCCCGCCGCGGCGATGACAATGCGGTAAGGGACAATGGGAAACACGCCCAGGACGGTGGACAAAATAAGCAGGCCCCACACCGGAGGATCGCCGGTAATCCAGCCGACGAGACTGTCCCTATATATAAAGGCCACGGCAAATGCCGCGGCATACACCGCCAGTGCTGTCCACTTTTTCATGATGACTCCTTTCCTTCCTCTCACCATCATACCAAAGTCTCTCTTTACCACAAATATAAAATACGCTATAATTACTTGAAAATTAAACATGCATGGTTCCCAAAGGGGAGTAGCTAGTAAGCAATAAAGTCGTCATTACGGGTTAAACGCCCCGGCTTTATTGGCAACGTTCGTTGTTAGCGAGACCTTTGCCCGGTGCTAATATTGGGTGAAGGTCTTTTTTGATGCATCAAAAGTGCGCCAAGCCCAATATGAGCATGGCGCATTTTTTTGCGCTGGAGACCAGTATGAGCATAGAAAGGGGAGAGAACATGGAACTGTTGAGCTTGGAGTTTTGGACCGCGCTGTTGTCCATTGTTCTGATCGACCTGGTGCTGGCTGGCGATAACGCGATCGTCATCGGTCTCGCCGCCAGAAACGTGCCGAAGGCGGATCAGAAGAAAGTGATTTTGTGGGGGACCGTCGGCGCTATCATCGTTCGTGTAATTATGACTTTGCTTGTTCTGCAATTGCTTCAAATTCCCGGCCTTCGGCTCGTCGGCGGTCTCGCGCTGCTGTACATAGCTTACAAGCTGCTCGTCGACGAGAAGGAGCATGATATTAATGCAGGCAGTCAAATGTGGGCGGCGATCCGCACCATCATTATCGCCGATGCGATGATGGGGCTGGATAATGTTTTGGCGGTAGCCGGGGCTGCGCATGGCGATATCCTGCTCGTCATTGTCGGACTGGCCATCTCCGTACCGATCATGGTATGGGGCAGCACGATGATCCTGAAGCTGACCGAACGGTTCCCGGTCGTGATTACGATCGGTGCGGCGGTATTAGCCTGGACGGCGTCCAAGATGCTCGTCGAGGAACCGCTCATCCATGACTGGTTTGCGAACGGTTTGCTCAAGTACGGCTTTGAAGCTATCGCGATCATTGCCGTAGTTGTCATCGGGACGCAGATGAAAAAGAAAATGGAACAAAAACGCCGCCTGGAGCAAACGTTGAATCATGGCAATCTGCCGACATAAGTCAAGCTGAACCGCGGTTCGGCTTGACTGCAAGAATAAGCTGCCGATCCTTCGCAAGGTGAAGGATCGGCGGCTTTTTTGCGTCTTTATCGGCTTGGGGTGTTCAGGAGTTCTCCGGATTGCGCGCCGATTGCCGGAACTGCTTGGGCGACATGCCGTAACGCTTGCGGAACATTTTATGAAAATAGTTATAGCTGGGAAACCCCGAGCTTTCGGCCACATGCTCCAGCGTCAGCGGGCTGAAAATGATCCGCTCGCGGGCCATGCTCAGTCTGACCTCAAGCGTATATTGAATAATGCTCGTGTCGAACGCTTCCTTAAACAGATGGACGGCGCGGGAGACGCTGACGCCGACATGGGCGGCGGCATCCTCCAGCTTGAACTGGTTCGACGCATTCTCTTCGATGAAATTTTTGATCCGGTGGGCGAGGTAATTCGGATAGGCCGGAAGCGGCTGCTGCAGCAAATTACGGTCGATCTCCATGCACAAAATTTTCAAGTAGTATTCCGCGATTTCCGGGGAAGGATTGGAAATCCGCCGCTGCTCCAGCATAATTTGCCGGAACGTCCCGACGATGCCCTCGGACAGCGGAACCTTCAGCTTGCGCGGGCGGTCATGCTTCGCCCACCATTCCTTCACCCAGGGACCGGCGAGGAAGATATGATAGTCGCCGCTGTTGACCACGGGCTCGCCGGCCTTCGTCGTCTCCGGCTCGATCCGCAGCTCGTAGGGGTCCTCGGGCGAGACGAGCAGCAGATCGCCCGGCTCGAGCAGTTCCAGCCGTCCGGATAGCCGGGTGCGGCAGCGCCCGACGGTCTGCAGCCGGATCAAATAGTTCTCCAGCCCCTCGGGCTGAAATATATGGAACGGCTTGCTGTGCAGCGAATAGCCGGCTGTCAATATTTGCAGGTTTTGATATTCCATACAATGCATTCTCCTGTGGTTTTTATAAAATAATGACCAGATTGTTCATGTTCCAATCATATTATTCATTTTACAATGAGGCAAATTGAAATAACATGTAGGAGAGTCGACTTACAACATCATCGCTTCGGGAGGAGTGATAAGAATTGACCCCAAAAATGAAAATCGGCATGATCGGCTGCGGCAATATCAGCCCTGCCTACTTGAATTACCTGGCTCACAGCGAAGTTGCGGAGGTCCATGCCCTCGCCGACCTGGTCCCGGAAAAGGCTCGGGAGCGCGGAAATGAGTTTCGCATTGCAAACGTATGCACAGTAGAGGAGATATTGCGTCATCCGGAAATCGAACTGATTCTGAATTTGACGATTCCGGGATCCCATGCCTCCATCAATATGGATGCGCTATACCATGGCAAGCATGTATATGTCGAAAAGCCTCTGTCCGTTTCGCTTCAGGACGCGAAGGCGGCCTTGGATTTAGCGGCGGCCAAGCGGCTGCGCGTAGGCTGCGCGCCCGATACGTTCCTCGGCGCGGGCATCGAAACGGCCCGCCGGGCGATCGAAGACGGCCTGATCGGCAGACCGGTGGCGGCCACGGCCTTTATGATGGGCGCGGGACCGGAGAGCTGGCACCCGAACCCCGACTTTTTCTACGCCGAGGGGGGCGGCCCGATGTTTGACATGGGCCCGTATTATTTGACGGCCCTTATGCATTTGCTCGGCCCGATCGCCGCGATCAGCGGTACGGCGGCGAGCCCGCTTAAGGAGCGGCTCATCGGTGCGGGTCCGAGAGCCGGAGCAAGCATCCCCGTAAGCACGGCGACGCATTACAGCGGCACGCTGAACTTCGTTTCCGGAGCGGTCGGCACGATGATCGTGAGCTTTGACATTCCGGGTGGCAGCGCACTGCCATGGATCGAGATTTACGGCACGGAAGGAACGCTGTCCCTTCCCGATCCGAACTTTTTTGACGGCGAAGTGAAGCTGCGCCGTCACGGCTCCGAGGAGTGGACAGTCTTGCCGCCGGTATTCCATTCGGAAACCAACGAACGGGGCCGGGGCCTGGAGGATATGGTTAAAGCGATCGCGGAAGGCCGGGATCACCGGGCAAGCGGACTGCTGGCCTACCATGTGCTGGAAGCGATGCACGCTTTCGAAGCATCCTCGCTGGAGGGCCGCCGCGTGGAACTCGCCAGCTCGGCGGAGCTTCAATCTGGTCCGGAGGGCTATCTGGTCCCCGCCAAAGTTTTTGTGTAATTTTCAAACCATTTTATAATGAGGTGATTATTCATGGTACAAGTCGGTTTGCAGCTTTACACGGTCCGTGACGCCATGGAACGGGATTTTGAAGGTACCTTGCGCAAAGTGGCCGAGCTCGGGTATCAAGGCGTGGAGTTTGCCGGGTTTTACGGCCGTACGGCGGAACAAGTGAAAGCGGTTTTGCGGGAAACCGGACTGACCGCATTGGGCGCGCATACTCCGTATACCAGACTCCGCGAAGCCCTGGACGAAGAGATCGCATTCCATAAGGAGATCGGTAACCGTCATATCGTGTTCCCGTTCTTGGAAGAAGCGGACCGGGACCGCTGGGAAGAAGTAATCGAAGATCTGCGGGCGTACGGTAAACGGTGTGCCGAGAAAGGCCTGGTATTCTGTTATCATAACCATGAATTCGAGCTGACTCAAAATCTCGGAGAAGAGCCTGTGCTCGACGCGATTTATTCCCGGGTACCTGCGGGCCTGCTGCAGGTGGAATTGGACTCCTGCTGGGTCCATTACGCCGGCTTTGATCCGCTTGCCTATATCGCCAAATACAGCGGCCGTTTGCCGGTGCTTCATTTGAAGGATATGGTAACCAAGGACGGCGGAGCCGCGGAAACGGTGGAACTGGGCAAAGGGATTGTCCCTGTGAAGGATATCGCCGACGCCGCCATCGACAGCGGCGTGGAGTGGATCGTCGTGGAGCAGGATTTCTGCGCGGGCGACTCCTTGGAAGCTATCGCGACCAGCATGGAATGGGTACGTCAATATGCGAAAAACGGAGGTAAAATCGATGTCTAAAACTTTAAAAGTCGCCATTATCGGCTGCGGCGGAATCGCGAACGGCAAACATCTGCCGAGCCTGGCCCAACAGCCCGAGGTACAAATGATCGCTTTCTGCGACATCATTGAAGAGCGGGCGGTCAAAGCGGCCGCCGAATACGGCGCCGAAGGAGCCAAGGTCTATACCGACTTCCGCAAGCTGCTGGCGGAGAGCGACGTAGATGTCGTGCATGTGTGCACGCCGAACGACTCCCACGCGGAAATTACGGTCGCGTCGCTGGAATCCGGCCGGCATGTCATGTGCGAGAAGCCGATGGCGAAGACGGCCGCACAGGCGCGGCAAATGCTGGACGCCGCCAAGCGCACCGGCAAGAAGCTCAGTATCGCCTACCAGAACCGCTTCCGCGACGACAGCATGTATCTGAAGCAGCTGTGCGAAGACGGCGAGCTCGGCGACATTTATTTCGGCAAGGCGATCGCCCTGCGCCGCCGTGCGGTGCCGACCTGGGGCGTGTTCCTTGATGAAGAGAAGCAAGGCGGCGGGCCGCTGATCGATATCGGGACGCATGCCTTGGATTTGACTTTGTGGCTCATGGACAACTACGAGCCGAAAAGCGTCACCGGCTCGGTGTTCCACAAGCTGGGCAGCCGCGCCAATGCGGCCAACGCTTTCGGTCCGTGGGATCCGGAGCAGTTTAAAGTCGAGGATTCCGCTTTCGGCTTCATCACGATGAAGAACGGCGCAACGATCGCGCTGGAAGCGAGCTGGGCGCTCAACGTGCTTGATTTCGGGGAAGCGAGAACGCTGCTCTGCGGAACGGAAGGCGGCGCGGATATGAACGACGGGTTGCGCCTGAACGGCGAAAGATTGAGCCGACTCTATGAAACGAAGGTGGATTTCGGCGCCGGCGGCGTCGCCTTCTATGACGGGAAGCAGGAGACCGATGCCGTGCGCGAAGCGAGATATTGGGTACAGGCGGTCCTGGAGGACAAAGAGCCGCTGGTGAAACCGGAGCAGGCGCTTGTCGTGACGGAGATTCTCGAAGCGATCTACGAGTCGGCCAGAACGGGTAAAACGGTTTACTTCGATTAATCCGATTCGATTAATACGTCAAATACGTCGATCATAAACTAAACAAGCATTAGCATAAAACGATCTCTCATTCAGGAGGAATAGAAATGAAATTAGGCGTTTTTCTTGTACTCTTCGGCGGCAAGCCGCTGGAGGAGGCGCTGGATCTGGTCGCCGCCCAAGGGGTCAAAGCGGTGGAAATCGGCACCGGCGGCCACCCGGGCAATTCGCATTGCAATCCCGATGAGCTGCTTGCGAATAAAACCGCACGCGACAATTTCAAAAAAGCGGTGGAATCCCGCGGGCTGACGATCAGCGCGCTGAGCTGCCACGGCAACCCGCTCCATCCGCAAAAGGCGATTGCCAAGGAATTTCACGATACCTTCGTAAAAACCGTGCAATTGGCCGAGCTGCTGGAGGTTCCGGTGGTCAACACGTTTTCCGGCTGCCCGGGCGACCATGAGGACGCTAAATACCCCAATTGGCCTGTGGCGCCGTGGCCCAACGATTTTCAGGAAATTTTGGATTGGCAGTGGACGAACAAAGTAATCCCTTACTGGACCGAATGGGGCAAATACGCGGCCGATCATCATGTCAAAATCGGGCTGGAGCTGCACGGCGGTTTCTCCGTGCACACGCCGGCAACCCTGCTGCGCCTGCGCGAGGCCGCGGGAGAAGCGATCGGCGCCAATCTCGACCCGAGCCATATGTGGTGGCAGGGGATCGATCCGGTGCAAGCCATTTCCATCTTGGGCCGGGCGGGAGCAATCCATCATTTCCATGCCAAAGATACGACGATCGATCCGGTTAACGTCAATCGTTACGGAATTACGGACATGCAGCCGTACACGGCGATGCTGGACCGGGCTTGGCAGTTCCGTACGGTGGGCTTCGGCCATGATCTGAAAACTTGGGCCGATATCATCAGTGCGCTGCGCCTGCACGGCTATGATTACGTGGTAAGCATCGAGCACGAAGACGGTCTGATGTCGACGGAGGAAGGATTCACGAAGGCTGTCAAGAACCTGCAACAGGTTCTGATCGAGGATTCGGGCACGGAGATGTGGTGGGTATAAGTTGCCGCAATCCGAATATACTTAGCATTAGCGGCCGCCGTCCGGCGGCCGTTTTTCACTCTGTAAGCACTTACATATTTTGGACCGTCTTCAGTTTGAGTAGGGGTTTTTTCCTGGCGGGCGGATATTGTATAATCTAAAATAACATGGGCTGGCATAATCTAAGCGTGTTCATTCCTCCGGAAATATGCTATGATGTAATATACTAACTAATCGTAAGTTTAGCATCGTAAAATTTGTGTTCTTTTATTTATGAGGTGAATTCACATGGAAGAAAATCAGTTCGCGATGTGTCCCCGCTTCGAGTCGGCGTTCGTGATTCTGGGGAAGCGCTGGAACGGTCTGATCATCCGGACATTGATGAGCGGGCCCAAGCGTTTCAAGGATATTTCGAACGGGATTCCGGCAATGAGCGACAAGATGTTGTCCGAACGCATGAAGGACCTGGAGAATGAAGGGATCGTGGCCAGACATGTTTACCCGGAGACGCCCGTACGGATCGAATACGAACTGACGGAGAAGGGCAGGGCCCTAAGCCCGGTAATGAACGAGGTGCAATGCTGGGCTGAGCAGTGGATTAAGTGAAGGGCGTGCCGTTTTCCCGTGGCGGAAGCGGCACGAATTATAATGAAAGTGGGTGTACTTGTGGCTGAGGTAATCGTAATCGGAGCGGGCCCTGCGGGAGCAAGCGCGGCATTGTTTCTGGCTAAAGCGGGGAAGGAAACCCTGGTGCTGGACAGCAATACCAGTATGACGAAGCGGGCTTGGATTGAAAACCATTATGGGGCAAAAGACATTTCCGGGCCGGATCTTTTGAAAATCGGTCGGGAGCAGGCCCAGAAGTTCGGAGCCAAATTTATCGAAGAGAAAGTCACGGTCGTGGATACGAACGGTGGATCAAGAGTCACGGTAAAAACGGAATCCGGCCGCAGCTACGAGGCTTCGCATGTGATTTTGGCAACCGGAGCCCTCACGGATCTCGCGGGTGCGATCGGGCTTGAGCTGAAGGAAGGCAGAGAGCCGAGAATCAAGACCGTCATCGCGACGGACGGTAACGGACGCACCAGCAATCCCCGCATTTGGGCCGCAGGCACGGTCGCCGGCGTAAGCGTTCACACGATTATAACGGCGGGGGACGGGGCCAAAGTGGCGATTGAACTCATCAGTGAATTGAACGGAGACCGTTATGTGGATCATGACGTATTGAAGGCTTAGTATCATTTAAATCGGAATCTCTAAGGGCTGCCGGAAGTAGTGAGACTACGGAAGGCGGCCCTTTTTGTGCTCCGTGCACATGCACTGCGCTAAAATCGACAAAAAGCTTGTGACTGGAATCACAAGCTTCATTTTCAGGGTGCGATAGGCTAAATTTAGTATTTTGAAATGGAGTTCTTTTAGGATCAAAGTTTAATTGCGTTAGGAGGGGAACAGGTATGACTGAGCGCAAACGGCAATTTGACAAGGAAGACTTAGTCCGCGATATCGTGCTGGGGTTCCCGAAATCGGCGGATTATTTCCGTCGCCGCAAAATCGATTTTTGCTGTGGGGGCAACCGCTCTCTTCAGGCGGCCGCAGCGGAAAGAGGGATCGAGGCCGAGGAACTGGTCGCCGATTTGACGGAACTCGCGGCGGCTCATCCGCAAGCGGAAGAAAGGGATGCATGGGAGGAAGCGGATTCCCGGTCCTTGATCGAGCACATCGTCAATAAGCATCATGCGTTTTTGCGGGAAGAATTGCCTGAGCTGCAAAAGAGCGTGACGAAGGTCGCGCGCGTTCACGGCGAACATGATCCTCATTTGCTTGAAGTGCAGCAATTGTACGGACAGCTTCGCGACGAATTGCTGGAGCATACCGCCAAGGAAGAGGCGGAAGTGTTTCCGAAGATGATCAACTGGGAGCTTGGTCAAGAGGAAGAGGTTCTCGGCAAACTGCGGTCCGCGATCGACGAGCTGGAGGATGAGCATGAGGGAGCGGGGCGGATTCTCAAAAGGCTGCGGGATATTACCGGGGATTATCAACCGCCGGCTCACGCCTGCACGACTTACCGGACGACCTACGCCCGGCTGGAAGAGCTGGAAGGGATGACATTTACGCATATTCACCTGGAAAATAATATTCTTTTTCCGCGCTACTCGGAAGTCTGAATCATAGATTTACAGCCTTCTCTGTTTTTCCTTGTGGAAAACAGAGAAAAATTTGAACAAATATGTGATAAGTTTCACATTTAGTGTGAAATAAATCACAATTTAATTAGAATTTTAAATATATAATTTTGGTATGAAGTTGGAAACCGATTAAAGCAGAAGTCATGGAGCAAACGGATATTGAAGGAGGCAATTCTGAGATGGAAACAGCCAAAGAGAAGCTGGTCGTCATCGGCAACGGGATGGCAGGGATCAGCACCGTAGAGCAAATTTTGAAATTAACGACCAAATTCGACATTACCGTGTTCGGGAGCGAGCCGCATCCCAATTATAACCGGATCATGCTTTCCTATGTTCTGGAAGGCAGCAAAACGCTGGACGATATTGTGCTCAATGATTTGAACTGGTACAAGGATAACGGAATTACCCTGCATACGGGAACGACCGTCGCCAAGATCGACGAAAGCCGCAAAGAGGTAGTTGCTGCGGACGGCCTGCGGGTGCCTTACGACAAGGTGCTGATCGCCACGGGCTCGAATTCGTTTATTCTGCCGATTCCGGGCGCGGATAAGGAAGGCGTCGTCGGCTTCCGCGATATTGCGGACTGCAATCAGATGCTGGAAGCGGCCAAAACGTACCGGACCGCCGCTGTCATCGGCGGAGGCCTGCTCGGGCTGGAAGCGGCCAAAGGGCTTGTTCAGCTCGGCATGGACGTGACGGTCGTCCACCTTATGGAAGATTTGATGGAGCGCCAGCTTGATCATCAGGCGGCCTCGATGCTGAAGGCCGAGCTGGAACGCCAGGGCATCAAATTCAAAATGGGCGCGCAAACCGTCGAACTGCTCGGCGACAAGCGGGTCAGCGGCCTCCGGTTTGCCGACGACACGGTGCTGGATGCCGAATTCGTTGTCATGGCGGTGGGTATCAAGCCGAATGTGGCGGTGGCCAAGGAGAGCGGAATTGAAGTCGGCCGGGGGATTGTAGTCAACGACTACCTGCAAACCTCGATGGAAAATGTGTACTCGGTCGGCGAATGCACCGAGCACCGCGGCGTCTGCTACGGCCTTGTAGCCCCGCTGTTCGAGCAGGGCATGGTGCTGGCGAAGCATATCAGCGGCATTGACACCGCGCCTTATGAAGGCTCGGTCGTATCGACCAAGCTGAAAATTTCCGGAGTCGACGTGTTCTCGACCGGCGAGTTTATCGACGGGCCGGAGCATACGGTGATCGCAAACAAGGACGATTGGAAGCGGACCTACAAAAAAATACTGCTCAAGGACGGCGTCATGGTCGGTGCCGTACTGTTCGGCGATATTACGGACTCGGCGGAACTGCAAAAGCTGATCAAGCAAAAAACGGTCATGACCGACGAGTTGTACGCTTCGCTCATGGGCACCGGCTGCTGCGGCGGGGGCAAAAAGAGCACCTCGGTCGAAAATATGGCCGATGAAGAGATCGTCTGCGGCTGCAACGGCGTCACCAAGGGGACGATCGTGGATGTCATTACGAATCAAGGCTTGACGACGGTCGACGAGATCAAAGCCTGCACAGGAGCTACCCGCTCGTGCGGCGGCTGCAAGCCGGTGGTCGAGCAAATCCTGCAATATGTACTGGGCGACGGCTTTAAAACGGCGGCCAAACAAGGGATTTGCGGCTGCACGACCTTGAGCCGCGACGAAATCGTGGCCGAGATTAAGGCGAAGGGGCTGCAGACGACCAAGGAAGTGATGAATGTGCTCGGCTGGAGCCAGCCGGAAGGCTGCTCGAAGTGCCGCCCGGCCATCAACTACTACCTCGGCATGCTGCATCCGGATACGCACGAGGACGAGAAGGAATCGCGCTTCGTCAACGAGAGAATGAGCGCAAACATCCAGAAGGACGGCACGTACACGGTCGTGCCGCGGATGTACGGCGGCGTGACCACGCCGGAGGAATTGAAGAAGATCGCCGACATTTCGCTGAAATACGATGTCAAGGTCGTCAAGGTGACCGGCGGGCAGCGGCTCGACCTGATCGGCGTGAAGAAAGAGGATCTGCCGAAGGTATGGGAAGAGCTCGACATGCCGTCGGGATATGCATACGCGAAATCGCTGCGCACGGTGAAGACCTGCGTCGGCTCGCAATTCTGCCGCTTCGGCACGCAGGATTCGATGGGCATGGGCGCGACGCTGGAGCGCAAATTCGAGCGGCTCGACTTCCCGGCCAAATTCAAGATGGCCGTCAACGGCTGCCCGCGGAATTGTGCGGAATCGTGTACCAAGGACATCGGCATCGTCGGCAATGACGGCGGATGGGAAATCTTCGTTGGCGGCAACGGCGGGATCAAAGCCCGGCTGGCCGATTCGCTCTGCAAGGTGAAGACCGACGAAGAGCTGATCGAAATCGTCGGCGCGGTGATGCAGTATTATCGCGAAACCGGCAATTACCTGGAAAGAACTTCGGAATGGGTGGAACGGATCGGCCTCGATCAAATCAAGGCCGCGGTCGTCGATGACACGGAGAACCGCAAGGCGCTCCTGGAACGGATCGAGTTTGCCCTGGAGCAAGTCGAAGATCCTTGGAAGAAGCTGCTCAACGATGAAGACAAGCGCGACAAATTGTTCGGCCGTTTGGAAATGAGCAGCCAACTGTAAGCGTAAGACCCTAACGAGAGGAGAAGCGAAAGCTATGAAAAACGATCATATGGAGTTTTATCCCGTCGGAGCGCCGGATGAATATCTAACGCAAATCGGCCGCGTCGTCGAGATCGGGGGGCGGCAAATCGCCGTCTTCCGCCTTTCCGACGGCCGGATTTTCGCCGCGCTCAATCAAAGCCCGCATCCGAAGGGCGGGCCGCTGGCGGAGGGGATCGTATCGGGACACTATTTGTACGATCCGCTTTACGACTGGAAGATCGATCTTACCACCGGGCTTGTGCAAGCTCCGGATACGGGCCGGGCGCACATGCTGCCGGTGAAGGTCGAAGACGGCCAGGTATGGATTGGGGCGGGGGAGCTGCAAACCACCGCATAGCGGGCTTTTATCGCATGGATGAGTAAGGGTTATTCGGAGATATAGGGGAGAGGATGTCCGATGTTTACGCAAAATGTGGAAGCGATCGTAGAAGCGGCTGTGAAAAAGAAAGAGAAAATGAATGAAAGCTTGCCCAGATATCTGGTTTCCGCCATGCTGGCCGGGGCTTATGTGGGGCTGGGGATCATTCTGATCTTCAGCGTAGGCGCGCCATTGGCCGCGGCGAAATCGCCGTTCCAGACGATGGTGATGGGGATGTCCTTCGGGCTCGCCCTCACGCTGGTCATCTTTGCCGGTTCAGAGCTGTTTACCGGCAACAATATGTTTTTTACGGCCAGCACGCTGGCCCGGAGAACGACGGTGGGCGACACGCTCAAAAACTGGGTCCTCGTGTTCCTGGGCAACCTGGCCGGCGCCGTCGTACTCAGCCTGCTCATCTTGGGCTCGGGTTTGTTCAAATCCGCCGGCCCCGAGCATCTGATCTTCGCGAGCACGGCGAAAAAAATGGGCGCCCCGGTCATGGAGCTGTTTTTTCGCGGCATTTTGTGTAACTGGCTCGTCTGCTTGGCCATCTGGATGTCGAACAAAGCCAAGGACGATATCTCCAAGCTGGTCCTGATCTGGTGGTGTCTGTACGCGTTCATCGCCAGCGGCTATGAGCATAGTGTGGCCAATATGACGCTGCTCAGCCTCTCCCTCTTGCTGCCGAATCACCCCGAGACAATCACGCTGGCCGGCTGGTTCCACAACATGATTCCGGTCACATTCGGCAATATCGTCGGCGGGGCGATCTTCGTCGGCATGGCCTACTGGTTCATTTCGCCGGTGCGCAAGAAATAACGGATTCAAGGGCTTATCATAGCCTAATAGCCGCTCTGGAGTCTTTAACGGACTGCCGGAGCGGCTTTCATTATTATTGGACTATTTATATATAGACAAAAATTAACTGGCGTTGCTTTAAAAAGTAAACTTATTATGAAAAGAAAGGAGCAAGCAAACGAAATGGGGGATTAAAATGCGTGATCTTCATTTTATGATGGATTACAAAAATCAGGAGGCCGTCAGAAAGAGCTTGTTCGCACTAGCGGAAAGCACTTTTGGAATCTCATTTGAAGCATGGTATCAAAAAGGGTTTTGGAATGAAACCTACATTCCTTATTCCTATGTTGATGGAAAACAAGTAATCGCAAACGTATCCGTTAATATACTGGATTGGATTATCGATGGAGAGACGAGGAAGGCCGTGCAGATCGGCACGGTAATGACCCGTCCCGACTACCGAAACCGGGGTCTGTCGTCAAGCTTGCTGGCAAAAGTAATCGAGGAATACGAGAACCGCTGCGATTGGATGTATCTTTTTGCCAATGAGTCGGTGCTGGATTTTTATCCGAAGTATGGATTTCAGCCCGTAGAAGAGAAGCAGTTTTCGATGGACTATGTGGTCGAGCGGAGGGAGCGACGGGGCCGGAGGATAAGGAAGCTCGATGTAAACGATAGCGCCGATTTGGCGACAATTTACCGGCTGGCACAGGAAAGAATCCCGAATTCCCGGCATTTTGACACGGCGAATTCCCAAGGGATCTTTATGTTCTATTGTTTGAATGTCTTTAGCGAAGATCTTTATTATTTGGAGGATAAGGAGATCATTGCGGTATGCAGGCAAGAGAACGGCCGGATCGACCTGTTCGATATCGTAAGCGGGCGGGAGTTCGACTTGGCGGAGGTCTTGGATCGTCTCGCGGAAGACCATGCCGGAAAGGTCGTATTCCATTACACACCGGATCATGAAAATCTGAACCTGCGCGCCGAAAAGTACGAGGGGAACATGTTTGTCCGGGCCAAGAGCCAGACAATCGTCTCTGCGGATTTTAAGCATCCCGTAACGGGTATTGCCTAGTGAACAGGTCAAACAGGACGGAGCAGGGGATAGGTGCTGCGCCGTCCTATTTTTGCGGGATTTCGGAACAAACGATTTCAGGGGCCGGATTGGTCTTATCTATCATCGGCATTAAATCCGGCAGATTTCACTTGGGCACAATTCGCAATGACAAATGTCCTGAAGCATAATCAAGTCTTTGATGACGATCATGCCGTTCTCGTACTCCAGCGCGTCCTTCTTGCGCAGGTCGCTCAGCATCCGGTTGACGCTTTCGCGGGTGGCGCCGATCATGTTGGAGAGGTCGGTATGGGTAATCTTCTTGTTGATCAGGATGCTGTCCCCGTGCTGCTCGCCGTACGTGTTGCTCAAACGGATCAGCGTCGAGCAGAGCGCGCCCGGTTTGCCGTACATCATCAGATCGCGGAATTTGGTTTGCGTCAGGCGATGGTGGATGCCCATCCATTTCATGAAGTCGATCGCAAAATCGCAATGCTGGCAAATCATGATTTCCAGGTCTTTTTGCTCGATGACCCCGATTTCGCTGTCTTCGATCACTTCGGCGGTAAAGCTGTGCTTGGTGCTGAAGAAGGGATCGGCCTGGCCGACCATGTCGCCGCGCCCGTACATATACAGGATCAGCTCTTTGCCTTCGTCGGTGGATTTGGTCAATTTCACGCGTCCGCGCTTAATATAGAACAGTTTATCTGAAAAGTCGCCCTCCCAGAACAGATGCGTTCCCTCGGGATATGCTTTATCTTTCATCGTGACAAGCAACCGGTTGAAATTCTGCTCCGCAAAACAGCTCGTATTGCCGTGGGGCAAGGTGGCGCTCGTAATTTCACTCATCTTCGGTTTCCCCCTCTGTGTTCCAAATTTTTCTGAAAATTTTAAATTAATTATATAACTTTTCCGCGCTTTTGGGAGGCCTATCAAGCCCGAAAAAGTGTCGAAATTTCAACATTGTGACTATTTTCACTTTTTTTAAAATAAGAAATTCTGGAATTATATTGCAAATAATAAATGAAAAATCGAACACGGCAAATGAAAAGTTTCAAAAAAAACTTTATACTATGTGAAAAAATTCACTATACAAATTATTCCCGCTGTGTTATGCTTTACCCATAAAGAGAAGCGCAATGCTTCGTAAGGGTAAGCCTATTAGTGAAATATTTCACTATTATAGGATTATCCACTATCTACCTTAGGAGGATGAGAGAAATGGCTATTAAAAACGAAGTGACGGCAAAAGCGGGGCCGACTGCGGAACAGTACATCCAAACCCTGATCGACAAGGCGAAGAAGGCTTCCGAAGCCTTTATGAGCATGGACCAGGAGCAAATCGACAAAATCGTTCAGGCCATGGCGCTGGCCGGGCTTGACAAGCATATGCATTTGGCCAAAATGGCCGTTGAAGAAACCGGGCGAGGCGTGTATGAGGATAAAATCATCAAGAACATGTTTGCGACCGAGTACATTTACCACAGCATCAAGAACGACAAAACGGTGGGCGTGATTGAAGATAACCCTTACGACAGCTTCCAGAAGATCGCCGAGCCGGTAGGCATTATCATGGGGATTACTCCGGTGACGAACCCGACCTCCACGACGATCTTCAAAGCTCTCATCGCGATTAAGACCCGGAACCCGATCATCTTCGGCTTCCATCCGTCCGCACAGAAGTGCAGCGCGGAAGCCGCGAAAATCCTGCTCGAAGCCGCTGTGAAGCATGGCGCGCCGGCAGACTGCATCCAATGGATCGAGAATCCGTCGATGGACCGTACGAACGCCCTGATGAATCATCCCGATGTGGCCTGCATCCTGGCGACCGGCGGATCGGCGATGGTCAAAGCGGCATACAGCTGCGGCAAACCGGCGCTCGGCGTAGGTCCCGGCAACGTGCCTTGCTTCATTGAAAAGAGCGCGGACCTCGATCAAGCGGTCAACGATCTGATTCTGTCGAAAACCTTCGACAACGGCATGATCTGCGCTTCCGAACAAGCGGTTATAATCGAAGAGCCGGTCTTCGATCAAGTGAAAAAGAAAATGATCGCCAACGGCTGCTACTTTGTCAACAAGGAAGAAGCCGCCAAGCTGACGGCCGGAGCGATCATCGCCGATAAATGTGCAGTAAACCCTAGCATCGTCGGCCAACCAGCCGTGAAAATTGCCGAAATGTGCGGCATCGACGTACCGGCCGGCACGAAAATTCTCGTAGCGGAAATCGAAGGCGTCGGTCCGAAATTCCCGCTCTCGGCCGAGAAGCTGAGCCCGGTTCTGGCCTGCTACAAAGTGAAGAACGCGGATCAAGGCATCGAACGCGCGCTTGAAGTCGTACGCTTCGGCGGCATGGGCCACTCGTCGGTTATTCATTCGAACAACGAAGAAATCATCCAAAAATATTCCGACAGCATGCCTACTTGCCGTATTCTCGTCAACCAGCCGTCTTCGCAAGGCGGGATCGGCGACATCTACAATACGAACCTGCCATCGTTGACACTGGGCTGCGGATCTTACGGACGCAACTCGACATCGTCGAACGTAACGGCCATCAATTTGATCAACGTGAAAAGGGTGAATCGTCGTACCGTGAATATGCAATGGTTCAAAGTGCCGAGCAAAATCTACTTCGAGAAAAATTCGACGCAATATCTTGCCAAAATGCCGGATATTTCGCGGGTGTTGATTGTAACCGACCCGATGATGGTTAAACTGGGATATGTGGAAAGAGTGGAGCATTATCTCCGTCAACGCCAAACGCCGGTAGCGATCGAAGTATTCTCGGACGTTGAGCCGGATCCGTCGACGACGACCGTAGAGCGCGGTACCGAGCTGATGGCCAAATTCCAGCCGGACTGCATCATCGCCCTGGGCGGCGGCTCGCCGATGGATGCCGCGAAAGGCATGTGGCTGTTCTATGAATATCCGGATACCGACTTCCATAACTTGAAGCAGAAATTCATGGATATCCGCAAACGGATCTACAAATACCCGCGTCTCGGACAAAAAGCGAAATTCGTGGCCATTCCGACGACTTCGGGCACAGGCTCGGAAGTGACTTCTTTCGCGGTTATCACGGACAAAATCAACGGCAACACCAAATATCCTTTGGCCGATTACGAGCTGACGCCGGATGTGGCGATCATCGACCCGGAATTCGTCTACAGCTTGCCTAAAGTAGCCGTAGCCGATACGGGGATGGACGTTCTGACGCATGCGATCGAAGCTTACGTATCGGTAATGGCCAACGACTATACGGACGGTTTGGCGATCAAAGCGATCCAGCTCGTGTTCCAGTACCTGGAGAAATCGGCGCTGACCGGCGACAAGCTGGCCCGCGAGAAAATGCACAACGCTTCGACGCTCGCCGGCATGGCGTTCGCGAACGCCTTCCTCGGCATCAACCACAGCTTGGCGCATAAATGGGGCGGCCAATACCATACCGCTCACGGCCGCACCAACGCGATCCTGATGCCGCACGTTATCCGCTATAACGCGAAGAAGCCTACGAAATTCGCCGCATGGCCGAAATACACGAACTTCGTGGCCGACGAGCGCTACGCGGAAATCGCCCGCATTCTCGGATTGCCGGCCCGCACGACGGAAGAAGGCGTGAAGAGCCTGATCAACGCGATCCGCGATCTGAACAAAAAGCTCGGCATTCCCGAAACCTTCCAAGAGCTAGGCTTCGATCCGAAGGATTTCGAATCGCGCGTGGATTATCTGGCCGATCGTGCCTTCGAAGACCAATGCACGACCGCGAATCCGAAGCTTCCGCTCGTAACCGAACTGGCCGAAGTGTACCGCGACGCATTCTATGGAAGATTTGAAGATTAAGTGAACAGATAGGCCGAAATTGGTGACAAAAATCACTTCGAAAGTGATTTTTGTCACAATCTTTCTTTAGGAATTATTATAAAATAACAATATAAATGATCCCGTACGAATGGTAAGTACGACGGATTTGATTCCTAATTCCAAGGACTTATCAGTGACATAATTGTGAAATGTATCACAAATTTTAGGGATCATGAGACGCGGAATTATCCTTCAAGTCCGCGTTACTCAAAATATAGATGGAGGGATTTAAGATGTCGGTGATTGAGAGAGAAGTACAAAAAACGCAAGAAGTACCAACGGCATGGAGAGGCTTCAAAAAAGGCAAATGGATGAAAGAAGTTAACACCCGCGACTTCATCGATACGAACATCAAAGCTTATGAGGGCGACGAAGCATTCCTGAAAGGCGCGACCGATAACACTAAAGCGCTGTGGGACATTATTTCCGATTTGTCCAAGAAGGAAAGAGAAGCGGGCGGCGTGCTGGACGTTGACGTTCACAAGCCGTCGACCATCGTTTCCCATGCTCCGGGTTACCTGGATAAGGGTAAGGAACAAATCGTAGGCGTACAAGGGGATGCTCCTTTCCAACGCACGATCCATCCGTTCGGCGGGATCAACATGGTTATCAACTCTTGCAAAGCATACGGCTTCGACCTTCCGGGCGAAATCGTAGATATGTTTACGACAATCCGCAAAACGCATAACCAAGGCGTTTTTGACGCTTATACATCCGAGATGAGAGCTGCGCGCAAAGCCGGCATAATTACCGGTCTTCCGGACGCATATGGCCGCGGCCGCATCATCGGTGACTACCGCCGCGTCGCACTGTACGGGGTAGACTTCCTGATCAAACAAAAACAAAGCGAATTGAAGAGCCTGGAAGTCGACGTGATCGATGAAGACGTGATTCGCCTCCGCGAAGAACTGTCCGAACAGATCCGCGCTCTGGGCGAATTGAAACAACTCGGCGAAATGTACGGCTTCGATATTTCCCGTCCGGCCGAAAACGCGAAGGAAGCCTTCCAATGGGTATACTTCGGATATTTGGCAGCCGTGAAGGAACAGGACGGAGCGGCGATGTCGCTGGGCCGTGTATCCTCTTTCCTCGATACCTATATCGAACGCGATCTGACTGAAGGAACTTTGACCGAAGAAACGGCGCAAGAATTGGTTGACCATTTCGTTATGAAGCTGCGGATCGTCAAATTCCTACGTACTCCGGACTACAATGAACTGTTTAGCGGCGACCCTACTTGGGTAACGGAATCGATCGGCGGGATGTCCGTCAACGGCACGACGAGAGTAACGAAGAACAGCTTCCGCTTCTTGCATACCTTGTACAACCTGGGTCCTGCTCCGGAACCGAACCTGACGGTGCTCTGGTCGGAACAACTGCCTGAAGCGTTCAAGAAATACTGTGCCAAAGTTTCCATCGAAACCAGCTCGATTCAATACGAAAACGACGATCTGATGCGTCCGATTTACGGCGATGATTACGGTATCGCCTGCTGCGTATCCGCGATGGAAATCGGCAAGCAAATGCAATTCTTCGGCGCCCGCGCCAATCTGGCGAAAGCCCTGCTGTACGCGATCAACGGCGGTAAAGACGAGAAATCCGGCGTGCAAGTAGGCCCTGAATTCCCGGCCATCACTTCCGAATATCTCGAATACGACGAAGTGATGAAACGCTTCAAGTCGATGATGGAATGGCTCGCCAAGCTGTATGTGAACACGCTCAACGTGATCCACTACATGCACGATAAATATTGCTACGAACGGATCGAAATGGCACTGCACGACCGCGACATTCTCCGCACGATGGCTTGCGGCATCGCCGGGTTGTCGGTCGCTGCCGACTCACTGAGCGCAATCAAATATGCCAAAGTGAAACCGATCCGCAACGAGCAAGGCATTGCCGTTGATTTCGAAATCGAAGGCGAATTCCCTTGCTACGGCAACAACGACGATAAGGTTGACCAAATCGCCGTAAATCTGGTCGAAACATTCATGAGCATGATTCGCAAGCATAAAACTTACCGCAATTCGCTGCCAACGCAATCGGTTCTGACGATCACTTCGAACGTCGTATACGGCAAGAAGACCGGTACTACGCCGGACGGCCGCAAAGCGGGCGAACCGTTTGCTCCGGGGGCCAACCCGATGCACGGCCGCGACAAGAAGGGCGCGCTTGCTTCGCTCAGCTCCGTCGCCAAACTGCCGTATGAACACAGCCTGGACGGTATTTCGAACACCTTCTCTATCGTGCCTAAGGCGCTCGGCAAAGAGCCGGAAGCCCGTAAATCGAACCTGGTATCGATGATGGACGGTTACTTCGGCAGCAAAGCGCATCACCTGAACGTCAACGTCTTCGACCGCGAACAGCTGATGGACGCGATGGAACATCCGGAAAACTATCCGCAATTGACGATCCGCGTTTCGGGATATGCGGTCAACTTCATTAAATTGACTCGGGAGCAACAGCTCGACGTTATCAATCGGACCTTCCACGGTACGATGTAATAAGGTAGAATCATCGTTATACAACTATCGCAGAATCGGCGGCAGTCTAAATTGAAAGGGTGACGGGAAATGCTTAAAGGTCGCATACATTCATTGGAAACTTTCGGAACGGTCGATGGCCCGGGTATTCGCTTCGTACTCTTTATGCAGGGCTGCCTGCTGAAATGCCAGTATTGCCACAACCCGGATACCTGGAGCCTGACGGACGGTAAAGAAATGACGGTGGAAGAGGTTCTGAGCGAAATTGAACCTTACCTGAATTACTACCGCTCCTCGGGCGGCGGGTTGACGGTGTCCGGCGGAGAAGCGACGCTTCAGGCGCCGTTCGTCACCGAATTGTTCCGAGAGGTTAAGCAGCGCTGGAATTTACACACAACGCTTGATACGAACGGCTATAACGACGGCGACAAAATCAAGGATCTGCTGGATGTCACGGACCTCGTGCTGCTGGATCTGAAGCATATCGACGACGAGAAGCACATCAAGCTGACGGGCAAATCGAACGAGCGGATGCTGAAGATGGCGAAATGGCTGTCCGAGCACGGCCGCAGCATGTGGATCCGCCATGTGTTTGTTCCCGGCATTCATGATGACGAAGCCGATCTGCTAAACCTGGGCCGGTTTATTGGCGGCCTGCAGGGCATCGAGAAATTCGAAATCCTGCCGTATCATCAAATGGGCATTTACAAATGGCAGGAGCTCGGCTGGGATTATCCGCTGGATGGTGTACCGTCGCCGACGGCGGAAGAGATCGAACGGGCTAACCGGCTGATCGAAGAGGGACGGCAGCAGGCGATGGTTTCGCTATAATTATAGTTAATGTCAGAAAACATGACGTAAAATATTAAATATTTGATCTTTAGCGGTTAAACTTAACTTTACACGTTAGGTTTAACCGCTTTCTTTTTGTCGATTAGATGATATTATCCCTGGATAAGATAAATGTCCTCCTTCCGGGACGAATAACCGGTTTCTATAATGAAGATGTAACAAAAACCGATTTTGAGGAGGGTCAAAGACATATGAAGAAAAGTTTGATGCTGCTGTTGACCTGTATTTTTGTGGCATCCGCTCTTCTGGCAGGGTGCGGCAAGTCGAACGGCGGCGGCAATGCTCCGGCGAATGAAGGACAGGCGACAACGAACAACGGCGGAAATGAAGCGCAGGCCACCGATGAGCCGTTCGAAATCACGATCCGTCATACCCAAGTGGGGGAATCCAAAAAATTCCGCTTGGCGATGCTTGAAGATGTCGTGAAGCAAACGGAAGCAGCCGTTCCCGGCTTGACGGTCAAGCTGGACGCCGTGGATTCCGAAGTCAACCGCAAGGAAAAGCTCAGAGGCGAAATGGCCGCAGGCAAGCCGCCGGAAATTTTCGACGTATTCGGCAGCCCGGATGCCCAATTGTATGCCAAAGAGGGTCTGATGCTCGACCTGACTCCGATCCTGGATGAACTCGGTCTCAAGGATAAATTCACGACATTGTCGCCGTTTACGCTGGACGGAAAGATCTACGGTCTGCCGATCGGGGGATCGATTGAAGGCTTTTTCTACAATAAAGACTACTTTGAGCAAAAAGGCTTGAAAATCCCGACCACGCTGGACGAACTGGACAAACTCGCCGAAGCGATTAAAGCCGACGGCAAGATTCCGTTCGCGCAGGCTTCCAAGGATGCCTGGATTCCGCTCATGACGACGAACAACCTGTGGTCCTACTATGCCGGACCGGAAATCACATACGGCTTCAAAACGGGTGAAACCAAATGGACGGACGAAAAAATGGTCACGGCCATCGCCAAGCATAAGGAATGGGTGGATAAAGGTTATTTCAAAAAAGGCGAGCTCGGCTTCGAGTACGCCGACATGAGAAACCAAGTGATCACCGGCGAAGCCATTATGATGATGGACGGCTCCTGGGCCAACTCTGTGTTCAGAGATCCGGAGCAAGCGGGCGATATGGTCGGGAAGATCGGATTCTTCAATATGCCGCCATTGAATACTGGCGATCCGGTCGTCGTCATGCAGGACGCCAACAACGGCTACGGCTTCTCGGCCGCGGTTGCCGAAGACCCGCGTAAACTGCAAGCGGTTAAGGAGTTCATCAAAAATATGTGGACGGACGAAATGCAGCTTCGCGGTCTGCAGGAAGACGGCGTGCTTCCGGCAATGAAGATGGATCTCGAGCAAATGAAAACCACGTCCGACGATCCGCTGATGCAGGATATTTTCAAAGCCGTCAGCGAAATCGGCACTTCGTTCCCGGCGTTTGACGCCTTGGTGCAAGCGGAAGTGAATACGGCGCTCAGCATGGGAATCCAGCAAATAATCGGCGGCGAAATCGAGCCGGCGAAGATGCTGGAAAATGTGCAGGCCGCCCAGGACGCGGCCAACGCGGCGGAGCAATAAGCTTTACGTAAAACGTTCGAAGGGCGCCACCCGCCTCGAGTTTGTGGGGGGCGTCCTTTTTTAAGCAAGAACCACCTGAAAAATGGATTACTATTGCACTAGAGCGGAGGCTTGACATGAATAAAGCGCTTAGAAACCCTCTGATTTATTTGCTCTTCGTCCTTCCGGCGTTCATCCTGTTCCTCGCCTTTTTCATCTATCCGATATTTACGGCGATTGACAACAGCTTCACCAGTTGGAACGGGATATCGAAGGATGTCCAATATATCGGATTCGATAATTATGCTACGGCTTTTCACGACGCGGCCTTTTGGAAATCGGTGCGCAACAATGTGTATTTCATCTTGTTCTCGTGCCTGATCCAGGTTCCGCTGATCGTGTTCTTCTCGCTGCTGATCGCGAATGTCAAGAAATTGAAGGGCTTGTACAAAACCGCGGTGTTTATGCCGTCCATCATGTCCACGGCCGTGATCGGGATCCTGTGGGGGTTCATTTACAATCCGGATTTCGGCTTGGCCAACGAAATTTTGGGCTTGTTCGGCGTTTCCCCGGTGTACTGGCTCTCGGACAAAAGCTGGGCCATGATCTCGATTCTGATCACTAACGCCTGGCAGTGGACCGGGTTCTACATCGTTATGGTGCTGGCCGCGATCATCGCCATTCCGCGGGAGCTGGAGGAGGCGGCGGCCATCGACGGGGCTACCGGCTTCCAGCGGGCGATCAAAATTACGATCCCGCTCGTGATGCCGATCATCTCCGTGGTCATCATGCTCTCCATCGCCGGCGCGATGAAAGCGGCGGATATCGTCCTGGTGATGACGAAAGGCGGTCCGGCGGGCTCGACCGACGTCATGGCCACTTACATGATCCGCTATGCGATTACGAGCTTCAGACACGGCTTCGGCAACGCGATCGCCGTCCTGATCTTCGTGTTTACGATCGTTATTACCGTGTTGTATCAGGTGCTGATCTCAAGACGGACAGAAAGGATTGAATACTGATGAGAGCGCTGAAAAAAACGATACCGCATATTTTCTTGATGGCTTATCTGCTCGTCATCCTCTATCCGTTCCTGTTCGTGCTTTTTTCTTCCGTCAAAACGAATAACCAGGACATCGCCTCGAACCCGTTCGGGCTGCCCGGCTCGATCACATTCGATAATTATGTCAACGCCTGGGTCAATGCGAAAATCAGCACATACTTTTTTAACAGTTTGTACATCGGGGTCTTGTCGGCATGCTTGTCCATTCTGTTTGCGGCGATGCTGGCTTTTGCCGTAACCCGGATGCGCTACGGCAAGATCAGCGCCATCGTGTTTCAACTGATCCTGCTCGGGATGCTGATTCCGAACAACTCGCTGCTGCTCCCGATTTACGGGATGATGAGAAAGCTGGATATCCTCGATACCCATATGGCGCTCATTCTGCCTTATGTAGCCAACGCGATTCCGTTCTCTGTCATCATTCTCGCGGCGTTTATGCGTTCGCTTCCCGGAGAAATCGAAGAAGCCGCCGTTATGGACGGTCTGGGTCCGCTTCGGCTGTTTGTGCGGATTATCATTCCGCTCACCGTACCGGCGATCGTCACCGTATTTATTGTCAATTTCCTCGGCAACTGGAACGAATTTTTGCTCGCCAACTATTTTCTGTCCGATGAGGAGTTAAGAACGCTGCCGGTGGGCATGGTCGGCTTCAGGGACGCCTATAACACGAACTATGCGCAGATGTCGGCGGGGATTATTTTCAGCGTGCTGCCCGTAATGATCATTTACGCCATCTTGCAGGAGAAGATTATTGAAGGAGTTACGGCAGGCAGTGTCAAAGGATAAAGGGTGCGGGCTGCGCATAAGGATGAAGTGACCCCGCGCGAATCCATAACAACGGGAGCAAACCCCTATGAATCTGCGAATCAAGCTGTTTACGGCGTTCCTTGGGCTCGTCATTATTCCGATGTTCCTGCTCGGTCTGATCACGTTTCTGGTCACCTTTAATTCGATTGAATCCAAATACAGCGAACAGGCCGAATATTCGCTGAAAGCGATCGGCTACAGTATCAAGAGCATTTTGCACGAGATGGACAATGTGACGGACAACGGGATCGCCAAAGGCGTGTTTCAGGAGGCGCTGACTTCGAAGGATCCGGATTCGCAGGACTTGACGGCGGCGAGCCAGCTCGAACTGAACGCCAATCAGCGGAATTTCCGCACCCTGCTGTACAATCATCCCGCCATCGATTACGCGTTTCTGTACAATATTCACGGTAATATGAGTTCGAATGTGGTCACCCTGTTCAATAAAGAGGATTTCAAGACATTGCCTTACGAGCAATTCAAAGAACATCCCCTTTATGAAGAAGTGATGGAACTGAACGGGGTGCCGAAATGGATTGCCCCGCATGAGTACCCCGAGCTAACCGGTTCGGAAAATGTGTTCACGCAAATCCGGCTGATCAAGGAATTGAGCCATTTCAAGCGGGTAGGTGTGCTGGTCGTCCAGATCAAGAACTGGGAAGTGGAAAAAATATTTCAAAACCTGACGCTCGGCAGCAATATGCAGGACACCCGGTTTTTCCTCGTCAACAGCAAAGGGCAGGTGCTTTACGATTACGAATCGGAGCTGACCGGGCAGACCCTGCAGCCGAGTATTCAAAAAAAGCTGGATTCGGCTAAAAATTCACTCAGCTTTAAAGCGAGATTCAACGGGGAAGAAAGTGTCATTTCCATTTACAATTTGGAGGAGTACTCCTGGAAGCTGGTGTCGGTCACCTCGTGGGATTATTTGTCTCAGGAGGTAACGACCTTCGCCAAATGGTTTATAGCTATTATTCTGGTTTGCGTGCTTACGGCCATGCTGTTCAATCTGCTGTTCATGAACCGGATCACCGGTACAATCGGCGTGATCGTCCGCTTCATGCGTAAGGTAGAAGACGGGGACTTCGGCGCTAGGGTGGATGAGAAGGGCGACGATGAGCTGCTTCTGCTGCAGCAGGGCTTCAACAACCAGGTGGAGAAAATCAATCTCCTGTTCGAACAAGTGAAAAGAGAGCAGCAGCAGAAGGCGAACGCCGAACTGCGGGTGCTCCAGGCACAGATCAAACCGCATTTCCTGTTCAACACGCTGGAATCGATCAATGTGCTGGCGGTGCAGAACGAAGGGCGCAAGGTCAGCGAGATGGTGCTCAGACTGGCCAGCATTCTCCGCATCAGCATTCAGGATAAGGAGGAGATTCCGCTCAGTCTGGAAATCGAGCACCTGCGAAACTATTTGGAAATCCAGAAATTCCGCTTCGACGAGCTGTTTGATTATGAAATCGACGTGCCGCCGGGCATGATGAATTGCAAGCTGCTCAAGCTGACGCTGCAGCCGCTGGTGGAGAACAGTATTCAGCATGGTTTTGAAGGGATCGCTTATAAAGGAATCATCAAGGTGACGGGCTTCATCGAGGGTGACCGGATTCTGCTGCGGGTGGAGGACAACGGCATCGGCATGTCGAGCGAGCAGCTGGCTTCCATTCAATATGCCGATCCCGACGCGAAGGAGCGAACGGCCGCTTCCCGCCCCAGTGACGAAAGAAGAGGACTGGGGCTTCGCAGCGTATATGACCGCCTGCGCTTTCAATACGGCAGCAAGTACGGGTTGTTTATCTGTTCACAGCCGGGTCATGGGACGATAATCCAGTGTGTGATTCCAAAATACGAATTGGGTGATAAAATATGAAGCTAAAAGCATTGCTGGTCGACGACGAGATTCATATTTTAAACAATTTATCCAAGGTGCTGCCCTGGGAGGCGATCGGTTTCGACATCGTCGGGCTGGCGAAGAACGGCGTCGAAGCGCTGGAGGCGGCGATCCAGCATCGGCCGGACTTGATTCTGTGCGATATCCGCATGCCGGTGATGGACGGAATGACCTTGATCCAGAAGCTGCGCGAGCAAGGACTTACCGGTGAAATATTGCTTCTGACCGGGTATCAGGAGTTTGAGTATGCCCGGACGGGGATTAAATACGGGGTTAAAGATTATATTTGCAAACCGATCAATTATTTCGAGCTGGAAGAAGTGGTGCGGCAGATCGCCGAGCAGCTTAGGGAAAAGCGTAAAAAGCGGAACAAGGAGCTGCATTTAAGCCGGGTCGCTTCCTTGGCCAACGAAAACGCCATGCTTCATTCTTTGTTGGGACTGGAGACAGGTGAAGAAAGTGAATGGTGGGATGAGCGGGGAGAGCCGGAGGGGGCGGAGCTGCCGGCCCTGCCGGAGCATCACGGCGTCCTGCTGCTGGACCTGGAGGGCTATGCCCATCGCTCCATCTCCTGGACGGTGCATGAGCGGAAGGCCTGGAATCTGCATATCAAAAATACGCTGAAGGATATTTTCGGTGCCATGAACGAGCATTGTACCGTGCTGCAGGTCCGGGAAGGCGAATGGTGCGTCGTCTTTCATTCCCCGGAAGCCGTGGGCATGAAGAAGGAAAGGCTGCGCCCGGCCTACGACAGGCTGCAAAGCGCAATGAAGGAAAAGGAAGGCATGACGCTGCGGATGTGTCTGCAGCCGGGCCCGGTTACTTTGCGCGAGATGGCTTCCATGTATCAGCGCATGCAGCAAATTCTGATTTTAAGCCCGCCGGAGGAATGGTTTCTGGATGCTGCGGCGATCCCGCAGGATTCGCGGGAGTCTCATGAAGGCTCCTACGGCAATGAATGGCGCTTTATCGAGCAAATCGGCATCGGTTTACGAAACGGCAGCCACGAAACGCTGGTCCAGGTTGGCACGGAGCTTACGCATTACGTCGGACATCGAACCGAGAACAGGGCCGCGGAAAAGCTGCTGCATTATTTGCTCATCCATTTGCTGCGCGAGATGCGCGAACTGCAAATGCTGTCTTTGGAGCAAGAGAAAGAGGTTTGGCTCAGACTTCAGGAGCCGCTTAGCCTGAAAGACCTGCTTACGCTGGTGAATTCGCTGCTTAACCGGTCCAGAGAGTTTCTGGCGGCCAAGAAAACGTCGGAAACGCTGATGATGTCGGCGCAGCATTACATTCAGCATCATCTGGGCAACGACTTCGGCATCGAGGACATCGCCGATTATTTGGGTATCAGCTGCAGCTATTTCTGCCTGCTCTTCAAGAACCATTTCGGCGAGACGTTTGTGGAATATCTGACCAAGCAGCGGGTGGAGATGGCGAAATGTCTGCTCAGCGGCAGCGACAAATCGGTGACGCAGATCGGCTCTTGCGTAGGATACCAGGAGCGCCGTTATTTCACCAGAGTATTTCAGAAATATACCGGAATGACCCCTTCGGAATTCAGACTGAAGGAGTCGTCCGTATCCTAAAGCGAATAGGGTGATGGTATTGGCATCGGAATTATCGGGATGGTCATTGGAGCAAAAAATCGGGCAACTGTTTATATGCGGTTTCCACAGCCTTGAAGCCGACGAGCAGATCAAGACGCTGGTCGGCGATTATCATGTCGGCGGAACCGTATACTTCCGCCGCAATGTGGAGTCCGTGCCGCAGCTTGCGGCTCTGTCCGCAAGCTTGCAGTCTCTTCCGCGGGAGCGCCCGGAAATCCCGCTGTTGATCGCGATCGACCAGGAGGGCGGGATGGTGGCCCGCCTGGATCATGAAGGAATGAGCCGGATTCCGGGCAATATGGCGCTCGGTGCGGCCGGGGATCCCGCCTTGACGGAGGCGGTCGCAGAGCTGGCCGCCAAAGAAATGCTGGCGCTCGGCATCAATTTCAATTTCGCCCCGTGCGTCGATGTCAACAACAACCCGGCCAACCCGGTCATCGGCGTGCGTTCGTTCGGCGAAGACCCCGAAAAGGTTGCCGAGCACGGCGTCGCGGCGATCCGGGGATATCAGGAGGCCGGCGTGATCGCGACGGCGAAGCATTTCCCCGGCCACGGGGATACAGCGGTCGATTCCCACCGCGGGCTGGCCGTTGTGCCGCACGGCAAGGAGCGCCTGAACGAGGTAGAACTCCTGCCGTTCCGGAAGGCGATCGCATCCGGCGTCGATGCGATTATGACCGCCCATGTGATCTTTCCGGCCTTTGAGCCGGGTGAGATTCCGGCGACGCTGTCGAGCCGCGTCCTGACCGGCCTGCTGCGCGAAGAACTTGGATATGACGGGGTCATCGTGACGGATTGTCTGGAGATGCACGCCATATCCAAGTCTTGCGGCATCGCGGAAGGCGCCGTGCGGGCGATCGAGGCCGGGGCGGATCTCGTGCTCGTGAGCCATACGCTCGCGGAGCAAACCGCGGCCATCGAGGCGGTCATCGGGGCCGTCCGCAGCGGGCGGATCAGCGAAGCGCGGATCGACCGGTCGGCGGCGCGCGTGCTGGCGCTGAAGGCGAAGCGGATCGGCGCGGCTGCGGGAAGCGGCGCTGCCGCCTCGGCACCCGCGGTGCCGCTGACGCCGCCGGGCGAAAGCTCGGCCTTGCTGAACAAGGTCGCCGAGCGCAGCGTGACGCTGGTCAAGGACGCCGGAGGCCTGCCGCTGAATTGCGCCGAGCCCGTTCTCGTGATCTGGCCCGAGCTTCGCCACCGCACCGAAGTGGACGAACCGGCGGTGCACCGCTATACGCTGGCGGATGCGCTGCGGCCCTACGGGAGCGGCGCGGTGCTGTCCGTCATCGGAACTCACCCGACGGACGACGAAATCAAGGCCGTCATAGAACAGAGCGCCGCCTTCGGGCAGATTGTCGCCGTGACCTATACGGCGGAAGGCGACATTCCGGCGGGGCAGAGCCGGTTGATCGAGGCCCTGAATCATATTCACGGCCGGAAATTGATCGTCGTTTCCTCGCGGAATCCTTACGATTTGAACGCGTTTGGGGATATCGAGAATTATCTCTGTATCTATGAAAACAGGTCATTTTCCCTGGATGCGCTATCGAAAGTGCTGACGGGCGGAATTGCTCCGCAGGGGAGCCTGCCCGTAAGTCTTAATGCCCAGTATCCGGCAGGATATTTCGCAAGGTAAAATGGCATAAAATTCATATTCAAACCGGCTGTTCTTCCGCGATCCGCGGGGGATTGCCGGTTTTTTGCGATTTATTTACATTGCTTTAATATTAGTAGCAACTTTTGGCGAATTCATGCGTTTAAATGTATGTGCGCTTAGTAGCGGGCTATAAAATGGGAGTAGAGAAGGAGTCTAGCATGAAGTTCAAAAAGTTAATCATGACTACAGTATTGGCGGCTTCGCAAGTTGCGATGGTCCTTCCCGCCAGTGCGGAAGAAGCGGTGCAAAACAATCCCGCAACCGAGGCCAGTGTTACGGACCAGGCGGCTAACCAAGCGGGAACGGTTACAGGGACTGAAGAAGTAACCGGAACCGAGACCGGAACGGAAGTCGAGGCGGGTACGACGGACCAGGCTCAGGATCCCGTCGAAGGACAAACCGGGCAGGATGACGGCGGAAACGCCGGCACCGACCAAGCGAATCAAGACACAGACGACCAGGAGAATTCGGGGGCTACGGATAACTCCTCCACCACGCCTCCGGCCGCGGAGAGCACTTCGACCAGCGGCACGGCCGGCCAGCTTGTCCTGTTGATGAACAGCAACAAAATGTATCAGGACGGCAAGGAATACCTGGCGGGTCATCCGATGGAAGTCAAGGACGGAGTATCTTACGTCTCGATCCGCGCCATTGTGGAGCGCGCCGGACTTCAGCTTTCATATGATAATGCCACAAAGGAAACGATCATTATCCGGGGAACGGATGAACTCCGGTTCACGATGAACACTTCAAGCTACAAAGTCAACGGGGTTACCACCAAAATGAGCGGAACTTCCTACTCCGCCAACAACAATTTCATGGTGCCTTTGACGGCGATTACCAAAGCGCTGAACATGCCTTATACCTGGGATCAAGTCGGCAAGCGCGTCATTGTCGATGTAAATACCAAGCCGGTCGCTTCGTTCTCGATCGGAAATACGGAAGTCATCGCCGGGGAAACCCAGGTGCAGTACTTGACCGAAGCCACTTCGCCAATGGGACTGCCGATCGTTAATGAGGAATGGCAGGGCCGTGAAGAGATGTTCATGACTCCGGGCCAATACGTCGTAACTTACCGGGTTCAGGATTCCAACGGTCAATGGAGCGATCCGTTCTCGCTGACGATTACCGTAGTGAAGCCGCATACGCCGCCGGTCGCCAACTTCACCACGAACAAAGAAACGTACAAAATGGGTGAACCTATTACGTATACCGATTTCAGTACGGATGAAGTCGGCATCAAGAACCGGACTTGGGAGAACCAAGGCCAAGCCTTCTTTACGCCGGGGCCCGTTACAATCCGGTTGACCGTAGAGAATGTGTTCGGGCAAACCGATACGTTCGAGAAAACGATCATGATTTCGAACGAAACGCTGTACACGCGGGACGAATTTAACAAACTGTTCACCCCGGTCGGCGAGAAATACGTATTTAACGGGACCAGCGTCCCATCCTGGGAAAGAGTAAACTACACCTTTACGTCCGATCCGACGACCCTGATCCGCGCCAATAGCCCGGAAACCGTATATTCCAAGGGTATTCTGTACCAGGAAGAAGCGATCGGGGACACCCGGTTTTTGGTGCACCATGTGAACGCGACGGGCCAAAATGTGAAGATGTACGTGATCGCCACCAACGAAAATGAGGCGACCGCCCATCTGACCCAAACCAATCTGGGTTTTGCGGGACCGAACCAATATGCGACGGGCGTAGGGAAGGCTTCGGTGCAGCGTTATTATGAATCGATGCAAACCGGAAGCAAGTACAAGGATATTTATATCGCTCCCGGCGAAAGCAAGATCATTCTGAACGAACTGAGCGCCATTTCCTTGAAGCCGGGGGAAGTCATCTCCCTGCTGGCGGATATGAACAGCGATTATACATTGAAATATGAAGTGATCATGATCGGCGAAGATCAGGATCCGTTCGCTACGCTGCCTTATTTAAGCGTCCTTCCGTCGGATATCCATAACCGCGGAACTTATAGCGATGCTACGCGTCATATCGAATACGGCGAGTTGATCGGTGATAAGCCGGTTCGCCTGTTGCTCGGGGATAACTCCAGCGATCCGTTCCTGGTCGGGGCGGACGGTCCTACAGGGGACTACAAACTTAACGCGGGCAACTTCGGCGTAGTCTATACGATCAAGCTGCATCGCGTGGCGCCGAACACCTTGGTCACCTTCAATCCGCGCGGCGGATTTTACACCGGGTATATTATGGTCAACGGCAGCATCGTGCCGGTAGCGAACAACAGCGGGCTCAGCGCGCCGAACGAGAACAGCGTATTGTACCGTACCGGTGAACGCGAAGAGAGTCTGGAGCTGTTGTTTACAGCGGCACCGGGCAGTAATCTTTCCGTCAACCTGCTGTTCCAGCAGATGCCGGAAGTGAAGCAGCCTTAAGCGCCGAAGGTTCATCCGTTCGGAAAATAATTCATAAGAAAGGACCCAGCCGTTCGGTTGGGTCCTTCTTCATTCGCGTTTATCTATAATAAAACGATGGTCTAAACCACCGGTACGCGGCTTCATTGACGAAGGCCGGGTTTTGCGGCATTATTAAAAGTGACGCATGAAAGGCTTAAGACGGGAGGAATGTCGCATGCTGTCGACAGAGCAAATTATCGGAGTCATGTCCGCCCAGGGCCTCAGGATTACCGACCAGCGCAGAAGCCTGGCGAAGCTGTTTGCCGAGCGCGACGGTTATTTGACGCCCAAGGACGTTTATGAATATATGTGCAAGGAGTACAGCGGCCTCAGCTTTGATACGGTGTACCGGAACCTCCGGGTCATGGAAGAGCTGGGGGCGATTGAGCAGGTTGTCTTTGAAGACGGCCTGAAATTTCGTGCCGGCTGCAGCAGTGAAGGACATCATCATCACCATATGATCTGCCTGCAATGCCAGAAAACGTATCCGATCCACTTTTGTCCGATGCCGCTGACCGATGCGCCGGAGGAGTTTCAAGTGGTCAAGCATAAATTCGAAGTGTTCGGCTATTGCAAGAACTGTCGGAAGGACGCAGCAGCGGAGAAGGAACAGGCTGCAGAGCGAAGCGGGGTCAACTGAAATGGGCATCGCACGCAAGACGTTTCAGGGGCCGATTCATTTCTACCGGAAATTTATTTCCCCGCTTAAACCGCCGACCTGCCGGTTTTACCCTACCTGTTCGGCTTATGCGCTCGAAGCGATCGAGGTGCACGGCCCGCTTAAAGGCTCTTGGCTGGCGGCCAAAAGAATATGCAAATGCCATCCGTTCCATCCGGGCGGGCTTGATCCGGTGCCGCCGAAGCGGGGGAAGGGCGAGCCAGTTCCGAATGGAGAGAAGGGTAACTGAGTATACAAACAGGAACCTTAATGCAGCTCCGCAGGCTGTTTATTAAGGGCTAGGTCAGCCAGAGTTTCTGGTTGGCCTATTTTTATGAACGATTTATTATGGATTTAGTCAGCCAGAGGGAGGTAAGGCGGGATGAAGCGAACCGGAATAAGGTTAAGGCTGATGCTAATCATGATCTGCCTGACCACATTGCCTGTCGTCATTATTACTTGGATTGCGACAAATAACACGAGGGCATCGGTTGAGAAAGAAATGATCGATGCTAATACTTCCCGAATGATATGGGCGGACCAATATTTGAGCGAATTGATCGCACAAATGGACAGGCTGTTCTATACGCTTCAAATCAACGAGCAGTTGATGCAAAGTATTCAATCGGCGGAGGGCCCTGGGGATCAGGATAGCTACAGGACACATAATTTGATACGTGAAACTTTGACCTCAACATTTTTTGCGAATTCCCGGAAGATCGATAACCTAACTCTTTACGGCGAAACCCAGAAGCTCGCTTACACGGTCGATTATGTTGGCATGAACAGTGCCAGATTGGATCTGCATAAAGAGCCTTGGAAGCGTTTGCTGGAGGGTGCGATCAAAAATATGTATTTTGCCTATTCCAATGGTTCCATCCATGTTTATCACGGGATTAACCGTTTTGAAGACCGGAAATTGCAGGGGGCGATATCGGTACGCCTGAACGAAGAAATATGGCAGGAGATCGTGCAAATACTTCAGTCCGAGCAAGAAAGCTCGGTATATCTGTTGAACGATTCAATGACCAAACTTTCTTCGGTCAATGAAAAAGAGCCGTATGACGAAATCATCAATGAGCAGTTCTCAGGTTATCATCCGCAGCAAGCGGGATTCCAGTTCCATAAAAGCGATCAAAATTTTTATTTTATCAATAGTGTCAGCGGCGGCCAGTTAACCGTCATCAAAGTTATTCCAAGGTCAACCGTAAGCCGGAGTGCGGAAAGGACAATCCGTGCGGGGATATTGACCGGAACGTTGTTTGCGGCGTTTTCGATCCTGCTCTCGGTAATAGTTTCCCTGCAGATTACCAGGCCGATTATTGCCTTGGCTCGGAGAATGCGGAAAACGCGCATATCCGATTTTGAGATGACGTCCGTACAGACCCGGGACGAGATTGGCCTGCTGGAAAGCGGCTATAACTCGATGATGCAGCGCATGAAAGAAATGATCGAGGAAGAGTATCAGCGTGAAATCGATGTGAAAAACGCGCAGCTCATGGCACTGCAGGCTCAAATCAATCCCCATTTTCTTAACAATACGCTGCATATGATCGGGGGGATGGCGCTCGTCAAAGGGGTTCCGGACATCTACAAAATCACAAGCGTTATCGGGGACCTTCTGCGGTATGCGATCAGCGGAGGGACGGACAGCCAGATGGTTACGTTGGATAAGGAGCTGAATCATACACGGAATTATATTTTTATTCAAGAGAACCGGTTTGCGGGCCGGTGTCAAGTCACACAGTATATAGGGGACGAACTGCTGGACTGCATACTGCCCAAATTCACCCTCCAGCCATTGGTAGAGAATGCATTTGATCACGGGCTGCAACCTAAGGAAGGCAGGTGGAAGCTGCATATCCGGATCACCGGTGTACGCGGCCGGATGATGATTGCCATTAAAGACGAGGGGATCGGGATATCTGAAGGGAAATTGCATGAGATTCGTATGCGTTTAAAACGGGGGGAAGATGAAAGATACGCGGAAATCAAACCTGCCCCGGGCGAACGAAGGGGAGGCATCGGTATCAAGAATGTACATGATCGCTTAAGACTGCAATTCGGTGAGCATTATGGACTTCGAATTTTTTCGAAGGCAGGAGAAGGAACGATGGTTGTGGCTGTTCTGCCGGCCGTGCATAAAAAATAGGGGGATCGCAGCGGATGAACCAACATCGGTTATTGATTATCGACGACGAACCATGGTCGAGGGAAGTAGTAAAGGCCTTAGGACAATGGGAGAACCATCGGATTGAGATCGCAGGCGAAGCGGAAGACGGAATTTTGGGTCTGAAGATGATTCAAGAGCTGGAGCCCGACATCGTGTTGACTGATATGAGAATGCCTGGAATGGAAGGGGCAGCCCTGCTTAAGGAAATGAGCGCCAAATTTCCGAATATTCAGATTATCGTGATGAGCGGTTATGACGATTTTGTCTATCTGAAACAAGCGATTCGCTCCAGGGCTGTGGAATATTTGCTCAAGCCGGTGAATCCGGATGAATTGAACGAAGCTCTAGCCCGCAGCGTCAAAGCGGTCGAGACGCTGCAAAAGACGGCAACGCCACCCAACATACCGCTTGTTTTTACCGATAAGGAAATATTGGACGAGTATTTGGCGTACCGCCAGCGTATTTTCGGTTACTTGCTTACATTGGACAAGAAGGCCTTACAGATGGAATTCAAGAGTTTGGGAATATTCCTGACAGGTAAATTCCCCGATGGGGCGGGGAGATCCATGGCTGGACAAGTCGGTCATGATTTCTTGTTGATCCTGGGCAAGTTTTCGGCAGAGCATGATTTGGTGCTGGAGGAGATCAGCGATCTTTATGACCCGGCAATAGGCGAAGAAGCGAATGAGGCTCCATGGCAATCATTTACGGAAGCAACGGCTGAGCTGGGGACCATTTTTGAAGCGGCAATGAATCTGTGTGAAATGAATAAGAACAAGGGACGACTGGATTTGGATGAGGTTAATGATTATATCGCCAAGCATTTTGCCGACGATATCTCGCTTGAATCGGTAGCCCGGTATTTCTATGTCAGTAAGACTTATTTGAGTAGAATGTTCAAGCAGCATACCGGAGAGAATGTATCGGACACGATCCTTCGCCACCGGATGAATAAGGCGCGTGAGCTGATTGTGGAGCAGGGATTGCCGATTAAATATGCGGCGCAGCTGGCGGGTTATGAAGACCTGACGTATTTTTACCGGGTGTTCAAGAAATTTTACGGGATTCCGCCCGGTGAGATGCGCAGGGATGAATGACGGATCAAAATAATCCAATGCGTGAAGGCAATATGTTCAAAAGATGTGTAAATAGTACTCCTATATACTGGCTATGTAATCGATATTAACTAGGGGGTATTGCACATGAAGAAAGCGCTTAAACTTATGCTGACCTGCGTGCTCGCGCTGTCGGTGATCGCAGGCTGCGGCTCGGCTTCGACAGGCGGTAATGCAAACGGAGCGGGCGGGGACAAACCGAAGGAAGTCGAGCTCAAAGTATTTATGAGCTTCCCGCGTTTTAAAGACCAGTTCGAAGCGTACTTCGATAAATTCAAGGCCAAAATGCTAGCCGAGAAAAATCTGGATGTGACCATTAAACTGGAGATGCCGAATTCCGACCAAGCCAAGCAGATTCTGCAAACGCGGCTGGCCTCCAACGACGCACCGGATCTCTTTACACTTCATGCGATTGCCGATATTCCGACTTATTATGAAGCCGGATACTTGACGGATTTATCCGACCAGCCGTTTGTCGGGGATCTGTACGACAGCGTCAAGCAAACGGTAACTTACGACGGCAAAGTGGTTGCGCTGCCGCTGGAGAGTCTTTCCTGGGGATACCTGTACAATAAGGAGATATTTGCAGACCTCGGGTTAACGCCGCCGCAAACCTTGGACGAGATGAAAGCGGTCGTGGATAAGTTGAATGCCAATAACGTCAAGCCCTTTTTGCTGGCGTTCCAGGAATCCTGGATTCCGCAGCTGATGATGGCATTATCCCTTGGCGGCATTGTCACTTCTGAGCATCCGAACTGGATCCAGCAAATGAATGAAGGCACCGCTTCTTATAAAGACGTGGAAGACGTATTTAACATTATCGATCTTATCATGGAAAACGGGACGGACAAACCGTTCGAGGTAAGCGGTGCGACCGGATCGGCCGATTTCGCCAACGGGAAGGCGGCCATGTGGGTGCAGGGAACCTGGCAGGCCGAGACATTGCTCAAAGTGAATCCGGATATGCAGATCGGTGTCGCCCCGCTCCCAGTAAGCAATGATCCGAACAGTACGATGATCAATCTATCGACTTCCACTTCGCTGGCGGTTTCGCCTACAAGCGAAAACAAGGAAGTGGCGATGGAACTGATCAACTTTATTCTCGATGCTCAGGAATCGTCCGCATTGTTCGAAGAATTGAAATTCAACCCGGTATCTAATGTCCATCATTATGAAACGTTCCCGTGGGTCGACGAAGCTTCACAGTATGTATCCCAAGGGAAGGCTTATCAGGATTTGTCGCTCCCGAACGGGGTAACCGACGAGACGGCCAAGCAGTTGCAAAGCTATTACGCGAAAGACGCAACCAAGGAAGATATGATCAAAGCTTTGGATAAAGCATGGGCGGCCGGAGTGAGAGGTAACCAGTAATGAGTATTTTTCATCGGCATAAAACGATTTTCACGCTGCTGGGGTTCGTGTTGCCCGCACTTTTGTTCTACGTCATATTCTTCCTTGTGCCCGCTGCCGGAGGCGTGTGGTACAGCTTGACCAACTGGAACGGATTAACCCGAAGCTACAGCTTTGTCGGCCTGGATAATTATGTGGAGGTTTTCAAACAGGATCCCATCTTTTGGGATTCTCTTCTTTTCACACTTAAATATGTCTTTTACATGGTGATCCTGCAAAATATATTGGCGATCTTGCTTGCCGTTTTCATAGAGTCACGGGCGAGCAGTAAAGTGTGGTTCCGTACGATATTTTTTATGCCGAATATGATTTCGATGATTATCGGCGGGTTTATGTGGATGTTTATTTTCACCAAGGTTCTTCCCTATATTGCCGAACACACGATATTTAAATTTCTCGACCAGTCCTGGATCGGCGATCCGAACTTTTCGTTCTTTGCCATTCTGGTGGTATCCCTTTGGGGCGGGGTCGGCTATTTGATGGTTATTTATATCGCCGCATTGCAGGGCGTGCCGAAAACCTTGAAAGAAGCGGCTGCGATCGACGGGGCGAATGCTTGGCATATTTTCCGCCATGTGACGCTTCCGATGATTTATCCGGCATTGACGATAGGCCTGTTTGTCACGCTGAATTCTTCGTTCAAAGTATTTGATGCCGTATTTTCGCTGACAGGCGGCGGACCGGGCCGTTCCACGCAGGTCATCGCCCTGAATATTTACGAGGAAGCCTTTGCCATGAACAGCCGTTACGGTTATGCCAGCGCCAAGGCGATGATTCTGTTCCTGGTGGTCTTCATCATAACAATGATTCAACTGCGGGTGATGAAGAAGAGGGAGGTGGAAGCGTGAGTACGAATGCAAACCGAGCTTTACGGAATAAGCCTGTTACCGGAGGAGATCGTCTCGGAAAACGTACCTGGAAACCAGGATCAGTACTGATATTCCTGTTTCTTGCCCTCGCCGCCGCGTTCACGTTATTTCCAATATTCATGGGGCTATTGAACTCATTCAAGACCGAGGGGGAGATGTTGAACAATATTTTGGCCTTCCCTTCTAAGATTCAGTTCGCCAACTATTCGGACGCTTTCGACAAAATCGACTTTTTGCGGAGTCTATGGAATACAGTTGCCGTCACGGTAATCGGGCTGATCGGCATTATCGTGTTCTCCTCGATGGCCGGTTATAAATTATCGCGAACTCCGGGTAAGCTTAGCGGATTCTTGTTTGCCCTGTTCGTCATGTCTATGTTGATTCCTTTTCATTCCGTGATGATCACGTTGAACAAAATTGCCAAGCTTCTGAGCGTACAGGGTTCCACGGTTGGTCTTGGTTTGATTTATATCGGTCTCGGCGTTTCCATGGCCATTTTTCTTTACCACGGGTTCGTGAAGTCCATTCCGCGCGAATTGGATGAAGCGGCTGTCATCGACGGGTGCGGGGAACTGAGATTATTCTTCACGGTTATTTTTCCGCTGCTGCTTCCCGTCACGGCCACGATTGCGATTTTGAATGCGCTGTGGATCTGGAACGATTTCCTTCTGCCGCTGCTCATGCTGACCGATTCGGATACGTATACCTTGCTTTTGTCAACCAACATGCTGTTCGGACAGTATGGAAACAACGATTGGTCCGCTATTTTGGCTGCGTTGATCCTGACCATGCTGCCTGTAATTATCCTGTACTTGTTACTGCAGAAGTACATTTTGAACGGTGTTGTAGATGGAGCAGTTAAAGGCTAGCCTTTTTTACAATAAACAATGGGAGATGAGATTGAAATGTACGGTCAACAAGGGGAAGTGAGCGGATTTTTAAGAGCGGACGGGCAGCGGCTGGTGAATGGTGAAGGCCGGGAAGTCCTGCTTCGGGGCGTAGGTTTTGGCGGATGGTTGTTGCCCGAGGGATATATGTGGAGGTTTCCGGAGGAAGGAGACCGCCCGCGGCGCATCGAACGTATGATCGAGCAGTTGATCGGCAAGGAGAAGGCGGCACGGTTCTGGCATGAATACTATAACGCCCATACGGCGGAAGCCGATATCCGGCGGATTGCGGAAGAGGGGTTTAATTCCGTGAGATTGCCGATCAACGCCCGTTTTCTGATTGAGGAGGAGGAACCGCTAAGACTAAAGCCGGAGCATCTTCAATTGCTGGACCGAATGATCGGGTGGTGCAAGCAGTACGGGTTGTATGTGATTTTGGATTTGCACGGGGCGCCGGGCGGTCAGACGGGGACGAACATCGACGATTCGGAACGTGACCTGCCCGAGCTGTTCGTTAATGAGGGCCACCGGAAGGCGGCTGTCGAATTATGGGCGGCACTAGCCGAACGGTATAAAGACGAATGGATCGTCGCGGGGTATGATCTGCTCAACGAGCCCCTGCCGGAGTGGTTCAACGGGTATAATGACCGGATAATGCCACTGTACAAAGAAATGACGGAAGCGATCCGCCGGGTGGACCGCAACCATATGATTATTCTGGAGGGAGCCCACTGGGCAACGGATTGGAGTATATTTGACGAAAAATTCGACGACAATTTGATGCTCCAGTTCCACAAATACTGGAATAATCCCGATCAGGCGAGCATCCAACAGTTTCTGGACAAACGGGAGGAGTGGAATGTCCCGATCTTTATGGGGGAGGGCGGCGAGAACAATCTGGAATGGTATGTGGGCGCCTTCGGCATGTACGAGGACTTGAAGGTCTCCTGGAATTTCTGGACCTGGAAAAAGATCGATACGAACAATTCGCCATGCTCGATTCGCAAGCCTGCGAACTGGCAACTGCTGGTCGATTATTTGCAAGGCGGAAGCAAGCCGAATGCGGAGGAAGCTGAGGCGGTATTGCGGGAGTTTTTGTCCAATATGCGGCTGGAGAACTGCGATTATTATCAGGAAGTGGTCAATGCGCTGTTCCGCAGGCCGCCATTGCGTTACCCGGCTATATTTTACGGTCATAAGGGTCAAGGGGTAAGTTATGGTTTGCAGAACGCCGCCAAGTGTAATATCGGCTTTCGGCAAGAGGACGGAACTGACATCCGGTTCATCCGAAGCCTGCGGACGGAACCGAATTTTCAGCATGGCGGTGGAGAGCCGTGGGCCGAGGAAGATCGGCTCCTCCTGCAAGCACACACCGGAGATTGGTTTAACTATGAATTCAATGTTTATCCGGAGAATTCGGATGCGAGTAAAACCCTCCTATTGTGCATTCGAGCGGCGGCGCCCGAGGGAAATGCAAAAATTGAAGTAACCGTTAATGAGCGGGAAAAGATAACGTTGGATGTGGTTTCGCAGGCTTGGTCCGATTATGAGATCAGCGGGGAACTAAACATTGGCCCAGGGCGGCATGTAATCGGAATCAAGGCGCTCGATCATCCGGTCCAATTGGATTGGCTGGACATAAAGGTAAACACGACTCTTAAGTCGTAAGTTTCGGTTGTCTTGACCTTGACATACCGGATCAATTTTTCATAATATAAGAGAATATAATGTAATGTTTCGATGAACGGATAAGTACAGGGCGCGTGGTCCAGCGCAGAGAGCCGGGGTAGCTGAGAACCGGTCTGGGTCCCCCTTGGAAAATGGTCCGGGAGAACCCGCTTTCGAGTCGGCTTGCTTTGACAAGGCGATAAGGGAGAGGCGCGGCATCCGGCGTTATTGGAGGGGTCAAAATTGACCGGCTGAGCCCGCACTGCTGTGAAGCGGCGGGGAATTTGGGTGGTAACGCGTGAGCATTCTCTCGTCCCATGATGGGGCGGGAGTTTTTTGTTTTTCAATTTTCCGAAATAAATTCGAAATGAATAAGGAGATGAACTATGATGTCAGACAAAAAGACGTTCTACATCACAACCCCGATTTATTATCCCAGCGACAAGCTCCATATCGGGCACGCCTACACGACGGTGGCCGGGGATGCGATCGCGCGCTACAAGCGTCTGCGCGGATACGATGTCCGCTATTTGACGGGCACGGACGAGCACGGACAGAAGATCGAACGGAAGGCCGAAGAGGCCGGCAAAACTCCGCAGCAATTCGTCGACGATATTGTGAAGGGCATTAAGGACCTGTGGAAAAAGCTCGACATTTCCAACGACGATTTCATCCGCACGACCGAGCCGCGGCACAAGAAGGTGGTCGAGGAGATTTTTGACCGACTGCTGAAAAAAGGCGACATCTACAAGGGAGAATACGAAGGCTGGTATTGTACGCCTTGCGAGTCTTTCTTCACGGAGCGGCAGCTCATCGACGGCAACTGTCCGGATTGCGGACGCCCGGTGGAACTGGTCAAGGAGGAGAGCTATTTCTTCCGTATGAGCAATTACGTCGACCGCTTGCTGAAATACTACGAGGAGAATCCCGATTTCATCCAGCCGGAGTCGCGCAAAAACGAGATGATCAATAATTTCATCAAGCCGGGGCTGGAGGATTTGGCCGTCTCCAGAACGACATTCGACTGGGGCGTCAAGGTAAAAGGCGATCCGAAGCACGTCGTTTATGTCTGGATCGACGCTTTGTCCAATTATATTACGGCGCTCGGCTACGGTACGGATAACGATGAGCTGTTCAACCGCTACTGGCCGGCGGATGTTCATCTGGTCGGGAAGGAAATCGTCCGCTTCCATACGATTTACTGGCCGATCATGCTGATGGCGCTGGATCTGCCATTGCCGAAGAAAGTGTTCGGCCACGGCTGGCTGCTCATGAAGGGCGGGAAGATGTCCAAATCGAAAGGCAACGTCATGGACCCGGTTGTGTTGATCGACCGTTACGGGCTCGACGCCACCCGCTATTATTTGCTGCGGGAAGTTCCGTTCGGCGCCGACGGCTCGTTTACGCCGGAAAGCTTCGTGCAGCGGGTGAACTCCGACCTTGCCAACGATCTCGGCAATTTGCTCAACCGGACGGTGGCGATGATCGGCAAATATTTTGACGGCGAGGTTCCCGCTTTCCGTCCTAATGTAACGCCGTACGATGCGGATTTGTCGAAGCTGGCGCGGGAAACGGTGGCCAAGGTCGAGGAAGTGATGGAAAACCTCGAATTCTCCGTAGCGCTCACCGCGATCAGCGCGTTTATCAGCCGGACCAACAAGTATATCGACGAAACCCAGCCATGGGTGCTCGCCAAGGATGAAGCGAGAAAAGACGAGCTCGCTTCGGTAATGGCTCACCTCGTGGAATCGCTGAGAATCTCTTCGATTCTGCTGCAGCCGTTCCTGACTCAGGCGCCGGCGAAAATCTGGGCGCAGCTGGGGCTGACACCGGGTGAGCTGACGACCTGGGAAAGCACGAAGACGTTCGGCCTCGTTCCGGCCGGAACGAAGGTGGGCAAGGGCGAGCCGATCTTCCCGCGGCTTGAAGCGGAGGCGGAGATCGAGTTCATCTCGAACTCGATGTCCGGCGGAGCGACGGCTGAAGCTGCGGATAAGGCGGCCGAAGGCGTAGCGACGGCATCGGCTGCTGCAGGCGGCCCAGCGGCGGAAGCTGCCGCCAAGCCGGAGCCGAAGCCCGAAATCGGCATCGACGATTTCGCCAAGGTCGAGCTGCGCGTCGCCGAGGTGCTGGCGTGCGAGCCGGTGCCGAAGGCCGACAAGCTGCTCAAGCTGCAGCTCGATCTCGGCTTCGAGCAGCGGCAGGTAGTATCGGGCATCGCGAAGTTTTACAAGCCCGATGAACTGGTAGGCCGCAAAGTGATTTGCGTGACGAACCTGAAGCCGGTGAAGCTGCGCGGGGAGCTGTCCCAAGGGATGATACTTTGCGCTTCCGAGGGAGATCAGTTGAGCATTGCCACGGTGCCCGCTTCGATGCCGAACGGGGCGATCGTAAAATAATTTTACCGATTTCACGCCAAGGGTGCGCCCTTGGCGTTTTTTTTGCGTCGGCGGCTCCAATACTAGGAATATGAAAAAGTGGTTGACACCCCGTTTACCATGCCTCTATAATCATAATTGTAAAAATTACGATTAAGAAAGGGAGTAAATAATGATTAAGTACATAAAGCAGGGATGGAAGCCATTACTATTACTGACGGCAATGCTGCTCGTCATCGCCGGCTGCGGCAAGAACAGCGGCGGAGGGATTGTGGAAGGCAAGGTCAATGTGGTCACCAGCTTTTATCCGATTTATGAATTCGCCAAGACGATCGGCGGAGAGGACGCCAATGTGATCAACCTGCTTCCGGCCGGGGTGGAGCCGCACGATTGGACGCCGCGCAGTCAGGACATTCTCAACACCTCGAAAGCACAGCTGTTCTTGTATAATGGTGCCGGGCTTGAGGGCTGGGTGCCGAACTTCCTGAAAGGAATCGACAGCGGCTCGTCCCTGGTCACCGTGGAAGTCAGCAAAGGCATCGAGCTGATCGATGCGGAAGGGGACGACGGGCACGGACACGGCGAAGAACATGGAGACGAGCATGGAGACGAGCATGGCGACGAGCACGGGCATGAAGAAGGGAACGCGGAAGAGTCCGAAGATACGCATCACATAGACCCGCATACTTGGGTAAGCCCGAAATCCGCGAAAATCATCGCTGAAAATATTAAAGACAGCTATATCCAGGTTGACCCCGATCATAAAGAAGGTTACGAAGCCCGCTTCACTGAGCTCAGCCAAAAGCTGGATGAGCTTGACGCCAAATTTACCGCCGCACTGTCGGGCTTGCCGAAGAAAGAGATCGTCGTATCGCATCAGGCGTTCGGCTATCTGTGCCGGGATTACGGGCTGACGCAGCACACCATTATGGGCCTGTCGCCGGATGCCGAGCCGCGGGCTCAGGATTTGGTGGAGCTGTCCAAATTGGTGAAAGACGAAGGAATCCGCTATGTTTTCTTCGAGGAGCTGGTTTCCGATAAACTGGCTAAGACGCTGGCCGGTGAAGCCGGCGTGGAGACGCTCGTGCTGAATCCGGTGGAGGGACTGACGAAGCAGCAGCAGGAAGCCGGGGATAATTATTTCACCCTGATGGAGAAAAATTTGCAAAATTTGATTCTCGCTCTACAATAAAGAGAGGATTTTTTGAATAATCTCTTAAAGAACCGGAAGGACGAAGACTAATGAAATCGGATATCGCCGCTTCGGCGGCATACTGCCATGACAATATCATCGAGCTCGACCGCGTGTCGTTCGCATATAAGGATCAGCAGGTCATTACGGACCTGAGCCTGGTGATCAAAGAGCGGGACTTCGTCGGCGTGATCGGCTCCAACGGTGCCGGCAAAACGACGCTCCTGCGGATGATGGTCGGATTGCTCCGGCCCTCCGCGGGGGAAATCCGGCTGTTCGGACAGCCGGTCCGGCGGTTCCGCGATTGGGAGCGGATCGGCTATGTGCCGCAGAAAAATTCGTTCAACCCCCTGTTTCCCGCAACGGTACGGGAAGTGGTCATGTCGGGACTGTACAGCAACAAGAAGCTGTTTAAGCGCATCGGCAAGCACGATCAGCAAAAATGCGACGACGCCTTGGAGGTCATGTCGATCGGCGATATCGCCGGCAAGCGGATCGGCGAGCTGTCCGGCGGCCAGCAGCAGCGTGTGTTCCTCGCCCGGGCGCTAATCAACCAGCCGGATTTGCTCATTCTGGACGAACCGACGGTCGGCATCGATGCCCAGACCCAGGCCGACTTCTTCGAGCTCATTTTCCATATGCATGCCCATCATCACATGACCTTTTTGATGGTTTCCCATGATATCGAGATGATCGAAGGGTATCTCGGCAAAGAACCGCGCGAACGCGCGGGAGGGATCAAGTTCTATGCCCGCCATTCGCACGAACAGGATTGCGCCATACCCGGCCTGCAGCATTCGCTATTATAGCAGATATTGATAAACTCTTTAGGAGATGTGACATTTGGAAATTTTAAGTGCTGATTTTTTTCAAAGAGCGCTGACGGGCGGGCTGCTTATCGGGCTCACCGCTCCGCTCATCGGCATCTTTCTCGTACTGCGTCGGCTGTCCATGATCGGAGACACGCTGGCCCATGTGACGATCGCCGGTGTGGCGCTCGGTTTTTTGATCAACGCATACCCGATCGGGGTCGGACTTATATTTGCGGTCGTTGCCTCGTTTGCGATCGAGAAGCTGCGGAAAGCTTACAAGAGCTACGCCGAGCTGTCGATCGCCGTCATTATGGCCGGGGGCGTAGCTCTCGCTTCCCTGTTCTTTACGCTGGGGATGGGTTACAATAGCGATGTGGTCAGTTATTTGTTCGGCAGCATCTATACGCTCGACAAGACGGATCTGTACGTGGTTGGAGCCGTTACGGTTGTCGTCGTGGCGGTCATCTCGATCTTTTTCAAGGAGATGTTCCTGCTCAGCTTCGAGGAAGACGCCGCATCGGTAAGCGGACTCCCCGTAAAACTGCTGAATTTGCTCATTACGGTCATGACGGCGCTGGTCATCAGTACCGCGATCAAGATCGTCGGTTCCTTGCTGGTTTCCGCTTTGCTGACGATTCCGGCGGCCTGCAGCCTGATTATTGCCAGAAGCTTTAAGACATCGGTCATTTTCTCCGTCGTGATCGCGGAAATTGCCGTGGTCGCCGGTCTGGTGACGGCCGGAATCTGGAATCTGGCCCCCGGCGCAACCATCGTGCTGCTGCTGATCGCCATGCTCATTTTGACGCTGCTCGGCAAAAAAGGCTTTTCCGCCTAACTGCCTATTATTAAATAGTAGAAACCCGGTTCGGGAGGTTGCTCATGGCTGACATCAATATTTGGGTCGCTTTCGGCGCGGGGGTCGCCTCCTTCATTTCGCCGTGCTGCCTGCCTTTATATCCGTCCTACCTATCATATATTACCGGCATGTCGGTACATACGCTGAAGACCGAGCAGAACAAGCGGGAGGTCCGTTTCCGGACGATGACCCATACGCTGGCGTTCATTCTCGGCTTTTCCGCCGTTTTTTATACGCTGGGGTTCGGGGCCGGTCTTTTCGGCGAGTTTTTCAATCAACACCGCGGACTCATCCGCCAGCTTTCCGCGCTGCTGATCATCCTGATGGGCCTGTTCCTGATGGGTGTTTTTCAGCCGAAATTTTTGCTCCGCGAACGGAAAATCAATCTCAAATTCAAGCCGACCGGGTATGTGGGCTCCTTCATTTTCGGCATCGGCTTTTCGGCGGGCTGGTCTCCTTGCGTCGGCCCGATTCTGGCCGCGATCATCGCGCTGGCGGTCAGTCAGCCGGGGGCGTGGCTCCCGCTGATCACGGCATATACGATCGGCTTCGCGCTGCCGTTTTTCGCGCTGGCCTTTTTTATCGGCTCCACCAAATGGATCCTTCGTTATTCGGGCGCCATGATGAAAATCGGCGGAGGGATTATGCTGCTGATGGGGATATTGCTGTTTACCAACCGGATGGCGCAAATTACGATCTGGCTGCAGCAGTTGACGCCGGAGTGGCTGAAATTTTGATAGACTTGCAAATGGACGAGTATACCATGTATCATTATAAGGTAGCGGGTTTCCTTGCGAGTGTGCCGCTTGAACTCATGGAAAAGAGGTTATACCAAGATGCCAACGCCCAGTATGGAAGATTATTTGGAGCGTATTTACAAATTGATCGACGAGAAGGGATACGCCCGGGTCTCCGATATCGCGGAAGGGTTGGAAGTACATCCTTCATCCGTCACGAAGATGATTCAAAAGCTGGATAAAGACGAATATTTAATTTACGAAAAATACCGGGGACTGGTTCTGACCAACAAAGGAAAGAAGATCGGAAAACGGCTCGTCGACCGCCATGAGCTGCTTGAGGAATTTTTGGAGATGATCGGCGTCGCCCGGGAGAACATCTACAAGGATGTGGAAGGGATCGAGCATCATTTGAGCTGGGATTCCATCACCTGCATCGCCGGCCTGGTCGAATATTTCAAACGGGACGAGTCCCGGACCGAGGATCTGCGCAAAATTCAGCAGGAACTGTTGGGAGAATCGTGAAGCCGTCAGCATACCAAACTCCATAACGCGAACGCCAACTTAGAAGCATCTGTCGGGTGAGACAGATGTTTTTTTAATGGACATTTTTCGGAAAATTGTCCGTTTCTCCGCAACTCTTGCAGGGTGGGTGGCGTTTACAAGTAATAGAGTCATAATGTTCTATTATTTTAAAATGGAGGTTGCTGATGAAACATTTACGAACCTGGATGATCCCTCTGTTGATCCTGATGCTGGTCTGGCCGTTTGCCGCATCGGGGAAAACGCAGGCCGCCGCGGAGAGCGGCATTCAAATTTTTCTGGACGGCGTACTGCTGAAGAGCGATTCCGCCCCTTATATTAAGTCCAAGGAAAATGTAACGATGGTACCGATGAGAGTGATCAGCGAAGGGCTGGGGGCTCAGGTGGAATGGTCCGCGGCATCCCGCAGCGCAGTGATCCGGAAGGACGGCAATGTGCTTACGCTTGGGATCGGGAAGGAAACGGCGCAGGTGAACGGCACGGCGGTGGCGCTCGACGTATCCGTGGAAAATAAAAACGGCCGGACGATGGTGCCGCTCCGTTTTGTCGGCGAGCAGCTCGGCCTGGTTGTCGACTGGGATCAAACATCGAAGACTATCTCGCTGACCTCGGCGGAAGGGGCAAGCGGATGGCCGGTGATTACGGAACCGCCTGTGGAGCCAACCAGCCCGGCTCAGCCGGGGCAGAGCGCAAACAGTGACGGGTTGCGCGGCGCCTGGGTCTCGACCGTATCCAATCTGGATTGGCCGAGCAAAGCCTCTTACGGGAATGCGGACGCCCAGAAACAAGAATATGTCAAACTGCTGGATGAGCTTCAGGATATGGGCATAAATGCGGTCTTTGTTCAGGTTCGCCCTTCGGCCGACGCGATTTACCCTTCTTCGCTTGTACCGTGGAGCTCTTATTTGACAGGCACGGCAGGGAAAGATCCGGGCTACGATCCGCTGCAATTCCTGATCGAAGAGACTCACCGCCGGGGCATGGAGTTCCACGCCTGGTTCAACCCGTTCCGGGCCAGCACGGGCAGCGATGCCGGCAAGCTTCCCGCCGGCCATGTGGCGAACCTGCATCCGGAGTGGATCGTGAAATTCGGCGGCAAATTGTACATCAATCCGGGGATTCCCGCGGCGCGCGAGCATGTGATCGAGGCGATTATGGAAGTGGTTCAAGGCTACGATATCGACGGCGTCCATCTCGACGACTATTTCTATCCGACCGGCGAGACGGCTTCCGCCAAGTTCGACGATGACGGCACGTATCAAACGTACAACGCCAATTTCGTGGCGAACAAGGGCGACTGGCGGCGGGACAACATCAACGAGTTTGTACGCGAGCTCGGTACCCGCATCCACCAGCTTAAGCCGGCGGTTTCCTACGGCATCAGCCCCTACGGCGTATGGCGCAACCAAGCCAGCGATGTGACAGGCTCGGCTACGAGAGCGAGCGTAACGGCTTACGACAGTACTTACGCCGATGTCCGCTCCTGGATTAAGAACGGCTGGATCGATTATGTCGCGCCGCAAATCTATTGGAGTCTGACACGGCCGGAGGTCCGTTACGATATCTTGGCCGACTGGTGGGCCGGTGAGGTCAAAGGGACGGGCGTGAAGCTGTATATCGGACATGCGCCCTATAAAATCGGTACGCCCGAGGTCGGCTGGGACAGCGCCCGGGAAATCATCAATCAGCTGGAATACAATCGCGGCATTCCGGAAATTTCGGGCAGCATCTTTTTCAGCGCCAAAGATTTAAGAAGAAACCCGCTCGGACTGATTCCGCTTCTTCAAACCTATTACGGCAATTATTGAATTTAGCATAGAGACGACCCCTGTCATCATACATAAGCAATAGACTTGTGTATGGGATGGGGGTTTTTTATGCTCATCAACGGGGTGTTCGAGGGGGGCGGGGTCAAGGGAATATCGCTGGCGGGCGCGGTGAAGGCGGCGGAACGGCATGGCGCCCGCTTTCATCAGGTAGCCGGCACTTCATCGGGCTCGATTGTCGCGTCGATGATCGCGGCCGGATATCATGCCGAGGAAATGAAAGAGATTATTTTGGAGACCTCTTTTGCAAGTTTCCTGAAAAGAGCCGCCATCTTTAACATGGCGTTCATCGGCCCCGCGCTGCGGGTGATGCTCAAGAAAGGACTATACTCCGGCGAAGCGCTGGAGGCCTGGATTCGTCAGGTTTTGCTGGAGAAGGGAGTGCGGACGTTCGGCGATCTGAAAGAAGGGGGATTGCGGATCATCGCTTCGGACATTACCGGAGGAAGAATACTGGTGCTGCCGGACGACCTGCCGAAGCTGGGCCTCCGTTCCGATACGTTTGAGGTGGCCAAAGCCGTGCGGATGAGCTGCAGCATCCCGTATTTCTTCGACCCCGTCTTGCTTCGGCTTCCGGCCAAACACGCCAAGGGAAAGAAATTCCCCGACCAATTTCTTCATATCGTCGACGGCGGGCTGCTGAGCAATTTCCCCTTATGGCTGTTTGACCGCAAACAAATCACGCCTGACGGGAAGAGGATCCCGACGGTCGGATTTCAAATGGTCGGCAAGAACGGCAACAAACCGCATGAAATCCGCGGACCCTTTTCCATGCTGCAGGCGCTGGTGGAGACGATGTTGTCCGCCCACGATGAACGCTATATCGAACAATCCAACCGCTACCGGACGATCAAAATACCGACGCTCGGCGTCTCGACCACGCAATTCGACCTCGGAAAAGAAGAAAGCCTGCTGCTTTATGAATCCGGACTAAGATCCGGCGACCGCTTCTTCGGGGACTGGAATGCCCAGTACTACGAAGAGCAGTTCATAAAGTATCAGCAGGCGCAGTTGCATTAATGATATTTGGGTAAATCGTCCTCATTTTTGCCCTTTTGTCCCTCAATGACACGAAACGGATATGATTTGCGTTTGGCTCCGGAAGCGGTCCGGCGTTCGGCGGCGACTTTGGCCATGGTGCGCGCCGACGGTTTGATCTTCGGGGCCTTTTGGCGTCGATATTTCCGTGGTGGAAATTTGTAGAGCAGGAACACGACGCCCACGATGATGAGCGGGATAATGATCGTCGCCAGCTCCAAAGGTCCTCTGCCAAACAGTCCGTTAATAATGCCCAATAGAGCAAAGGCGATGACAATCCAAAACAGGACGCCCTGTTTCCTCATATGAGATCATCCTTTCACGGGATCAAGAGAAGCGCTGACCGACTCATCGGCCACCATGGAGCGCTCCATTTCAGCGTCCAGCTCGCGCATCCGGTTAAAGGAGGCGATGGATACTTCCACCTGATCGTCGTTTGGCTCCTTCGTGGTGAGCAGTTGCAGCCACAGCCCCGGATATCCGAGATAACGCAGCACCGGAATGTCCCGAACCGCATTCGTAAAGCGGAGCAATTCGAAGGAAACGCCGATGACCACGGGGAGCAGCAGCACCCGGATATACATCCGTTCCCAAACGCTGTCCCAACTGAAGATGGGCAAGGAATAGATAATGACGCCGACGATAACCGTCAAAATAATGAAGCTGCTGCCGCAGCGGTAATGCAGGCGGCTGTATTTCTGTACGTTCGCCGGGGTCAATTCCTCGCCGGCTTCATAGGCGCTGATGACTTTGTGCTCCGCGCCGTGGTATTGGAACAGCCGTTTGATAATCGGCGTTTGGGTCATAAGCCACAGATAGCAGAGCAGGAGCGCGATTTTGATCACTCCTTCAATCAGCGTATGCAGCGTCTGGTTGGCAAATGCATGCTGAAACAGGAACTGCTCCAGCAGGGCCGGGACAAGCGTGAAGATGAGCTTGCCGACGATAAAGGACAAGACGCCGACGACGGCCACGCCCAAAATCATGGACAGGGACAGGCCGGATTCTTCTTTCTCCTTCTGTTTGGCGCGTTCTTCCGGGTCGGTCTCGTCATCGGCCATGGCCTCGGCCGAATAATTCAAATGCTTGGAGCCTTTGGCGCTGGAGTCGATGATGCTGACCAGGCCGCGGACCAACGGTATTTTACGAAGCTTCTTAACCCAGTCCTTATCCTCTTTGGGGACTTCCAAGAAGGTAATCTCTCCGTTTTTGCGGCGTACCGCGGTGACATTCACGTATTTTCCTCCGAACATGACGCCTTCCATTACGGCTTGGCCGCCATAAATCGATGGTTTTGATTGCTCAGGCAAATATTTCACCTTCCTAGAGTTGTGATTAAGATAGTTCTTTGTCTTGAATAATTCTATTGTAACGAACTTCAAGAGCAAATTCTAGTTTGTTTAGGCTTTTTGGATTTGCATATACTAACCAAAACAGCGAGGGATATTCAAGGAAAGGAACGAATGGCATGGATCAGCATCAACATAGACGTCAAAAGAGAACGAACATTTGGATTTTTACGCTACAGACCGGGTTGTTTGCCGGGCTAATCTGGGGAGGGCTCCACGGGCTGTGTTATTATTTGGGCTTCACGTCGATTGTGCCGGGGTATTTGGTGGAGCCGTTTTTCCGGCACGCGTTTCTGCAAACGCAGCGGGGATATTATGTTGGATGGCTGTTTTTTATCGTATTTTCCATAATAGCCACCTTAATTTATACGCTCGCTTTCCGCAAGCTGAAGGGTCCGTTTCCCGGGTTGGTTTACGGTATCGTTTGGTGGGTGATCATTTTCATCGCCGTCGGCCCGCCGCTTAGAATGATGCCGCCCACATCGAAGCTGCCCTTCGATACAACCTTCACCGAATTTTGTCTATATTTGCTCTGGGGGCTGTTTATCGGATATACGACGGCGGAAGAGTATACGAACGAGCGGATTCGGGAGCCGAAGAAAGCGCTGCAGTAAGGACAAAAAAGCTTCTCAACCTCCTCTCTCCTATGTTAAAATAAATTTTGGTTATTTTTGCGGAGATTGTTCAAAATGCTCGGTTTTCAGCCGTTTTGAACGACCTTAGACAGGAAGGGTGAGCGGAATGGTTCGCATCCTTGTGCTGAACGGACCGAATTTGAATATGCTCGGGGTGCGCGAACCCGGGATATACGGCTCCGAAAGCTTGAGCGATATTGAAGCAAAGCTGAACAAGCTCGCCGGGCTGGAAGGGATTGAACTTGCGTTCTTCCAATCCAACCATGAAGGGGAGTTGATCGACCGGATTCATGCCGCATACGGGGTTTGCGACGGCATCCTGATCAATCCGGGTGCCCTGACCCACTACAGCTACGCGCTGCGGGACGCCTTAACTACCGTCAGTATCCCGGCGGTGGAGATTCATCTGTCCAACATTCATGCCCGCGAGGAATTCCGCCATCATTCGGTGATCGCCGGGGTTGCCGTCGGGCAGATCGCGGGATTCGGATCTTACGGATATGAGATGGGGCTGCTGGCGCTGAAGCGCGAACTGGAGCGGCGCCGCGGCGTCCAAGCCTAAGAGAACCGGTTCGAAAGTTAATGATAAGGGGAGTTAATTATGGGGAGCACACGCGTTGCCGGGCTTCGCGAAGCGATGAAGCTTCAGCAGCTCGAAGCCGTCTGGATTACCGGTGATGTGAACCGCCGCTATTTGACGGGTTTTACCGGATCTTCGGGTTATGTATTGATTACGCAGAATAAAGCGATCCTGCTGACGGATTTCCGTTATATGACGCAAGCCGCCGAGCAGGCCGCGGGCTTTGAAATTGTGGAGCACGGACCGTCGGTAACGGAAAGCCTGAAGTCGCTGCTTGCGGCGGAAGGCATCACCTCGCTTGGTTTCGAGGAGGAAAATGTAGTATTCTCCACCTATCGTGCCTACGAGCGCGATCTTCAGCCTTGCCGGCTCGTTCCGGTCAGCGGGCTTGTCGAAGGCCTGCGGATGTTCAAGGACGAGGGAGAGCTGGCTTTGATGAAGGAAGCGGCCGATCTCGCCGACAGAACATTCCTGCATATGCTGGATATTCTTAAACCGGGCGTATCGGAATGGGATATGGCGCTTGAGCTGGAAACATTTATGCGCAAGAATGGCGCTTCCGGGCCGTCCTTTGAGACGATCATCGCTTCGGGAGAACGGTCGGCGATGCCGCACGGCGTTGCGAGCAGCCGGATTTTGCAGCAGGGCGATTTCGTCACGATGGATTTCGGCGCGCTGCTGAACGGCTACTGCTCGGATATCACGCGCACCGTGTTTATCGGCGAGCCTACGGCAAAGCACCGGGAAATTTACGATATCGTGCTTGAGGCGCAGATGCATACGCTGGAATTTATGAAGCCGGGCATGACCGGACGCGAGGGCGACGCCCTGGCCCGCGACATCATATCCCGCTACGGGTACGGAGACCGGTTCGGACACAGCACGGGTCACGGACTCGGCATGGAAGTGCACGAGGCGCCGAGAGTGTCCAAACAGAGCGATACGGTGCTTCAGCCGGGCATGGTCGTCACCGTGGAGCCTGGCATTTATATTCCGGGATTCGGCGGGGTGCGGATCGAAGACGACGTCGTGGTGACCGAGACCGGGGTTCGCCGCTTGACCGAATCGACGAAGGAATTTATCATTTTAAAATAAAATAGTTTAACCCACTTGAGGAGGTTCTTTTGTGATTTCAGTAAACGATTTTAAAACAGGCTTGACCGTCGAGGTTGACGGCGATATTTATACGGTGCTTGATTTCCAGCACGTAAAACCGGGTAAAGGCGCGGCCTTCGTCCGCTCCAAACTGAAAAACCTCCGCAATGGCAATACCGTGGAGAAAACTTTCCGCGCCGGCGAAACGATCGGCCGGGCGATGATCGAAAACCGCGATGTGCAATATCTGTACGCCAGCGGACAAGAGCATGTATTTATGGACAATGAAACTTACGACCAATTCAGCTTGACCGAAGATCAACTGAAATGGGAGCTGAATTTCCTGAAAGAAAACATGAACGTGAAAATCGTCAGCTACCAGGGCGAAATCCTCGGGATTAACCTGCCGAACAGCGTCGAGCTGCGCGTCGTGGAGACCGAGCCGGGGATCAAAGGCAACACGGCAACCGGCGCTACCAAAAACGCCAAAGTCGAAACCGGACTCAACGTGCAAGTGCCGCTCTTCATCAATGAAGACGATGTGCTGCTGATCGATACGCGCGAAGGCAAATACATTTCCCGGGCGTAACCGGCTTCCGGATGCCCGTTCCCTGGAAACCGGCGGGGATATCAACGTTAGCAGGCTCCTCCATCCTTTATCGGATGGAGGATTTTTTGCACATATTTTTGCGTGAACGACGTATTTTTGGGGCGATGTCGCCAAAAGCATTGACTTCCTTCCGGGCTTCCGTATTATACTGGTTTAAAGCGTTAGCGATAGAAATGCAAATAATACTCCATTGGGCAAATTTGCGAAGATTGGATGGAACACATTAGGGAGGGTCTCAGTTGGCTTTATATGTGATGAAATTCGGAGGAAGCTCCGTAGGGGATACGGAACGCATGCAGCGGGTCGCCCGCCGCGTCGTGGAAAAACAGGATGAAGGTCACCGGGTGATGGTTGTCGTCTCCGCGATGGGGGACACCACGGATGATCTGATCGATCAGGCGAAGCTGCTGAACAATGATCCGCCGCTGCGCGAAATGGATATGCTGATGACGACCGGAGAGCAGATCTCGATCGCCCTGTTGTCCATCGCCATCCACCAGCTCGGCCGCAAGGCCATGTCGTTTACCGGCTGGCAGGCCGGGTTCCGGACGGAGCCGGTTCACGGCAAAGCGCGGATTACGGATATCGATCCAAAGCGGGTGCTCCGCGCGCTGGAGGAAGGCAATATCGTGATCGTGGCCGGCTTCCAGGGAATGACGGAGGACGGGGAGATCACCACCTTCGGACGCGGCGGCTCCGATACGACGGCCGTGGCGCTGGCTGCGGCTACGTCCGCCGATTATTGCGAAATTTACACGGACGTGGACGGCATTTATTCCACCGACCCGAGAATCGTCAAGAATGCGCGCAAGCTGGAGGCCATTTCGTATGACGAGATGCTGGAGCTGGCCAACCTGGGGGCGGCCGTGCTTCATCCCCGCGCCGTGGAATATGCCAAACATCATCAGGTTCGTCTCGTCGTCCGCTCCAGTTTCAATCATAATGAAGGTACAGTTGTCAAGGAGGAAGTCAAAATGGAACAAGGTGTAGTTGTCAGCGGGATTGCTTACGATAAAAACGTGGCCCGGATCAGCATTGTCGGCGTATCCCACGTTCCCGGCGTGCTGGCCAAGGTGTTCGGCTCGCTGGCCGAGGCCAAAATCGACGTGGATATTATTGTCCAAAGCGGCATCACGGACGGAAAGGCGGACTTTAGCTTCACCGTGGCTTTATCGGATCGGGAAAGAGCCTTGCAGGTGCTGGAAGGCATTCGCGGCGAATTGCCGTATGAGGAAATCACCTCCGAAGACAATCTGGTGAAGGTTTCGATCGTCGGCGCAGGGATGGTCAGCCACCCGGGCGTTGCCGCGCAAATGTTCGATGTGATTTCCAAGGAAGGCGTGAACATTAAAATGGTCAGCACCTCGGAAATCAAGGTTTCCTGCGTGATCGAAGCCGGGAAGCTGAACGAGGTCGTCAAGGCGCTTCATACGGCTTACGGACTGGATACCGAAAGCCAGGTATTTGTCGGCGGACCGCAAGACCGGCGTTAATAGTAGTCCCCAATTAATCAGACGGGAAGTTCATTCGTTACATCGATATCGGCATAGAGCTGTCCTTAAGCATTTCATTGCTTAGGGACAGCTTTTTTTCGATTCGAGGCTCCTATTATGAAGGCAGCGAAAAAGTAGCGTCCGATCACGCTTGTTGAGGGGTTCCGCAAAGGCGGTAGGCCTCCTGCTATAGCGCAAGTCTCTCGGCCATAGGCCAGGGAACTTGCGCTTTTGCTTTTTGATTGAGACAGCTGTAAAAGACGCGGGTGACCGTTAAAAAGCGATAAAACAACCGTTACTAAAATACGATTTTCCGGCATATCGATAAGAGAGCACATTGGACAAGAAGGAGGGCATTATGCTTGATAAATATGTTACCGGCATGGCATCGCTCCGGCTGATATCGGGGACGATCGAGATACTGGCCGCATTGCTGATGCTGAAGCTGGGACGCGTCGACAAGGCGCTTGCGGTCAATTCTTTGTTGGCCTTGGTAGGCCCCAGCATCCTGATTTTAACCACCTCCATCGGACTTGCAGGGATGGCGGATAAGCTATCTTGGGGGAAGATGGTTTGGATCGCATGCGGGGTTACGTGTCTCTTAATCGGTATTTTAAAGAAATGATAGATTTACCGTCATAAAGACGAAGTACAGGCATAAACATGAGGTATACCGTGAAGTTGGAAGACATATGACATTTTAAGAGAGAAAGTTTTGGGGGAACGCTTATGGACCAAAGCTGGCTAACCGTATTTCCCGACAATATCCGCTCCTTGCTGGTCAAGCTTCCGCCTACGCTGTTCACCGGGCTGGAGGAGGTTCGGATCCGGGAGGGGCGACCGCTTGAAGTGAATGCCGGAGGCCGCTATTATTTTCTGACCCCGGAAGGCGGATTGACCCGCGACGGCGGGGCCGCGTTCATCCCGGGGAAGCAGGAAGGGAACCGGCTGCTTGATCTCATCACCAACCACTCGCTCTATACGATGGAAGAGGAGCTGCGTAAGGGCTTCATCACCATCGGAGGCGGCCACCGGATCGGACTAGCCGGAAGGACCGTGCTGAGCGGCGGCAAAGTGGAGCATCTGCGCGATATCAGCGGATTCAATATCCGCATTGCGCGGGAAGTCCGCGGTATCGCCGATCCGCTGCTGCCGCAGCTGCTGGACTTCAAGCATCACAGCGTATACCATACGCTGATCCTGTCTCCGCCGCAGCAGGGCAAGACGACGCTCATTCGCGATTTGGCGCGTCAGATCAGCGCCGGAACCTGGGGGCATCCCGAAGCGAGATGGCCCGGCCTGAAGGTCGCGATCATCGACGAGCGGTCCGAAATCGCGGGCAGCAGGCGGGGAGTGCCCAGCTTTGATGTAGGGCCGCGGACCGATGTCATGGACGGATGCCCCAAAGCGGAAGGCATGATGATGATGATCCGCTCCATGTCCCCGGAGGTGCTCATCGTTGATGAGATCGGCAGAGCGGAGGATGCGGAGGCGCTGGCCGAAGCGCTTCACGCCGGCGTCCGCGTCATCGCAACGGCGCACGGCTCGAGCGTCGAGGAGCTTTCTTCCCGTCCCGCGCTGTCCAAGCTGTTCGCCTCCTCCTTCTTTCAGATGTACGCGGTGCTGAAGCGTACCGAACAGGGAGCGGCGTTCCGGCTATGGGACGGTAAACGGCGAAGGGTCCAGGACCCCGGCTGGAAAGGCAGGGAAGAGCATGCTTAAAATGCTGGGGGCCGTGCTTGTCATCGCGGCCGCGACGATGGCCGGCTGGCTTCAGGCCAGGCAGTACGCGAACCGGCCGAACCAGATCCGCAAGCTGATTCTGGCGCTGCGGCGGCTGCAAACGGAAATCATGTACGGCTTCACCCCGCTGCCGGATGCGCTTGTACGGATCGGCGAGCAGAGCGGAGAACCGATTAAATCGATATTCCACGGAGCCGCGAAGAATATGAACCCGCCCTGGAACCGGACCGCACAGGACAGCCTGCAAACCGCCATCGAGGAAGGGTGGAGATTCACCGCCATGAAAGCGGCGGAGAAGGATGTTCTCAAAGGGCTCAGTTTCAATCTGGGGACAAGCGACCGAAAGGACCAGCTCAGCCACATTATGGCGGCGGTCCATCAACTGGAAAGCGAGGAGGCTTGCGCACGAGAAGAGCAAAACCGCTATGAAAAAATGTTCAAGAGTCTGGGGCTGCTGTGCGGAGCGTTCATCGTCATACTGTTCTATTAGAACTTACCCCTCTCTACTCCTGTTACCCGCCTGTGAATATGATAGCGAGGTGCCAAATCAATGAACATAGAAGTGAACGCCATTTTTCAAATCGCGGGCATCGGAATCATCATCGCCATGATCCATACGGTGCTGAAGCAGATGGGGAAAGAAGACATGGCCCACTGGGTGACGCTGATCGGCTTCGTCGTTGTGCTGTTTATGGTCATCCGGCTGCTGGACAGCCTGTTTCAGGAAATCAAATCGATCTTTCTGTTCCAGTAGGTGAGAAGCCGTGGAAATGATTCAGATCGTAGGGCTCGGACTCTTGGCGACGGTGCTGATTCTGGTGATCAAAGAGCAAAAGCCGCTGTTCGCTTTTTTGATCGCCGCAAGCACCGGTATATATATTTTTTTGTTCCTGATCGGCAAGATCGGCGGAATTATCGAGGTGCTGGAGCAGCTCGCCGAATCCTCAGGGGTGCAGATGATCTATCTGAAAACCATTCTCAAAATCATCGGCATCGCCTATATCGCCGAATTCGGCGCGCAAATCGTCCGGGATGCCGGACAGGAAAGCATCGCTTCCAAAATCGAGCTGGCGGGAAAAGTGTTAATCATGGTACTGGCTATTCCGATCATCAGCATCGTCATCGAGACGGTCATTAAACTGCTGCCGGCATAAGCGAAGGTGGGACAAGAATGAGAATGAATTCCGCATCCGCATGGCGGCCTGAAACAATGCTTCTGCTCATCTTCGGATGCCTGCTCTTTTGGATGCCGTTAACGGCGCTGGCCGAAGGACCTGCCGACGAATGGATCGAACGGCAGGCGAAGGAGCTTCCCACGGATCAGGTGGAATCTTACTGGCAGAGTCTGATGAAGGATTATGGGGGCTTTTTTCCGGACGGGAATATGCCGTCCTTTATGGATATGCTTTTATCTCAAGACCAAGGGTTTTCTTTGAAATCCGGCTTAACCGGCCTGCTCCGGTATATGTGGCAAGAAGTGCTGTACAACGGACATATCCTCGTTACGATCGTGCTTCTCTCCGTGTTCAGCATGATCCTGGAGACATTGCAGACGGCGTTCGAGCGGAACCAGGTCAGCAAGGTGGCTTACTCCATCTGTTACATGGTCATCCTCGTGCTGGCGATCAACAGCTTTCATGTAGCGGTAACTTATGCGACCGACGCGATCACGCGCATGATCGATTTTATGATGGCGATGGTTCCGCTCTTGTTCACCCTGCTGGCGTCGATGGGCAATGTAGTCACCGTATCGGTCACGCATCCGCTTGTCGTGTTCATGGTCCACGCCGTAGGCACGGCCGTCCATACGATCATCTTTCCGCTGCTGTTCTTCTCGGCCGTGCTCCATATCGTCAGCACCTTGTCCGACAAATATAAATTGACGCAGCTCGGGAATCTGCTGCGGACGGTAGGAATGGCGATGCTCGGCGTCCTGCTTACCGTCTTCCTCGGAGTGATCTCCGTCAAGGGCATATCCGGTTCCGTGGCCGACGGAGTGACGCTGCGGGCGGCTAAATATCTGACCGGCAACTTCGTTCCGGTCGTCGGCAAAGTGTTCGCCGATGCGACGGATACCGTGATCTCGGCATCCCTGCTTGTCAAGAACTCGATCGGCCTGGTCGGCGTCATCATTCTCCTGTTCCTGTGCGCTTTTCCGGCTATCAAAATTTTGACGCTGGCGCTGATCTTCAATTTATCGGCAGCGGTCATGCAGCCGCTCGGGACCTCGCCGATCGTCACTACGCTCGAGACGATCGGGAAAAGCATGCTGTACGTATTCGCGGCGCTGGCCGCGGTCGGCATGATGTTCTTCCTGGCGATCACGATCATGCTGATGGCCGGCAATGTGACGGTGATGATGAAATGATCCTAAGCAGCAAGGGCAAGGCGGTGAGTGCGGAATGACATTCCTGGGTGAATGGCTGAAACAGATCATCACGATAGTGTTGATAGCGGTATTTATTGACTTGCTGCTTCCCAACCGGGCAATGGAGCGATACGTGCGATTCGTGGTCAGCCTGCTGATTCTGCTCACCCTGTTATCTCCGGTCATGCGCTTGTTTTCCTCCGACGCTCCGCAAAGAATAGTGGCCGCTTTAACCGACGATTGGGGCGATGCGGATGGTGGAACGGAAGCCAGCACCGAAGCCATTCTCAGGCAGGGCGAAGAATTGAGGAAGCAGCATGAAGCGGAGGCTTTGAAGTGGACGGGCGAGGAGGCGGCAAGGCAGATGAAGGACCAAATCGAACGGGAAACCGGACAGCCGGTGGAACGGGTAACGGTGACCATGACCGGAGCGATATCTTCCGGACAGAGCGGCTTAAGCGACAAGAGCGCCAAAGAGGAGACCGCGCCGTCCATCAAATCCGTGGAAGTGATCATAAAGAAGGACGAACAGGCCCGGGAGGAAACCGGAAACGGACGCGAGGACGGTAAAATCGAAATCGAACCCGTTGAAAAAATAAAAGTCGATCTCTCCAGCAGTCCGGACGAAGAATCCGGGGCGGAAGACGAGCAAACCCAGCCCGCCCAAGAGGAGAGAGGAACGGCTGAGGAGGTGGCGGCATCCGTACAGTATAGCGGTACGGGGGGGAGCGGGGACGCGCTGGTGGAGGAACAGAAAAGAGCGCTGCTGACAAACCAAATCGAAGCCCTGCTGTACCGGGAGTGGGGAATCGCGCAGGAAGCCGTCGTCGTGACGACGGGGAAAGAAGCCGGGGGATCAGGATAAGGAGGTGAGGCCGATGCCGGGTTGGCTGAAGAAACTGGAGCAATGGATCGGCGGAGAAGGCGGCAAGAAGCGGATTCAAACCTTTCGTCTGCTGCTGATTATCGGTTTGGTGGGACTGGCGATCATGCTGTTCAACTCCTTCGTCAACGTCAAAAAGGTGGAGCCCGAGGGGGCGGTAAGGGAGCCGCCGGTGATGCAGGAGATGACGTCTTCATCTTATGACGAAGGCGGGGGGGAGGACGGCCAGTTTGCGAGGATCGAAGCGTCACTGGAAAATAAAACGAAAGAAATTTTGGAGAAAATCGTCGGTGTCGGCGCGGTTGACGTGCTTGTAACGATCGATTCCACCGAAGAAGTTATCGTGCAGCGGAATATGAAGGATACCCAAGAGATTACGGAGGAAACCGATGCCGACGGAGGAAGGCGAAACGTCACGCAATATTCGCGGGACGGCGAGATTGTGACCTACGACGCTTCCGGGAATGAGCAGCCGATCATTACGAAAAAGATCAAGCCGAAAGTGCGGGGAGTGCTGGTTGTTGCCAGGGGCGCCGAAAACAAAACCGTCAAGGGTCTCATCGTGGACGCCGTCGAAAAAGGCCTGAATGTTCCGGCTTACCGAATATCCGTCGTACCGCGTAAGCAATCGCAATAAATCAATTTATTTCTAGGAGGAAAAGAATAATGAAAACGAAAAGACAAACCGTGTGGCTGGTATCGATGCTGAGTTTGATGGTGATCTTATCCGCTTATTATCTCTTTACCGAAGACAGCCCGGCCAAGAATCAAGCCGCCGACGGCCAGCAGGTGACGACGATGGATAACGCGACTACGGAGCAAACCGCAACCGACGGCGACTTGAACACAGGGGACGATGTGATTTTGTCGGAAGTAACGGGCGACGGAGATGAAGATGCCGTAATTACGGATGAAGGGACGGCAGGGGAGGATGCGGCCATACAGGATAGTGCCATTGAAGATGCCGCCGATACGGCGGGCAATGCCGGAACGGAAGCCGATGCCAAGGGCAACGCTGACGGCAGTTCGGAAAATGCATCGCAAGACAAAACGGGAACCGGCGCTTCTTCGGCGGAGAGCGGCGCGGCGGCCAACGACGAAGATGTTTTGAAGCAACTGGAAACCCAAGGCGTATCCGCAGCCGACTCGCTGACAGCTTACCAATTCCAACGCACCGAAGAAAATATGAGAAAATCGGACGAATTGATGCAAATCATCAACGACAGCGATAAGACGCTAGATGAGGCGGTAATAGCCCAGAAGGAACTCAGCGCACTTGAAGAGAAGGAAGAAAAAATATTTGATATCGAAGAAAAATTGCAGCAAAAATATGCGAATGCTGTCGTAACCGAAAGCGAGGAGAAATACAAAGTGCTCGTCGAAACCGAAAAATTGGCCGCGAGCGAAGCGGTTGACATTATGGATCTGGTCATTAAAGAGCTCGGAATCTCGCAGGATAAAGTCAGCGTTCAATACGTAACGAAGTAATTCACCGGTGCGGGAACAGGGAAATAATCCGGCGCGAATTATGGCGAACGGCCGAGCGTACGGGGGATAGCGACAAGAGTCCAAGGAAGCCTTGGACTCTTTCCATTTTAATCGATTGTGATATAATACATAAAGTTACGGTCTGGTGTTACATTTTTGAGGCGTTAATTTAAGCTGGCCAAGGCTTTGTTTGAAAAAGCTGAAGGAGTGAAAAAGTATGTTTAAATTGAATGAGATCAAAGAATTGATTGAATTGGTGGACAAGACGTCCGTACATGAACTTGAGATCGAAAACGAAGGCGCACGCCTCTCTATCCGCAAGCCGGGCAAAACCGAGGTCGTGCAAATCCAGCCTAGTGCTGTAACCGGGCTCGTTCCCGCGGTGGATCCGGCCGTTCAAGCTCCGGTACCTATGGAGAACGCAGGCGGAAACGCGGCTGCAAATCCTGCGGAAACGGCGGCGAACCTACATACGATCGCATCCCCGATGGTCGGGACATTCTATCGTGCGGCCTCGCCGGATGCGAATCCGTTTGTGAACATCGGCGACCGGGTCGGGGAGAAAACGACGGTGTGCATTATCGAGGCCATGAAGCTGATGAACGAACTGGAGGCCGAAGTCAAAGGCGTCATTACCGATATTCTCGTAGAAAACGGACAGCTCGTTGAATACGGACAGCCTCTCTTTCTGGTGAAGCCTGAGTAATCCGCCTACCCTTCGCCTTCCCCGTAAGGCGCGGGTAAGCTTTCCAAGGAGGATGGGAACAAGTGAAATTTAACAAAATATTGATCGCGAACCGCGGAGAAATTGCGGTTCGCATTATTCGCGCCTGCCGCGAGCTCGGAATCTCGACCGTTGCGGTATATTCCGAAGCGGACAAGGATTCGCTGCATGTCCGGCTTGCGGACGAGGCTTATTGTATCGGTCCGACCTTATCCAAAGACAGCTACCTGAACTTTACCAATCTGATGAGCGTCGCGACCCTGACCGAATGCGACGCGGTCCATCCGGGATACGGCTTCCTGTCGGAAAACGCGGACTTCGCGGAAATTTGCGGCTCCTGCAATATCGCTTTCATCGGTCCTTCGCCGGAAGCGATTACCAAGATGGGCGATAAAGCCGTGGCCAAGCAAACGATGAAGGCGGCGAATGTGCCGGTCATACCGGGCTCCGACGGCTTGATTCACGATTTGGACGAAGCGGTGATGGTCGCCCGCGATATCGGATATCCGGTCATCATCAAAGCGACAGCCGGCGGAGGCGGCAAGGGAATCCGCATCGCCGAGGACGAGGAATCGCTGATCAAGCAGATCACGACCGCGCAGCAGGAAGCGCAAAAAGCTTTCGGCAATGCCGGGGTTTATCTGGAGAAATATTTGACCGGCATGAAGCACGTCGAAATTCAGATTATCGCCGACAAGCACGGCAACGCGGTCTATCTGGGCGAACGCGACTGCTCCGTACAGCGCCGCCGCCAGAAGCTGGTCGAGGAAGCGCCTTGCCCGGTTCTGTCGCCGGAAAAGCGCAAGGAAATGGGCGAAGCCGCCGTCAGAGCGGCGACCGCGGTCAATTATTCCGGCGCGGGTACGCTTGAATTCTTGCTCGGCCCGAACGGCCAGTTTTATTTCATGGAGATGAACACACGCATTCAGGTGGAACATCCGGTAACGGAAATGATCACGGGCATCGATCTGATTCAAGAGATGATTTCGGTGGCCGAAGGCAATCCGCTGTCGTTCACCCAGGACGATGTGAAGCTGAACGGATGGGCGATCGAGTGCCGGATCAATGCCGAAGACCCGTTCCGCAATTTTATGCCTTCGCCGGGCAAGATCGGATTTTACCTGGCGCCGGGCGGTCCGGGGGTTCGCGTTGACAGCGGAGCTTATCCGGGTTATACCATTTCTCCTTATTACGACTCGATGATCGCCAAGTTGATCGTCTGGGGGGCGACTCGCGAAGAAGCGATCGCCAAAATGAAGCGGGCTCTGTCCGAATTCGCGATCGAAGGAATCCACACGACGATTCCTTTCCACCAGAAATTGATGGAGCATCCTGTGTTCATCAAGGGCGATTTTGACATAAAATTTTTGGAAGAACACGAGATTTGAGCGGCGGGTCTTGCGTTTGTCATAATGAACCCGAAATGATATAGTATGTATAATAAGTGCGCTTTCTTCGGGCTTTCCGAAGAAGCGTCCTGCTTATTGAGAGGTGGATGATAGAATGAGTTCTTTACCTACGGAATTCGAGCGAACGGACATCGGCGAGATTCAGATCGCCCCAGAAGTCATCGAGGTGATCGCGGGTCTGGCGACCGTGGAAGTGAAGGGCGTAGCCGGAATGAGCGGCGGTTTTGCCGGCGGGATCGCCGAGCTGCTCGGAAGAAAGAATTTGTCCAAAGGCGTGAAGGTGGAAGTAGGCCAGCGTGAAGCGGCCGTTGACGTGTCCATCATCGTTGAATACGGCAACCGTTTGCCGGAAGTGGCTACGGAAGTTCAGCGCAATGTCAAGCGCTCCATCGAGACGATGACCGGACTGACTGTGGTGGAGGTCAACGTACATATTCACGACGTTATTTTCAAAACAGCGGAAAAAACCGAAGAAACCGATTTGACCCATAGGGTGAAATAATGCCCGGCACTAAACCCCCGACCGACTTGCGTCAGGGGTTTGCTATAGTTTCCAGAGTATTAAGCAATAGAGAATGAGGTAGAAACGAAGGAGGCTGTTCCTCACGTGGCCAAAATTTTGGACAGACTTTTGCTGTTTATTTACAGCTTGAGTATCGGAATACTATCCGTAATCGCCATCCTCCTGCTGACGGGAGCCGTGCCTTTCTCGCTGGAATTCGTTGACGACAATCGTTTTGTCATCGCCGCGATCGTAGTTTCGGCGGTCCTTTTCCTGCTCAGCATCCGCTTATTTTACATTTCGGTCCGCCAGGGCCGGGGTACGCTTCATTCGATCGACCAGCGGACGGATTACGGAGATATTCAAATTTCCGTCGAAACGATTGAGAACTTATCCTATAAAGCGGCATCCCGCGTGCGGGGGATCCGGGAAGTGAAAACGAGAATCCGGATTACGGATTCGGGCCTTGAAATTATGGTGCGCGCCATCGTCGACGGAGAGACATCCATCCCGTCCTTGACGGAAGAAGTGCAGAAGCAGGTTCACGATCATGTTGAGGAAATTACAGGAATTCCGGTATCCTACGTATCGGTGTATATCGCTAACCTTGTCCAGTCGCCTGTCATGAAAAGCCGGGTTGAATAGGGGGGGACGCCGTGTTTTGGAAACAGTTGTGGGAGAGTCACAGGGGGCGCTTGCTAGGGGTGGCGGCGGCCGTGTTTTTATGCCCGATTTATCTGTTTTTCGGATTTTGGAATATGCTGTTCTGCGCGCTCCTGCTGTATGTAGGTTACACTTTCGGCAAGTATAAGGATTTGGAGCAAGGTTCGTTCCTTCCCTGGGGCGAGCTGAAGGACTGGCTTGGGTCGCGCTGGCGCCTGTTTAAATGATTCCTGTGATATGCTTTCTCCGGAAAAGAGCACCTTTTTTACCTTGCCCATTTTGTGGAGAGAGCATGTTACAGGTTTTTTTTGCGTAGTCAAGCAAAACGATTTATCAAAAGAAGTACGGAATTCGTGATGATGCGGACGTTTTTGGCTCATGATGTTAATGAAACGTTCTTAGCGATATTGTCAAGGAGGAAACCCATGAAACGAAGATTGGCCAGAGAAATTGCAGTGCAAAGTCTGTATCATATGGAAATGAACGAGGTGGAAGCGGAGGAAGCGGTTACGATGCTGCTTGCCGAAGCGGCCGGCGAGAATGAGGGAAACGTGGAATTGGCCGACGCGGAAGGAGCCGACGCCAAAGCGTTTATTCTGGAATTGATCAACGGCACCTGGACTCGGAAGGAAGCGATCGACGATCTGCTGTCCGATTATTTGAAGGGCTGGCAGGTCAGCCGCCTGTCCAAGGTGGACCGGCAGGTGCTCCGTCTGGCCGTGTATGAAATGATCTTCCGCGACGATGTTCCCGGAAAGGTGGCCGTCAATGAGGCGATCGAGCTGGCCAAGCATTTCGGCACCGCGGATTCGGGGAAATTCGTCAACGGGGTACTCGGAAAAATGATCCACGACGTGGATCGCTTGAAGGAAAAACTGTAAGTTAGAGCTCGGAAATAGGCAGACGCGAATAACCGAAATCGAACAAAAGGAGAGGATTCCCATGTCAGCACCACTTATCAACGGAAAGCAAGTTTCGGAAGAAATCAGAGGAGCACTGCGCGAAGAAGTCGAGCGGTTGATGAAACAGGGGCTTACGCCGGGACTCGCCGTAGTTTTGGTCGGCGAAGATCCGGCTTCCCAGGTATACGTCCGCAATAAAGAGAAGGCGTGCCAGGATCTCGGCTATTATTCGGAAGTGCACCGGCTTCCGGCCGCAACTTCCCAGGAGGAGCTGCTGGCGCTGGTGGACAAGCTCAACAACCAGAACAATATTCACGGAATCCTTGTGCAGCTTCCGCTGCCCAAGCATATCGACGAGAAATCTGTCATCGATGCCATCGCTGTAGAGAAGGATGTCGACGGTTTCCATCCAGTCAATGTGGGCAACCTCGTGATTGGCGACGATAGCTTGTTGCCATGTACACCGGCCGGGGTCATCGAACTGATCAAACGGACCGGCATCGAGATCGCCGGCAAGCATGCGGTGGTGATCGGGCGCAGCAATATTGTCGGCAAACCGGTATCGCTGCTCCTGCAGCGCGAGAACGCCACCGTCACGATGTGCCACTCCCGGACCGCCAATATGAAGGAACTGACGAAGCAGGCGGACATTCTTGTCGTGGCGATCGGGCGGGCCAATTTCGTGGACGCCTCCTATGTCAAACCGGGCGCCGTCGTTATTGACGTCGGCATGAACCGGTTGGACACCGGGAAGTTGGCGGGCGACGTCGACTTTGCCAGCGTCAGCGAAGTTTCGGGTCCGATTACCCCGGTTCCCGGCGGCGTCGGCCCGATGACGATCACGATGCTGATGCAAAACACGCTGATCGCAGCAAAGCGGCTGAAAGGATTGGCATAATAATTGCAATCGAAAGGCTTTGGAGGCGGAAAGGGGGGAAGTCCCGTGGAACAGCGGATACTGTCGATCAAGGAGCTTAACCGGTACATCCGGATGAAAATGGAGTCAGACGCGCTATTATCCGAGGTATGGATTCGCGGCGAGATTTCCAACTTTACGCATCATTCCAGCGGACATATGTATTTTACGCTAAAAGACAAGGACAGCCGGATCAAGTGCATCATGTTCGCTTCGCACAATCAGCGGCTGCCGTTTATGCCGAAGGAAGGCGCTCGGGTCATCGCCCGCGGCAATGTGTCGGTGTATGAACGGGACGGACAGTACCAGTTCTATGCCACCCATATGCAGCCGGACGGTATCGGCAGCCTGTATCTCGCGTACGAGCAGCTCAAGAGCAAGCTCGAAGCCGAGGGGCTGTTCGCCCCGCAGCGGAAGCGGGCGCTGCCGCGCTTCCCGTTCGTGATCGGCGTCATCACTTCGCCGACCGGGGCGGCGGTGCGCGACATCCTGACGACGCTACAGCGCCGCTATCCGCTGGCGTCCGTCGTCCTGCACCCCGTTTTGGTGCAGGGCCAAACTGCGGCGCCGTCGATCGTCCGGGCGATCCGGACGATGAATCAAATGGGCGAGGCCGACGTGCTGATCGTCGGCCGGGGCGGCGGCTCGCTCGAAGAGCTGTGGGCGTTCAACGAGGAGGCGGTCGCGCGGGCGATCTATGAATCGGATATTCCGGTTATTTCGGCCGTCGGCCATGAAACGGACTTCACGATCGCCGATTTCGTCAGCGACCTGCGCGCCGCCACGCCCACCGCCGCCGCCGAGCTCGCCGTGCCGCACGCGGCCGAGCTGAAAGCGCAGCTGCGCCAGCGCGAGCAGTCGCTGCGGCAGAGCCTGCAGCACCGCCTTGAGCAGGCGCGCCAGCGGCTGCGCCGGCTCCGGCAATCGCCGGCGCTCCTGCAGCCGCAGCGGGCCCTGCTCCAGCACGCCGAGCGGCTGGACACGCTTTCGGCGCGGCTGACGGCGCGGGCGGTGTCCCGCAGAGAACTGGCGTCGTCGGCGCATGACCGCCTCCGCGGCCGTTTGCTGCGGTACCATCCCGAGGAAAGCCTGCGCTTCGCGAAGCGCCGCTTGAGCGAAGCCGAGCGGCTGCTGCGCCAGACGATGGCTTCCCTGCTTAAGGGGAAATCGCAGGAGCTTGCTTACGGCATCCGCCAGCTCGATGCCCTGAGCCCGCTGAAAGTCATGGCGCGGGGCTACAGCCTGGTCTATGACGATGAGGGAAAACGGCTTATCAAATCGCTGAATGACGTGGAACCCGGAGATATGGTAAAGGTGAAGGTAACCGACGGAGAACTGGATTGCCAAGTTTGGGGCATGCGGAAAGGAGATAACGACGATGACGCAGGAACAGCAGGAGCTTAATTTTGAAGAGGCGATGAGCCAGTTGGAGGATATCGTGTCCCAGCTGGAACGCGGCGATGTGCCGCTCGAGCAGGCGATCGATTTGTTCCAAAAGGGCATGCAATTGTCCCAGCTGTGCGGCCAGAAGCTGTCACAGGTAGAACGGAAGATCGAAATGATTGTGGGAGCGGACGGGGAGCTTGCCAAGAAACCGTTTCAGCCGCTGAGCGAGGAGAGCGATACCCTTGGATAAGTCTTCGATACGAACCTATATTTCGGAAGTTTCCGAGCAAGTCGGCTCCCGCCTGCAAGACTTTCTGCCGGAAGGCTGGGCGGTGCCGAAGCAGCTTGGCGAAGCGATGAAGTACTCGCTGATGGCCGGGGGCAAGCGGCTGCGGCCGCTGCTCGTCATTGCCGCGGCGGAGTCGCTGGGCGGGAGCCGCGAAGCGGCGCTGCCCGTCGCCTGCGCCGTGGAAATGGTACATACGTATTCGCTGATTCATGACGATTTGCCGGCGATGGATGACGACGATTACCGCCGCGGCAAGCTGACGAACCATAAAGTGTTCGGGGAAGCGATGGCGATTTTGGCGGGCGACGGGCTGTTGACCCATGCGTTCTACAGCGCCGTCCAGGCGTCGCGGCGGTATGGAGTCGCCGCCGAAGCCGTGCTGGCGATTATCGAGGAGCTGTCGGTATATGCCGGACCGTCCGGCATGGTCGGCGGACAGGCCGCGGATATGGAAGGGGAGCAGGGGCTGACCGACCTAAAGCAGCTTCAATATATCCATGAACACAAAACCGGAGATCTGATCGTGTTTTCGCTGAAGGCAGGAGGGCGGGTCGCCTCGGCTTCCTCTGAGCAGCTCGCCGCCTTGGAAACGTACGGCCGGGCGATCGGGCTCGCTTTTCAAATCCAGGACGATATCCTCGATTTGACCGGCGATGAAACGAAGCTCGGCAAGAAAACGCAGAGCGATGTGAAGCAGGGCAAGGTGACTTATCCCTATTTCCTGGGACTCGAGGCCTCAAAGGCCGAGGTTGACCGACTCACCCGAATCGCGAAGGAAGCGGTGACGGGGGGGAGTATTCCGCACCCCGACAACCTGCTGGCCATCGCCGATTATTTATTGCAGCGCGATCACTGACGGGTCGATTTCGACAACGCCGGTGGATGTGATATAATTAAAGCTATTATCAACAAGAGAATCCATTTAGGAAAGCGGGGGAGTGTTTAGTGCTGCTTTCGCAAATTCAGGGCCCCGGCGATTTGAAGTCGTGCTCCATCGAGGAGTTGACTCCGCTGGCGGCCGATATCCGAAAATTTTTAATCGAGAAGCTGTCCGTAACCGGCGGCCATCTTGCGCCCAATCTGGGTGTGGTTGAGCTCACCATCGCTTTGCACTATTGCTACAATAGCCCTGAGGATAAATTTATTTTCGATGTGGGGCATCAGGCTTATGTTCATAAAATTTTAACCGGCCGGATGGACCGGTTCGACACGCTGCGCAAGCATAACGGGCTGTGCGGCTTCGTGAAGCGCTGCGAAAGCGAGCATGACGTCTGGGAAGCGGGGCACAGCAGCACATCGCTGTCGGCAGCGATGGGGATGGCTTTGGCCCGCGATTTGAAGGGCGAGAAGCACAAGGTTATCGCCATTATCGGCGACGGCGCCCTCACAGGCGGGATGGCTTTCGAGGCCTTGAATCACATCGGTCATGAGAAGAAAGACCTTATGGTGATTTTGAACGACAATGAAATGTCGATTGCTCCGAACGTCGGAGCGATGCACAATTACTTGACCAAAATTCGCTCCGACCGCAATTATTTGCGGGCCAAGGACGAAGTGGAGCAACTGCTGAAGAAAATTCCCGCCATTGGCGGCAAGCTGGCCAAAACGGCCGAAAGGCTGAAGGACAGCCTTAAATATTTGATGGTTTCCGGGGTGTTGTTTGAAGAGCTCGGCTTTAAGTATTTGGGCCCGGTCGACGGTCACGATCTTCCTGGACTTATCGATTCCTTTAAACAAGCCAACAATGTCAGTGGACCGGTACTCGTGCATGTGCTGACGACGAAGGGCAAGGGCTACACGCCGGCGGAAGAAGATGCCCATAAATGGCACGGAATTACCCCGTATAAGATCGAATCCGGCCAGGTGCTTAAAGCGGTGGGAAACCCGATGTACACGGAGGTATTCGGTCAAACGCTGATCGAATTGGCCGAGCAGGACGAGCGGATCGTCGCCGTCACGCCCGCCATGCCGGGAGGCTCGGGTCTCCTCAAATTCGCCGAACGGTTTCCGGACCGGATGATCGATGTAGGCATCGCCGAGCAGCACGCGGCGACAATGTGCGCGGCGATGGCGCTGGAAGGAATGAAGCCGGTATTCGCCGTCTATTCGACATTTATGCAGCGCGCCTATGACCAGATCGTGCATGATATCTGCCGGCAAAATGCGAACGTCATGTTTGCGATCGACCGCGCGGGCTTCGTAGGAGCGGACGGGGAAACGCATCAGGGCGTATTCGATATCGCCTACCTGCGCCATATTCCCAATATGGTGCTGATGATGCCCAAGGACGAAAACGAGCTGCGCCATATGATGAAGACGGCGCTGGAATATAACGACGGGCCGATCGCTTACCGGTATCCGCGGATCAATGTGCCTGGCGTGCCGCTTGACGAGAAGCTGGTTCCGATTCCGATCGGCAGCTGGGAAATGGTCCGCGACGGGGAAGGTCCGGTCATCGTTGCCGTCGGCCCGATGGTTCAAGTCGCCGAGGAAGCCGCGGAAATGTTAAAGCGCGAGGGCACTCATACGGCGGTCGTCAACGCCCGCTTCCTGAAGCCGCTCGATGAGAGCATGCTGCTGAGCCTGGCTCAGCGCGCGGGCAAAATCATCGTGCTGGAAGAAGCGTCACAGGCGGGAAGCTTGGGCAGCGCGGTACTGGAATTCTATGCCGAGCACGGGCTGTCCGGCCTCGATGTCAGCCTAATGGGCGTACCGGACCGCTTCATCGAGCACGGCAGCATCAAAGAACAGCTGCAGGAAGTCGGACTGACGGCGGAAGCGGTTGTACGCGAAGTGCAGAAATACCGCTCCGGCCAGAAGTATGCATTCGGAAAGAAAGCATAAACCTTCGGGTATCATAAATTTAAGCAAGGTGAAAAGCTCGCTGACGGGATTACGTCCGCGAGTTTCTCCTTTCACCGGGAAAGTCAGGAGAATTTCATGTCCGTGTCCAAAGAACGTATCGACGTCCTGCTTGTGGAGCAGGGGTATTTTGACAGCAGAGAGAAAGCGAAAGCCGCCATCATGGCCGGGCTGGTGCTCAGCGGGACGGAGCGCATCGAAAAAGCCGGAACCAAGGTGCCCCGCGATGTCCCGATCACGGTCAAAGGAGCCGTTCATCCTTATGTCAGCCGCGGAGGATTGAAGCTGGAAAAGGCGCTCAAGGTGTTCGACATCGACTTAAACGGCAGGGTCATGCTGGATATCGGCTCATCCACAGGCGGGTTTACCGATTGCGCTTTGCAAAACGGGGCGAGCTATGTGTATGCGATCGACGTCGGCTACAATCAGCTCGATTGGTCGCTAAGAAACGATGAACGCGTCAATGTCAAAGAGCGGACCAATTTCCGCTATATGACTCCGGCCGATCTTGACGGGCCGGCCCCGAATTTCGCCAGCATCGACGTCTCGTTTATTTCGCTGAAAATCATTTTGCCACCGCTGCTTGAGCTGCTGAATCGTCCGGCCGACATCGCGGCCTTGATTAAGCCTCAGTTCGAGGCGGGGCGGGAGAAAGTGGGGAAATCGGGCGTCGTCCGTGATCCCAAAGTCCACATTGAAGTGTTGGAAACGGTGCTGACTTATGCCTTGGAGCTCGGATTTTCGCTTCAAGGGCTTACTTTCTCGCCGATCACCGGCGGAGAAGGGAATATCGAGTTCCTGGCGCATTTTCGGCTGGACGAAAATGCGGCGGAAACCGGCAAACCGGCTCCTCTGGAAATTCAAAAAATCGCCCGGCGCGTCGTCGAAGAAGCCGGACAAACCTTTCATGCGGGCCCGTCGAAATGACGGGTTTTTGCATGTTTCGAGCTTGAAATTAGAACAGATGTTCCCTATAATAATATTAATTTACTGTTCCGCAATCGACAGGAGCCGGTTGTGTCCGCGTCGAATAAGTCATCTGAGGTGATTTTTGATGGGGGAACATTCCGACGGTCTGCTGATGATTCTAATCGCGGGGCTTGCCCTTTTTCTCGGTTACCGCGGATTTCGCTCCTGGGTGCGCAAGCCGTTTACGCTCCGCTCCGGAATCGGCTTTGAAATGAACGAAGAGATCGTGGAGCATCCGGCGGTGAACTTGCTGGAACAAGCGGGATATGAAGTGGTCAGCGACAAGTTGAAGGTACCGCTCGCTTTTAGGGTTGACGGCTCGATTTTGCACAGCCGGTTGTTTATCGACTATATCGCCGTCAAGAATAGGGAATTCTATCTCGTAAGAACCGCACGGGAGCGTTTGCCGATCGAATGGACGGGCAGCGGCCTCAGGAAGGAGCTATTGCCCTATCTCCTGTTGTATCCGGAATGCGCGGGTTTGTTGTATGTGGATGCGGAGCAGGGTATCCTCAAAGAAATCGCCTTAACAACCGATGAAGATGAAGACGAATCTGCCCTCGAGGGGACATGGAGGACATTATGAAGGGTCAAAGACATATTAAAATACGCGAAATTATCGCCAACCAGGAAATCGAAACCCAGGATGAGCTGGTGGAAGCGCTGCGGAAAGCCGACTTTCAGGTGACGCAAGCGACGGTATCCCGGGACATCAAGGAGCTCATGTTGATCAAAGTGCCGACGGACGAAGGCAAGTATAAATATTCCATGCCGACCGTACACCGCAGCAATCCCGTTCAGAAGCTGCAGCGGGCTCTGATCGACAACTTTGTGAATATCGATCACACCGGCAATCTGGTCGTGGTGAAATGCTTGCCCGGCACGGCGAACTCGGTCGCCGTACTGATCGACAACATCGAGTGGCCCGATTTGCTCGGGACGATTTGCGGCGACGATACGATATTGATGATTTGTCGTAATGAGGAGTATAGCCAGTTCATTATCGACCAAATCATGGGTTTTATTTCTTGAACATAGACAAGTTTATTCTTTATTTATTTTGCTGTCGAAGGGAGTTGCCGCTAAATTGTTGGTCCATTTATCGATTCGTAATTTGGCCGTGGTGGAAGCGGTCGATATCACTTTTCATTCCGGATTTCATGTGCTTACCGGGGAGACGGGCGCCGGCAAATCGATCATTATCGACGCTCTCGGTTTGATCGCCGGGGGGCGCGGCTCCGCGGATTTGATCCGCTACGGCTGCGACCGTGCTGAGATGGAAGCTTCTTTTGATTTGCCGGAAGGCCACCCGGTTTGGGGGAGCCTTGCCAATTTCGGTATCGGCGGCGATCACACCGAGTCGCTAATTATCCGCAGGGAAATCAGCGCCCAGGGGAAGAGCACGGCCCGAATCAATGGACAGCTTGTCAATTTATCGATGCTCCGGGAAATCGGCGAGAGCCTGATCAATCTGCACGGACAGCATGAGCATCAAACTTTGCTTCGGCCGGAGCGGCATTTGGAGCTGCTTGACGCATATGGCGGCGACGATATCGGAACCGCCAAGGCGAGCTATCAGGAATCGTATGCGGCCTTCGTCAAAGTCAACAAAGAATGGAACGAACTGCGGAATACGAGCCAGCAGACGCTGCAAATGCTCGATTTGTACCGGTTTCAGCTAGAGGAAATTTCGGCCGCTGGCTTAAAATCGGGGGAAGATGAATTGCTTGCCGAAGAAAAGGTCAGACTATCCCATAGCGAGAAAATGATGGATTCCGTCTCCAAGGCATATGAACTGCTATACGGCTCCCAAGGCCTCGAAGCCGTCGCCAAGGCGATCTCCAGGCTCAATGAAGTGGCCGCTTACGACAGCAAACAAGTGAATCCGCTGCTCGAACAGCTTCAGTCAGCGTATTACCAATTGGAGGACGCATCGTTCGGACTCCGGTCGTACCGTGAGAATATTGAATTCAATCCCGAGCGGCTGGAAGAGGTCGAAGACCGTCTGAACCTGATTACCACGCTGCGCCGCAAATACGGTGACAGCGTGGAGGGGATTTTGGAATATTACGAGAAGATTTCCCGCGAAGCGGATACGCTGGAGAATAAAGACGAATTGCTGGAACAGCTGCAAGAACGGCGTAATGAGCTGTTGTCGGAATTGATGGCGAAAGCCGTCAAGCTGAGCGATATTCGCAAGGCCAAAGCGGAGGAACTCGCCGCGCAAATCGAGAACGAGCTGAAGGATTTGCAAATGGATCGGACTTCGTTCCAGGTGAAGCTGGCCAGGAACGAGGACCCGAGCGGCATCGAATGGGAAGGAAGAAGGATCCGCCCAAGCAAGCACGGCATCGACAACGCGGAGTTTCTGATCTCCCCGAACCCCGGAGAACCGCTTCGGCCGCTTGGCAAAATCGCCTCCGGCGGGGAGCTGTCTCGGATCATGCTTGGACTGAAAAGCATTTTCGCCCGGCATGATGAAGTTCCCGTGCTTATTTTCGATGAAGTCGATACCGGGGTCAGCGGCCGCGCCGCCCAATCGATTGCCGAGAAATTATACCGGTTATCCCGGACATGCCAAGTGTTCTCCATCACCCATCTTCCGCAGGTTGCCTGTATGGCGGATCAGCAATATTTGATCGAAAAGGTCGTTGAAGACGGCCGGACGATGACCCGCGTGCAGCAATTAAACGACGTGGAGCGGGTAAATGAGCTGGCGCGCATGCTCGGAGGCGTGGAAATCACGGAAAAAACACAGCATCATGCCCAAGAAATGCTCAATCTTGCCAAGGCACAAAAGGAGTCAATTTAAGTACCGGGTCAATGATTGACAGTAATAAAAGGCCTGACCGGGGGTATCTTATAGGTACGCAATTGGCGACCACCTTTTCGTCAAGCGAAAGAAGCTAAGGGAGCGTGACAGCCATTGAACCCGAACCTCAGGAAAAGACTGCTCGGCCTTTTATTAACCTTCTTCTTTTGTTTTCTCGGTACCTCCGCCGCGGAAGGCCGCCTGCCCGAACTGCCTGATGAACTTCGGCTGTTTCAGGGACAGGGCCGGGAAATTCATTTGGCCTTGCCCGTACAGGCGAGCGTCAGCGTGGACCGGCCGGATGTCGTAATGTTGAATGGACAGACGGCGTCTTCCATGACCGTATCGCTGGGAAATCCGCTGCAATTATCCCCTTTGCACAGCGGTGAAGCCAAGCTTCGCATGAAATTATTCGGTCAAATCCCTCTTAAAACGGTTAAAGTGAATGTGATTCCCGATTTGAAAGTGATCCCCGGCGGTCAAACCATCGGCGTAAAGGTAAAGTCAGCCGGGATTTTAGTGGTCGGCCATCATCAAGTGACCGAAAACAACCGAAAAATATCGCCCGGAGAAACCGCCGGAATTCAGGTCGGCGATTTAATCACGCACATGAACGGCATTCAGTTGAAGGATGTCAAGGATGTGGCCGAAATCGCCGGACAAGCGGGAAAAGCGAATAAGCCGCTCAAAATCACTTATAAGCGGAATGGCAAATCCTTTACGACTTCGCTAAAGCCATCTTTTGACGAACAGGATCGGGCCTGGAGGTTAGGCCTTTATATCCGCGACTCCGCGGCAGGCGTCGGAACATTGACTTTCTACGCCCCCGATCAGGGTGTATACGGAGCGCTTGGCCACGTAATAACGGATATGAATACTCAAACGCCGATCGTGGTCGGCAGCGGCCAAATCTTGCAATCGAGCGTTACCTCGATTTCCAAAAGCGAAAGCGGGGATCCCGGAGAGAAGAGAGCGCATTTCATCAAAGAAGGGAAAACGCTGGGCAACATCGAACGAGACACGCATTTCGGGATCTTCGGCAAAATGGAGCAAAACCCGGATCACAGCGTATATAAATCGGCGGTCCCTGTGGCCTTTGCCGATGAGGTCAAAGAAGGGCCGGCGGAAATTTTGACGGTCGTGGAAGGGCAGAAGGTGGAGAGATTTAAAATCGAAATCGTTCACGTCTCCAAACAAAGCGTACCCGAAACCAAAGGTATCGTACTGCGAATTACCGATCCGAAGCTGATCGAGAAAACGGGCGGCATCGTGCAAGGGATGAGCGGCAGCCCGATTATCCAAAACGGCAAGCTGATCGGAGCGGTAACCCATGTGTTCGTGAATGATCCGCGATCCGGCTACGGCTGCTTTATCGAATGGATGCTTCAGGACGCCGGAATATTGCAAAATAACCGTTCTTCCCAAAATCTTAAGGCGGGCTAAATCGCCTTAAGATTTTTTAAATTGTCGAATGAGGAAGAAATAATTGTTATTTTGTAAATAAATGTACTATTATATATCAACGCAATAAAAAAATAAAGAAAAATAATTTTCGACAGAAGGAATTTACTTTTATGTGTCGAATCCTTATTCTGGAAGAAGAGAAAAGAAAAAAACTTATTCAAATTACTTAAGGAGGACGTAGTCAGTGCAGAAAATCGAAGTGTTATTGGCGGATGATAATCGGGAATTTACAAATTTGCTCGCGGAATATATTTCCGGGCAGGACGATATGATCGTTTCCGGAATCGCTTATAATGGCGAAGAAGTACTCGAGATGATCGACAATGCCGCAAAAGTACCGGATGTATTGATTTTGGACATTATTATGCCGCATCTTGATGGACTCGGTGTATTGGAGCGCTTGCGCGATCTCAATTTGAATCCTCAACCGAAGATCATCATGCTGACCGCTTTCGGTCAAGAAAACATCACGCAGCGTGCCGTGCAATTGGGGGCATCTTACTATATTCTCAAACCGTTTGACATGGATGTGCTCGCGAACCGGATCCGTCAGCTCGTCGGCGTACAAAGCTCGACCGGAACAACTTCTATGCCGTATACCAAATCCAATGTCGTACCTTTGGGCAAAGGAAAAAATTTGGACGCCAACATTACATCGATCATACATGAAATCGGAGTTCCGGCGCATATTAAGGGATATCAATACCTTCGCGAAGCGATCACAATGGTGTACAACAACATCGAAATTTTAGGGGCGATCACCAAGACGCTGTACCCGGCCATCGCCGAGAAATTCAAGACAACGCCTTCCCGGGTAGAACGGGCGATCCGCCATGCCATTGAGGTGGCCTGGACACGCGGCAATATCGACTCCATCAGTCATCTGTTCGGGTATACGATCAACATCAGCAAATCGAAGCCGACCAATTCCGAATTCATCGCGATGGTGGCTGACAAGCTGCGGATTGAGCATAAGGTGTCTTGAAAGGATAAGGATTAAAGCATAGCAATGAACATCATGATCAGGGAATATACACCAAGAATCTTGCCATTATACCTGCCAATAATCGCAAACTAATGCCGCTCTTTTATTGGTTTTACACGGACCAATGAAGGAGCGGTATTTTTATACTTAGGAGATGAATTGCCGGATTGACAGAATATGCCGATAGCGTTATTCTGTATATGAACATATGCTCATATACTAGTTTAGGGGTGTTATAAATGGATAAGTCGATCCATACCTTTTTGACGGAACCCACGATTGAGAGTGTTTCTACCATTTTTAAAGCTTTGTCCGACCCTACACGAATCCGGATTTTATACTTACTGGCCGAGGAAGAGTGCTCGGTCACCCATATTTCCGAGGTATTGGGGCTGTCGCAATCCGCCGTGTCGCATCAGCTCAGCTTCCTGAGAAATATTAGACTCGTCAAATTCAGAAGATCGGCCAACACGCTTTATTACAGTTGCGACGACAATCATGTCATCTCTTTGCTAAGACAGGCGGTTGAACATGCGTCATGCGAAATGGGAGGGGAAGCAAATGCATAAGGAGGAGAAGGATCATTCCCATGCTTGCGCTCATGAGCATGAACATAGCCATGAACATAATCATGGACAGAAACGCGGACATGGGCACGGACACGGCCATCAGCATAGTCATGCACATGGACACCATCACCACGGAGACATTAGCTCGGGCAATAAAAAAGGGCTGATTATCGCGCTTATCATTACAGCTTCGATCGCCGTTCTGGAATTCTTCGGCGGATTGTTCACGAACAGCTTGGCGCTGCTGTCCGACTCCGGTCATATGCTCAGCGACACCAGTTCCCTGGCGTTCAGCCTGCTGGCGATCTGGATTGCCGCGCGCCCTGCGTCCGCCCGTAAAAGCTACGGTTTCTACCGCACGGAAATACTGGCCGCACTGCTGAACGGCGTAACCTTGTTCGTCATTGCCGGCTTTATTATTTGGGAAGCTTACGGGCGGTTGTTAGACCCGCCGACCGTGTCGAGCGGTCCGATGATGCTGATCGCGGCGATCGGCCTGATCGCCAATCTGGCCAGCGCTTGGGCGCTGTTGAGCAAAGGAGATGTGAAGGGGAATATCAATTTCCGCAGCGCCTATCTGCACGTCCTGGGCGATGCGCTCGGTTCGGTGGGGGCCATTATCGGCGGGATCGCGATGTGGGCGTTTGGCTGGTATATTTTTGACCCGATCGTCAGTGTATTGGTTGCTTTGTTGATCCTGAAAGGGGCCTGGGGCGTCATATCCGAATCGGTGCATGTCCTGATGGAAGGGGCGCCCGATGGCATTAGCCTGGAAGAAGTCAAACGGCATCTGGAAAATTTAAAAGGCGTCCGGGAGGTGCATGACCTCCATTTATGGTCGATCACTTCAGGCATGGATTCGTTCAGCTGCCACCTGCTTGTCGGCGAAGAGGAGGATCAGCAGCAAATTCTGCAGGCGGCGATCACCATGCTGGAGGGCGAATTTCAAATTACGCACGCGACGATTCAAATCGAAACATCGCTGATCCGCCATCCCGCACTGCAGATCTAGGCTTATCTTTTGCCTACAGATTCATTTCCCTTGGAGAACATGGTACAATGGACATGTTTTGAGCTTGGATAGGAGGGGATAGACTTGCCGGGCAATAATTTCAATCCGACCCCTTACAGGCAGTTGCTGCTGCATCCCGGGCTGGGGGAAGAGGAGCGGGCATTGGTTCGCGAGCTTCTGGAGAAGGCGGAGCAGATAAGCGCGGAGAATTTGAGGCTGCGGAAAACGATTCAACGTTTATCTTCCGCCAACAGTCCTAAAATGTCCAGCAAATTGCGGGATGCCCTTTACGAATAATCCATAAAAAAATCTTTCCCGGGTGAACGGGAAAGATTTTTTGGTTTATGATTGCGGTTTGGCGGCGGTGTCGCGGGCTTTTTTTCTCGGGCCTGCATAATTGCGCTTCTTGTCGCGGAAAAATATCCAGCCTCCGAGAAAGCCGATGCCGGCGACAAAGAGCAGTAATCCGATGGCGAAATTAAGCCAGTCGAAGGTGACGGTCGCGAGCGAATCGTCGCCGTGCTGGTACATATATTGGAACAAGGCGTCCTTCATTTTCAGGAAGCCGGTCATGGCGGCGATGCCGGGGATGACCAGAATGATGATGGCGATAAACCGGGAGATCATCAACTTCATCGGAATGAGCTACTTCCTTTCCTTCGGAGTCATTTTATTCATCATACCCGTTTCTTCAAATTCTGTCTATTTCGCCGTTTATTTGTATTGGCACGAAAACAAGGTACAATAATGAAAGGCAATTATTCTATACGAATGGTGGAGAGAACCAATGGCAATTACATGCGATGTGGCGATTCTCGGCGGCGGAACCGGGGGATATATCGCCGCGATCCGGGCGGCTCAGCTCGGTAAGGAAGTCGTAATTATAGAACAGGACAAGCTGGGAGGCACCTGCCTGCACCGGGGCTGCATTCCGAGCAAGGCGCTTTTGCGCAGTGCGGAGCTGTATGCCCAGATGAAGGACAGTGCAAGTTTTGGCATCGAAACCAGCGGGGTGTCGCTTGTTTTTCCGAAAGTGCAGGAGAGAAAGCAAGGGGTCGTGGATCAGCTTCACCGCGGCGTGCAATATTTGATGCGTAAACATAAAATCACGGTACTAGAGGGAAAAGGACGCATTATCGGCCCGTCCATCTTCTCGCCGAAAAGCGGGGCGGTCGCGGTGGAATTAAGCGATGGAGAAATGGAGACCGTCGTGCCGACGAACCTCATTATCGCCACGGGCTCGCGTCCCCGCACGCTTCCGGGACTCACCCCCGACGGCTTGCATATTCTAAGCAGCGATGAAGCGCTCGTCTTGGAGGAGCTGCCGGCTTCCATGCTGATCATCGGCGGCGGCGTCATCGGCGTGGAATGGGCGTCCTTGCTCAATGACTTCGGCGTTTCAGTGACGCTGGTGGAAGCCGCCGGGCAATTGCTTCCGGCCGAGGACAAGGAAGTGGCCCGCGAACTGCAAAAGCAGCTGACCAAACGCGGAATTACAGTGCTGACGGGGATGAAAGTACTGACCGAAACGTACGAAGCGAAAGAGGGCCAAGTACATATTTCCGCCCAGCGCCAAGATGGAGAAGTGACGGCACTGCAAGGGGATAAGCTGCTCGTGTCCGTCGGACGCCAGGCCAATGTGGAGAATATCGGGCTTGAAAACACCGATATCGGTGTAAGTCAAGGATTCATTTCCGTAAATGAGCATATGCAGACGACGGAGCCGCATATTTATGCAATCGGCGATTGCATCGGCGGTTTGCAGCTCGCGCATGCGGCGAGCCACGAAGGGCTCGTCGCCGTCAACCATCTCGCCGGCGAGCCGTCCCACGGCTACAATGCCGCACAGGTTCCGCGCTGCGTTTACACCCGGCCGGAGGTCGCGTCGGTCGGGCTGTCCGAACAGGAAGCGAAGGCCCAGGGCCGCGAAGTCAAAACGGCAAAGGTTCCATTTTCCGCCATCGGCAAAGCGCTGGTGCAGGGAGAGCGGGAAGGGTTCGTCAAAATGGTGGCCGACGCCAAGACGAACGATCTCGTCGGCGTGCAAATTATCGGGGCCCATGCGACGGAATTGATCGCCCAGGCGGCGTTGGCCCAATTGCTCGACGCTACGCCTTGGGAAATCGGACAAGCGGTATTCGCCCATCCGTCCCTTTCCGAAATTATCGGGGAAGCCGCTCTGACGATCGAAGGAAGATCCTTGGCTCTTTAAACGCAAGTAATATTTTCTTTTTGCGGCAAAAGGGATTATAATAAGGTTATCCCAAGTCTTAGTACCAGGTTTTAAGATGAGATTAAAATTTGACGAGGGTACTAATTGAAGGAGGTAACTCCCATGAATGCAAAGAGTTCAACAACAACTCAGCCAAAACATGAGCAGCTCGGATTGTCGGATGCCGAAGTGGTGGACATGTACAAATATATGCTGCTCGCGCGGAAATTCGATGAACGGAATTTACTGTTGCAGCGGGCGGGCAAGATTAATTTTCACGTCTCCGGAATCGGCCAGGAAACGGCGCAGGTGGCTGCGGCGTTTGCGCTTGACCGGGAACGGGATTACTTTTTGCCGTATTACCGCGATTACGGCTTCGTGCTTGCGGTTGGCATGACGCTGACGGAATTAATGCTTTCGGCTTTTGCCAAAGCGGACGATCCCAACAGCGGCGGCCGGCAGATGCCGGGGCATTTCGGCTCCAAGCGGCTAAGAATCGTTACCGGCTCCAGCCCGGTGACGACGCAAGTGCCGCATGCCGTCGGCGTGGCACTGGCGGCCAAAATGAAGAAGGAGGACATCGTATCCTTCGTTACTTTCGGGGAAGGCTCAAGTAACCAGGGCGATTTCCATGAGGGCTTGAATTTTGCCGGAGTACAGAAGCTGCCGGTCATTTTCATGTGCGAGAATAACCAGTACGCCATTTCCGTTCCGGTCAAAAAACAGCTCGGCGGGAAGGTGTCCGACCGGGCGCAAGGCTACGGGTTCCCGGGGATACGCGTCGACGGAAACGACGCGCTCGAGGTATACCGGGTCGTTAAGGAAGCTCGCGAACGCGCGGTTCGCGGCGAAGGCCCGACCTTGATCGAAGCGATGATGTACCGGTTATCGCCTCACTCGACTTCCGACAATGATCTGGCTTACCGGACCAAGGAGGAAGTCGATGAGAACTGGAAGAAGGACGGCATTCCGAAGTTGAAGCAGTATCTGGTCGAGCATGGTTTGTGGAGCGAGGAGCAGGACGAGGCGCTGCTTAGAGAGATTTCGCAGCAGTTGAAAGACGCGATCGGAGCGGCCGAACTGGCTCCGTTTCCGCAGCCGGAAGATACGCTCAAGCATGTTTATGCCAGCGAAGGGGAGGAATAGGACATGCCGGTTATGGAATATATCGACGCGATTCGTCTGGCGATGAAGGAAGAGATGGAGCGGGACGAAAACGTGTTTGTGCTAGGGGAAGACGTCGGCGTGAAGGGCGGCGTATTTACGACAACGAAAGGCCTGCAGGAACAGTTTGGGGAAACGCGGGTCATCGACACGCCGCTGACGGAATCGGCGATCGCCGGGGTGGCCATCGGTGCCGCCATGTACGGCATGAAGCCGATCGCGGAAATGCAATATTCCGATTTTATGCTGCCTGCGACGAACCAGATCATCAGCGAAGCGGCCAAAATCCGCTACCGCTCCAACAATGACTGGAATTGTCCGGTGGTTGTCCGCGCGCCGATCGGCGGGGGGATTTTCGGCGGGCTGTACCACTCCCAGTGCCCGGAATCGATCTTTTTCGGAACGCCTGGCCTGAAGATTGTGGCGCCGTATTCGGCTTACGACGCGAAGGGCTTGCTGAAAGCGGCCGTCAGAGATCCCGATCCGGTCCTGTTTTTCGAGAACAAGAAATGCTACAAGCTGATCAAAGAGGATGTGCCTGAAGACGACTATGTCGTACCGATCGGCAAGGCGAACGTGCTGCGGGAAGGAACGGATATTACCGTCATCGGTTACAGCCTGCCGCTGCATTTTGCAATGCAGGCCGCGGCGGAGCTGGAAGCGGAGCAGGGAATCAGCTCGCATATTCTCGACCTGCGGACGATTCAGCCGCTGGATCGCGAAGCGATTATCGCCGCTGTGAGAAAGACGGGCAAGGTGCTGATCGTACACGAGGACAACAAAACGGGCGGCGTGGGTGCGGAAGTATCGGCCATCATCGCCGAGGAATGCCTGTTTGAGCTGGATGCTCCGGTGCAAAGACTTTGCGGACCGGACGTGCCGGCGATGCCGATCAGCCCGCCGATGGAAAAATTCTTTATGCTGAACAAGGACAAATTGAAGGAAGCCATGCTGCAGTTGGCTCTTTTCTAGGATATGTGCGCGCGCGTTCGTAGGCATTAAGCCTACCCGGACAACCTCTTATGGGAGTGAGTGAATTATGCCATCCAATAAACAATTAACCGACGTCGTTATGCCTCAGCTTGCGGAATCGCTAGTATCCGCGACAATCGGCAAATGGCTGAAAAAGCCGGGCGACACCGTGGAACAATACGAACCGATTTGCGAAGTCATTACCGACAAGGTCAACGCGGAAATTCCGTCGACGCTCGACGGGGTGATGGGCGAGCTTCTGGCCGAGGAGGGCCAGGAGATATCGGTCGGGACCGTGATCTGCCGGATCGAGACGGAAGTTGCGGCCGAAGGGCCGGCCGCTTCCAGTACTCAGCCAGCCGCAGCCGCCGTGAGCGCGGCGCCTGCGGCCGCCGACGGTGCGCAGCGCAGCCGGTTCTCGCCGGCCGTGCAGACGCTTGCCGCCGAGCACGGCGTCGATCTGCGGTCCGTGCCGGGCACCGGCCTGGGCGGCCGCATCACGCGCAAGGATGTGCTCGCCTACATCGAGCGCGGCGGAGCCGCAACGGCCGCCGCGACAGCAGCTGCACCAGCTCCGCAGCCGCCGGTGCAGCTGCAGGCCAATTTGGCCGCGCAGCAATCCGCCGACATGAGCCGGGCGGCGTTCGAGCCGGTGCGCCATTCCGGCCTGCATTTGACCGAGACGCCGCGGATCCCGACGATCGAAGTCGAGGAGGGGGACCGTTCCGAATATTTTATCGACGTGACCCCGATCCGCAATACGATCGCCACCCGGATGCGGCAGAGCGTATCGGAAATTCCGCACGGCTGGATGATGATCGAAGTCGACGTCACCAACCTCGTGCAGCTGCGCAACAAAATCAAGGACGAGTTCAAGCGCAAGGAAGGCGTCAACCTGACTTACCTGGCCTTCCTGCTTAAAGCGGTGGTCAGCGCGATTAAGGATTACCCGATCATGAACTCGGTCTGGGCCGTGGATAAAATTATCGTCAAGCGCGATATCAATATTTCGCTGGCAGTCGGGACGGAGGATTCCGTATTGACCCCGGTCATCAAGAAGGCGGACCAGAAGAACATCGCCGGTCTGGCCCGGGAAATCGAAGAGCTCGCTACCAAGGTGAGAGCCGGCAAGCTGAAGCTCGACGACATGCAGGGCGGGACTTTTACCGTAAATAATACCGGCTCGTTCGGGTCGATTTTGACCCAGCCGATCATCAACTATCCGCAGGCGGCGATTCTGACCTTCGAATCGATCGTGAAGAAGCCGGTCGTCATCAACGACATGATCGCGGTGCGTTCGATGGCCAATCTGTGCCTGTCGCTGGATCACCGGATCTTGGACGGGGTCATCTGCGGACGTTTCATGCAGCGCGTGAAAGACAATATGGAGAGCTATTCCTTGGACACTCAAGTTTATTGAGAAGAAAGGGCGAAAGCAAAATGACGAAATCCTTAACAATTACGTATATTCCCGAAATCGAATACGGGGTGGCCTGGGACAAACAGAAGCAGCTCGTTAAGGCGATCGATGAACAGCAGCAGGATGAACACCTGCTGCTGCTTCAGCATCCGCCGACTTATACGATCGGCTCGCAGCGCCATCCCGAACATTTGCTGCTCGGACCGGATCAGCTTCGCGAACGGGGGATTTCCGTATTTGAAATCGACCGGGGCGGAGACATTACATATCATGGGCCCGGGCAGCTCGTCGGTTATCCGCTGATTTGGCTTGACGGCGGGAAAGGTTTGGATTTGCACGGGTATTTACGCAGTCTGGAGCAGGTCGTTATCGATTATTTGCGGCAATACGGGATTGAAGGATCGAGAAAGCCGGAATATACCGGCGTTTGGGTCGGGGATGAAAAAATATGCGCCATCGGCGTGAAATTCAACAAATGCCGCCACCGCAAAGGCTTCATCACCAGCCATGGCTTTGCCTTTAACGTAAAGTCCGGCATTCAGGAGGAAGGCTTCCGGGGGATCATTCCTTGCGGGATACAGGAATACGGCGTTACGTCGCTGGAGGACGTTACCGGCCGGCCGTTCACCGTGGAGGAGACGGCGCAGGAGATCGTGCCTTTTTTTAAACGCGTGTTCGGTTACTAAACGGGGAACACTACGCTTGGAATTTAGCGCAGCAGTAAAGGCTCCAGTAAAGCGAGCAGCGTGGAAGCGACCATCGCGAACAGCATCACGTAAACAACAATTTTAAACCATTTTTTTTGCATAGCTCATAAAACTCCTTAACTAACATAATTTTTGAACATGCATCTATATTAATTCATATTAACGTAAAAATGAAAGCGGGGAAAGTCCGTTGATCAACAAGGAGAGAGTCATCGAACAATTTCTGGAGCTGGTACAGATCGACAGCGAGACGAAGCACGAGCGGAAAATCGCCGATGTGCTTAAAAGCAAATTTACCGAGCTGGGACTGGAAGTCGTGGAGGATGACACCGCGTCCAAAACCGGCCACGGTGCGGGTAACCTGGTGGCCACACTCAAAGCCAGCGGCGAGGAGACGGCCAGCGTCGCTCCATTCCTGTTCACCTGCCATATGGATACGGTTGCGCCGGGCAAGGGGGTAAAACCGGTTATCGGCGAAGACGGTTGGATCCGCAGCGACGGCACGACGATTCTCGGCTCGGATGACAAGGCCGGGGTCGCGGCGCTGCTGGAAGTGATCCGTACGCTGCGGGAGAACAATCTGCCGCACGGTCAAATCCAGTTTGTCATCACCGTCGGTGAAGAGATGGCCTTGACCGGTTCGCGGGCGATGGACGGCAGCTTGCTGGACGCCAAATACGGCTTTGCGATCGATTCCAACGGGGACGTGGGCACGATCTGTATCGGAGCGCCGACCCGGGCCCAGATCGATATCGAAATTTACGGCAAATCGGCGCACGCGGGAGTGAATCCGGAAGATGGCATCAGCGCCATCCAGGTGGCCGGCAAAGCGATTGCCCGCATGAAGCTCGGGCGGATTGACGAGACAACGACGGCGAATATCGGAAAATTCGAGGGCGGGGGCGAAACGAATATCGTGCCGGACTACGTCAAATTATACGCCGAAGCCCGCAGCACCTCGCAGGAGAAGATCGAACGGCAGATCGAAAGCATGAAGGAAGCGGTGGAAGCCGCCTGCCGCGATGTCGGGACGAAATATACCTTCCACAGCGAGCTTGCCTATCCGGCCTTCCATTTTACGGAAGATGACGATGTGGTTATACTGGCGAAGCGAGCCGCGGCCCAGCTCGGCTTGTCCGGCGATACCTTCGTCTCCGGCGGAGGCAGCGATGCCAATGTGTTTAACGGACTGGGGATTCCGACCGTCAACCTGGCCGTCGGATATGAGAATATCCATACGACCGAGGAGCGCATTAAGGCGGCGGATATTGTAAAAGTGACCGAATTTGCATTAGAAATCGTCGCTCAGTCTTTAAAATAAACGTTTAAACGCCCGGTAGGCCTTGCGGCAGCCGGGCGTTTCTATTGCAGCGTACCGGAGGTAGAGGCCGGCAAATTCCGGCTTTGTGCGACGGACCAGACGGTGTGCCAATTCGTACTGTCAATGATCCGCAGCGCTTCCGTAATATTATTTAAATATTGTTCGATTTTGCGCTGCTCTTCTTCCCCGGGACGGTACAGTTCGACCCGACCGAGCAAATGGTTCATCGTCGTCTGCAAATAACAGGAACATGCCGCAAACCGGGCGCGGGCCATTTCCGGCGAGCCTTCGGCAAGCCGCTCGAAAATCGGGGCCGCCTCTTCGAACCTGCCCTCGTCATGCAGTATCTCCGCAAAAATAAAGGCCACATTCCTGAAAGAAGGGCGGTCTCCCGCGAGCAGTGAAAGGTCCAGGCCGCTAAGCCCGGCTTTGGCTTTCTCCGTATAACCTTCCTCATATAGCGATTGAATGAATTCACACCAAAAGTATGTATTGTCCGCTTCCACGGCGAGCTTCCGAGCGGCCTCAAGCAGGCCGAGCCCGACGGCGCGCCGGATCACGCCTTGATTCAAAAGCCTGGCATCTACCGGTATTCGCGTTTTTCCTGAACCGGTTTCGAGACAGGCCTGTCCAAGGAAGGACAGTTCCTCCAATGATACCAGGAATGGTTCCGAGCTTTGCTGCCCTCGCTCCGATTTCCAGTCCCGGATGACCTGGAGGGCGGTTTGAATCTTGCCGCAGTGGAAGAGGCATTCCAGATATATGAGACAAAGCTCTTCATCCTGCGGCAAAGCGGCGGAGAAAGTCGACAAAGCGTTTTTATATTCTCCAAGCCGGTATAGGGTCTTAATATCATCATATTGCACATGAAATCCCTCCTTTACCCATTAACCAGAATTTTGACGAATGAATAATGAAATTGTCGTAAAATTCGAAAATTATTTGCCGCGATGCGATTGGATGAAATCCTTCAGCTTCGTCTCGGCCCCAGCTTCCTTTTTCCATTGCGACAACAAAATGCGGACCTGCCAGGCTTTGCCCTGGGCGCGCAACCGGTCATGGGAAAAATAGCTTTTCATGAATGCTGCTCCTTTTTCTAAGGGTTTGGTATAATAACACCATATGTTCGCAACGGACAAGTTATGACAGGGGGAAGAATTCAATGACAAATGATCGTTTGATCGAAAAAACAATCACCACCGAGCCGGTATTCAGCGGCAAGGTGATCTCGTTGCAAATCGACACGGTTGAACTGCCCGACGGTAGCCGGGGAACGCGGGAAATCATTCGGCATCCTGGGGCGGTAGCCGTATTGGCCGTACATGAAGGGCGCCTGCTTCTGGTGGACCAGTTCCGTCAGGCGATGGGACGCTGCGAGCTGGAAATTCCGGCGGGGAAGCTGGAGAAGGGCGAAGATCCGATGGAGGCCGCGCGTCGGGAGCTGCAGGAAGAAACCGGCTATCGCTGCGGTAAAATCAAGCTGCTTCATTCCTTTTACACGTCTCCGGGTTTTGCGGACGAAATCATTCATTTATATTTGGCGGAAGAGCTTACAGCCGGGGAGATGGCGCCGGACGAAGACGAGTTTCTTGAAGTGATCGAAGCTTCGTTCGAAGAGGTGCAGAGCTATATCGCGGATGGCCGGATCGCCGATGCGAAGACGATCCTGGCGGCTTATATCTGGCAGCTCCAATTGGCGAAACCGGCAGGTTCGGTGCTGAAATGACAAATCAGACTCAGACCCTGGCTCCAGAGTTGACCTCCGTTTTCGCCGATCTGCACATCCATATCGGACGGACCGGCAAGGGAGCTCCGGTGAAAATCAGCGGCAGTCGCGATCTCACTTTCGCCAATATCGCCAAAGAAGCGGCCGAGCGGAAAGGCATCCATCTTATAGGCATCATCGATTGCCACGCCCCCGGGGTCCAAGAGGATATTATCGCCAGCTTGGATCAGGGGGAAATGCGGGAGCTGGCGGAGGGGGGCATCGCTTACAAGGAAACGACCATATTGCTCGGCACGGAACTGGAAATCCGCGAGCCCGGGATGGGACCGGCCCATTTGCTGGCGTTCTTCCCCGACTTGAAGACGATATCCGCTTTTACCGGCTGGCTGGAAAAACGGATGAAGAACGTTTCGCTTAGCTCCCAACGGGTGTATGCGCCTGCCCACGCGCTGCAGGAGGAAGTATATGCGCGAGGCGGGATGGTGATCCCGGCGCATATTTTCACGCCGCATCGCAGCATTTACGGCAGCTGCGCGCCGCGGATCGCCGATGTGCTCGATCCGGAGCTAATCAGCGCCGTCGAGCTCGGCTTAAGCGCCGACAGCGAGATGGCGGGGCTCATTAGCGAGCTGGACCGCTACACGATCCTGACCAATTCGGACGCACATTCGCTCGGCAAAATCGGCAGAGAGTACAATGAGCTGCTCCTGCAGGCACCGAATTACCGCGAGTTCGAGAAGGCGCTGCAGGGGATCGAAGGGCGGAAGGTCGCGGGCAATTACGGCCTTAATCCGCGGCTCGGCAAATATCACAGAACCTATTGCGGCGGGTGCAGCTATATTATCGACGAGTCCGAGGCGGCGGTGGACCGCTGCCCTTATTGCGGAAGCCCCAAGCTCGTCCGCGGCGTGCTCGACCGGATCCGCTCGATCGCCGACCGTCCGGCGCCGCAAATTCCGCCGCATCGTCCAGCCTATCATTACCAGGTGCCGCTCGAATTTATCCCCGGCCTCGGACCGGCCAAGCTCAAGCTGCTGCTGCAAAACTTCGGCACGGAGATGAACATTTTGCACCGTGTGCCGGAGGAGGAGCTGGCGCGGGTTGTCGGCGAGGAGCTGGCCGGTCATATATCCGCCGCGCGCGGCGGGAAGCTGCGTCTTGAATCCGGCGGCGGCGGAATTTACGGCAAAGTGGCCAAATCCCAAAACTGACCCTTTGGGCTAGCATACGGGGAACGGCTTGTTCATAGATTGGTATAAAGATATCGATGAACAAGTTGGGAGGCCCGCTATGCTTCAACCTTTTCGCCACACGCTTAAGGATCAGACGCCGCTCTATGTATTTGTCGCCGCGTTGTTTTTGATGGGCGTCGTATTTGGAGCATTGATGGTTAATGCGCTGACGCTGGAGCAGCAGCAGGATCTGTCGCGGTATTTGGGCAATTTCTTCCTCTCGGTGAACGAAGGCGGAGATGAGTTTCAATTAATGTCTTATTGGGAAATCGCCGCCCTCCATTTAAAATGGTTAGGACTAATCTGGTTGTTCGGACTGTCCGTCATCGGCCTGCCGGGAATCCTGATTTTGGACTTCTTCAAGGGGGTTCTGATCGGGTTTACCGTCGGATGTCTGGTGGGCCAGTTTACGTGGAAAGGACTGCTGTTTGCGCTCGTATCCGTGGCTCCGCACAATCTGATCGTCATACCCGCGCTCGTGGTCAGCAGCGTCGCGGCGATCGGTTTCTCGCTCGGGATCATCCGCAACCGGGTGCTGTTAAACCGCGGGGGAAGCTTCGCCCGTCCGTTCTGGTCCTATACCGGGCTAACCCTGACGATGGCTGTTCTGCTGATGGCGGTCGCCTCGTTCGAAACCTTTGTGACTCCGGCCTTAATGAGCTGGGTGACACCTATGCTGGCTCAGAATACGCTGTAGCTTTTGCAAATAATAAGAGCCGGTGATTGCCAGCTCACTTATAACCCGCATCCCTGGCGCGAACCCCTGGAAAGCGGGTTGTTTTCGTTGTGGCCCCAATTTTAACGGACATAGATGTCCGCTAGTGCCGAAATTCTGTGAAGTTTACTTTCTGACGGACATTCGTGACCATTAGCGCTTCAATTCACCCGTTTTGGTTTGAATTGGAGCCCCTAACGGACAAATGTGTCCTTTAAAATCCAAATGAGCGAATGTTCAAGCTTTTACAGTCACGGATGTCCGTTAAACCCTGTAAACCCACTTTTCAAATCGGCAACGAACTGATAAGTACGATAACGTTGCTGCCCGTTGGTCACGACCAGTAAATTCTGGTTCACCAGTTTGTTCAGAATTCGTCTTGCCTGTCTGTCGGAGCGCTGCAAATGTAACGCCAATTCTTTGGATGTGAAGGAGCGCATGATCCCGCGTGCATACCGCAGCGTTTCCGTTTCGCACCAATCGAGCGATTGGCTTGCGCTTGCACCGGATATAGAAATGAACTTGCCGATAAAAGTAAGCACCAGTTGTTTGCAAACTTCCGGTTCTTCGACAATCGACAGATAAGCTATGGGCAGAAACAACCATCCGTCCAGCGTTAAGTATGCTTGCTTCATGCACAAATCTTTAAATCGCCATGTTTCAATGTCCCTGGCATGGGAACGGTAACCCTGGATTTCGATGCATCCTTTAGCTCCTTTCGGCATATAGGCAAGGTCCAAATATCGATATCGGTTTCCGAAGTCTCTAACTTCCCATTCCGCATACAAATGATCCAAATTGCCCACAGCGGGGTACCAGACGGTTCGCAAAAATTCAATCGTTCCGTGACCCAGCCCTTTTTGAAGCAATTCGCGCCTTCTCGGATTGGTTTCTTCAACAATCTGTCTGTTCATCCATTCGTTCATTTTGGTTTCAAAAACAATCAAAGATAACTACCTCTCTTTCCTCGGATAATTATAAAAAATGCCGCCTTGATCACGAAACATTCCATGTTTCATGAACAAAGCGGCATGTGCTTCACGCCAATTTAATTAGCTTCAGTATAATTCAAGAAATAAAGCCTCGACAAGCGAGTTTTTAAATCGTCAATTCCTATTGTATTACGAATCGCGTGGTTCGCCAGAAATGTTTGACTTTGTTGATTCGCTCCCCCTATAATGAAAGAAGTGATTTATTGTTGCTAGTTGCGGCATATCCTGGGGGGGAGAACATGGAAGCAAAGATCGATAAAATTAAACAGCAGCTGCAATCCCACGGTTATAAGTTGACGCCCCAACGGGAAGCGACAGTTCGAGTTCTGTTAGAGAATGAAGATGACCATCTCAGCGCGGAAGATGTTTTCATGCTGGTGAAAGATAAAGCTCCGGAGATCGGCCTGGCCACGGTTTACCGTACGCTGGAGCTGCTTAGCGAGCTTCATGTCGTGGAAAAGATCAATTTCGGGGACGGCGTTGCCCGGTATGATCTAAGAACGGATACGACCAAGCACCATCATCACCACCTGATCTGCGTACAGTGCGGTGCCATGGACGAAATCCGGGAGGATTGGCTCGGACCGCTCGAGGAGCGTCTGGAGAAGGAATACAATTTTACCGTTCTGGATCACCGCCTCGATTTCCAAGGCATTTGCTACCGCTGCAAAGACAAGGGCGGAGACCGGCCGGGAAACGGCAACAAGAAAGAATAGAGCAAAGCTCCAAACGGCACGGCCGTTAGGGGCTTTTTTAGTCCGTTGTTTTTGCGGTGATCCGTCTCGATTGACAAAGACCACGGAAGAGAGCAGTCGGTCTTCATATCCCGCATACTTGTCGTTCTCTCCTTATATACTGATACAAAAGGTGTCCAGGCTCCTTTAATAACGCCTAATAACGCCGTCAAACGGGCAAAGGGAGAGAGAGAATGGTTATTTCACTGCGGAGAATGCTGAGAACGCTCAAATACTTGATCGTATTTGTCGGGCTGGCCTATTTTTTGTATAAAGGTATGGGCTTGCTGGACGCGTATGTGTTTCCGCTGGATAAATACCGGATTCCGGAGGGATCGGCGGTCAAAGTGTTTATGGCCGGAAGCCATGAGGGAATCGAAGCGGAAAGTATGGCGGAGCGGCTGATCTTATTTTTCTGGTACGGAGAGTAAAGGCAGGGAAAACCGGTGGATATGTGGAATTGAGAATAGTGTAGTGTGAATAGGGAAATTTCGACAAAACCGATGAAGGGAGGCGGGAGCATGGAAAAAATCGCGGCCTCTTTTATCGCCTATATGTCGGGGCAGAAGAACTTGAGCGGTTCGACGCTGGAAAGCTATGGACGGGACGTGCGCCAGTTTCTGGCTTATTTGCGCGACAAGGGCACCCCTGAACTGAAGGATGTGACCCGGGCGGGCGTGCTTTTGTATTTCGGGACGCTCCGCGAGCTCGGAAAGGCTCCGGCTACGGTGGCGCGGGTGTCGGTTTCGCTTAGGGCGTTTTTTCAATATCTGCTGCGGGAGAGCATCATTGATTCGGACCCGTTCGTTTCCGTAAAACTGCCTGCGCCGGACCGAAATCTTCCTGCGGTACTCACCGTGGAAGAAACGCAAAAACTGTTGGGCATGCCGGATAGCGCTTCTACACTCGGTTTAAGAGATCGGGCGATGCTGGAACTCATGTATGCGACAGGGATCCGGGTCAGCGAGTTGATTTCCCTGGATATCGGGGATATCGATACGGGGGTCCGTTTTTTGCGCTGCTCCGGCGATGCCGGGAAAGAGCGGATTTTGCCGTTCGGGACGGTAACGGCCGATTGGCTTGACAGATATTTGGTCGAGGCTCGCCCGCAGTTCGGGCAAGCCTTACCGGAAGTTCCGCTTTTCCCCAACCGTTCGGGAGGAAGGATGAGTCGCCAGGGCTTCTGGAAGGTGATAAAGAAGTATGGCCATGCGGCCGGGATCAGCAAAGAAATTACTCCGCATACGCTCCGGCATTCCTTTGCCGTCCATCTGCTCGAGGGCGGCGCCGATATCCGCTCGGTGCAGGAGATGCTTGGGCATGCCGATTTGGCGACGCTGCAAATCTATTTGAACAATTACCGGCCGAATTTGAAATCGGTTTACGACTATGCCCATCCGCGGGCGAAGGAGCGAGGCGGGAAATAAAACGTCGGAATGTATTTACGGCCCGTCAGGGATAACTAATAGCAAAGATCGAAGGAGTGACTGACATGCAAGAAGAGACGCGTTTCGATAAAATCACGGTGATCGTTCTCGACAGCGTGGGGATCGGCGAATTGCCGGACGCCCTGAAATTCGGAGACAAGGGAGCCCATACGCTGGGCCATATTCTTGAGAAAGTACCCGGGGCCAATTTGCCGAATTTCCAAAAGCTTGGACTCGGCAATATCGCCGAGCTTCCCCATATGGCTCCTGCAGAATCGCCGACGGCTTATTTCGGGAAAATGGCCGAAATTTCTTCCGGTAAGGATACGATGACGGGTCACTGGGAGCTAATGGGCCTGAAGATCGAGACTCCGTTCCAGACTTATCCGAAGGGATTCCCCCGCGATCTGATCGCCCGGTTCGAACAGGAAACCGGACGGAAAATTATCGGCAACAAGCCGGCTTCCGGCACGGAAATTCTCGACGAACTCGGCGAGGAGCATATGAAGACGGGGGCTTGGATCGTGTACACGTCCGCGGACAGCGTGTTCCAAATCGCCGCGCATGAAGAAGTGATTCCGCTCGAGGAATTGTACCGCGCATGCGAAATCGCACGCCGGCTGACGCTGGAGCCGGAGCATTCGGTCGGCCGCGTCATCGCCCGTCCGTTCGTCGGGAAGCCGGGAGCTTTCACGCGGACGCCGAACCGCCACGATTACGCGGTGAGCCCGCCGGAGCCGACGGTGTTGAACGCGCTGAAAACCGCGGGCAAGGATGTGATCGCCGTCGGGAAAATCAACGACATTTTCTCGGGCGAAGGCATCACGGCGTCCTACCCGACCAAAAGCAACCGCCACGGCATCGACGAAACGCTCCGCCTGATGGAACAGCCGTTTAACGGATTGCTGTTTACGAATCTGGTCGACTTTGATTCGCTGTACGGACATCGGCGCGACCCGGAAGGCTATGCGCGGGCTTTGGAAGAATTCGACGCCTCCATTCCGGATCATCTGGCTCGGGTCGGCGAACGCGACCTGCTCGTCATTACGGCCGACCATGGCAATGATCCGATCCATACCGGTACGGATCATACCCGGGAATATGTACCGCTTCTCGTCTACGGCAAAGGTCTGAATGCGCCGGGCAGCCTGGGCGTAAGAGCCACCTATGCGGATTTGGCCGCAACGATCGCCGAAAACTTCGGCGTGCACGGAACCGACCACGGCAAAAGCTTTTTGCGGCAGTTGAAATAATTAAACGGGAGAGATGAACATGACGAATGTACTTACGATTGGCATGATACGGGAAGCGGCGGACTTTATCCGCTCCAAGACGACGATTAAGCCGAAGGTGGGGCTGATTCTCGGTTCTGGGCTGGGCGTGCTGGCCGATCATATTGAAGAGGCCGTAAGCATTGAATATAAAGATATTCCTTATTTCCCGGTGTCTACGGTAGAAGGACACGCCGGGGAATTGCTGATCGGCCATTTGAGCGGAACGCCGGTCGTGCTGATGAAGGGACGCTTCCATATGTATGAAGGCTATGGTCCGGAAACGACGGCATTTCCGGTTCGCGTCATGAAAGAGCTTGGTGTCGAGTCGCTGCTGGTCACCAACGCCGCCGGAGGCATCAACACTTCCTATCAACCCGGCGATCTGATGCTGATCTCCGATCATATTAACCTGACGGGCAGAAACCCGTTAATCGGACCGAACGATAACGAGTTGGGGCCGCGTTTCCCGGATATGTCCCAGGCTTACAGCCGCAGATTGCGCGAACTCGCGCGCACAACGGGCGAAGCTAACGGGGTTCCGCTCCAGGAAGGCGTATATGTAGGGCTCTTGGGTCCGACTTACGAAACTCCCGCGGAGATTCGGATGCTGCGGACGCTGGGCGGCGACGCGGTCGGCATGTCGACGGTTTCAGAAGTCATCGTAGCCAGACATGCGGGCATGGAGGTGCTGGGCATTTCCTGCATCAGCAATATGGCGTCGGGCATCCTGGATCAGCCGCTCTCCCATGACGAAGTGATGGAGACGACGGACCGAGTCCGGGAGAAATTCCTGAGCCTCGTGCTGGCGATCATTCCCAAGATGTAAAAGTTATCCGAAGGAGGCGAAGCATGATGAGAGCTGTGGATCTGATCCGCAAAAAAAGGGACGGCCTGGAGCTTACCGGGGAGGAAATCGGATACCTGATCAAAGGGTACAGCGAAGGGACGATTCCCGATTACCAGATGTCCGCATGGGCGATGTCCGTCTATTACCAGGGGATGAGCGCGCGGGAAACGGCCGATTTGACGCTCGCCATGGCCGCGTCCGGCGATAGGATCGACCTTTCGTCCATCCATGGGGTGAAGGTCGATAAACACTCCACCGGCGGCGTTGGGGACAAAACGACGATCGTGATCGGTCCGCTCGTGGCTTCATGCGGAGTGCCGGTCGCGAAAATGTCCGGGCGGGGACTTGGCCATACCGGCGGAACGATCGACAAGCTGGAGGCGATCTCCGGCTTCTCGGTCGAGCTTGGACAGGAGCGGTTCTTCCGCCAAGTGAACGAGATCGGCCTCTCCGTCGTGGGGCAGAGCGGAAACATGACCCCTGCGGACAAGAAGCTGTACAGCCTGCGCGATGTCACCGCGACCGTGGAATCCATTCCGCTGATCGCCAGCTCCGTCATGAGCAAGAAAATCGCCGCCGGAGCGGACGCGATCGTGCTGGACGTCAAAACCGGCAGCGGCGCGTTCATGAAAACGCTGGACGATTCGATCCGGCTCGCCAAGGCAATGGTCGATATCGGCACCCAGGTTGGGCGGAGCACGATCGCTGTGATCAGCGATATGGACCAGCCGCTCGGATACGGGATCGGGAATGCGCTGGAGATTCAAGAGGCTGTCGCGACCCTGCGCGGGGAAGGGCCGGAGGATCTGGAAGAGGTATGCCTGATTCTGGCTTCCCATATGCTGGTCCTGGGGGGTAAAGCCGCCGACGAAGAGGAGGCCCGGGCGATACTGCGGGATAAGCTGGACAGCGGAGCCGCGCTGGACAGGCTGAAAATGATGGTATCCGCTCAAGGCGGCGATATCAACCAGATCGAGCATCCGGAGCTGCTGCCTCAGGCCGAGCTTCACGTGGAAGTGAAGTCGGAAAAGAGCGGCTTTGTCGAATCGATTCAAGCCGAAGAAATCGGCATCGCCGCTATGCTGCTGGGCGCCGGACGGGAGACGAAGGATTCGTCGATCGATCTGGCGGCGGGTTTGACGCTGCGCAAGAAAATCGGCGATCCGGTGGAAGCCGGCGAGGTGCTGGCCGTACTGCACCTGAACCGCCCTTACGAAGACCGGCTGGAGGAAGCGGGCCGGAAGGTCAAGGAAGCCTACGGCATCACGGATGCCAAGGTGCCGAACAGGCCGCTCGTATTTGCGCTGGTAACGCCGGAGGGCGTCCGCAGATTCTAGCTGAAAATGTCGCGAATAAAATAGAGTTTGGATGTGGCGCAGCCGCCGGACGAGGATACCGGCGGCTGCGCCTTTTTCATCCCCCCGACTAGGAATATTTTTACAGAGATTCGTCCATACTAGGTTAGCAGAATCATGATTTTGGTTAAAGGGGGATTTTAGGCTTGAAAAAGGGGTTATTGATCGGATTGACCACGCTGGTTATAGCTCTGCCGCTCTGGCCTGCCGTCAGCTCCGCCAACCACGGCGGACCGCATGCAGCCGGTGACGAAGCGGCGCTCGCGGGGAATGCCGTTTCGGCCGTGCTGATCGATGCGGACACGGGGACGGTCATCTACGAGAAGAAAAGTCATGAAAAGCTGCCTCCCGCCAGCATCACCAAGGTAATGACGATGCTGTTGACGATGGAGGCGATCGATCAGGGCAGGCTCAAGCTGACGGACAAAGTAACGGCGAGCGAGCATGCTTCCTCGATGGGCGGTTCGCAGATTTTCCTCGAGCCTGGTGAAGAGATGACCGTCGACGACCTGCTCAAAGGGGTGGCGATGGCGTCGGGCAACGACGCATCCGTGGCGTTGGCCGAAAAGATCGGCGGCACGGAGCAAGCGTTCGTCAAGATGATGAATGAAAAGGCCGCCGAGCTGGGCATGAAAGACACTCACTTTTCCAATTGCAACGGCCTGCCGGTCGACAATCATTATTCGTCCGCCTACGATATCGCTTTGATGAGCCGAGAGTTGCTGAAATACGATGGGATTACGAAGTACACCGGCTCCTACCAGGATTACTTGCGCAAAAATACGGAGAAGCCGTTCTGGTTGGTCAACACGAACAAGCTGGTGCGGTTTTATAGCGGCGCCGACGGCTTAAAAACAGGCTACACCTCGGAGGCGAAATTTTGTCTGGCCGCTACCGCCAAGCGCGACGGGCTGCGGCTGATCGCCGTGGTGCTCGGCGAACCGAACACGAAAACGCGCAACAGCGAGGTTTCGGCCATGTTCGATTACGCCTTTTCCCAATACGCGCTGCACCCGATTTACAAAGCCGGGGAAGTGATCGGCAAAGTGAAGGTGCAAAAAGGCGAGGCGGCGCAGCTTGAATTGGCGGCTTCCAAAACGATGAGCGTGCTAGTCAAAAAGGGGACCAAGCCCGGGGCGATCACGCAGAAGCTCGAAGTTCCTGAAAAGCTGGCCGCTCCGGTGGAGAAGGGGCAAATCATCGGCAAGCTGGTCGTGTACGAGGACGGCAAAGTGCTGAGCGAATTTGAGCTTAAAGCGGCACAGACGGTTAAGAAAGCCGGCTGGTGGACGATGTTCAAACGCACGGCTTCCCGCTTGTTTTTTGTAGATTCGTAGCGGTTTTCTTCTAGTTTTGTCACCCGGAAGGAATCCCGGGACCGCCTGTAGAATTGTTGTGTTCATGTCAGGGAGGAGAGTGAACAGACGTGAATTTGCAAGTGGAAATGAAGAGACACCGGGATACGCTGATCGTTCGTTTGATCGGGGAACTGGATCATCACACGGCGGATGGGTTGCGGCTTTCGCTGGATGAAGAAATCGCCAAGGACGGCCTGCGCCACCTCGTGCTCAGTCTGGAATCGCTGCAATTTATGGACAGCTCGGGGATCGGGGTTATTTTGGGCAGATACAAGCTGATTAAGCAAAAAGGCGGGCGTATGGTCGTATGCGGCGTAAATCCGCCGGTGTACCGGCTGTTGGAGATGTCGGGCTTGTTCAAAATCATGTCCGTCTATGAGAACGAGAGCGCCGCTCTTTCGGAATTGGAGGTTGCGTTATGAACGGGAATGACCGCAATTTCATGAGCCTGCAGTTCGCCGCCAAATCCGAGAACGAGTCGTTCGCCCGCGTGACCGTCGCCGCCTTTGTGGCTCAGCTCGATCCGACGATGGATGAAATTACCGACCTCAAGACCGTGGTCTCCGAAGCGGTTACCAATTCCATCATTCACGGATATGACGGAGACCCGGAGGGCGTCATTTCGATCGCCTGCGCCATTGAAGGCGACACGGTAACCCTCACCATTGAGGACAAAGGACGCGGCATCGAGGATGTGGAACTGGCCAAGCAGCCGCTGTACACGTCCAAGCCCGAGCTGGAACGGTCGGGAATGGGATTTACGATCATGGAAAATTTTATGGATGAATTCGATGTAACCAGCGAGATGGGCAAAGGCACTTTCATTCGGATGAAGAAGAGGATTGTATCGAAGAAAGCTTTGTACAATTAGGGGTTGGAGATATGGATGCCGAAGTGAAGCAAGCCTCGAGAGAGTATTTGGACGACTCGGAAGTAAAGCGGTTGATCGCGCTCAGTCAAAACGGAGACACCGCGGCCAGAGACCGGCTGGTCAATTGCAACATCCGGCTGGTCTGGTCGGTCGTACAGCGGTTTATGAACCGGGGTTACGAGCCGGAGGATCTGTTTCAGATCGGCTGCATCGGTCTTTTGAAATCGGTCGACAAGTTTGACCTCAGCTATGACGTGAAATTTTCGACTTACGCCGTTCCGATGATTATCGGAGAAATCCAGCGCTTCCTGCGCGACGACGGAACGCTCAAAGTGAGCCGCTCGCTCAAGGAAATGGCAAACAGGGTGCGTAAAAAGAAGGATGAACTGTCAAAGCTGCTGAACCGCCTGCCGACGGTGAAGGAAGTGGCCGAGGAGCTGGGGGTGACGCCGGAAGACGTCGTTTTCGCCCAGGAAGCGAACAAGCCGCCGGCTTCCATTCATGAGACCGTATTTGAAAATGACGGCGATCCGATCACGCTGATGGACCAAATCGCCGACGAATCCCAGGAACGCTGGTTTGACAAGCTCGCGCTCCATGAGGCGATCGACGGTTTGTCCGAACGGGAGCGGCTCATCGTCTACCTGCGGTATTATCGCGATCAGACCCAATCCGAAGTGGCTACCCGGCTGGGGATCTCCCAGGTCCAGGTATCGCGCTTGGAGAAGAAAATCCTGCAAAATATCCGCGACCAGATCGCGCAGTAGCGGGCGATAGACTTTGGAGTGCCGATTCATCGTTCGTATGACAGCATCCCCTTCAAGCAAAAAACGGGCGTTTAGGACGTTTGTCGATTGCTTGGAGGGGATGCTGTTTTTCAAGTGATTGCCGGCCGCCACGCCGGCTACACGTAATAGCGAAGCACGAGTCCGCCGTAAGCGAATGCGGCCAAAATGACGAGTGCGGGGTGGATTTTGCGGCGCTCCATCGCCCAGAAAGCGACGGCGGCGATGCCAAGCGTTTGCCAGATGCCGATGGAAGCCATCGGCTCCTCGGCCATCTGCCAGGTCAAAGTGACCATCATGACGGCGACGACGGGCTGTACCATCAAGGTCATCCCCTTAACCACCTTCGACTGACGATACTTGTGAAGCAGGCGGAGCAGCAAAATCAGCCCGACGGCAGAAGGCAGCACGGTGGCCGCGAGTGCCAGCAGGACGCCGGCCCAACCCATAACCCCGTAGCCGACATAAGCCGCTATCTTTGTCGAAATCGGACCCGGGAGAGCGTTGGCCAGCGCCAGCATGCTGGAAAATTCGCTATCAGTCAACCAGCGGTAATGCGGGACGATCTCCTCGTACATCAGCGGGATGGAGGAAGGCCCTCCGCCATAGCCGAGCAAATTGGCGATCAGGAAGCCGAGCAGCAGATTCAGCCAATCCATTACGAATTTCCCCCTTCCCGCTTCCCATCCTTTTCACGCCTCCGCGTAAGTTTCGCCACCGCCCGATAATGAACCGCGCCATAGGCGAGAAACAGTACGATGACAAGGGCCGGATGAACGTGAAGAACTTCAAGCAGTACGAAGGCCAGCAGCATGAACAGGATGCTTGCGACGATGCCAAGCCCTTTGACTCCTTTTTTCGCGAATTCATAGGCCATGACGCCGAGCATGACGGCGATGACGGGCGATACGCCGGCGATCATGCCCATGACGAAGCGCGATCCGGCCAAAACAGACACGGCGGACAGCAGCAGGATCATGGCCAGGGTGCTCGGCAAAATATGCATGAGTACAGCGAACATCGCACCCCATGCCCCTTTGCGCCGATATCCGAGGTAAGCGGCCATTTTGGTGGCGATGGGCCCGGGCAAGGCGTTGGCCAGTGCGAGAATTTCCGCGAATTCTTCATCGCTCAGCCATTTATAGCGGATAACGGCGTCATGACGGATCAGCGGAATCACCGACGGACCGCCGCCGTAGCCGAGTACGCCCGTTCTTGCCATCGATGCGCCCAATTCTATGTAGTCCTTTTGCAGCGGTTTCATGCGGCCCCTCCTTTTTCAATACTGTCATTATTCAACAAGAGAGATAAGCTTATGTCAACGGCCGGTTATCCCCGGTTCTATACGATTGATGAGTAAATCCTATATAATAAAGGGGCATGCTATTCTAAAAAAATTGAATGTAAGGAGATTTTTGATCATGAGTGTACATATCGCCGCCAAACCCGGCGACATCGCCGAAAGCATCCTTTTGCCGGGCGATCCGCTGCGGGCCAAATTTATCGCCGAAACTTATTTGGAAGACGTCGTTTGTTATAACGAGGTCCGGGGCATGCTCGGATTTACGGGAACTTACCGGGGGAAAAGAATTTCCGTGCAGGGCAGCGGGATGGGAATCCCGTCCATTTCGATTTACGTGAATGAGCTGATCTCGGAATACGGCGTCAAAAATCTGGTCCGCGTCGGCACCTGCGGCGGTATGCAGGAGCACGTCCATGTGCGCGACGTCATTTTGGCCCAGGCGGCTTGCACCGATTCGTCCATGAACCGCCATGTGTTCAGCGGATTCGATTATGCCCCGATCGCCAGCTTCCCGCTGCTCAAGGCAGCTTACGACCGCGCCGTCGAAAAGGGCCTGAAGCCGCATGTCGGCAATATTTTCAGTTCGGACATGTTCTATCGTGACGACACGTCCGTTACCCAATTGCTGATGAAATACGGCGTGCTCGGGGTGGAAATGGAGACGACCGCGCTTTATACGCTGGCGGCCAAATACGGTGTGAATGCGCTGACCATTCTTACGGTGAGCGATCATCTGCTGACGGGCGAGGAGACGACCGCCGAAGAACGGCAAACCACTTTTAATCAGATGATGGAAGTGGCGCTGGATACGGTCGTTACCCTATAACTAAATCGGTAAATCGGCAATTCGAATCGATTGCGGTTCGTCTTCCAAAGGCCGGACAAAGGGGGCTGAATTTCCCTTTCGTCCGGCCTTTTTTGTATTGTCAACCAGCTTGATCGGATTGTTTCGGGGGAGTAAAGACAAGTCTGCCTTGGCATACTATGGGCAATACGGCAGTAAAGGGGTGTCATTGATGGATAAGGGTGCAGGCCCTCCGGTTTATGTGCGCTTGCGCAAGCAAGCGAGACTCCCGCTGGGAGCCCCCGTCCGGCTCGGGGATATCGCCCGGGTGCTGGGCGACCCGGAGATGGAGCCCGAGCTTCTGGAGCTGGTTATGGATCGGCCGGAATACAGCGACGGCAATCGGATTGTCATCGATATGCTGCAGGTGATCGCCTGCATTCAGCGGCGGTTTCCGGGGCAGCGGGTAGAGACGCTGGGAGAGCCGCATGTGCTCGTCGAAATGGTTTCCGAAGAGAAAAAACCTTCGATTATCCTGTTTATAATCGCCTGGCTTTTGCTGTTTTTCGGCGCGGCCTTGACGATCATGAATTTTCATGCCGATGTCAGCATGCCGGAGGTCCAGATCCGTATCGTCGAAATGCTCACCGGCAAGCGGGATGAGCATCCTTATTTGTTTCAAGCGGCTTATTCCGTAGGGATCGGACTCGGGATGATCGTCTTTTTTAATCATTTGTTCAAGAAAAAATGGAATGAGGAACCCACCCCGCTGGAAGTTGAAATGTACCTGTACCAGGAAAACATGAATCAGTATGTCGTGGCCGAGGAATACGAGAAATTGGCGCACTCCAAAACCAACCCCAAGGAGAACGATCCTTGAGCCCCGCTCTGTATGTGCTGTTATCCGTATTCCTGGGTCTGGCGGGGGGCGTTGCGGTCGGCGGCGGAGTGATCGCACTCTATATCGTGCTAGATATGATTCCGCGATTGGCTCAGGTAACAAGATCCTACGATAAAGTCCACTGGTATGAGGGGGCGATGATCAGCGGCTCTTTTCTCGGGACGGTGGCGGATTTCTGGAACTGGAATATTCCGGGCCCCTGGATCGGGACCGGATTCGTCGGTCTGCTCAACGGGGTGTTCGTCGGCATGCTGGCGGCGGCGCTCACGGAAATATTGAATGTGCTGCCGATTTTGGCCAAGAGATTGCATATGCAACAGCTTCTGTTCGGGCTTCTCCTTGCCATGGTGTTCGGGAAGGTTGCCGGCTCGTTCTTTGATTGGTTTGTGTACAGACATTAATAAATACCGAGGGAGGTTCCCAAAGAGATGATGAGTCATGACCAGGGCGGAACAGGAACGGAGGACCATTCGGGAGAGGCTCCGGATTTTATGCCGGCCGCAGGCGAGTTTTCCTGGGAGGATCAGGAGCAGCAGGCGGAAGCGCGGCGCCGTAAAGTAGAAACGGAACGGTCCGATTCGGTCAAGGAATCGATCCGGTATTGGCAGAAGAATGACAATATCAGTACCAGTCTCGATACGACCAAAAGCACGCTGGAGGAAGTGGTCGGACTCGGGCAGGGCTTTGACGTCGTATTTCGGGAAATGACCTTTGGCGGGAAGCGAACCGGGTTGTTCTTTATCAACGGGTTTGCCAAAGACACGATTTTGCAGGAAATTCTCAAGCGATTGACTTATCTGACACCGGACGATTTGACGGACGGAGCGTTGGAATCTTTTTTTGCATTGTACATCCCCCATATCCAGGTGGAAAAAACGGAACATCTCAGCTCCGTAGTGAATAATGTATTAATTGGCATGAGCGCGTTCTTTATCGAGGGCGAGCAGACGGCCATCCTCATGGATACCCGCAACTATCCGGTCCGCAGCCCGGAGGAGCCTTCGCTGGAGCGGGTCGTTCGGGGAGCGCGGGACGGTTTCACTGAAACGCTGCTCACTAATGTGACCCTCGTCCGCCGCCGTTTGCGCGATCCGGGTGTGAAATTCGAGTCGATGAAAGTAGGACGGCGCTCCCAGACCGATGTGTGCATCGCCTATATCGACGATATCGCGGATAAAGTACTAGTCGACGCCGTACGCGAAAAGATCAAGGGCGTGGAGCTGGACGGAATTCCGCTGGCCGATAAACAGCTTGAGGAGGCCATTATCAAGGGGAATTGGAATCCTTACCCGCTTGTCCGGTATTCCGAACGGCCCGATACGGTAGCCTCCCATCTCATGGAGGGGCGAGTCGTCCTTTTCGTCGATACTTCGCCCAGCGTGATGATTTTGCCGACCACTTTCTTCGATCTATGCCAGCATGCGGAAGAAAACCGGCAGACTCCGTTCATGGGAACCTATTTGCGGTGGATTCGTTTTCTCGGCATTTTCGCTTCCCTGTTTCTGCTCCCGCTCTGGATGCTGCTAGTAGTCCATCCGGAGTTGAAACCGGCGGCACTTGATTTTATCGGCCCGGAAAAAAATGCGAAAATCCCGATTATCGCCCAGTTTCTGTTCATCGAATTCGGCGTCGATTTGATGCGCATGGCGGCGGTACACACCCCGACTCCACTCGCATCTGCGATGGGTTTGATCGCGGCGATTCTGGTCGGCGATATCGCGGTAAAGACCGGGCTGTTCGTCAATGAAGTCGTGCTGTATATGGCGGTTGCCGCGATCGGGATGTTTGCGACTCCGAGCTATGAGCTCGGTTTGGCGAACCGAGTGGCCAGATTGGTCATGCTGGTCCTGGTGGCGATTTTCGGCGTCCCGGGGCTGGTCGGGGGAATTACGGCGTTCATCATTTTTCTCTGCCTGCAGCGTTCGTATAACTCCTCATACATGTGGCCGTTTATACCGTTTAATGCAAAGGCGATGGCCGGGATATTGTTCCGCGTACCGGTGATGACCTCCAAGCAGAGACCGTCCTTTAACAAGACGAGAGACAATACGCGAATGCCGCAGGGCGAGCGCAATTAAGCATGTCCTGTAAAAAACACAAATGTTATTCTGAAAAATCCATTTTTCAGTTCTCTGGTTGTTTGATATACTGGTGAAAAATTGAAAGTGGAGGACTGTATAGATGTATTTACACGGTACCAGCAAAATCAATCCTAAAGGACATCTTGAGATCGGCGGATGCGACACGATCGAATTGAAACAAACTTACGGAACCCCGCTGTATATCATGGATGAAGCACTTATCCGGCAAAGATGCCGTGAATATATGGAAGCGTTTCGGGCGTCGGGATTGCCTTTTCAGGTGGCCTACGCCAGCAAGGCGTTCTGCGTAATGGCGATGTGCCGACTGGCCGAAGAAGAGGGCCTTTCTCTCGACGTCGTTTCGGAAGGGGAATTGTATACGGCTCTTGAAGCAGGCTTTCCTGCACAGCGAATCCATTTTCACGGGAACAACAAGACACCTGAAGAATTGGAGATGGCGATCGAAGCCAATATCGGCTGTTTCGTCGTTGACAATTTCGTCGAATTGGCCATGCTGCAAGCTCTGGCCGCCGAGAAAGGCGCGACGGTCAACATCCTGCTGCGCGTGACTCCGGGCGTGGAAGCCCATACGCATGAATATATTTCCACGGGCCAGACGGATTCGAAATTCGGCTTCGATATCGGCAACGGTTCAGCCTTCGAGGCGGTGGAGCAAGCGTCCCAAAGCTTGAACCTGCGTCTGCTCGGCCTGCATTCCCATATCGGCTCGCAAATCTTCGAGGTCGAAGGCTTCCAGATGGCGGTGGAGCGGGTTGCGGCCTTCTCCCTGCAGGTGAAGGAGAAGCTGAATGTGATCTTCAAGGTGATCAATCTGGGCGGCGGCTTCGGCATCCGCTATACGGCGGAGGATGCGCCGCTGCAGGTTTCGGAGTACGTGAAGGCGATTACGGACGCGGTGAAATCATCCTTCGCCGGCGCCTATCCGCAGCTTCCGGAAATTTGGGTCGAACCGGGCCGCAGCATTGTCGGGGACGCCGGCACCACGCTGTACACGGTCGGCACGAGCAAGAATATTCCCGGCGTGCGCAAATACGTTGCCGTCGACGGCGGGATGACGGACAATCCGCGTCCGGCCCTGTACGAATCCAAATATGAAGGCATGCTGGCGAACCGCGCGCTGGACGCGGCCGAAGAAACGGTATCGATCGCGGGCAAATGCTGCGAGAGCGGCGATATGCTGATCTGGGATCTGGAACTGCCGAAGGTGAACTCCGGCGACCTGCTTGCCGTGTCCTGCACGGGAGCATACAACTATGCCATGGCCAGCAATTACAACCGGATTCGCCGTCCGGCGGTCGTGTTTGTCCAAAACGGGCAAAGCGACCTCGTGGTGAAGCGCGAGACGCTTCAGGACATTACGGCATGCGACGTCATTCCGGAGCGGATCGCGAAGCAGCCGTCTTATAAATAAGGCAATAAGGCTGTACGTTAAAGCGGCGATTGGCGGCATCTTTTGGAACGAAGGTTAAACCTTGGTCCCGAAGATGCCGCCTTTTTGAACTGATTATTTTGCTACCGAAGGCATTTCATAGTAAACTGGAATAGGTTTGTCTCGAAGCAATAAGGATGATATCGAAGAAGGAAGTGACCTATATGAAAAAAGGGAAAATCGTATTGGAAAAAGGCGGAGTAGTGGAGATTCAATTCCTGCCCGAAGAAGCGCCGGGAACGGTAGCCAACTTTGAGAAATTGGCCAACTCCGGCTTTTATAACGGGCTGACATTCCACCGCGTCATTCCGGGCTTTGTCGCCCAAGGCGGCTGCCCGATCGGCAACGGAACCGGCGGGCCGGGGTACACGATCAAATGCGAAACGGATACCAATGTTACCAAGCATGAGCGCGGCGTATTGTCCATGGCGCATGCGGGCAAGGATACGGGCGGCAGCCAGTTCTTCATCGTATACGAGCCGCAGCCGCATTTGAACGGCGTTCATACCGTTTTCGGCAAAGTGACTTCCGGCATGGAATTAGTCGATCAAATCCGCCCCGGCGACAAAATGCAAGAAGTGAGCGTTTGGGACGAATAGGACGCAAGAACGGATAAGGCAAAGCATTGAATTAACTGGAGAACATCCATTTATTTTTGCGGAAAGGGACTCTTGTGTCAAAATAGATGGAAAACTTGCAGTTATTTGGAACGGAATTGACTCGAAATAACAATAACCCCCGAATTAGCTGCAGTTTTTCCAGTTAATCTGCGCTATGCGGCTTTCGAAGCCGAAATAACTGTAGAGTTTACATTTATTTCTAATTCACGAGCCGTTAGAGCACAAAAAGGCCGGTCAGATGGACGTTTCGTTCATGCTGCCCGGCCTTGTTTGTGCTCTATGAATGAGCTTACGATTCGCGGTTGGCCGCCTCGTCCTTGACTTCCTCACGGAAGCCCCGGATCGCGTCCAGGCGCTTTTCGTTCTTTTGCTCGATTTGATGCTTCTCTTCTCCGCTGATTTCATCGGCATGTTCACTCAAATAATCTTCGCCTTCCCGGAAATTGCGGATCGTATTTTGAATGCTGCTTTGAAGTTTTTCCACATTATCGGAGCGGTCGTCTGGTTTTGCCACGAATGTATACCTCCTGAGCCGTATATGATTTTGGGTGTTTGAATCGCTTCCGAAGTTAGTTTCGCACAGGGGCTGCATTTTTATTCCGGGGAAGGCCGTGGGGAATGTCCTTGATTTTTGTAGGGGTTAGTGATAACATTCGGGGTGCAAGCAACAAACATGCAACAATGAATTCAATATGCATTCCTTCGGGGTTGGGTGAAATTCCCTACCGACGGTGATGGCTCGCTTGGGTGATCCGAATACGGAAACCGGGCAAGCACGAGTCCGTGACCCGTTTGCAGCAGACATGGCTGCATGCGGCTGAGCCGGTGAGATTCCGGGACCGACAGTATAGTCTGGATGGGAGAAGGAGACGCGGGACACGCACGTGTACAAACTACGGGTGTGTTTTGACAACAAAACGGATGCCTCAACTATGTTACTCTTTTCACATGCTATGACTGTGGACGGCTATGATGTAGAGAGAATATTTGAGGATGACTGACTGCATGAGTGATCGTGTTTTCGCATGACATTACTCAGGTAGTCCCGGTTTTGCTTATTCGCGTATATATCTCTCAGATACCCTGCCGGAATGCTCCGGCGGGTTTTTTTGCGTTAGGATGAATGTCACCGTTTTGGGAGGGAGTAAATTGCACGCGATCGACGACGAATACTATATGGATCTGGCTCTGCAAATGGCGGAGCGCGCTCAGGGACAAACCGGGATCAACCCGGTGGTCGGAGCGGTGGTGGTAAGGGACGGGGCGGTCGTCGGCCTGGGGACGCATTTGAAAAGGGGTACGCCGCATGCGGAAGTACACGCGCTCAATATGGCCGGGCCGCTCGCGGAAGGAAGCACGGTGTACGTGACGCTTGAGCCGTGCAGCCATTACGGGCTGACCCCGCCCTGCGCAGAGCGGTTGATCCGGGAGAAGGTGGCCAGGGTTGTCATCGCCTGCGAGGATCCCAATCCGCAAGTCGCCGGGCGGGGAACCGCCATGCTAAGAGACCGGGGCATCGAGGTCGAAGTCGGCGTTCTGCGGGACCGGGCCGTTAAACTGAACAAAATGTTCATCAAGTTAATTACGACAGGTCTTCCATACATCACAGTCAAAACCGCCAGCACGCTGGACGGCAAAATCGCTTCCCGAACCGGAGACAGCAAGTGGATCTCGAACGAAGCGTCGCGGAGTATTGTCCACACGATGCGTCATCGCCATCAGGGCATCATGGTCGGCGTCGGCACGGTCATTGCGGACGATCCGCAATTGACGACAAGGCTTCCGGTTCCCGGACTATCGCCGGTGCGGATCGTCGTCGATTCGACGCTCAAGATCCCCGAGACGAGCAAAGTGCTGACCGACGGACTTGCTCCGACGCTGCTGTTTACGACGGAGGCGGCGGATAAGACTAAGGCGGAAGTTATAAGCGGCCGCGGAATTGAAGTGATTCCCTGCGGACCGGGCCCGAAGGTCGACTTAAGGCTTGCTTTAAAAGAACTCGGGCGGCGCGAAATCGCCTCCGTGCTGGTGGAAGGCGGCGGGCGGTTGAACGGGTCTCTGCTAGAGGAACAACTGGTTGACGAGCTCGTCATGTTCGTCGCTCCGAAGCTGATCGGCGGGCCGGAAGCTCCGGGAAGCTTTGTATTCGAGGGATACGAGAAAATGCGGGACGCCGTTTCTTTATCGGAGCTGGAAGTGAGCCAAATCGGCGACAACATCTGTATCAAGGGGAAGCCGGTTTGGGCCGAAAGCTTAGGTATGGATGAAAGTACCTCGGAATAATGGGGGGTGAAGCTTAATGTTTACAGGACTTATCGAGGAGATCGGCACGATGAAGTCGATCAGCCGCAAAGGAGAAGCGATGGTGCTCGGCATTTCGGCCGGTGTGGTTACGGAAGGTTTACAGCTGGGGGACAGCATTGCCATCAACGGCGTCTGTCTTACGGCCACCTCCTTTGACAGAACTTCGTTCCACGTCGACGTCATGCCGCAAACCTACCGGCATTCGAATTTGAAGGATTTGAAGCCGGGCAGCAAGGTGAATCTGGAGCGGGCCATGGCGGCCGGCGGCCGGTTCGGCGGGCATATCGTACAAGGGCATGTGGACGGAACCGGAACAATTGTAAGCACGTCCCGGGATCAAAACGCCGTCGTCTTTGAGATAGCTCCCGCCAACCCGGGGTTGTTCAAATATATTATTCCCCAAGGTTCGATTACCGTGGACGGGATCAGCCTGACCGTGGTGCAAGCGGGGGAGGGGCGGTTTTCCGTGTCGATCATCCCCCATACGCTGGCGGAAACGGTGCTCGCCTATAAACGGCAGGGCGATACGGTAAATATCGAATGCGATATTTTGGGCAAGTATGTGGAGCATTTGCTGAAATACGGAAAAGCCGGAGGCGGCCAGGAGCATGATCAAGCGGCGCCGGGGAACAAACCGGGCGGCATCGATATGGAGTTCCTGTCGAAGCACGGTTTTGCGTAAAAGGAAATAACGGATTGATATGTTGATGTAAAAGGGGGAAATACGATGAGCGATATTCAACTGGACCGCGTGGAGGAAGCGATTTATGAACTGATGCGCGGCAAGGTCATTATTGTGGTCGATGATGAGGACCGCGAGAACGAAGGAGACTTCGTCGCCCTGGCCGAAAAGGCCACGCCGGAGGTCATCAATTTCATGATTACCCAGGGGCGCGGACTCGTGTGTCTTCCGATCACGCAGGAGCGGGCCGAGGAGCTGGAGCTGCAGCCGATGGTGGCGCAAAATACCGATAACCACGGAACGGCGTTCACCGTCTCTATCGATCATCGGGATACGACGACCGGTATATCAGCCTACGAGCGCTCTTTGACCGTTCGCGGGCTGCTCGATCCGGAGGCCAAGCCCGCCGATTTCCGCCGTCCCGGCCACATGTTCCCGCTGATCGCCAAGAAGGGCGGCGTTTTGCGGAGAGCGGGCCATACAGAAGCCGCCGTGGATCTGGCGCGGATGTGCGGGGCCTACCCGGCCGGCGTCATCTGTGAGGTGATCAAGGAAGACGGAACGATGGCGCGGCTTCCCGATCTGGTTGAGATCGCCGAACAATTCGATCTCAAGCTGATCAGCATCAAGGACCTGATCCATTACCGCAACGAGAAGGAAAAGCTCGTCAACCGGGAGGTGGAGGTCCGGATGCCGACCGATTACGGCGTATTCCGGGCCGTAGCTTATACTAACGATGTGGATACGAAGGAGCATGTCGCCCTCGTCAAAGGCGAAATCTCCGGAGATGAGCCGGTGTTGGTGCGGGTGCATTCGGAATGCCTCACCGGGGATGTGTTTCATTCGCACCGCTGCGATTGCGGTCCGCAATTTGAAGCGGCTTTGCGGCAGATTGAGCAGGAAGGCCGGGGCGTGCTGCTGTATATGCGCCAGGAAGGACGCGGCATCGGCCTCGTCAACAAATTGAAGGCGTATAAGCTTCAGGAGCAGGGCTTCGATACGGTCGACGCGAACCTCCAGCTCGGCTTCCCCCCGGATCTCAGGGATTACGGGATCGGCGCCCAGATTTTAAAGGACCTTGGCGTCCGCAAAATCCGGCTTTTGACCAACAATCCCCGCAAGATTAAAGGCTTGGAAGGCTACGGCCTGGAAGTTGTCGAACGCGTACCGCTGCAAATGAAGGAAAACGAGGACAATACGAAATATTTGCACACCAAGCAGGCCAAGCTCGGCCATCTGCTGAAATTCGACGACCTGGAGCAGAACGAGTCGGCCGAGGTTTAATAAAAAATCAATCGGAACACGAAAGGAAGAAATCAGATGATGAATGTATTTGAAGGAAATTTGGTCTCAAACGGGTTAAAATACGCGATTGTCGTAGGCCGGTTCAATGAATTTATTACGAGCAAGCTGCTTGGCGGCGCGCTGGACGCTTTGAAGCGCCACGGCGTCAAGGACGAAGAGATCAGCGTCGCTTGGGTGCCGGGAGCGTTCGAAATCCCCTTCGCCGCCCAGAGGCTGGCCGAGAGCGGGAACTATGACGCGGTCATTACGCTTGGCACCGTGATCCGCGGCTCCACCTCGCATTACGATTACGTTTGCAATGAAGTGGCCAAAGGGGTAGCGGCCATCGGGCTGAAAACCGGCGTTCCGACGATTTTTGGCGTTGTAACGACCGAGAATATCGAGCAGGCGATCGAGCGCTCTGGAACCAAAGCCGGCAATAAAGGATACGACGCCGCGATGTCGGCGATTGAAATGGCGAACTTGACGAATCAGCTAAAATAGTGCTTATTTAATGTAGTACCCTTTTTTGCGGGTACTGCATTTTCTTTATAAAGCTATGTATGCTACGGGTGGAGGATATTCATTGACGACAGTATTATATAAGCTGGAAACTTTCGAAGGACCGCTGGACCTTCTGCTGCATTTGATCGACAAGGCGGAGATCGACATTAACCAAATTTCGATCAGTGAAATTACGGACCAGTATCTCGAATATTTGCACAATATGCAGGAGCTGGAACTCGAAGTAACCAGCGAGTTTCTCGTTATGGCGGCCACGCTGCTGTCGATCAAGAGCAAGCAGTTGCTTCCCAAGCCGCCCGCCATCGAATTTGACGATGATTTCGATTATATGCTGGAGGAGGAAGTGGATCCGCGCGAGGAACTCATCCGCCAGTTGATCGAATACCGCAAATATAAAGGCGTCGCCGAGCATCTTCATGAACGCGAATGGGAGCGGAGTTTGATTTTTTCCAAGGAGCCCGACGATTTGACGCCGTATTTGCCGCAGATTGAGGAGAATCCGGTCAAGGGGCTGCATGCCGCCGATCTCATTGCGGTGTTTCAGAAGGCGATCCGCAAAGCGGTTAAACGGAATACCGTGGCCCGCATTCACCGGGATGAAATATCGGTCAAGGACCGGATCCGGGAAATCGTCGGCGCGCTGGAGAGCGTGGGCAAGGGGGGCAGGATGCTTTTTTCCAAGCTGCTGCATCATGAGATGGACAGGCAGGAAATCGTCGCCACCTTTCTGGCGGTGCTGGAATTGATGAAAATGAAACAAATCGTATGTTATCAGAACAAATTGTTCGATGATATTGTTATGGAGTGGAGAGGGGAAGTCAAGGCAGATGAATTATCAGGACTTGAAATCGATTATTGAGGGACTCTTATTTCTGGCGGGAGAAGAGGGAATCAGCCCGAGGCAGCTGGCGGAGGTAACCGAACAGCGTCAGGAGCTGATTGCCGACGCGCTGGAGGATATGAGGGAATCCTTCGAGAGGGCGGGCCGGGGGCTGCAAATCGTGCAAATTGCCGGCAACTATCAGCTTGCGACGCTGCCGCAGCATGCGCCCTATTTCGAGAAACTGGCTTATTCGCCTTCCCGTTCCACTTTGTCGCAAGCCGCGCTTGAGACGCTGTCGATCATTGCGTACCGGCAGCCGATCACCCGGGTTGAAGTGGAGGAAATCCGCGGGGTTAAAGCGGAGCGGGCGATTCATACGCTGGTCAACAAGGATCTGATTGAAGAGGTCGGCCGGGCGGAGGCGATCGGTCGTCCGATTTTGTACGGAACGACCAAGGCGTTCCTGGACTATTTCGGACTTGCCAGTCTGAAGGATCTGCCGGATCTCGCAGAATTCGAAAACGCGGAGAATCTCGAAGAGGAAACGAATCTGCTGTTTCAGAAGCTGGAAGAGCAGCAACTCACTTTTGACGATGTGGAAAAAGCGGGGCCGGAGGAATAACGTGCAAATTGCAACATACTGCAACATTAGCAGACTTTCGAAAGCGCGAGCAGCGGATAAACCCCGTTGCCGCGCTTTTTTTGCCGTATATCCGATTCTGATTCTTACGGCTAAACTGATCTGATTTGGAATTTTTTATGGGAAACCATGCCATACTAATCAAAAGCTTGTTATCTGAATGGTATGGAGGGCACTCCCGTGTGGATTTGGCTCGGAGGAAGCATCCTGATCCTGTTGCTGCTGCTAGTTCTTTTGTCGATCCTTTTTTCCAAAATCACGTTTCATCTGAAGGCCAAGAAGGAGAACAAGGATGAGACGATTCTGCTTGACGTTACGCTATTATTCGGTCTGATAACTTTTCATTACCGGATTCCCGCGATCGGGCTGCGCAATTTGCAGGAGGGACTTTGGGTCGAGAAAGAAAGCAGCGACAATCTTATCGAAAAACATACGTCCGCTGGTGAACAGGAAATCAATAAGGAGATTTTGGACCGTTGGGCGGAAGAATTCCGCGAACTGGTTCAAGCCACGGCCGGGCTGAAAGCCTGGCTGAAACGGACGCTGCGCCGGGTCGATTTTCGCAGCTTGGAATGGTCGACAAATGTGGCGCTGGACGATGCGGCGCATACCGCGACGCTGGCCGGAGCGCTCTGGGCGGTCAAAACCACTTTGGTGGGCTGGCTCTCCTACCATATCTCCCTGCTGCAAAGACCGAAACTGTTTGTTGTTCCCGTCTTCGGAAGCCCGCCGTCATTTGCCACGGAGCTGACCTGCGTTGCGGAAATGCGCCTGGTACATGCCTTATATGCGGGACTGGTTCTGGTCACCCGGGTGTTAAGAATAAAAGGCGGAGTAAGAAAGTGGCTGGATATCGTATTTAAGAAGCAGTAAAAGCGGTGCATGAAAACGATTAAGATCAGGGAACTCGCCGACTTTAATAATATTTCGCCATACATACTCCTCGCCAAAATGCGCACAATACAGAAAGTACAGATAATTTTTTGAACCAAGCGTACAAAGGAGGAATTATACATGGTCGAACATCCGATTCAGGGATTAATGAAGACGGCGATGGAGAACATCAAGGACATGGTCGATGTCAATACGATCGTGGGCGAGCCGGTCGAAACGCCGGACGGCTCCGTGATCCTTCCGATCAGCCGCGTCGGGTTCGGTTTTGCCGCTGGAGGCAGCGACTTCAATATCGATGAGAAACACGAGAAAAACGGCGCTTCCGGCGAAGACGGCAAAGCAAGACCGTTCGGCGGCGGGAGCGGGGGCGGCGTTTCCATTAACCCGATCGCTTTCCTGGTCGTTGGTAAGCAGGGAGTCCATATCGTGCCGCTCGACAATCAAACCCATCTGATGGAAAAGATCATCGACGCGGTTCCGATCGTCGTCGACAAGATCCAATCCATGATCCCTGCCGGCAGCGGTGTTCAGGTTCAAGCCGCGACCGGGACCGCAAGCCAGTTGAATCAACCGGCAACGGGCGTTACCCCGCCGCCGACCGTCAATCCTTTCGCGTAACGAGCAGCCGTTCCCTTTCCGGGATCCCGGGAGGGGTCTTTTTTTGAATCGGAAGGGATTAAGCATGCGGGACGGAACTTGGACATACACCCGCCGTCCGCCGCATAGTATATACTAGATCGCCTTAGCGAGAGTCGGAGGAATAAAGAATGAGAATTTCACTCAAGATGCAGGCTGCCGGATTGCTGGCGATCTGCCTGCTGTTGTCTTTTCCATTGGGAGCCCTTGGGGAAGAAAAGGCAAAGGAGGCTCCGAAGGAGCCGGAAACCCATGCTCAAGCGGCCGCGCTGATCGACGTTACCTCGGGCAGAATTTTGTACAGTTCCCATGGAGACGAGGAACTGCCCATCGCCAGCCTGACGAAAATTATGACCGCGATCGTGGCCATCGAACACGGGAAAACCGATCAAATCGTCAAGGTCGGCAACAACGCCTACAGGAAAGAAGGCTCTTCCATCTATCTTCATCTCGGGGAGGAAATGAGCCTGGAAAATATGCTCTACGGACTGATGCTGAGGTCCGGCAACGATGCGGCGACGGCGATTGCTGAGCATGTAGGCGGTTCGGAGCAAGGTTTCGTTCACCTCATGAACGAGAAGGCGAAGCTGATCGGCCTGTCGCATACCCAATTTCAGAACCCCCATGGGCTGGATGCCAAAGGACATTATTCGTCCGCCAACGATTTGGCCAAGCTAACCGCTTATGCGCTTCATAATCCGCTGTTCAAGGAAATCGTGCGAACTCCGACGCGAAAAGCGCCGAATCCTTACGATCCTTGGGATTACCGCTGGGATAACAAAAATAAAATGCTGCGCTTTTACGAAGGGGCAGACGGCGTGAAGACGGGTTATACGAAAATAGCCCGGCGCTGCCTCGTCAGCTCGGCCACCCGAAACGGCCAGCAGCTCGTCGCCGTCACGATCAATGACGGCGATGATTGGAACGACCACCGCAAGCTGCTCGATTACGGATTCGCGAATTTTCCGCTGAAGTCCCTGATCGAAGCCGGCCAGCCGGTTCAGAACGGTCTTGCCGCCGGAACCGCCTTCAGCTATCCGCTTTCGGAAACGGAAGCGGATCGGGTGGAGATCCGGCTGGTGGTGAAAAACGGCGGAGCGGCAGCCTTCGGATACCGCGGGAGTATCCGGATATTGCTTGCGGGCAGAGAGATCGGCAAAGTGCCTGTATATGAACAGGACAGCGACCGGCCAAGCCCCGCTAAGCAAACCCTGGGGAATGCGGCCTCATCGCTTTCAGGGACGCAAACATTCCGCAGGCCGGGAACCTGGCCGGGATCGCTGGCATATGTGTTTAGGGCGCTTCTGTTTGCCGGCTGACAAGAGAACAAGTTGAAGGAGGGCCATGGGAGATGGTCAATAAAATTTGGCTGGCCATGATCATCATCGGATTTGGCTTCGCCGCGTTCAAGGGGGATATTAATGTCGTAACGCAAGCCGCCTTTGAAGGGGCGCAAACGGGAGTCACGGTTTGTCTCGGCCTGATCAGCGTTCTGGTATTTTGGCTGGGAATTATGAAGCTGGCGGAGGAAGCCGGCCTGGTAAAGGCGATTTCGAAGCTGCTCGGCCCGATCGTCGCATACTTGTTTCCCGATGTACCCAAGAATCATCCAGCCATGGGCTTTATATTATCCAATATGAGCGCCAATTTGCTCGGACTCGGCAATGCGGCGACACCGATGGGCATCCGCGCGATGCAGCAACTGCAAGAACTGAACCCCGACAAAGAGACCGCTTCGCCGGCAATGTGCACGCTGCTGGCCCTAAACACCGCTAGCATCACGCTGATTCCTACTACGCTGATCGCGATCCGGCTGAATTTCCACTCGGCCAATCCGGCGGAAATCGTCGGCTCGACGCTGCTAGCCACAGCCATCGCCACCGCGGCCGCGATTGTGGCGGACCGCTGGTATCGAAGACGCAATGTCCGGACAAAGCCACCGATCCTGCCTCCTGCCGCGTCCAGTTTACCGCTGAAGAGGTGATCCGTCCTTGTTGAATCTCGTAAATATGCTGTCGGCATGGGCCGTGCCAATTATGATCGCATTTATTCCTTTATATGCTTATTTCAAAAAGGTCCCCGTCTACGAATCGTTTGTCGAGGGAGCGAAGGACGGCTTTTCCACCGCGATTGGCATCATTCCGAACCTGGTCGGCATGATGGTGGCAATCAGCATATTCCGCGCTTCGGGAGCGCTGGAATTTTTCGTCGGCTTGATCGCGCCGTTTATGGAAAGATTGCATGTTCCGTCCGAGGTGCTCCCGCTCGGGTTTCTCCGCCCGCTCACCGGGACCGGCTCGCTCGCCTTCACGACCGACCTAATCAAGACATATGGTCCCGATTCCATGATCGGGCGCATCGCTTCGACGATTCAGGGAAGCACGGATACGACCCTTTACGTACTTACGGTTTATTTCGGGGCGGTCGGGGTCAAAAACGGCAGATACGCTTTAAAGGTAGGGCTGTTCTCTGATCTCGTCGGTTTTATAGCAGCTATTACCGTATGTTTGCTCCTGTTCGGATAAACCGTCTTCCTTTGCCGTTTGATACATAAACGACTATTCTGCCGATTTTTCGTTCGCACAGATCCTCCTTGTGATTTTGTTCCCCTATGGGTATCATGAGTATGAGGTGACCTAGAGACATGGAAAGATTGCAAAAAATATTGGCGGGGGCCGGAGTTGCATCGCGCCGCAAGTGTGAGGAATTGATCTTAAGCGGGAAAGTGCAGGTCAACGGGGAAACCGTGACTACGCTCGGAACGAAGGCCGATCCGGCTGTGGACGTGATTACCGTGAACAGTAAAGCGATCGGCGCGGAGAAGAAAGTCTACATTGTGTTCAACAAGCCGAAAGGCGTGATCACGAGTGCTTCCGACCCGCAGGGCCGCAAAATCGTCACCGATTATCTGAAGGGGATTACCGAGCGGCTGTATCCGGTGGGCCGCCTGGATTACGATACCGAAGGCTTGCTGCTGCTGACCAATGACGGGGAATTCGCCCATCTATTGACCCATCCGAAACATCATGTGCCGAAAACCTATCTGGCCACCGTGAAGGGAGTTCCGCACGGAACCGAATTGGACAAGTTAAAGAACGGAATCATGCTGGAAGACGGAATGACCGCACCAGCCGAGGCGGAGTACCACGATGTCGATCCGGAGGGCAAGCAGTCGACGATTTCCATCACCATTTATGAAGGCCGAAACCGCCAGGTGCGCCGGATGTTCGATGCGATCTCGCACCCTGTCGTCAAGCTGAAACGGATTTCCTTCGGTGATCTTTACTTGGGGAATCTGAAAAGGGGAATTTACCGGCATTTGACCAAGGAAGAGGTGGAGGGCCTAATTAAACAGGCCAACAACGCCGGTAAACCGGGAAGAACGACCAAACCGTCCAAGCCAGCAAATTCAGCCCAACCGGCTCAGCTTGCGAAACCTGCCAGAACGGCTAAACCGGCTAAACAAGCCAAGCCGGTAAGAAGGGCAGATTCGACCGGAAGTGCGGCTAAACCGAAGAAATCATCAAAACGTTAAAAAAGAAATAATGCCAACGATTTAAAGCCGCCTAACAAACCAGGCGGCTTTTGCCATTCGCGGCAGCAAATTGCAGAAAAATGAAATTATTATATAATGATAAGGACACATAATATTCAAATTTTTCCCCGCTGTAATTGTGGCAATTTTCGTTATAATGTTCATAGGATGTTCACGTTTTGTCCATTGAATATGACAATAGTCATAGAGGGGAGAGGGGATCATGGGGAAGGCGAGACGCCCTGTGCAGATCATCATTTTGTTTATTATCGTCATCCTCGGCGGTTACGCAGTCAGTGCGGCCGTGTCCGGCGGGGGAAGCGGGAAGCCGGCCGTGGGCGATAAACCTCCAGCGATCAAGCTGCTCGGCCTCGACGGTTCGGTACATACTCTGGAAGAATATAAAGGAAAAGCTGTAGTCATCAATTTCTGGGCCACTTGGTGCACTTACTGCGTCAGCGAAATGCCGGCGCTTCAAGCACAGTGGCAAAAGTGGCGCGATCAGGGAGTCGTGGTGCTCGGAATCAATACGGGCGAAGACGAGATGACGGTGCGCAATTTTACGGAACAGCTAGGCGTCGATTTTCCGGTTCTGTACGATTCCGACAACGAAGCGGTGCAGAGTTACGGTGTAGTGCCGATGCCGACGACGTTTTTCGTCGATCCGAAAGGCAAAATCGCCTCCATTCATGAAGGTGAGCTGAATTTGGCGACGCTGAATGACCAAATCAGGCAGTTGCTAAGTCCTTGATGAAGACGGGGGGACTTCTATTTTGATTACGAATACGAAATGCGAATGCGGCCACCAAAACCGTGTCGGAACGGTTCTTTGCGAGGCCTGCGGCAAACCGCTCGGCGAGCACGCGAATTCCACCGAGCTGCTGGAAATGCGGTACGACGGCGCAGCCCGGCGGTCGCAGCGGGCGAACCCGAATTTCATCGACAAAATCTGGAACTTCTTTTCCTCGGTCAAGGTTGCCATCTACTTGATTATCATCACCTTGATCGGTGCAAGTCTGGGGACGATTTTCGAACAGGAAAGCAATTTTATCAATTTCGATCCGTCAACCTTCTACAAAGAAAAGTACGGAACGATCGGGGCTATTTATTACAAGCTCGGGCTCTCCCATACGTATGAATCCTGGTGGTTCGTCCTGTTGCTCGTGATGATCGGAGCTTCGCTCGTCATTTGCAGTCTGGACCGGGTGCTTCCGCTTTACAAAGCGCTTTCAAAGCAAAAGGTTCGCAAGCATCTGCAGTTTCTGACCCGGCAAAAGGTAGTGTACCAGGGCCCGGTGGAAGGAGATGGAGCAAGTTGGACGGAGCGGGCCGTCAAGCCGCTAAAGAAAAAGGGGTACCGCGTCCATACGGATGGAGACGCGCTGCTGGCGGAGAAGCAGCGGTTCAGCCGCTGGGGACCCTACGTCATTCATATCGGACTGATCATATTTTTGCTGGCGGTGCTGTTTCGCGGCTTGCCGGGGCTCAATATCGACGAGCACTATTGGTTTCCGGAAGGGGAAATCACGAAAATCCCCGACAGCAATCTTTATTTGAAGAACGAAAAGTTCACCGTCGAATATTACTCCGAGGAAGAAATGTCCGCAGAATTCCGGGAGACCGGCAAAATCGTACCCAAACTGTTCGAGACCAAAGCGGTGCTTTACGAATGTACGGCGGATTGCGACGACCCTTCCAAAGAGCCGGTGCTGCAGGAGGTTGAACGCCATGATATCCGGGTCAACGACCCGCTGAATTATAAGGGCTTCAAGGCATACCAGTTCGATTTTGATCTGACCCCGAAGCTGCGCTCAGTTACGCCCGCGCTGGTAAATGTGAAGACGGGAGAGCAATACGGGAAGTTCCGGCTCGATATGACGAACCCGCAGCAGCAGTTTACGCTGGGACCTTATACGCTTGAACTGAAGAACAAATTCATGGACTTTTCGCTGAATGAGCAGGGCCAGCCGGTATCCAAATCCAAGGATCCGAACGCTCCGGCGTTTTTGTTCCTGATTAAAGGCCCGGATCTGCCGGCGGAAGGCAGCCAATATATATATTTTCCGAAACAGGTCGATAAGGAGCGCTTCCAGCAGGATGCGATCAACGACAAGCTGGGCGGCGTACAGAACACGCTGTCGCTCGATGTCCTGGCGATGGAGGATGTGGATTTTATTGCGTCCTCCAGCTACCTGAATATACGTGTGGACCGGGTTATGCCTTTCATATGGCTGGGGCTAGGCATCGTTATGCTGGGATTGATTATGGGCTTTTACTGGCATCACCGGCGGATTTGGCTGCGAATCGACGACGGAATATTGACCCTTGGCGGACATACGGCCAAGAACTGGTTCGGCTTGCGCCGGGAGGTCGCTTCATTTCTGAAAACGATGGGTATCGAAGTCGACGAGAAGCAATTGGATAACGGGGGGAACCGGTCATGAATTTCTTGGAGATCAGTAGGCAGGCTTTTGTAATCGCGTTCTATTTTTATTGTTTGTCCTTTATTTTCTACGTGGTCGCCGTAACGGGGAAAACCTGGAGAAACCGCGATCCCAAACGGCATGAACGCAAGTGGGGAACGATCTCTTTTGCGACCTCCTCGCTCGGGCTCCTTTCGCATCTGGTTTATTGCGGAACGCGCTGGGCTTACAGCGGACATATTCCGGTAAGCAACATGTACGAATTCATGAGCTTTTTGTCCATGATGATTATGGTTGCTTTTACCGTCGTGTTTCTTATTTACCGCAAAATACTGCTCGGTGTGTTCGCGCTTCCGATCGCCATTATTATTATGGCGTATGCTGCGGTATTTCCGCAGGAGGTTCAGCCGCTCATTCCTTCCTTGAGATCGATTTGGCTATATATCCATGTGACTTTAGCGGCGACGGGGGAATCCTTCTTCGCGGTGGGCTTCGCGGCCGGTCTTATGTACCTGCTGCGGAGCATCGACTTCGGAGCCAATGACAAACAGGCCCGGCGGCAAAAATGGTGGGTTGAATTTACGCTTTTTTCTATTATTATAGTAGTGGGCTTTATTGTATCGGTTTTCACATTCCGGGCTGCCGGATATGAAGCCGTATTTGTTCAAAATGCGACAAATATTGACACAAAACTGGAGCAAGATAGTACAATAGAACAAGAAGTGTACAATTTACCGCCGATCGTGGCTCCCCATGACAGCAAGGCCGTCGAAGTTCAGCCATTTCTCGGCATGGACCGGCCTTGGTTTGAAGCCCCGGTTTGGATGAAGGGCGCGCATGCGGGACGCCAGCTCAATACGGTGCTGTGGTCCGTGCTGTTCGGCGCGGTAATTTACTTATTGCTTCGGCTGATCCTCCGCCGGCCGCTCGGCGCACTGCTGGCTCCGGCATTAAGGAGCATCGATCCGGACGATCTGGACGAGATCAGCTACCGGGCGATCGCCATCGGGTTTCCGATCTTTACACTGGGAGCGCTCGTCTTCGCGATGATTTGGGCGCAGCAGGCATGGGGACGGTTCTGGGGCTGGGATCCCAAGGAAGTATGGGCTCTCATTACCTGGCTGTATTACAGCGCCTATTTGCACCTGCGATTGTCGCGCGGTTTTCAGGGGCGCAAGGCTTCCTGGCTTGCGGTACTCGGATTCGTGGTCGTCATGTTTACCCTCGTGGGCGTCAACCTGATCATTGCGGGGTTGCATTCCTATGCGGGTACCGACTAATGATATAATGTAAACAATTGATGAACAAAATCAGGCTCAGCGTAAGATGATGAAGGGGTTGTTGTCGATGTCAGATCAAGAAAACCGCATTTTGGTAGTTGACGATGAAGAGCGCATTCGCCGTCTGCTCAAAATGTACCTGGAAAAGGAAGGATACGAAATTGACGAAGCCGAGGACGGGGAAACCGCGCTGAAAAAAGCGACCTCAAACGATTACGGCTTAATTTTGCTCGATTTGATGCTGCCGGGGATCGACGGAATCGAAGTATGCAATCGCCTGAGACAGGTCAAGGCGACGCCGGTGCTGATGCTGACGGCGAAAGGGGAAGAAATCAACCGCGTACAGGGCTTCGAAGTCGGCGCCGACGATTACGTCGTCAAGCCGTTTAGCCCGCGCGAGGTCATATACCGGGTCAAGGCGATTATGCGCCGCGCTTCGGCCACGGCATATTTGACCAAAGAAAGCGGGACGAGCAACAATATCGTGTTCCCGCATCTCGTTATCGAACACGATGCCCACCGGGTTACGGCGAGCGGACACGAAGTCAGCCTGACGCCGAAGGAATATGAACTGCTGCACTATTTGGCGGTGTCCCCGGACAAGGTGTTCTCCCGTGAAGAACTGCTGAAGGATGTATGGAATTATGAATTTTTCGGCGATTTGCGTACGGTGGATACCCATGTCAAGCGGCTCCGCGAGAAGCTGAACAAGGTGTCGCCGGAATCCGCGGCCATGATCACGACAGTATGGGGCGTGGGCTATAAGCTGGAGGTAGCGAAATAAAGTGAACTTCTTAAGAACGCTGGTCGGAAAGCTGTGGATCACGATTATTTGTCTGGTTGCGTTTGTACTACTTTCCGTGGGCTTGTTCTTTCTTCCCTATATCGATATGAATTTCGCGAACGCCGGAGCGATCAAAAGATTGTTCGTCATCGTCTCCATGATCGGTTTCTCGCTCACGACGTTTTTCGCTTTATTTTTATTTACCAAAATTACTCAGCCGATGCAGCGGCTGATCCAGGCGGCCGATTCCATTCGGAAAGGGAAATACGATACCCGGCTGTCCTTACGGACAAGCGACGAAATCGGCGTTCTGTCCAATACGTTCAATCATATGGCGGAGGAGCTGGAGCGGACGATCCGCAGCTTGAAGCATGAGAAGGAGCATTTGTCGAGTGTACTCCGCAGCATGAACGACGCCGTGATTACGCTCGACGTGAGCGGCTATGTCATCCTGACCAATCCGCCGGGGGAGCGCGTGCTGAAGTTATGGGGCGATCTGCCGGATGAGGAAGGTATGGAGGAAGCGGGGGAGACGGCGATATTCCTGGAATCCGGGAAGAACGCTCAAGGATCCCTGCAGAAGGTTCCGCGGCCTCTCGAGCAAATATTCCGCCGGGTGCTGGATCAAGAGACGGACCAAAGCACGAATATCCATGTGAAAAAGAGCGTTTGGTCCGTGCATATGGCGCCCCTCGCTTCGGACGGGGGAATCCGCGGGGCGGTGGCGGTGCTGCGTGATGTGACCGAAGAGGTCCGGCTCGAAAAAATGCGCCGCGACTTCGTCGCCAACGTATCGCACGAAATCCGGACGCCGCTGTCGATGATGCAAGGGTACAGTGAGGCCCTGCTCGACGGCATGGCTTCCTCTCCTGAGGAGAGCGCGGAGCTGGTGCAGGTCATCCACGACGAATCGCTGCGGATGGGGCGGCTGGTTCGCGATTTGCTCGATCTCGCCCGGATGGAGGCCGGTCACACCGATATGCCGATGCGCAGGGTGGATTTCCGGGAACTGGCCGAGCGGGTGTACCGTAAATTCCAGGTGCGGGCCAAGGATAACAATCTCGCGCTGAAGCTCGAGCTTCAGGGTGACCCGCTCGTGCTGCATGCGGCCAACGAGGATCGGCTGGAGCAGGTGCTGACCAATCTGCTCGACAATGCGTTCCGGCATACGCCGGAAGGCGGGAGGATCGTCATCGGCGCGAATCCGGAAGAAGACCGCTCGGAAGGCGCCTTACTGCATGTCACGATCAAGGACAGCGGAGTAGGAATTCCCGCCGATGACTTGCCGTTTGTGTTTGACCGCTTTTATAAAGCCGATAAGGCCCGTGTCCGCGGCGAGAGCGGGGGGACGGGCCTGGGGCTCGCGATCGTCAAAAACATCGTGGATTCCCACGGCGGCACGATTTACGCCGACAGCGAGATCGGCAAAGGAACGGTATTTCATCTGCTGCTCCCTGTCGAAAGCACGCAAGAATCGTAAAAAGACAAAAACACCCTTTAAAAAAAGGGTGTTTTTTGTTGAACCCGGAAGATAAATCTTGTTCAACGTGAAACAAATTTTAAAATGCGATTTGCTGCGCTTTGTTGATTTCCGCCAGCTTCGTCAAATCGTCCAATACTTCCTTCGGTGCTTCTTTATCGACCGTAAGCACCATAATGGCTTCTCCGCCGACAATTTTCCGTCCGACCTGCATCGACGCGATATTGACGTCGTTCTTGCCGAGCAGCGTTCCGACGCTGCCGATGATCCCCGGTTTGTCGTTATGCGAGATGAAGATAAGATGGCCTTCCGGCGCGATGTCGACCGGGAATTTATCGATTTGCACCACCCGTGCGCCATATCCGTTCAGCAGCGTGCCGGCGATCCGGCGTTCCGCGCCGTCCTGGGTTTTGAGCGTCACGCTGATCAGATTCGTGAAGCCTTTGGTTGCCGAAGCCTGGGACACGACGACATTGACGTCTCGCGCTTTGGCGAGATGCACCGAGTTGACGATGTTGACGTCGCCGCCGAAGTGGCGGGACAGCACGCCTTTGATGATATAACGGGTCAGCGGCTGGGTATCGACCTCGGCGAGATCACCGGCGTAATCGACATGAATTTCCTGAACGGCTTCATTGTTAAGCTGCGCCGCGAATTGGCCGATTTTTTCGCCGAGCTCGAAATAAGGCTGCAGCTTGTTCATGACGCTTGGAGCTACCGGCGGCATGTTGACCGCGTTTTTGAACGGTTCGTTGCGCAAAATGTGCAGCACCTGTTCCGATACGTCGATCGCGACGTTCTCCTGGGCTTCCACGGTGGATGCCCCCAGATGCGGAGTCACGATGATTTTCGGATTATGCAAGAAAGGATGATCTGCTTCCGGCGGCTCTTTTTCGAACACGTCGAAGGCGGCCCCGGCCACGATTCCCTGATCGATCGCTTCGACAAGCGCCATCTCGTCGATGACCCCTCCGCGCGCGCAGTTGATGATGCGCATTCCCTTTTTCATTACTTCGAATTGCGGACGCGAAATCATATTTTTCGTTTCCGGCGTCAGCGGCGTGTGAACCGTAATGAAATCGGCGTTGCGGACGATGTCGTCGACGCTGGCGAGCTTGACGCCGAGCTTGTCGGCGCGTTCTTCCGTCAGGAACGGGTCGTAGCCGAGAATATCCATCCCGAACGCCTTCGCCCGCTTGGCGACTTCGCTGCCGATCCGACCCATGCCGAGTACGCCGAGCGTTTTGTTGCGCAGTTCGACGCCGAGGAATTTGCGGTCCCAGGTTCCCTGAATCGTCTTGGCATACGCTTGCGGAATGTGGCGGGCGAGGGCCATCATCATCGCGAAGGCATGCTCACAAGTCGTGATCGTGTTGCCGTCCGGCGCGTTGATGACGACGATCCCGCGTTTGGTAGCGGCATCGAGGTTGATATTGTCGACCCCGACGCCGGCGCGGCCGATGACTTTGAGATTTTTGCCGGCCGCCATGATTTTCTCGGTGACTTTCGTCTGGCTGCGAACAAGCAGGCCGTCGTACTCGCCGATGATCGCTACGAGTTCATCTTCGCTGAGTCCCGTCTTTTTGTCCACGGCGACGTCGGCCGCGTCCATGAGCTGCTGAATCCCCATGTCGCTGATCGGATCCGAAACTAACACATTAAACATTGATTTCCATCCTCCTAATAATTTTGGTATATAAGATTGCTTCTTCGGTCAACCTGGCGCTCTTCCCAGCGTTCCTGGCCGCCTTGAAAGCATTCGTACACTTAATCACTTTCCTCCATTACCGTTACACTGCACCAAAGGGCGGGCGTGCGGGAGGATAGCCATTGACGGATGGACCCGGGATAGTCCCGGACAATAAAAAAACTCCCGATCCGCATACTATTGCCATAGTAAGGGACGAGAGTTGTTCGTGGTACCACCCTAATTCGCCGCGTCTTCGCAGAACGCAGCCTCAGTGTCAAATTGACGGAATGATAACGGAATTCCTCCGACTGCGCCTACTTGACTGTACAACAGGTTCGACGCAGTGGCTCAGGAGCGCTAAAGTTGTCGTTCCGCTGCCGGTTTGCAGCACCACCGGCTCTCTGGGAGCTTCCGGACGACTTTTTTTCCTTCACAGACTTTACGAAAATCAATTTTTTCATAATGTATCATGACGCGTCAGAGGTGTCAATACATTTTCATTCGTATCGCTACGCCAAGCCTTACGGCCTTGAATCCCGCCGGTATTTTGGTTATGATTTTAATAATGTCGAATGAGGTCCGATCCGGACGAAAGCTGGCTGCCGTCAATAGTCCTCCCCGAAGAAAGGCAGCAGGGGAAGGAGCTCCGAGGCATAGTACGTCGATCTCCATTTGATGAATTCTTTACTTTGGACGGCTTCAGTTTCTGTGAGAATTTTCACAATGGAAGCCACAGAATTAAGCTTAAGCGCCGATGCTTTGCCGCTGTTGATCATCTGATCGATTTTGGCCGTCATATCTTGGGGCAAATAGGATACATAAAGCTTGCCGTTCAACATAATATCGGTCACCGCTTTGTTCTTTTGCGAGAGAGTGAAAGCTTGCCATTGTGCAACGGTGGTGTCGTTCCGGAAAGAATAACTGTCCGGGATGCTCTTGTCCGACTTGGCGTTCCATTTCATGATCGAGGCGTAAAATTTGCTCTGTGCCTTCAGGCCGTAATCGATGGCGTTTACCGTAAACTCGTCCTGGGAAAGCTTCGAGACAAGCTTGGGTCCGGTTTCTCCTCCGATAAAGGACAGGTTGCGGCCGATGCCTTCTTCAAACAGTTTCAGGCTTTTGAGGATATCGCTTTGCGCCTGCTCCAGCAGGGGAGAAGCGTCCGATACCGAATAGGAGGCGATCAGCTCGTATTGGGCTTTGGCGGAAGCCTGCGCATCCTTCAGGGCTTTGGCGGCCGACAAACTGTTGTCGCTGCGCTTCAGCCAATCATTTAGCTCGAGAAACTCTTCTTTAAACTGCTGATAGGGTTCGAATGCCACATAATAAAATGTGACCAGATCCTGCTGACTGTAGGAAGCGTCGGTTTCCATTTGCAGCACGGAGGCTTTGAAGTTCAAATACTTGGCTTCCGTCCGGGTGATCCCCATGTTCAGCCCGAGAAAGAATGTCCCGAAGGCCACGACTAAGGTGAAAAGAAACCCTAGAGAGAACCAGATTTCGAATCGAGATGATTTTTTTCTTTTCATGGGATGGCGCTCCTTGCACATTATGTATTTGGTCCGAGAGTGATCCGGCGAAAAGGCGTGCCCAGCCTTGGTACAATTTTCATATAACTTTATAGGACAGGGTTTGACAAAATTATGAAAAAATTCAAAATCCGCAATGTGAAGATTCAGAAAGTGGACCCCGCTCAGCTGGACGATCGCATGCTGCTGATCAATCTTTACTTAACTCAAGGACTTGTATTATTTATCGGTTTAATCATCTTGTTTTTTCAGAAGAGAAACCCACTTTCTGTATTAAAGTTTCCGGAAAGCCCGGAATTTCTCTATTGGGGCGCCGGACTGGCCGGAATTATGCTGCTGATCGATTTGCTGCTGTCCAAATTCGTTCTGGAAGAAGCGCTGGACGACGGCGGCATCAACGAGCTGCTGTTTCGGTCAAGGCCGCTGTGGCATATCGTGCTGATATCGCTACTGGTTGCCATTTGCGAGGAACTGCTGTTCCGCGGAGCGATCCAGCACGGGATCGGCCCTTACTGGACCAGCATTCTGTTCGCGGTGATTCATGTCAGGTACTTAAAGCACTGGCTCCCGACGGGCTGGGTATTCGCTAGCAGCTACGGCCTCGGCTTCATTTATGTTCAAACGGGAACGCTATGGGCGCCGATCCTATGCCATTTTCTCATCGACCTCATCTCAGGATTAGCCATCAAGTATCGGAGGGAAACATGAACGACAGATTGAGCAGAACGGAGCGTTACAACGGAAGACGGGGCAGAAACAACAGAAAACGTAGAATTGCGAAAAGGGAACGGCGAAGCGGCAAAGCCGCCGAGCCATATCGGGAAGCCGGCGGGCTCGACGACATTGGGGAGCGGATTGAACCGGAGCTTCAATTCGCTTCCGTGACGGAGGTCCATCCGTTTGCGGAAGAGGCCCGGACGGAGGCTAAAGCCGAGCTGGACGTAAACAAACTGCCGACACGCAAAGAGATGTTCCCCTCCCAACGCGTAAAATGGACCCGCTGGTTCTTCAACTCGTTGCTGTACGTCTTTGTCGCCATCATGATCCTTTTGCTCTGGTGGGGCATCAGCGATTCGCCGTGGGGGCAAAATCACGGTCTTTGACAACGTGTTGCACTATTTTAAGTTATTGGATATAATGTGAAAAATCAAAAATACGAGAAATTGCCGATGAAGAGAATCCAACTCGGAGGCGTATTCGCCAAGAGAAGCATGACCGCTTCTCTAAGTTTATCGGACCGCCCGTTATCGCGGAAGCCAAGTGATTGCGGCCATGATGCCGCAATAAGTTGGGTGGCACCGCGAGTAAGAGCGCTCCTCGTCCCAAAGATGAGGGCGCTCTTTGTGTTTTTATCAACTTAGAGGAGCGGTGGATATGCTGGATATATGGTGGATTCGCGAACATGCGGACGCCGTGCAAGAGGCGGCGGATGCCAAGAAACTGAACTTGTCGGTGGATGAACTATTACGCCGGGACGATCGCCGGCGTGAGCTGCTGCGGGAAACGGAGGAGCTGCGCCGACGGCGAAATGAAGGCTCGCAAGAAATTGCCGAGGCCGCCCGGAAGGGGGCCATGGCTTCGGGGGAGACGGCGGAGATGAAGGCTTCATTGGGAAGGATCGGCGAGCAACTGGCGCTATTGACGGAGAAGCTTGAGGAAGCGGAACGGGAATACAGGGAATTGATGCTGCTCGTTCCCAACGTGCCTTCCCCGGATACGCCCCCGGGCTTAACGGATGCCGACAATGTGGAGATTCGCCGGGAAGGGGAGCCTCCGGCCTGGGATTTTGCGCCAAGGGATCATGTCGAGCTCGGTGATCTCCACGGGATGATCGATATCCCGCGCGGCGTCAAAGCCGGTGGAAGCCGAAGTTATTATCTCAAAGGTCCCGGCCTCATGCTGCACCGGGCCGTTCAACAACTGGCGCTCGATCTGTTGCTTGAGGCCGGGTTTACGCCGCTGGAGGTCCCTTTGCTTGTCAGGGAAGAGCAGATGACAAACGCCGGTTTTTTTCCGACAGGAAAGGATCAAACGTACGGAATTCAGGGGGAGGACCTATGGCTGACGGGCACGTCGGAAATTCCGCTGATCGCTTATTACGGAAATGAAATCGTGGATGTGGCAAAGCCGATCAAACTGGCGGCCGCATCGACCTGCTTCCGCAGCGAGGTCGGATCGGCCGGGAGAGACGTGCGCGGCTTATACCGGGTGCATCAATTCTCCAAGGTTGAGATGGTAGTCATTTGCGAACCCGACCCGGCGGAATCGGAGACCTTGCATGAGGAAATTACCGGGCACGCGGAGAAGCTGCTGAAGCTGCTGGAACTGCCGTACAGAGTGATGGCGGTCTGTGCGGGCGATATGTCGCAGAAGACTTACAAGCAGTATGACATCGAGACTTGGATGCCGAGCCGCGACGGCTACGGAGAGACGCATTCGTCGTCGAACCTGCACAGCTTTCAGGCGCGCAGAGCGAATATCCGCTGCCGGGACGGCGAAGGGAAGCTCCAGTTCTGCCATACACTGAACAATACGGCGGCGGCTTCGCCAAGAATCCTGATTCCGCTGCTGGAGAACCACCAGAGAGAGGACGGCTCGATTCATATACCGGCGGCACTGCGTCCGTATATGGGCGGGCTGGAACGGCTGATACCTCAGGCATAAACAAATAAACGGGAGGAAATCCGGCGATTTCCTCCCGTTTTGCGTGAGCCGGGTTATTTCCCGCTGCCGCCCGCGGCGGCTTCGCCGGCCCCTTCATCTTTCGGAACTTCCCCGATCGTAGCCGGGTCGACAAAGCCGTAACCTTTGGCTTCGAGCTTGGTCAGCAGCTCGTCGAGCGCCTCGACGGTCCAGGGCAGTTCATGCATCAGGATATTGCTTCCGGCATGGAGTTGATCCATCACATTCTGGATAACGGCATCCGGTTTGTTTTTGTTCTTCGAATCCCAATCGAGCGAGCCGTTGGACCAGGTCATGTAGATCATGCCGTTCTCTTCGACGATTTGATGCAGCGCGTCATTGCCGGAACCGAAGGGCGGCCGGAAAAAACGCGGGCGTTCCCCGATGGTTTGCTCGACGATTATCTGGACGTCCTCTACCTGTTTGCGGGCGTTCTCGGGCGTTTCTTTTTTCAAATCGATATGATCCCAGCTATGATTGCCGATGATTTGGCCGCGGTCGTGGATAAGCGTCAGCAGCTCGGGATGGGCTTTGACTCTGTAGCCGTTCACGAAGAAGATGGCCTTCGCGTGATGTTTGTCCAGCGTGTCGATCAGTCCGTCGATCATTTCCTCTTCTTTGGGGCCGTCGTCGAAGGTCAGAAGCACCACTTTTTTCTCGGTGCCTTCTTCATTCGGCGCGACATTGTACGCCTTGTTGATATGGTAAAGGCTGGCCGGCGGTTCGGGCGGCGTCTGTTCCTCCGCCGGAGCTTCGTCCGAAGCCGGGTTTCCCGCTTCGCCGGGAGGAACCGCATCGGTTCCGCCGGATTCGGGTTCCGGGGCGGTGTTTGCCGCCGAAGGGAGGGAGATTTCCACGGCGGGCGGTGACGAATCCGGAGCGGCGGCCTTCTGGCCGCACGAACTAAGCAACAGGCAAACGGCTGCAAACAGCAGCACTTTCTTGCTGATCAAATGTAACACCTTCGCTTTCCTGTATTTATGCCGCATGAGATTGGAGTAAAGCGCGAACACTACAACTGATTTTAACATATCCAAGGAGGTTGTTTAGGTGAAATCTTCCTCATTTTTATGCGGCGTTCTGCTTGGGGCAACCGCTGTCGTACTGGCCTCCCGCAGAAACAAGGGTTGGATGAACATGATCGGCCAGGCGGGATCGGTCCTGAAGTCGGCGACCATGAAAAACGGACAAAACGGACAGAACGGGCAGAACCACGTCCGGCAGTCGGCGGGTTCGGGTACTAGCGGAGCCGCAGCAACGGCCCAGGTGTATCCCAGTTCGGTATCTTCGTCCCATGCGGGTAATTCGCAGGAATACAATCTAAACCAGATCAAGGACTTCATCAAGAGCAGTCCGGACGTGCGGCGCGAGGTCGAGGCGATCCTGAAGGAGACTCATACCGTCATTCCGGGATTGTAATTGGTTATGCCGTTTTGAATCATTTTCGGTTTCCCGTTCGGGGACAGAAAATGATTCTTTTTTGACGATTTTATTTCGTGCATTTCATGCCGAGAAATGATAACATACATACAAAGAACCATTTCCATCACATATTCGAGCAGGTTTCATAATCTGTTATAACACGGTATGGAGAGGAGGATCCTGTATGAGGATTGAGAGACTTGGCCAGGATAAAATACGGATTTTCCTCACGTTTGACGATCTAAGCGAACGCGGTATTCAAAAAGAGGATATGTGGCAGGAAATCCCGAAAGTCCATGACCTGTTCACCGAGATGATGGATCAGGCTTATAACGAAGTGGGCTTCGACGCCACAGGACCTTTGGCGGTGGAAGTGTTTGCTCTTCCGGCACAGGGAATGGTCGTCATCGTAACTAGAGGCAAATACGATCACCATCCTTTCGGGGGCGGATCGTCTTATGAGGATGAATTGCCCGATGAAGTATACGAGATGGAAGTAACGCTGGAGAGCAGCGATACGATTCTCTATTCTTTCGATGATTTTGAAGTATTGATCGAAGCGGCTCACGTTTTGCGGCAAATGATTGATGAAGCCGGCAGACTGTATAAATATAATGGGAAATGGGTTCTTAGGCTCGAACCGGATGAACTGGACGAAGTGAAAATTCCGGCGCTCATCGCGGTTTTGGCCGAATTCGGCGAGGCGACATCGGTAACGCCGGCCATGTTGGACGAATACGGAGATGTCATCATGGCGGAACGCGCAATCGCGGTCATCTGCAGCCATTTTAAACGTCAGGATTAAAGCAAGCATGAAGCATATCGCACAAAGCACCATAGGAGATAAGGGACGGTCACACGGTAAGGGGGGATAACCGTTGCTCTTTTTCTCGATTGCCACGGCAGCGGTTGCTCCCGGTATCGCTCTCTTGACCTATTTTTACTTGAAGGACAAGTATGATACCGAGCCGCTCCATATAGTTATCAAAGTTTTCTTGCTCGGTTTTTTGATCGTTCTGCCCGTCATGATTATACAGCGGGGGCTCACACTTTGGCTCGGGGACGGGCCGTGGGTTTCCGCTTTTGCGATTTCCGCCGGTGTGGAAGAGGCGCTCAAATGGTTTGTTTTGTTCCATATGATCTATAATCACACGGAGTTTGACGAACCTTATGACGGCATTCTTTATGCCGCCGCGATTTCTCTGGGCTTCGCCACCGTCGAGAACGTGATCTTCGCTTTGGCGAGCCACGCATCGATCGGCACCATGATCGTCCGCGCCTTGCTTCCGGTATCGGGACATGCGATGTTCGGCGTCATGATGGGTTATTACCTTGGCCGGGCCAAGTTTTCCACCGGCAAGGGAAGCCGCCGGAAATTCCTGGCTTTTTCCCTGTTGCTGCCTCTGTTTTGGCATGGAGTTTACGATTGGATTCTGGAGAATGTAACGCAATATTGGATCTGGTTCATCGTTCCGCTGATGGCGTTTCTGTGGTATGGCGGAATCGGCAAAATGTACCGGGCCAACAAGCGCTCCCCCTTCCGTTTGACGGAGGCTAGGGGACAAGATTAACCTGATGCGAGAAAGGGCATCCTGATTCTAGAAACGGCATTTGGCCGAGATCTGGAAGGGGTGCCTTTTTTTGGAGCGCATAAAAGTGAAAATTATTTGCAAAAACTGCGGGGAACGCTTCATTCTTCGCGGCCGGAAAGAGAAGGGACGGATCGATACGGGATTTAAGCAATGTATTTGCGACAACCGAAACCAGTTCGATATCGAAGAGGAAATCGGCCACGGGTGACTTTATAAACGTCCTCCATTAGATGCATAAACCTCCAATCATCATGTCAAACTATGCCTTAGACATATGAAGAAGGGAGTGCGTCTACCGATGTACAAACGATTGAGTGCCATTTTATTTCCGGTTGCCACGATCCTGTTGATCGGTGCCGTGGTTTGGGGTTACCAAGAAAACCAGGAGAAAAACGCGATATTGATCAAGGCGGAGAACCAGTACCAAAGAGCTTTCCATGATTTATCCTATCATGTGGACAAGCTGCACAGCGAGCTGGGCAATACGCTTGCCGTCCATTCCGCTTCAACCGATTCGCATCGCAAAGGCCTTGTCAACGTCTGGCGGATTACGAGCGAAGCCCAGAACGAAATCAACCAGCTTCCGCTAACCCTCCTGCCTTTCAACAAAACGGAGGAGCTGCTGTCGCGAATATCCAAATTTTCATATCAGACGGCGGTGCGCGATCTGACCAAGGATCCGCTGTCGGACGGGGAAATGAAAAACCTGAAAGAGCTGTACAAAAGCTCGGGTCAGATTTCAAAAGACCTTCAAGCCGTGCAGAACAAAGTTATCGCCAACCGCCTTCGCTGGATGGATGTGGAGACGGCGCTGGCAAGCAACCGGGAGCCGAAGGACAACACGATTATCGACGGATTCAAAACCGTGGACAAAAAAGTCGGCGAATATCCGGAGCTTGATTGGGGGCCGTCCGTATCGAGCATGTACAACAAGCGTTCGGTCAAGAAGCTGAGCGGTACGCCGGTGACCGTGGATAAAATAAAAGCGGACGCCGCCAAGTTTACCGGGGACGGCAACCATGCCGGCATTAAAGTGATCGAAAACGGCAAGGGAACAGAATGGGCCTCTTTTACGGCTCAAATTCCGGGCAAGCAAGGGGATTACAAGACGCTGGATTTCACCCGCAACGGTGGACATCTGATCGCTTATGCCGATAACCGGACCATCGGTCCGAAACGGGTCGGTGGGAATGAAGCGAGAGCGCAAGCTGAACAGTTTCTGCGTGACAAAGGATTCCCGGACCTCACTCCGGTGTCGTACGATGAATTCGACAATATCGGAACCTTTACCTTTGTCGGCAAGCAAGGAGATACGCTGATTTACCCGGAAAAAGTAACGGTCCGTGTCGGTTTGGACAGCGGCCAGGTTACCGGGATGCAAGCCAGCGATTACGTGTATGAACGCGAAAACCGCAAAACGCCGGAAAAACCGAAGCTTTCGCTGGAGCAGGCGCGCAAGAAGTTGAACGGAGATTACAAGGAGAAATATCACCGGCTTGCGCAAATCGAAAACGATATGTCGGAGAAAGTAACGACCTACGAATTCGGCGGCTCGATCAACGGGTCGAATTATAAAATCTTTATCAACGCGCAAACCGGCGCGGAAGAGATGATCGAGGAGATCCGCAACGCGAAAAAGGCGAATCAAGCCACGCGTTCGTAATAAGTGGAGGAAGGCTTGCCTGAAAAAGGAAAGCCTTCTTCTTTTTTCGCGGCAAAACGCCAAAATTGCAAGTCAAACGGCACCGCCTCATGATATAATCGAGAAGTGATACAGCCAGAAGATTTCATTTAGAGGTGGGTGGAAAAGCGTTGTTGCCAAAAATTAACGATCTGGTCTTCATCCAAGTCGCCTCTGCGGATAAAAAGGAAACGGAGAAAGAGTGCAAATCCCGGATTGCGGATGACGAGGAAGACTTCTATCTGATCGAAATCCCGATCGAGGTGGGGAGCGGACGGATGAAGCGGCTTTTTGTCGGGGACGAGCTGTCCGTTTACTTTCTGACCGATAACGGGGTCAAAAATTATTTCAATACATACGTTCTGGGTTATGCCGACGATGTCGTCCAGCTGGTGCGAATCCGCAAACCGGACCCGGAGGCGATTACCAAGATTCAGCGGCGCAATTTTTTGCGTGTGGTCGCCGAGCTGGAACTCGCCGTTAAGCTGAAGGACGGCACCCGCTTCGTGGCATATACGGACGATGTGGGCGGCGGCGGCGTGTCGTTTCTATGCGACGGTAAATTCAAATTGACCGAAGGCGACCAGTTGTATTGCTGGCTGCTGATCCCGTACAAGAACGGCTCCATCGAGCACGCCCCGTTTGAAGCGGAAGTGGTCCGCACCAAATCGCTGGAAAACGGCCGAACCCTGGTTATGCTTAAATTCGCCAGCATTTCCGATATGGAACGTCAGAAAATTATCCGCTATTGCTTCGAGCGACAGTTCGATTTCCGCAACCGCTGACCGGGACTTGTTTTTTGACAATCAAAGAGTTGCCTTCGCGCCGCTTTGGATATGCTATTAGTACTAAATAATAGATATTCAAAGCTCGATACGACGGGAGGAAGTCCAGATGACGGAAAACGACGATGCCCAAGCCTTTACGGCCCTGTTCCTGAAATTCTCGGAACGGGCGGAGCGCTGGCTCAAGAAGGCGGCGATCGTACTGTTTGTCCTGTTATGCCTGTTTCAAGCGGCCTTAAGGGTGCCGGCCGTCCGCCATTTGCTGGCTTCCGCCGATAAGCTGGAAGGCAGTCCGGTTCATCGGACGGACGGGCGCTAGAAATGTTTCCCAAAGGCCGAAGGCTTTTGCATCCATTTGCTTTGTGTGGTATAATTTTCACGTCGCAGGCAATGCCTGCTTTTTTCTTGAGGACTTGTTTTGAGGAGGAATGCCCTTTTGGCAAGCGGAGCGTCATCATCTTATGGCAAGATCAACATCGCGATCGACGGGCCTGCCGGGGCAGGCAAAAGCACCATAGCCCGCAAAGTCGCCGGTATGCTGACTTATGTATATGTCGACACCGGCGCCATGTACCGCGCGGCGACCTGGTATTTTGGCCAGCTTGGGATCGAGCCGGAAGATGAGGAGAAAGTGCTTCAAAGACTCCCCGATCTGGTTATTGAATTAATACCTGAAGCGGACGGACAGCGGGTCTTTGTCAACGGACAAGAGGCAACGGAGGAGATTCGTTCTCTGGCGGTCAACGCCAAAGTATCCCGATATGCGCAAATCGAGGGGCTGCGCAGCAGGCTTGTCTCCCTTCAGCGGCAAATGGCTTTGCGCAAAGGCGTCGTGATGGATGGACGCGATATCGGTACTACGGTTCTTCCCGATGCCGAGGTCAAGATTTTTATGACGGCGAGCGTCGAAGAACGGGCGCGGCGACGGTACAGGGAAATGAAGGAGCAGGACCAGATCACACTGGAGCAGCTGATCCGGGACATGAATGAACGGGACCGGCTGGACCGGGAACGTGAAATTTCGCCGCTCCGTCAGGCGGAGGACGCGCATCTCTTGGACACCACGAACATGACCTTGGACGAGGTCGCCGAGACCATTGTTTCCATGTGCCTAAACTTTGTGAGAGAGAGAGAACTGGGATGATTTACGTTTTTTGCCGAGGCGTGCTTCGCCTCATCTACAAATTGGCTTTCCGTTTGGAGGCGAAGGGGCTGGAGCATATCCCCGCCGAGGGCGGCGTGCTGCTCTGTTCCAATCACATCAGCCTGTTGGACCCGCCTACGATCGGCATTAAGCTGAAGCGGAAGGTTCACTTTATGGCGAAGAAGGAACTGTTCGATATTTTCGGGTTCGGTTGGCTGATTACACAGCTAGGCGCTTTTCCCGTGAAACGGGGCGGCGTCAGCAAGGAGTCGATCAAAACTTCGCTGAATTTGCTTCGCGGAGGCCATGTCATGGGGATATTCCCGGAAGGTCACCGGGTCAAAGGGGATGAAGGCGCGATCGGCAAGAGGGGTGCGGCGACGTTCGCGCTTCGCAGCGACGCGGCTGTTATTCCGGTCGCCATTATCGGCAATTATAAGCTTTTTCGCAAAATGAAGGTGGTTTACGGCGAGCCCATTGATTTGTCCGCATTTAAGGAAGACAAGGGCGGCGATGCGGCCGAGCAGGCCACCGAGCTGATCATGTCCCGAATCGCCGAGCTCAAAAAGCGGGGATAATCGTTCCCGTCCGTGCATGAAGGCAGGGGACATTTGGAAAGCTAGAAAAGAATATGTTTTGAACTTCGCTACCAGCGGGTTTAAATAAATGGGTTTTTCTGAATTGAGGAGGGTATTCACATGTCGGAAGAAACAAAGAATGGGCTGGAAGCCGCCGAGACGGCAAGCCAAGAAGCAATGGAACAAATCGTATCCTTGAAAAAAGGGGACACCGTCAAAGGAACGATCGTCAAAATCGAAGATAACCAAGCTTATGTAAGCATTGGATATAAATACGACGGCGTTATTCCTATTCGCGAATTGTCCTCGGTCCACCTGGACAACGCGGCAGAGGCCGTTCAAGTTGGCCAAGAAGTGGAAACGAAAGTTGTCAGCATCGACGACGAGAAGGAGCGCCTTGTTCTTTCGAAACGCGCGATTGACAGCGAGAACGCTTGGGACGAATTGCAAAAACGTTTCGACAGCCAAGAAACGTTCGAAGTGACGGTTGCCGACGTGGTTAAAGGCGGTATCGTGGCGGACGTAGGCGTTCGCGGCTTCATTCCGGCTTCCATGGTCGAGCGTCATTTCGTGGAAGACTTCAGCGATTACAAGGGCCGTACCCTGCGCGTGAAGGTGAAGGAACTCGACCGCGAGAACAACAAGGTCATCCTGTCCCAAAAGGATGTGCTTGACGAAGAGTTCGAAGCCAATAAGCTGAAGGTCATGGGCGAACTCAAGGAAGGCGAAGTGATCGAAGGAACGGTTCAACGCCTGACCCAATTCGGCGCGTTTGTCGATGTAGGCGGAGTCGACGGCCTGGTTCACGTATCCGAAATTGCATGGAGCCATGTCGATAAGCCTGCCGACGTACTTTCCGAAGGCGACAAAGTGAAAGTTAAAGTACTGAAAGTCGATCCGGAAAAAGGCAAAATCAGCCTCAGCATCAAAGCGGCTACCCCGGGTCCTTGGGAAACGGCTGCCGATCAATTCCATACCGGCGATATCGTGAGCGGCGAAGTGAAACGCCTCGTCAATTTCGGCGCATTCGTGGAAATTGCTCCGGGCGTTGAAGGACTTGTTCATATCTCTCAAATCTCGCACAAACATATCGGTACCCCGCAGGAAGTATTGAAGGAAGGCCAAACCGTTCAAGTGAAAGTGCTGGATGTCAATCCGGGCGAGAAACGGGTAAGCCTGAGCATCAAGGAAACCGAGGAAGCACCTGCTCCGGCTCCGCGCAGCGAGAAGCCATCCAAAGGCAGCAGCGTAAGAAAAGAGGATTTGGGCGACAACCCGAATGTCTCGCTGAGCAACCAAGGCCTCAGCATTACGCTGGGCGAACGCTTCGGCGACAAGCTGAGCAAATTGAAATAAGCGGGATAAAGCAAGCAATGGATCGGCGGACCCTTGAAGCGGGTTCGCCGATTTTGCTTAAATAAGGAGATTTACAACCGATTCGGGATCCTCAAAGCTAACGAATACGAGTTAGCCAATGTATCGTTTTTTTGCTATGATGATCTAGGTATCTGACGAAAATGGAAATGGGAATATTGATAATATAATTCCAAATTAAGGAGGAATGCGCATGGCAAGACCTGTTGTGGCCATCGTCGGCAGGCCGAACGTAGGGAAATCGACGATATTCAACCGCATAATCGGCGACCGACTGGCTATTGTGGAAGACAAGCCGGGCATTACCAGGGACCGGATTTACGGTTCGGCGGAATGGAACGGCAAACCCTTCAGCATCATCGATACGGGAGGGATCGAGCTGGACGACGAAGAGCCGATTCTCAAGTCGATCCGCATGCAGGCGGAGCTTGCGATCGAGGAAGCGGACGTCATCGTGTTCATGTGCGATGCCAAAGCCGGGGTTACCGGCTCCGACGAAGAGGTGGCCGGCATGCTGTTCCGGTCGGGCAAACCGATTATCGTCGCGGTCAACAAAGTGGACAATATCGGGCGTATGGACAATATTTACGAATTCTACAACCTCGGCTTCGGCGACCCGATCGCCGTATCCGGCAGTCACGGCACGGGGATCGGCGACCTGCTCGACGCGATCACTGATAATTTGCCGGAACCCCAAGACGACGAATACGATGACGACGTTATCCGCGTCGCCTTGATCGGGCGGCCGAATGTCGGGAAGTCCTCGCTTGTAAACGCAATTCTCGGCGAAGAACGGGTTATTGTAAGCGATATTGCCGGAACGACGCGGGACGCGATCGATACGCCGTTTGAGAAGGACGGGCAGAAATACGTCCTGATCGATACTGCCGGGATGCGCAAGCGGGGCAAAGTATACGAAACGACCGAAAAGTACAGCGTGATGCGGGCGATGAAGGCGATTGAACGCGCCGATGTCGTGCTTGTCCTGATCAACGGCGAGGAAGGCATCATCGAGCAAGACAAGCATATCGCCGGATATGCTTACGAGGCCGGCAAAGCTTCTATCTTCGTCGTTAACAAATGGGATGTCGTCGAGAAGGACGACAAAACGATGCATCAATTCGAACAAAAAATCCGCGACCACTTCCTGTTCATGACGTATGCGCCGATCGTATTTCTTTCGGCCAAAACAAAGCAGCGTTTGCACAAGCTGCTGCCCGTCGTGCAGCATGTGGCCGACCAGCATACGAAGCGGGTGCAGACTCATCTGCTGAATGATGTGGTATCCGATGCGATCGCGATCAACCCTCCGCCGACGGACAAGGGACGCAGACTTCGCATCAATTATGTCACGCAAGTCGCCGTGAAGCCTCCGACGATCGTCGTGTTTGTCAACGATCCGGAGCTCATGCATTTTTCCTATGAACGGTATCTGGAGAACAAGATCAGAGCCGCTTTCGATTTTGAGGGAACGCCGATCCGTTTGTTTACGCGGCGTAAGTCTGATGAAGGTTAGGGGAGTAGGAAACCAGTGATTTTACCCGTCATTGCAGTAATCGCATGCTATTTACTCGGCTCGGTCAGCTTCAGCGTGGTACTGGCCAAAATTTTGAAGGGCATCGATATCCGCCAGCACGGCAGCGGCAACGCGGGCGCGACCAATACGCTGCGCGTGCTGGGCAAAGGCCCGGCGATTCTGGTACTGGCGCTTGACGTGCTCAAGGGCATCGCCGCCGTTTGGATCGGCATCTGGCTCGGAGGCGGCTCGGAATGGGTAGCCGCGCTTTGCGGCATCGCCGCCATTATCGGCCATAACTGGCCGCTTTACTTCCGCTTCCGCGGCGGCAAAGGCATCGCCACGACTATCGGGGTCATGGCGACCCTGATCTTTTTCCCGGCGCTCTATGCCGGTATCATCGCCATCCTATCGATTGTTTTTACAAGATACGTTTCGCTCGGCTCATTGATTTTCGTGTTGTTGACGCCGGTTTTTCTTGCGGTGACAGGCGAATTCGGCCCGTATTTTTGGGCGAGTCTGGTCATTTGCGTATTCGCCTTTTGGAGACACCGCACCAACATCGTGAAGCTCGCCCAGGGGAAAGAAAACAAACTGGGCTCCAAAGGAGGAAAACGCGTTGTCTGAGAAAGCTGCAGTGCTGGTGGCGGGAAGTTGGGGAACGGCGCTCGCCAGCGTGCTTGCCGACAAAGGCCTGGACGTGGCTATCTGGACCCGTAATGAAGCGCAAAGAGATGAAATCAATACGCTGCACCGCAATGAGCGATTCTTGCCCGGAGTGGAGCTGGGGCCGAACCTGCGCGCAACCACCGATATGGGCGAGGCTGTAGAAGGAGCGAAAGCGGTGGTTATCGTGGCTCCCTCGTCGGCGGTACGCGAGGTGGCGAAGAGTCTTAAAGCTTATTATCGGAAAGATATGCTCGTTGTGCACGCGACCAAGGGCTTTGAAATCGAAAGCATGAAACGGGTATCCACCGTGATCGCGGAGGAGCTCGGCTGCGAGGAAGGACGCATCGTCGTGTTGTCCGGCCCGAGCCATGCGGAGGAAGTCGTCAAGCGATATCCGACCACCGTGGTCGTCGCTTCGCTCGAAGACGATCAAGCCGCGGCCGCGCAGGATCTGTTCATGAATCCCTATTTCCGCGTTTATACGAACCGGGACTTGGTCGGCGTGGAACTGGCCGGTGCGCTGAAGAACATCATCGCCCTCGGGGCGGGCATGTCCGACGGCTTGGGCTACGGCGATAACGCCAAGGCGGCGCTGCTGACCCGCGGACTCGCGGAAATTACCCGCATCGGCGTGGAAATGGGCGCCAATCCGCTGACATTCGCCGGTCTGGCCGGCATCGGCGACCTGGTCGTAACCGCGACCAGCCGCCACAGCCGCAACTGGCGAGCCGGATTCATGCTCGGCGAGGGTAAACCGCTCCAGGAGGTACTCGGCTCGATGGGCATGGTCGTCGAAGGCATCCGCACGACGAAAGCGGCTCACGCCATCTCCGAGAAATTCCAGGTGCAGATGCCGATCGCGGCCCAGCTTTATCATGTGCTGTTTGAGGGGCTCGACCCGCGTACCGCCGTCGAGGCGCTGATGGGGCGCGACCGCAAAACCGAAATGGAGGCCATGTCGCTCGAAACCTGGGAGACGTGGCACACTTAAAGCAGTGTACGATATATAGGTGCTCGGCGGAATCCGCAACGGCCCAGGACCTTTTCCCGTTCCTGTTCATAAAATGATGAAGAGGACAACGGAGGAGGCGAGAGTATGGGCAAGGTTTCCAAAGATGCTTTGAGTGCCATTAACAAAAAAACCGGAAAAAACATTACCGAAGGCGCGGTCAAAAAACTGGCCAGCACGGTAAAGCCCTCGACGATGCAGAATGAGGCGGAGCTGAGAAAGCTGATTAAGCAGGTTTCCGCCATGGCCAAAGTGCCCGTCACGGAGAGCACGGTTAATGAAATTATCGGAGCCGTCAAGAAGAGCGGCATGAACCCGTCCAATATGGAAGCGTTGATGAAAATGATGATAAAGAAGTAACGAATAGCAAAAAAGTCTTTCGGCCCGGGTTTGCGAACGAGGATTTGGTTCAATCGCCCGCCGCCGGAGGCTTTTTTTTGTTTGCCGCGATTTTTTGGCTTGCGTGGCCTGATCGATAGGGAGATGCTATAATATTCATCATATGAATGCCGGAATAAGATGGGAGTGTAACGTTCATGGACGCAATGACCAAAATGTGGTTATCCTTGGCGGCGATTCTTGTCATGGGCTTGTCCGTCTTTTTGATTACATTCGCCCGAACGAAAACCAAAGGCGTTATTCGCGGGTTGTTGTCGGTGATCGCATTTGTGATCATGCTGGCCGGCTTTCTGACGGGCCTCGTATCGATCACCTGAAGAACTCCGGTCAAGAAAGAAGAGGATGGAATTATGAGTACGAACGATGGTGGTTTTGACGAATGGAATTCCGGGATCGGGCAGGCGCTTCGCGAACTGGCGATGCGGTTAAGTGATACCGACGGGAGCTGGCTGCTTGGCGGAAGCAGCGGACTGTGGCTGCAAGGCGTCAAGCTGGCCGCGCCGCCCAGGGACATCGATGTATACGCCGATCTTCCGCATGCCGGGGCATTGCACGGCTTGCTCAGTGATCAGGCGCTGGACGAGCCGCGCCTTGACGAAAGTGGGCTTTACATATCGATGTTGAGCCATTACCGGCTGCATGATTACACGACCGAGCTGGTCGGCGGTTTCCGGGTAAATACGGAAGGAGCGCGGTACAAGACGGAAGTGTCCGAGGTGCTTGCGCCGGCCGCCGAATCTGTTCGGCTCGGCGACGCGACGGTGCGGGTCATGCCGCTCGCGCATGAATTTGTGTTTAATGTGCTGCGAGATCGTCCGGACCGTTACCTGGCGATCGCGGAAGTCATGCGCCGCCAGCCTGAACGGCATCTGCCCCTGCTGGCCACGCTGCTGGAAAGGAACCTGTGGACGGCCGAGCTGGTTGCCAAGATGGCGGAAATGCTGGACCGACCGCTGCTGTCATTGAGCTGGGGGGCACTGGAAAGCAATTGAACATGAAAGGAACGGGCGATGGAGCAGCAAATCACATTTTTACCGCAGAATAAAACTGTCAAGGTGAGGCCGGGCACCAGTGTTCTTCATGCCGCTCGCGAAGCCCGGGTTCATATCGCCACCCGTTGCGGCGGAAATGCCGGCTGCCTGATGTGCAAAGTTACGGTAGAACCGGGACTGGAGGCGGAGTTGACGCCTCCGACCGCGGCGGAACGCCGCAAGCTCGGGCCCTTGCTTGAGCGGGGGATCCGCCTCGCCTGCCAGGCGAGGATCACCGGCCCGGCGGCGGTCAGGCTGCCGGAAGATCCGCTGAAGGCCGCGATCCGCAAACAGTTGGAAGCGCAACAACAAAATGATGACCTCTGGTAGACCTTCGGAAAAACGCTGTAAAGGATGAAGCGATTTGAAATGGCATGCTCAAGAGAAACGGTATAAATCGCCGCTGCGCGCAATGCGTACCGCCGGGATGCTGGCCGTTCTGGCCGGACTGCTGGCCGGGTGCCTTTATCCCGGCGGCGAGCAGGGGCAGGACAGGAAAGTGTCTTACCTGGAGAGCGTCGAAAGAATTCAAAACGCGGTGGACCGGTTCCAAGCCGATCGCACGATATTGCCGATCATCACCGCGGGACAAGAGACGCCGCGTTATGAAAAATTCGTCATCGATCTGAATTTGTTGCAACAGCAAGGTTTTCTCGATGAAATTCCAGCGACCGCCTTTGAAAAAGGCGGCAGTGCCTACTTTTTGCTGCTCAATGAGGAGGTCGATCCGACCGTCAAGGTCATGGACCTGGAAACCGTCCAGAAGGTCAACGACGTACAGCGCCTGGTCGATCAATTCGCAAGGGCTCACGACGGCAAGCTGCCGGCCTTAGGGGAACAGGAGACTTATCCGGGATTGTACACGGTTGATTTGGAACTGGCGGGGGCCGGGAAGTATGGCTTGAACAGCGTCTACTCCGGTCAGCCTTTGAATTTTATTGTTGATCAAGCCGGCCGGGTGTATGCCGATTATGCCCCCGATATCATGCTGGCCGTGGAAAAGTCCGGAGAAACGCCGCAGGATGGCGAAGATCTGCGGGAAGTACTGACGGCGGCATCTTACTTTGCACCCGTAAAATCGCTTCCTTATCACTGGGTTGACGGAAGTCCGGTGCCGCAGCCCGAATCGTGAAAGTTGGTTGTGCTTTACGGGCTGGATTCATGCAAATAGCGTCCCTTTGGGGCGCTATTTCTTTATATTAAGGTGTTTGCATAACAAATAGTGCCCTATAACCCTAAAAGGCTGTTATTCACGGGGTTCGCACGAAGGCGAGTCTAGCATTATCCACGAATTGATTTTAAGAATTTCGGAATATTCGAATCGCTAGAATCATACTCATTCAATATGGCGGAAATTGGGCCGCTTTGTTCGCGACGAAGCGCCGGATGCAAAAAAAATGGGCTCGGACGGTGCATTCCGTCATAAAACGGCATCTGGTACATATGATGTTACTAGTCCAAATGCATGTACGAGTTGCGCCGCTTCGTTTTGTTCTCTCCACGGGTTTGCGGCGGCGGACACGGGTAAGGGGAGCTGCCGCTCCTGTCAAAGCTTTTAATTTCTTAATGTTGGTGAATAACGAAGCGGATGCTCTCAAGGCATTTTTCCTTCGGCGAATTTTGAGGAGGGGATATCATTGGTATTGGAGAAAGTGGACATTTTTAAGGACATTGCCGAACGAACCGGAGGGGACATTTATCTGGGTGTCGTCGGGGCGGTTCGTACGGGCAAGTCAACATTTATCAAGCGGTTCATGGAAACGGTGGTGCTCCCGAACATCGCCAGCGAGGCGGATCGGGTCCGGGCGGTGGATGAGCTTCCTCAGAGCGCCGCGGGGAAAACGATCATGACGACCGAGCCGAAATTTGTCCCGAACAATGCGGTACAAATTAAGGTGGCCGAAGGGCTTGAGGTCAACGTAAGGCTTGTGGATTGCGTGGGCTATGCGGTCGAAGGGGCGAAAGGATACGAGGATGAAAACGGTCCCCGGATGATCTCGACCCCTTGGTTCGAAGAGCCGATTCCGTTCCAGGAAGCTGCGGAGATCGGCACGCGAAAGGTGATTCAGGAGCATTCCACCTTAGGCGTCGTCGTAACGACGGACGGTACGATCGCCGATATTCCGCGTTATTCCTATGTGGAATCGGAAGAGCGTGTGGTGGCCGAGTTGAAGGAAGTCGGCAAACCGTTCGTGCTCGTCATCAACTCGACGCGGCCGAACAGCGAGGAAACCCAACAATTGCGCGGCGAGCTCGCCGCGAAATACGATATTCCGGTCATCAGCCTCAGCGCGGCCACGATGTCCGAGGATGACGTCATGGGCGTACTACGGGAAGTGCTGTACGAATTCCCGGTTCACGAAGTCAACGTCAATCTTCCGAGCTGGGTCATGGTGCTGAACGAGAATCACTGGCTGCGCAGCAATTATGAAAATTCCGTCCGCGACACCGTAAAGGATATCCGCCGGCTCCGCGATGTAGACCGGGTCGTTACCAATTTCATGGAATACGACTTTATCGATCGCGCCGGGCTGAGCGGCCTAAATATGGGTCAGGGCGTAGCGGAAATCGATCTCTACGCTCCCGACGATTTGTACGACCGCATCCTGATGGAAGTGGTCGGCGTGGAAATCCGCGGCAAAGACCATCTGCTCCAGCTCATGCAGGATTTCACCCATGCCAAGCGTGAATACGACCGGTTTGCGGAAGCGCTTGAAATGGTCAAAACGACGGGTTACGGCATCGCCGCGCCTTCGCTCGCCGAAATGGCGCTCGACGAGCCGGAATTGATCCGCCAGGGCTCCCGGTTCGGAGTCAGACTGAAAGCGACGGCGCCGTCGATTCATATGATCCGCGTCGACGTCGAGTCCGAGTTCGCCCCGATTATCGGAACGGAGAAGCAGAGCGAGGAGCTCGTCCGCTACTTGATGCAGGATTTCGAGAACGATCCGATCAAGATTTGGGAGTCCGATATATTCGGGCGCTCGCTGCACTCGATCGTCCGGGAAGGCATTCAAGGCAAAATCGCGATGATGCCGGACAACGCCCGCTACAAATTGCAGGAAACGCTGGGCAGAATTATCAACGAAGGCTCCGGCGGGTTAATCGCCATCATCCTCTAAAGCTATGAATTGAATACCGGGACCCCTAACGGGGGTTCCGGTATTTTTGCGTTGAAGATTAAAAAACTTGAAAATATCGATGGGCTGTATTACTATGTATTTGTTCCGCGCCCCCGAGATGATTGTCAAAACGGCGATTTTACAAGGGATTTGCACGTAATATGCGCGGTACAACGTATATTCTACGGCAAAACGGAAACACAGAATAACAGAATGGTATAATACCTTGGTAGGGAGGTGAACCCTGATGAACAAATCCGACCTGATTTCTCAAGTGGCGGAAAGCGCGGAATTGTCCAAGAAAGACGCGACCAAAGCGGTCGACGCCGTATTCGAAGCGATTTCCGGAGCTTTGCAAAGCGGAGATAAAGTGCAATTGGTAGGCTTCGGCAATTTTGAAGTCCGCGAGCGCTCCGCGCGCAAAGGCCGCAACCCGCAAACCGGAGAAGAAATCGAAATCCCTGCGAGCAAAATTCCCGCATTCAAACCAGGCAAAGCGCTCAAAGACGGAATTAAATAAAGATTTCTACATATCTTCCGTGTTAAAAAGTCCGTGGGCAATTTTGTTCACGGCCTTTTCTTTTAGATCATCGGTCATTAGGTTTCTAAATATTTTACGGGGAGGGAGCAGCCTACCATGGATCAGCAGCATACCGGAAACCCAAGCGGAATTGAGCAAGCCGACAACAATGGAGATTATTTTGTCGTAAAGGCGAAAGAACAGGGCGTTACGGTCATCGGGCTTACCCGGGGCAAAGATACGCGCTTTCACCATACGGAAAAGCTGGACAAGGGCGAGGTGCTGATTGCGCAATTTACCGATCATACCTCTGCCGTTAAAGTAAGAGGCAAAGCTGTCGTTTATACGAAGCACGGGGTTATCGATACGGAAGAGTGATTTACGAATTTGCAGGCATAGCCTGCTTTTTTCTTTTGTACAATGGGATATAGACCTTATAGGTTGACCGAAAATAACAAATATTCGGCTAATGACCTATTGAAGGGGGATTCCCGTGAAAGTCAAACCGATACTTCAAGTCTTGCTTCTGACGCTCGGCACCGCTCTGCTGCTGGCGTACCTGACCCGGCCGGGCGGGCCGTTACTTGGGAATAGCAGCCCGGTTTCGGCCGCGATCTTTGATGCGGAGCGGGAACAGCCGGTCGAACTGACGGACGACAACCTGGTCGATGGGCTGAAGACGCTGGAACTGCCCGCCCCCATCGCCAAGGTGGGACTGGACGGGCGGATATTATCCGTCGATCTCAGAGTAACGGAAGAGAGGTTCGATAAAAGCGAGTTATACGGCGGTATGGCCGAGCTGATCTCGTTCTCTTTCAAGCGGACGAGTAATATCGACCGGCTCCTGCTGCGGCTGATCGCCGAAGACCGGTGGCTCGGGACAAAATACCTGCTGCTTGCCGCCGATGTCCGGCGCGGAGACTGGCCCGATTCGGCGCTGGGAGCGCTGCGGAATGCCGGAGACGGCGAGCTTCCCCGCGAACTTAAGGAATGGCTCCGTATGACGGAGACACATCTTTGGAAGAGTAAAGTCAATTAGTTTCGTTTCGTGCGCTCCCCGGAAACATATGCTATAATAGACAAGATTGTGACATCTTTAACGTTTTGGCGGTGGAAGATGTCAGTATTAGCGGTACGGAGGCAAAGGATGAAACCTGATCGCATAACACAATTGGCCCAAAAATATGTCGAATACGACATGATCTCAACATACACGGAGCTTCCGGAATTGCCGGTTCCCCGTGTTCGTTTGCTTTATACGTTTCTAAAGAACCAGGAAAAGGCCAAAGCCCGCGCCGGAGAGACATGCGCCCTGGCCGCTTTTCTCGTTCAGCTTGGCCTGGACACCCATGACCGGATCGATGTCGGGGACAGCGCCAAAGACGAGCGCGCGATGCGTTCCCGTCAATTAAAGGTTCTGGCCGGCGATTATTTCAGCGGCGTATTTTACGATTTGCTCGCCCAAGAGGAACAAATCGATACGGTTTCGGCCATGAGTACGGCGATCTGCGAAGTGAACCGGCTCAAGGTGCGGCTGTATACCGGCCTGAAAAAAATGCTGCTCCCCGCAGAGGAGTATCTGAAGGAATGCGTCCAGTTGAAAATGACGTTGTTCCTTTCTTTTTCCCGTCATTTGGACAAGTCCGTGCAGAACATTTGGAGCCTGCTGCTGGCTGAGCTTAGCCGCTGCGAAGTCATGCTGGACGAGATGAAATACAGTGCCGAATCCCCGCCGGACCGCAAAGGATACGCTTTTTTGCGGATATGGGAGACAGGGACGAACGAAGACAGGGAAATCATTGCCGGCAACAAAATCGGGGAGCGGGAATGGAATTCCCTGCTGTCCAAATACAACATTCGAGAACAGCTCGCGGCGATGCTCCGCCAATCGGCGGAACGGGTCCAGCATCTGGTTCAGGAGTGCCACGGAGACAAGATCCGGGACGAACTGTCCGGCATCCTCGAGCCGATCACGGCCATTCTCTCCGGGCATCGCCGGGCTTGGCAGGAAGGGTAAGGTGAAAGAAATCATATGAGCGCTACCTCCTCCAAACCGAAGGAACAGTTCGTGCATTCCGTATTCGAGAGCATTGCCCCCAAATACGATATCATGAACGATATTTTGAGCTTCCGCCGCCATAAGGCCTGGCGCAAGTTTACGATGAAGAAGATGAACATGTCGCCGGGCGATACGGCGATCGATCTTTGCTGCGGCACATGTGACTGGAGTATCAGCATGGCGGAAGCCAGCGGAGGAACGATCACGGGCCTCGATTTCAGCGAAAATATGCTGAAGATCGGCCGCGGCAAAATTGCCGCACGCGGCCTGGAAAATTCGATCACCCTGGTTCAAGGGAACGCGATGGAGCTGCCTTTCGAGGACAATACGTTTCAATACGCGACGATCGGGTTCGGGCTGAGAAACGTTCCCGACCTGCGCCGGGTGCTCGGCGAAATGAAGCGGGTCGTTAAACCCGGCGGCATGGTCGTCTGTCTTGAACTGTCCAAACCGACCTGGCAGCCGTTTAAAGGCCTTTATTATTTTTATTTCAAACATCTGCTTCCGATGCTGGGCAAATTGATCGCCAAGCGCTATGAACAGTACAAATGGCTGCCGGATTCGCTCGTGTCGTTCCCGGGCCGTGACGAGCTTGCGGATATTTTCCGGGAAACCGGACTTGCCAAAGTCGAAGCGTATCCTTTAACCGGCGGTATCGCCGCTCTGCATATCGGAACGAAGGAGACGCCACATGTTTAAGAAAATCGCAATTTTTCTACAGATGATCAAATTTGAGCATACCGTATTCGCCCTGCCGTTCGCCTTTATGGGCTCGCTGCTCGGCTCGGTGGCGGTCAATCACCACCTGCCGTCCTGGGCGCAGATCGGCTGGGTGCTGCTGGCGATGTTCGGCGCCCGGAGCGCGGCGATGGGGCTTAACCGCCTGATCGACCGGGTCAGCGACGCCAAGAACCCGCGCACGGCAAACCGCGCGATTCCCGCAGGCCTGCTGAAAATCGGCGAGGTAACGGCCTTCGTGATCGTTTCGTTCGCGCTCTTGTTCTGGGCGGCGGCCGAACTGAATTCGCTGGCGATGAAGCTGCTGCCGATCGCGGTAGTTATGCTTGTGCTGTATTCCTACACGAAGCGCTTCACCTGGCTCTGCCACATCGTGCTCGGACTCACCATCGCGCTGGCGCCGCTCGGCGGCTGGGTGGCGGTGGCCGGAAAGGTTGACGCGACCGCCCTGGTGCTGTACTTCACAATCATGTTTTGGGTCGCGGGCTTCGATATCATTTATTCCTGCCAGGACGTGGAGTTCGATACGAAGGAAGGCCTCAACTCGATTCCCGTCCGGTTTGGCGTGGCGAATTCGCTGAAGATCGCCAAGGCTTTTCACATCATCACGGCGATCGGTTATATCGCGCTCTTGTTCATGACGGATTTGGGCTGGTTCTATATCGCCGGAATGCTGATCGCTTACCTGATTCTGTTCTACGAGCACCATATCGTGTCCCCAAGCGATCTTAGCCGGCTGCAGACCGCTTTCTTTACGATGAACGGCGTGCTCAGCATCGTCGTCTTTTCTTTTACGCTGATCGATCTGGTGGTGCGTCATTCCTGATGAACGATTACAAGGGAAAGACGATGGTGGTTGGAATTACCGGGGCGAGCGGGTCCATATATGGCGTTAAGCTTGCGGAATGCCTGCTGAGCCTCGGCATGAACGTACATCTGGTCATATCCAATGCCGGCTGGCGCGTGATCAAAGAGGAGCTGGGCTGGGATGTCGGCGACCGTGAAGGCGTTCTCCGCAAGCATTTCGGCGGTTTTTTCGGCGATTATACCTATCATCCGATCGGGGATATCGGCGCCTCGATCGCCAGCGGCTCTTTTTTGGCGGAAGCCATGATCATTATGCCCTGCTCGATGGGCACGCTCGCTTCGATCGCGAACGGCACGTCGGACAACCTGATGACGCGGGCGGCGGACGTCATGCTGAAGGAGGCAAGGCCGCTCGTGCTGGTTCCGCGCGAGACGCCGCTCCATGCGATTCACTTGGAAAATATGCTGAAGCTGGCAAGGCTTGGGGTACGGATGATTCCGGCCATGCCCGCGTTTTATTTCGGACCGAAAAGCATCGATGATTTGGTTGCTTTTCTGGTGGGTAAAGTACTTGACAACCTGAGAATCGAACACGCTCTCTTTACTAGATGGGGGGATCACAGTGAACAACCGGGAGAATGACGACATCCTCATCGGAAAAATTAAATACACCAACGTTTGGCCGGTTTTTCATTATTTCGAAACCGAGAAATTGTCCAAGCCGGCGACGCTTGTGACGGAGGTTCCGTCCAAGCTGAACCGCAGGATGCTGGAAGGGACTTTGGATCTTTCGCCCGTATCTTCCTTTGCATTCGGTTACGGGTCTGACCGTTTCGTGCTGCTGCCGGAATTGTCCGTCAGCTCCGACGGGCCGGTGAACTCGATTCTACTGTTTTCGCGCAAGCCGCCGGAGGAGATCAGAAACGGGGTCATCGCACTGACGAATACGTCGGCGACATCGGTCAATCTGCTCAAGATCATCATGGAAAAAGCCTATGGTGGCAAACCGGTCTACTGGGACAGCGAACCGGTGCTCGATGCCATGATGGAGCAAAGCGATGCGGCCCTGCTTATCGGCGACCATGCCATCGAAGCCTCCTGGCGGGACCATGGTTATATCGTCACCGATTTGGGGGAAGTCTGGAAAAAGTGGACCGGGTGCAGCATGACCTTCGCCGTTTGGGCGGTACAGAAGACGTTTGCCGAGGCCAATCGAGATTTTCTTCGCGAGTTGACTGAGGCTTTCCAAGCCAGCAAGAACCGCAGCTTGAACGATTTGGCGCCGCTTGTGGCGCAGGCCTGCCGTGAAATCGGCGGGACGCCGGACTACTGGCAGCATTATTTCAGCAACTTGTGTTATGATTTTAATGAGCAGCGGCAGAAAGGATTGGCCTTATATTTTTCCTATGCGCATGAAATGGTGCTGCTGCCGAACGAGGCCATCATCAATATTTGGAGTGACAATAAGCTGACACGGGTGAAAGAATGAAATTAATGGATATTTTCGGCGCGCTAAAAAGGGATATGGATTTTATTGAACGGCAGTTGTACCGGAGCATCGAGGGCGATGATGAACTGCTGAGCGAAACGTCCCTGCATCTTTTGAAAGCGGGGGGGAAAAGGCTGCGGCCCGTCTTTGTGCTGCTCGGCGGGAAATTCGGCGATTATGACCTGGAAAAGCTGCAGCATGTGGCCGTCCCGCTTGAACTGATCCATTCGGCCTCGCTCGTTCACGACGATGTGATCGACGATGCGGGGACGCGCAGGGGCAAGCCGACGGTGAAAGCGAAATGGGACAACAAGATCGCCATGTACACCGGCGATTATATTTATGCCAAGGCGCTGATGCTCGCGACCCAATTGCCGATTCCGCAACTGCACCGGATTTTGGCCAAAGCGATGGTGCAAATGTCGGTCGGAGAGATGGAGCAGATCCGCGATTTCTTCAATACCGATCAATCGGTGCGCAATTATTTGCTGCGCATCCGGCGCAAGACGGCGCTGCTCATCGCGATCAGCTGCCAGCTAGGGGCGCTGGCCGCGGGAGCGCCGGCCAAGACCCATTCCCTGCTGTACCGCTACGGATACAATGTCGGGATGGCGTTCCAAATCCGCGACGATCTGCTGGACCTGTGCGGTACGGAGCAGGCGATCGGCAAGCCGCCGGGCAGTGATATGCGTCAAGGCAACATTACCTTGCCGGTCATTTACGCGCTGCAGGAACCCGGGCTCAAGGAGCCGCTGCTCCGGGAAATCGCGGCGATCCGGGAAGAAGGGTCGGGGGCCGACGCTTCCCGGGCGATCAGGATGATAGTGTCGAGCCCCGGAATCGAGCGGGCGGAGCGGCTGGCCGACCGGTTCATCGGCAAGGCGCTGGATGCGCTGGAGGGGCTGCCGGAGAGCAAATCGCGGACCCACCTGAAAGAGATTGCGCTTTTTGTGAATAAACGCTCCTATTGAAGCTTATCATCGGGAGGTTTTTTTGGTAGAATACGCATAAAACAGCCTTAAAGTGCGGTTTACCGATGCAGGGCTCCGCACCATCTGTTAAAAGCTAGCGCAAAATCGGAGGAGAACGATGGAACGTACATTTTTGATGGTTAAACCTGACGGCGTACAGCGCGGTTTGATCGGCAGAATTATCGGCCGCTTTGAGGATAAGGGCTTCAAACTCGTGGCGGGCAAGCTAGTGCAGGTTAGCGAAGAGCAAGCCAAGAGGCATTATGCGGAACATGAGGGCAAACCTTTTTTTGACAGTCTGATCGGATTTCTTACCTCAGGCCCGGTGTTTGCCATGGTTTGGGAAGGGGACGACGTCATCGCGCTGTCCCGGATGGTCATCGGGAAGACGAAGGTAACGGAAGCCGCCCCCGGCACGATCCGCGGCGATTTCGCGGCGCACACGCCGTTTAATCTCATTCACGGTTCCGACAGTCCCGAGAGCGCGGAGCGCGAAATCGCCAACTTCTTTGCACCGCATGAGCTGGTAAGCTATGCGAAGAGTATCGCCCCATGGATCTGATCCGTACGGGCGCAGCGGCGGCGCCGAACGGGGGAACGGCGCCGGGAGCGGCCGATTCCGATTATACCGGTTTCATCCAAAGCATCAAGAAAAGCACCGGGATCGATCTGGCCCAATATAAGGAAGCCCAGATGAAGCGGCGGCTTACGACGCTCCGCAACAAGAACGGGTATTCTTCCTTTGATGCTTTTTACCATGCGATGATGCAGGACAAGAAGCTTTTCTATGAATTCCTGGACAAGATGACGATTAACGTGTCCGAATTCTGGCGCAATCCGAACCGTTGGGAAGTACTGAGGGACTCGGTGCTGCCGGGGATTGCGGCCGGGAAACCTCGGCTCAGAATCTGGAGCGCGGCTTGCTCTACCGGCGAAGAGCCGTATACGCTGTCCATGATTCTAGCCGATAAGGGACTGCTGAATAATACATACTTGCTCGCGACCGACATCGACGAAGGAGCCCTGTCCAAAGCGGCGGAAGCCCTGTATCTTGAACGATCGCTGAAAGACGTGCCGCCGGATGTGGCCAAGCGGTATTTCAAGCAGGAGGGTGCGATGTTCCGCTTCGACGCGAGCCTGAAAAAAGCGGTGACCTTCAAAAAGCAGAATTTGCTGCTCGATACGTTTGAAGACAATTTCGACCTGATCGTCTGCCGCAATGTGATGATCTATTTTACCGAAGAGGCCAAGCACGCCTTGTACCACAAATTTGCCGGTGCGCTGCGCCCGGGCGGAATTCTATTTGTCGGAAGCACCGAGCAGATCTTTTCTCCGTCCCAATACGGCTTGGAGCCGGCCGAGACTTTCTTTTACCGCAAAAAGACGTAACCCGCGAAGGTATATTCCCGCTTCCGTTTCCCAATAATGACAATCAACAGGCTTAGGGAGGCAGGCATATGGACAAAAGAAAGGTGATCGAGGCTTATCGCCGCGGGTTCCTCACATTGCAGGAGTGCGCGCAGATTCTTGGTGTGGAAAAGACGCAGATCATAGACATTCTGGACCACGCTGCGACCGAAATGCAGAGGAGTCAGCACGAAGACCACCGGCATGCTACCGGCAATCTGTGAGCCCGATTTTTTATATACAAATGGATGACGTAATTAGATAGTCACCCAATAGTGAGGAATGCACTTGAACCGAAGAGAATAACCCGTTCCCTAGGCGCTACCTGGGCGGGTTATTTTCGTTTATTCAGAGGAATCTTGAATCATCGCGTGACAGAACGTATACTCAAATATTATAATGAGCGGAGAGGATTTTAGCTCTTTACAGTTTAGCAGTTTAAAGGGGGAACGCACCATGAGTTTACGATACCTAACCGCAGGGGAGACGCACGGTCCCCAGCTTACCGCGATTATCGAAGGTTTGCCGAGCAATCTGCAGCTCGATTTTGAGGCGCTTAATTTTGAACTGGCCCGCCGTCAGAAAGGATACGGCAGAGGCCGGCGGATGCAGATCGAGAAGGACACGGCGCAAATTGTCGGCGGCGTACGTCACGGTTACACGACCGGCGCTCCGGTGGCGCTCGTCGTCGCCAACAATGACTGGACGCACTGGCGCAACATTATGAATATCGAACCTATAGAAGGAACGGATGAAGAGAAGCGCCGCGTGCACCGGCCGCGTCCCGGCCATGCCGATTTGAACGGCGGTTTGAAATACAACTTGAAGGATCTGCGCAATGTGCTGGAGCGCTCCAGCGCCCGCGAGACCGCGATCCGGGTGGCGGTCGGAGCGGTCGCCAAGCAGTTCCTGGCTAAATTCGGCATCAACATCGCCGGCCAGGTGATCCGGATCGGCGAGATCGAAGCTCCTCCGCACAATTTGTCGCTGGAGGAACTGGCCAAGGTGACGGAAGCTTCATCCGTGCGCGTGGCCGATCCCGAGACCGAGAAAAAGATGGAGGCCTATATCGACCGGATTAAAGAGGAAGGCGACTCCATCGGCGGAATTGTGGAATGTATCGTGGAAGGCGTGCCGGTCGGGCTCGGCAGCCATGTCCAATACGACCGCAAGCTGGACGGACGCATCGCCCAAGCCGTCATGTCGATCAACGCGTTCAAGGGCGTGGAGATCGGGATCGGCTTTGAAGCCGGCAAGCTGCCGGGCTCCAAGGTTCATGACGAGATCCTGTACAGCGAAGAGCGCGGATACTACCGGGCCAGCAATCGCTTGGGCGGATTCGAGGGCGGGATGACCAACGGTATGCCTATCGTGGTACGCGGCGTCATGAAGCCGATTCCTACGCTGTACAAACCGCTGCAAAGCGTGGATATCGACACCAAGGAGCCGTTCTCTGCCCAGGTTGAGCGTTCCGATGCCTGCGCCGTCCCGGCGGCCAGCGTGGTGCTGGAGCATGTCGTCGCCTGGGAAGTGGCCAAAGCGTTCCTGGAGAAATTCGGGGGCGATTCGATGGAGGAGATCGAACGCAATTTCGAGAGCTACAAAGCTCAACTGGAGGCCTACTGATGCGGACGCTTCAAGTGGATTTGGGGGAACGATCCTATCCCATCTATATCGGCGGCGGGCTGCTGAGCCAGGCGGGAGATTATTTTGCGCGCCACGGCCTCAGTGCCAAGAGCCCGGTGCTTATCGTCACGGACGATAATGTGGCGCCGCTTCATCTGAAACAGGTGGAGGAATCGCTTCGTCAGGCCGGCTACAGTACGGTCGTCAAGATTGTTCCGGCCGGAGAGAAGTCGAAATCGCTGGACGTCTTTGAAGATGTCATGACGGCGGCAATCGAAGGTGGGCTGGACCGTAAATCGGCGGTCGTGGCCCTCGGCGGCGGGGTCGTCGGCGATTTGGCCGGGTTCGTGGCGGCGTCCTACATGCGCGGCGTCCCGTTCGTGCAGATGCCCACGACGATTTTGGCCCACGACAGCAGCGTCGGCGGCAAGGTCGCGGTCAACCACCGGCTGGCGAAAAATATGATCGGCGCTTTTTATCAGCCGGAAATGGTGCTGTATGATGTGGATACCTTACAGACGCTTCCCGAACGCGAAGTGCGCGCGGGGCTTGCCGAAGTCGTCAAGCACGGGCTGATCTGGGATGAAGCATTCACATCCTGGTGCCGAGAGCACACCGCCGAGCTGCTTGCCCTGGATCCGGAAGCACTGGGATATGCCCTGACGAAGGGCTGCGAGATCAAGGCTCATGTCGTTTCCCGCGATGAACGGGAGAACGGCCTGCGGGCGATCCTGAATCTGGGCCATACGATCGGGCATGCGATCGAAGCGATTGCGGGCTACGGCGAGTACTTGCACGGCGAAGCGATTTCGATCGGCATGGCCGCGGCGGCGCTGATTTCCGTAAACCGCGGCGCGGACCGGTCCTTGTACGAAGAAACGACCTCGATTTTACGGGGCTTCGGTTTGCCGACGATCATGCCGGAGCAGTTGGATGAAGACAAGATCATCGGCGCGATGATGCACGACAAGAAGTTTAAGGAGCAACAGCTCGTATTTATATTGCCTAAGTCGATAGGGAAAGTGGAGATTGTATCGGATGTGAAGGTGGAGGAAGTCCGCCGGGTCATCAGGGAACTGAAAGAGGAGGGACAGCATGTATAACCGGGGGATTCGCGGGGCTACGACGGTATCCCGCAACGAAGAAACGGAGATCCTGGAGGCAACCGCGTCGCTGCTGAAAGAAATCGTCGTCCGGAATGAGATTGTACCGGAGGATATCGGCAGCGTATGGATCACGGTTACGCCGGATCTCGACGCGACCTTTCCGGCGCGGGCGATCCGCGCGCTCAGCGGCTGGGATATGGTTCCGCTCATGTGTTCTACGGAAATTCCGGTGAAGGGCGGACTGGCCAAATGCATCCGCTTGCTGGTCCAGGTGAACACGAACAAGGGGCAGCGGGAAATGATCCATGTTTATCTCAACGGCGCGCAAATTTTGCGCCCGGATCTGAGCGTCTCGGAACCGCAATGATTTGACAGCCTGCAAATCGGCTGTTGCCAAACAGGCGGGTCTTAAGGTATAGTAATTTTAAGATTTCGGAGCGAATGATAGTCGCGGTCGGCAGGAGTGCCGATCGGACGCAAACGTTCCGGCGAGTTTATAGCTGAGTAGAGTTTAGCTGAGTTGAGCAGAGCCGAGCCGAGAATTGTCCTGACCTGATGGGTTGTAAAACATCTGGTCGGCGCTTTCAAGCATACGCGGTATCAGGGATTCTATCCTGATTTCATAGCGTATCGCCGCGCCGTATACAGGACATATCCGTGATTATACTGCGAATGAAGCAAACCTCTACTTCGGTAGAGGTTTTTTTGTTATATATCGACGAAAAGGAAGTGAGCTTGTATGACAACCCCGCAAGTAGAACAGGTCATCGCGATGGCGAAGGACTACAATCTGATTCCGGTCGTCCGGACGCTGCTCGCCGATTTGGAAACCCCCATCCGTATCTTCCGCCGGATCGCCCGGCGGGAGCGGGCATTTTTGCTGGAAAGCGTAGAGGGCGGCGTAAATTGGGGCCGTTATTCGTTCATCGGCACCGATCCGTTCCTGATGATGTCGGCGAAGAAGGGCGAGGTTGTCATGGAGCGCCGGGGCGTCAGAGAGACGTTCCGATCCTCAAAGCCCGTGGACGAGTTGAAGGCGGTACTGCGGAGCTACCGCAGTCCCGAGCTTCCGGAGATGCCGCCGTTTACCGGCGGGGCAATCGGTTTTTTCGGCTATGATGTGCTGCAATATTACGAAAAGCTTCCCGCTCACCGGGTCGATGACCTCGGAATGCAGGATATGCAATTCATGTTTTGCGACCAGGTGATCGTGTTCGACCACGTCAAACAACGGATTATGCTCGTGGCCAATGTGCATATCGCCGACGGCGACCGGGATGGAGATATTCGCCTGGCTTACGGCGAAGCGGAGCGGAAGCTGGATGAGCTCGCGAAGCTGCTGCAGCAGGAGGGAGCCGGCGAGCCCTTTAACTCGCGGCCGCTGCCGGGAAACGTGGAGCTCGGGAAGATCGCTTCGAATCTGACGAAAGAGCAATTTATCGCCAATGTGGAAAAAGGCAAGGAATATATCCGGGCCGGCGATATTTTTCAGGTGGTGCTGTCCCAGCGCTTCCATATTGAAACCGAGGTGGACCCGCTTCATGTATACCGGGTGCTTCGGACGATGAATCCCTCGCCGTACATGTATTACCTCAAGATGGACGATGAAATTATCGTCGGGACTTCTCCCGAATTGCTGGTAAAGGTGGAAGGGGACCGGGTTGAGACCCGGCCGATCGCCGGCACCCGGCCGCGCGGAGCCGCCGAAACGGAAGACAAGGCGCTGGAAGCCGACTTGCTGCAAGATGAAAAAGAACGTGCCGAACATCTTATGCTTGTGGATCTCGGCCGCAATGATCTCGGCCGGGTATCCCAATTCGGGACGGTCAAATGCGATTCTTTTATGCAGATCGAGCGCTACTCGCATGTCATGCATATGGTTTCGAAGGTATCCGGCAAGCTGGCGGAAGACAAAGATTTCTTCGACGCCTTCCTTTCCTGCCTGCCGGCCGGAACCGTATCCGGCGCGCCGAAGCTGCGGGCGATGGAGATCATCGCCGAGCTGGAGAACGAAGCGCGCGGCACGTACGCCGGGGCGATCGGCTATCTCGGATTTTCCGGGAATATGGACTCCTGCATCACGATCCGCACGATCGTGTTCAAGCACGGCAAAGCTTACGTGCAGGCCGGGGGCGGCATCGTCTGGGATTCCGTGCCGGAGAACGAGTATCAGGAATCGGTCAATAAGGCGAAGGCGCTCTTGACCGCGATCCGGACGGCGGAGGCGATGTTTCCGTCCAAGCCGAAAGGCGAAGGCATGATCAATCAGGACTACCTTTACGAATATACCCCGAAAGGCTAAAGAGAGGAGAAGGATGATGAACGGACAGGAAACGGTACAAAAAGGACTCGGCCGCCTGATCGAAGGGCGGGATTTGGATCGGCAGGAAGCGCGGAGCGTGATGGAGGCGATTATGGGCGGCGAGGCGACGGCCGCACAGATCGGCGGGCTGCTGACCGCGCTGCGAATCAAAGGCGAAACGGTGGATGAAATCACCGGGTTTGCCGAAGCGATGCGCATGTACGCAAGCCGCATGGACACGGAGACGCGGGAACTGCTGGACACATGCGGAACGGGCGGTTCCGGCATCCATAAATTCAATATCTCCACGACTTCGGCGATCGTCGCCGCCTCGGTCTCCGCGCGGGTGGCGAAGCACGGCAACCGTTCGGCCTCGGGCCGGGCGGGCAGTGCCGACGTGCTGGAGGCGCTGGGCGTGAATATTCAGCTTTCCGCGGAGCAAGCCAAACGGTGCCTGGACGAGATCGGCATCTGCTTCCTGTTCGCGCAGCTGTACCATCCTTCCATGCGACATGCGGCCGCGCCCCGTAAAGAACTCGGCGTAAGAACGGTGTTCAATATGCTGGGGCCGCTGACGAACCCGGCGGGTGCGGACCGCCAGGTGCTCGGCATTTACGACCGCAGCAAGACGGAAACGATCGCCAAGGTGCTGCGGGAGCTCGGCTCCAAGCGGGCGATGGTCGTTACCAGCGCCGAGGGCCTGGACGAGATCAGCATCTCGTCGTCAACCACTGTGTCCGAACTGAAGGACGGAGAAGTGAAGACTTACGAGCTGACGCCCGAGGCGCTTGGCCTGAAGACTTATCCGCTTACGGAAATGCTCGGTGGAGATCCCGCGTTGAACGCCGCGATTATCCGGCGCGTTCTTCAAGGGGAGCGGGGGGCGTACCGCGATGTGGTGCTCGCCAATGCGGGGGCGTGCATCTATGTTTCCGGCCTTGCGGACAGCATCCGCGAAGGGGTCGCCATCGCCGCGGAATCAATCGATTCCGGCAAAGCGCAGGCCAAATTGGAGCAATTAATTCAAACAACGGGGGAACTCAGCTATGTATCTTGATCGGATTGTAGAGACGAAGCGCCGGGAGGTCGAAGACCTGGCGGCGCGATTTTCGCTGAAGGAGGCGGAGCGCGGCATTTCGGCGATGGAGCCGACACGCGGCTTTCACCGGGCATTGACGTCGGGCCGGAAGCGGGAGCTTGGCCTGATCGCCGAAGTGAAGAAGGCTTCGCCGTCCAAAGGGCTGATCCGGCCGGACTTTCACCCGGTCGAAATCGCCCAGAGCTATGTTGATGCAGGCACCGATTGCATATCCGTTCTGACCGACGAGACATACTTCCAGGGCAGCGCGGCGTACTTGCGGGCGATTCGCGCCGCCGTCAACGTTCCTTTGCTGCGCAAGGATTTCATCATCGACGAGCGGCAAATTTACGAGGCGCGCCTGATGGGGGCGGACGCCGTGCTGTTGATTGCCGCGATTTTGAGCGACGATCAACTTCGGGACTATTTGCGCACGGCTACGGCCCTCGGTTTGGACGCCCTGCTGGAGGTCCACGACCGGGAGGAGCTGGAGCGCACGCTGGCGCTCGGGGATGCCAAGCTGATCGGGATCAACAACCGCAATTTGCGCACCTTCGAAACGTCGCTGACGACTACCTCAGCTTTGGCGGAGCTTGTGCCCTCGGATGTGACGCTGATTAGCGAAAGCGGAATCCGCACGCGGGCGGATATCGAATTTTTGCTCGGCGCAGGAGCAAAAGGCGTGCTGATCGGGGAGACGTTTATGCGAAAAGAGCGGGTGGAAGAGGGAGTTTACGAGCTGATGGGGCCGGCAATGCAGGAGGGCGGCGCCGCTGGCGATGGGCGCGATCTCGAAAGCCGCAATCTCAAGAAGCTTACTTCCGCAGAGCCCGATCCCGAAGGGAGTTTGCCCAGCCATGGTTGAAACGGCCGTAAAAATTTGTGGACTTCAAAGCGTTGAAGTGCTAAAATCTATGATAAACTTGCCGGTTGATTATATCGGATTCGTGTTCGCAAGGAGCAAGCGGCGGGTGAGTGCTGCGCAGGCTGCCGAATTGGCCTCGGTGTTATGCGAATGGCAAAGCGGCAAAATTCCGGAGAGCGTCGGCGTATTTGTGGACCCCTCGATGGAAGAGCTGGCGGACATTTTGTCCGTGGCTCCGCTGGATATCGTGCAGCTCCATGGCTCGGAAAGTCCGGAGTTTTGCCGGCAGATCAAGGAAATGTTCGGTGTGAAAATATTTAAAGCCTTCTCCGTGAAGCCGGACGGAAGTCTGCACGGAGGCAAGGCGGTTGACGCATATGAGAAAGTCATCGACGGGCTGCTGCTCGATACTTACGATCCGCTGTACGGCGGGGGCTCGGGAGTTTCGTTCGCTTGGGAACAGGCCGCGCCGTACCGGGCGTGGGCCAAGGAGCGGGGGATCTTTTTTCTGGCCGCCGGCGGTTTGAATCCCGGGAATGTGGGAGAATTGATCGGCGCCATGTCTCCCGACGGCGTGGACGTATCGAGCGGCGTAGAGACCGGCGGAGTGAAAGATATAGGCAAAATCGCAGCATTCGTGGAGAGGGTGAAAGGGAAGATGACAGGAAGACAGCAAGTGCCTGACGAATACGGCCGCTTCGGTCCGTTCGGAGGCCGTTATGTGCCGGAAACGTTGATGAACGCTTTGATCGAGCTGGAGGAGTCTTACGGGAAGTTCAAGGACGATCCCGAGTTTCAGGCGGAAATCGATTATTTGCTGAAGCAGTATTCGGGCCGGGAAACGCCGCTGTATTACGCGGAACGGCTGACCGAGCATCTGGGCGGGGCGAAGATTTATTTGAAGCGCGAGGATCTGAACCATACCGGGGCCCATAAAATCAACAATGCGATCGGCCAAGGCATATTGGCCAAGCGGATGGGTAAACGGAAGGTGATCGCCGAGACGGGGGCCGGACAGCACGGGGTGGCTACGGCAACAGTGGCCGCTTTGCTTGGCCTGGAATGCAAAGTGTTCATGGGCGAAGAGGATACGAAGCGCCAGCAGCTCAACGTGTTCCGGATGAAGCTGCTCGGAGCGGAAGTCGTGCCGGTTCTCTCTGGTACCCGCACCTTGAAGGATGCCTGCAACGAGGCGCTGCGTTACTGGGTCAGCAATGTGCAGGACACGTTTTACATCCTCGGCTCCGCGACCGGCCCCCATCCTTACCCGATGATGGTCCGCAATTTCCAGCGGATTATCGGCGACGAGACGCGCCGGCAAATTCTCGAAGCGGAAGGGCGGCTGCCGGATATGCTGATCGCCGCCGTCGGCGGGGGAAGCAACGCGATCGGGATGTTCTATCCATTTGTCGAGGACGCTTCCGTCAAGCTGGTCGGCGTGGAGGCGGCGGGTAAAGGCGTGGACACGGAATTTCACGCGGCGACGATGACCAAAGGAACCAAAGGCGTGTTCCAGGGTTCCTTGAGTTATCTGCTCCAGGACGCTTACGGACAGGTGCAGCCGGCCCATTCGATCTCGGCGGGGCTGGATTATCCGGGCATCGGGCCCGAGCATTCCTACTTAAAGGATATCAACCGGGCGGTATACTACCCGATCACCGACCGCGAGGCGCTGGACGCCTTGCAGCTGCTCAGCCGCCAGGAGGGCATTATCCCCGCGCTGGAATCCGCGCATGCGGTCGCCCAGGCGGTCAAGCTGGCCCCGCAAATGGGCAAAGACGAATTGATCGTCATCTGCCTGTCCGGACGCGGCGATAAGGACGTCGAGTCGATTATGGCTTATACCGAAGGAGGCGCTGAGCTATGAACGGGGCTGCGGTGAATTTGTTGGAAGCGAAGTTTACGAAACTGAAAGCCGAAGGGCAAACGGCGCTGATTCCGTTTATTACGGTCGGTGATCCCGATCCAGAGACAACGGTTGATATAATCGTAGAATTGGAGCGTGCCGGCGCGGACATCCTTGAACTCGGCGTGCCGTACTCCGATCCGCTCGCGGACGGCCCGGTGATCCAGCGCGCTTCGGAGCGCGCCCTCGTTCGCCGGATCACCATAGAGACCTGCATCGCTACGGCCGTGAAAGCCAGGGAGCGCGGCGTGACTATGCCGTTCGTGCTGTTCACCTACTATAATCCGGTGCTGCAAACCGGCTTGGAACGGTTCTTCCGTATGCTGCAGGAAGCCGGCATCAGCGGCCTCATCATTCCCGATCTTCCCTTTGAGGAGGCGGAAGAAGTATTGCTATTGGCCGACCGGGCGAATGTGCAGCTTGTGCCGCTCGTGGCGCCCACGTCGAACAACCGGATCGAAAAAATATTGTCGCGCGCCCGGGGCTTCATCTATTGCGTCTCTTCTCTGGGAGTAACCGGGGAGCGGAGCTCTTTTCACCGGCAGGTGGATGAGTTTATTCTCTCGGTGAAAGCCCGGACCGACTTGCCGGTCGCCGTCGGCTTCGGCATTTCGAGTACGGAGCAGGTCGAACGGTTTGCACAAATCTGCGACGGCGTCGTCGTAGGCAGCGCCATCGTACGCAAGATCGAGGAAAGTCTGCCGCTCCTGACAAACGAAGCCGCCAAGGAGCAAGGATTGTTGCAAATCCGTGACTTTGTGGCACAATTAAAGATAAATCATTAGCCAAAACCGAGACATGGGCTCGGGTTTGCTTGGAACTAGGAGGAAATCACATGTTGCCAAAACCCCAGATTGTCAACCTTCCGGTATACCAGCCGGGAAAACCGATTGAAGAAGTAAAGCGGGAGCTTGGCCTCGACGAAGTCATCAAGCTGGCCTCCAATGAGAACCCGTTCGGCTGTTCCCCGCGCGTCCGCGCGGCCATCGAAGCCGAATTGCAAAATATCACCCTGTACCCGGACGGCAGCGCCGCCGAGCTTACGGAAGTGCTGGCGGGCCATCACGGCGTAGGCCGGGACCAGATTATTTTCGGCTGCGGCTCGGACGAAATTATCGCGCTCATCGCCCGCGCATTCTTTGTACCCGGCGACGAAACGGTGATGGCGGATTGCACCTTTTCCGTATATAAGAGCAACGCCGATATCGAAGGTGCGGTAAGCATCGAGGTTCCGCTCAAAGGCGGCACCCACGATTTGGATGCGATGCTGGCCAAAATCGGAAAGAAGACGAAAGCGGTATGGATTTGCAATCCGAACAATCCGACGGGTACGATCGTCTCCGACAGTGAATTGGTAGATTTCCTCGACCGTGTGCCGGGGAATGTGCTGGTGATTCTGGACGAGGCGTATGCGGAATACGTGACGGATCCGGCATATTCGAACGGGGTCGCGCTTTTGTCCAAGTATCCGAACCTGATCGTGCTGCGGACATTCTCGAAAATTTACGGCCTCGCCTCGCTGCGGATCGGCTACGGCATCGGCCAGGCCGGCGTGATCAAGCTGATCAACCAGGTTCGCGAGCCGTTTAATACGTCGCGGTTCGGTCAGGCGGCCGCCAAGGCGTCGGTGACGGATCATGAATTTGTGGCCGAATGCCGGACGAAGAACCGCGATGGCATTCAATATTTGAACGGGCAGTTCGACCGGTTGGGGTTGAGTTATTTCCCGGCGCACGGCAATTTTATTATGGTCGATGTCAAAACGCCGGCGGCGGAAATGTTCCAGGCGCTGCTGAAACAGGGCATCATCGTCCGTCCGGGCTTTGCGAAATATCCGACCCATATCCGGGTAACCGTCGGCTCCGCCGAGCAGAACGCCAAATTTATCGCCGCCCTGGAGCGGGTATTATCCGGAAGTGAAGCCCGCGTATAGCCTAAGCTGTGAACACACATACATGATTGATAACCATTACGCAGAAGAAATCGAGTGAAGAATATGACGACTAAAGTTGCTATTTTCGGGGTCGGTCTGATCGGCGGATCGTTGGGATTATGCTTGAAGGGCAAGCCCGGCCTAACGGTGGTCGGACACAGTCCGCGTCCGGGTTCCCTGAACCGGATGATCGAACGCGGGGTCGTGGATACCGCGACGCAGTCCATGGAAGAGGCGGCTTCGGACGCCGACTTTATATTTCTGTGCGTGCCGGTCGGGAATCTGGAGGAATATTTGGAGAAGCTGTACGCTTTGCCGCTGAAGCCGGGCTGCATCATTACCGATGTGGGCAGCACGAAAGCTTCGGTTGCGGCCCGCGCCCGCATGCTCTCCAAGCCCGGCGTGCATTTCATCGGCGGCCATCCGATGGCCGGCTCCGAACGGTCGGGCGTGGATGCGGCATCCACCTTGTTGTTCGAGAACGCCTATTATGTGCTGACGCCGTCTCCCGACGTGCCTGAGGAGGCGTACGCGCGTCTCGAGAAGCTGCTCGCCTATACGAGAGCGCAGATCGTCCGCGTGGACCCGGTCATGCACGATCAAATCGTGGGGGCGATCAGCCATCTGCCTCATATTATCGCCGTGGCGCTCGTCAATCAGGTGTGCGACTACAACGGCACCAACGGTCTTTACCGGATGCTCGCCGCCGGGGGCTTCCGTGACATCACCCGGATCGCATCCAGCGATCCGGTCATCTGGCGCGATATTCTCCTGAGCAACCGGGAGGTGCTCCTTTCGCTGCTTAAGGACTGGAACGCCGAAATCGGCGGCTTTATCGGGCTGCTGGAGCATGGGGACGGAGCCGGGATCAAGCAGGCCTTCGAAAAAGCCAATCTGTTCCGCGGCGAACTCCCCGAACGCCGGAAGGGTGCGATCACATCTCTGTTCGACTTGTATATCGACGTGCCCGACCATCCGGGGATTATCGGGCATATCGCCACGGAGCTCGGCGTTCGGCATATCAACCTGAGCAATATGCAGATCATCGAGAGCCGGGAGGATGTTCCGGGCGTGCTCCGGCTGTCGTTCCGCCAGGAAACCGAAATGGAGCGGGCTAAGGACCATTTGAACTCGTTGGGTTATTCGGTTTACGTGTAGGTTTTACGGGGGGAGAAATCCCCTTATTTCGCAAAATGAAAACGCTTAAAAAAAGTGTTGACAAAATGAAAACGTATACATATAATAAAAGTACAGTATGGTTTCTCTCCACTCCTATCCAATATCTGTTGCTCGGTAGTGAGCAAGACCGCTTCTTAACGAAGCGGTTTTTTTTTGCCATTTTACGGCAAACCGGGTGGTCCTTAGTCAGAAATTAGATTGCGGGCGAAAATTCGGATACAATAGTCTACAGGAAAAATTTCGATCGGGAGGCGAATGCATATGGATTTGGGATTGAAGCATAAAAAAGCGATTGTGACGGGCGGAAGCAAAGGAATCGGACTGGCGACGGCGCTGACGCTCGCCGGCGAAGGAGCCGAGGTGGCGATCGTGGCCCGAAACGAGGAGCATCTCCGGCAGGCGGCGGACTTGATTCGGGAACGGACGGGTAGGGATCCCATTACGATTTCCGCGGACGTCTCGGTCCGGGATGAGGCGGAGCGCACAGTAACGGAAGCGGCGAAGCGGCTGGGCGGTTTGGACATCCTGGTCAATAATGCCGGTACGTCGGCCGCCAGTCCGTTTCCCGAAGTGGAGCCGGATCAATGGGAGGCGGACCTGGATTTGAAGCTGTTCGGAGCGGTACATTTTGCCCGCGCGGCTTTGCCATATCTGCGTAAGGCGGAATGCGGGGGAGCGATCGTAAACGTGACGGCGATCGGGGGCAAGGCCCCGGGAGCCTCGTCGCTCCCGACGTCGGTGAGCCGTGCGGCCGGGCTTGCGTTGACCAAGGCGATGAGCAAGGATTTGGCCGCCGACGGCATCCGGGTCAACGCGGTCTGCATCGGCTTAATTCGCAGCGACCAGATCGAGCGGAAATGGAAAGCCTCTGCGCCGGAGCTGTCCTGGGAGGAGTTTGCCCGCGATCCGCGGCACGGCATCCCGCTCGGACGGATCGGCGAGGCGCAGGAGGCGGCGAATGTCATCGCTTTTCTCGTCTCGGAGGCGGCGTCCTATATCACCGGAACCTCCGTCAATATCGACGGCGGAAAATCCGCGGTCCTATAAAATTTGCTAACCGGATTTTGTTGGGTTTAAAATAAGAGAAGGGTTTTGCCATGATGATCGGAGCTGTCGAAGCCGGCGGTACCAAAATGGTGTGCGGAATCGGAAATGAGCGGGGGGACATTCTGGAGCGGACGAGTTTTCCTACGTCCCAACCCGCGGAAACGTTGGAGCGGATTATCTCTTATTTCCGGGATAAGCCGGTTGATGCGATCGGGATCGGCAGCTTCGGGCCGATCGGCCTCGATCCCGCACGCCCGGAGTACGGGCATATTACAACTACGCCCAAACCGGGCTGGAGCGGGTGCGACTTCCTGGGGACGCTCAAGCGCGAATACGACGTCCCTTACGGCTGGGATACGGACGTGAATGCGGCAGCCTTGGGCGAGGTTATTTGGGGAGCGGCCAAAGGGTTGGACAGCTGTGTTTATTATACGATCGGCACGGGGATCGGAATGGGCGTCGTCGCCGAAGGCAAGGCGGTACACGGACTGCTGCACCCCGAGGCCGGGCATATTCCGGTGCGTCGCCATCCCGACGACGCTTTTGCCGGGAATTGTCCTTACCACGGGGATTGTCTGGAAGGTATGGCTTCGGGCCTGGCGCTGGAACGCCGATGGGGAGTGCAAGGCAAGGAACTGCCGAAATCCCATCCCGCTTGGTCGCTGGAAGCTTATTACATAGGTCAGGCCGTGACCGCAACGGTTCTGACATTGTCTCCGAAAAAAGTAATTATCGGCGGAGGAGTCATGGGGCAAAACCAGCTCTATCCGTTGATCCGGGAAGAGGTCCGGCGGAATTTGCGGGGCTATATCAGCGCGCCGGAATTGGGGGAAGGCATCGACCGTTACATCGTGGCGCCGGGTCTGGGCTCCGATGCCGGACTGAAAGGCGCGCTCGCTTTGGGGCTGAATGCGCTGCAAGCTGGTTCATAATTAAAATTATTGGGTATTGGGAGACAGCGGCCCAAAACCTGGAAAAATCGATTTTAGCTAAATGATGCTGTTTTGATATTCCCGGTTCCGTGCTATAATATTGGGTGATTGTTGGAACTAATGCTGTTATTGTGATGTTTTGGCCGGTTTTGGACTTTTAGATTAAATTTGTTACATATAGACCGCAACTTTTTGGATCCTGTTCGGTAATTATTTATATAGAATCGAACGGGGAGAAGTGCATGGATGGGCGAGGAGGATCGCACTCAGATGACGGATTCCCAAATGATTCGTGAGATTAAAGAAGGCAATACGGAGCTGTATTCGGAGCTGATGCGACGATATCAGCGCAAAATACTGGCTTTCGTATACCATATGCTTAAGAGCGCTCATCTGGAGCTGCTTGCAGAAGATATTTGCTCGGAAACGTTCTATAAAGCATTCCGCAGTTTGCATTCTTTCCGGGAAGTGGACGCTTCTTTTTCGACCTGGCTGTATACGATCGCAAGAAATACCGTGCTTAGCGAGCTACGCAAGCAGCGTGCGGCCAATGTACCGCTGGAAGAGAGCGGGTTCGTTCCGGTCGCACCGGGCGAAGTGGCGCCGGAGCAGGCGATCTTGCGCAACGAGAAGGTCGGCATGGTGCGTGAAGCGATCAATAATCTACCGGAGAAGCAAAGGTCCGCCTTAATTCTGCGCGAGTATGACCAACTGGATTACCAGGAGATCGCCAGTATTCTCGGACAAAGCGTCAGTGCTGTAAAATCCCTGTTGTTTCGGGCGCGGAGTAGCGTGAAGAGCCAGCTTGAACCCTACTTCTATGAACCGGTTTACGAGCATTACGAAGGGATGAAAAACAGATGAATTGTAGAGAGGCCCAAGAACTGTTCGGATTGCTGCCGGATTTGCCGGAGCACGATCCCCAGCGCAAACTGCTGGAATGGCATATTTTGGGCTGCGAGTCTTGTGCGGCTGAGCATCAACTCTGGATGGACAGCATGGACGTGCTTCAAGCGCTGCCCGTGGAAGTCAGCGATGAGCAGGCTGAAGCCGTCAACCGCAAAGTCATGGACCGGATCTACGCGGAATCGCCGTGGCTCGCTCCGGATATCCGGGATAAAAGCTATGGAAGACGGCTGCGGCGCCGCGTTTCGATATGGGCCGCCTGCTTCCTGGCCGTTTTTCTATTCAGCACGCTGCTGTTCGCAATCGGCGGCTCGGTCAAAACGGATCAAGCAGCAAACAAGCCGGCGACCGGAATTATTCCCGCGGCCGTGGCGGCGGGCGATACCGAAACGTCCGGCGATTTCGCCTTTGCGCTTCCGGGTGTTTCCCGCGGTGTTGTAGATCCGTTCGTCGTACAATTGGGCCCGGCATATCCGCAGTATTGGATGCTTTTATCGATGGCGGGCATGGTTCTGGCGCTGGTTTCCTGGAAAGGAATCCAGAAATACAGGAGATAATACGGTATTAAAGTCAATAACGCTTCTTTCCGTTCCGATGGGCGAAAGAGGCGTTTTTACTTAAACATGATATAATGATATTCCTAAAGATAAATTCAAAAGTGGAGGGGATGGCATGCTGGTAGGGCTCATACGGCATGGGCTGACGGACTGGAACGCAGCCGGTAAGATTCAAGGACAAAGCGATATTCCGCTCAATGACGAGGGAAGGCGGCAGGCCCGTCTTTTGGCTTCCCGGCTCCTGGAGGAACGGGAATACCGCTGGGATTTTGTCATAACAAGCGGTTTAGCCCGGGCGGAAGAGACGGGTCGAATCATCGCCGACAAGCTGGGCATCCCGGTTTATGAGCCCGATTCGCGAATTATGGAACGGGCATTCGGCCAGATCGAAGGTATGACCGCACTGGAGAGAGAGGCGAAATGGGGGAAGGAGTGGCATTCGCTCGAACTCGGCCAGGAGAAGGACGAGGAGATCCGTAACCGGGCGCTAGCGTTCCTTCGGGAGCTTGGCGAGCGTTACGGCGATAAGAACGCGCTGGTCGTCACGCACGGCGGCCTGCTGGCCCAATTGTTCACGGCGCTGTATCGGGACCGTTGTTCCGAGCGAATCGGCAATTTGTCGCTGACCATTTTGGAAAAAAGAGAAACGGAATGGGACTTGCGGCTCTATAACTGCACCCGCCATTTGGAAGAGATCATAGAGGAATCGAGATCATGATGACGCAACCCGGCTTCGGCCGGGTTGTTTTTCTATATGCACGTTTATATGGGATTTGGGATATGGCGAATAAATCCAAAAAAAATTCCCATAATGGTAGTAAAACGGCGAGGCGGTATGATATGAATCTGGCGGATATGCTTACATATGCCGATATCGGGCAGCTTAGCAGAATAGCGAACCATTACCGTTGCGAGTGCAACGGCAATTCGAAGCACGAATTGATTCAATCCATTCTGCAGACGATCGGGCGCAGGGAGTTTATCGAGCACCATGTTGCGGAAATGAGTTTGGAAGATTTGCGGTTTCTGAATGCTCTGATATTCGACGGACGCCGCCAGTTCAGTCTGGAAGAATTGATCGCCTGCGCCCAGCAGTCGCGTTTCACGGAAGACGCCAGAGAACGGGAGAGTCCCAGGGATGTCATCGCCAGATTCAGGCAGCGGGGATGGCTGTTCCAGGGAATGACCCATAACACCAGGTATTTGTTTGAAGTTCCGGAGGATTTGAAACGGCGTTTCCGCGAAGCGCTGGAGCGCCTGATTCGAGCCGAAACCGTCATCATCAAGGGAGAACCGGCAATGTACCGGGAAGAACCGGAATTGCTTTCCGAGGACCTGCTTCTGTTCCTGCAATATGTACGGGAGCATGAGATTCCTCTGAATAACGAAGGGGTGATGTACCGCCGGAATCAGTTGCAGGTTCTGGAAAAACTCCATATCTCCGAACCGCTTGTCGGCAAGGGCTGGCGCTTCGGTTATGGCCGGCGCTTTAAGGATTATCCGAACCGGCTTGCGCTGCTGTATGATTATGCGAGTCATGCCAAATGGATTCGGGAGGACATGGACCGTCTGCGGCTTACGGCCGCGGGTGAAGCGTTTTTGTCCGAGCAAAAACGCGAGCCGATGATACACTTCGTCTCCTTTTGGTTAAGACTTTATAAAGGGCCCATCCCTAACTTGCCTTCTTTGGTGTATTGGATTGAGCGGTGCTCGAAAGAATGGGTCGCGGCCTCCTCGCTGTATGCCGGGATGTCGATGCTGATTAAACCCTTCTATTACGATTCGCCGGAGTCCATCTTTGAAGAGCGTGTCCTGCGCATGATGCTTCACTTGGGAATGGTCCGGATTGGAGACGACGGCCAAGGGGAAAAGTACGTGCAGACGACTCCGTTCGGCAGGTCCGCCGTACATAAGCTGCTCAAAATGCAGAATTGATCCCGAAGAAAGTCCGTTGACAACCGCCCGTTCGACTTGTTAAAATCACTCCCAATCGAAGACAGTTCATAGCTTAAAGGGAGTGTGGTCAAAATGCTGCTGGGATATCAAGGGAAGTTGCCTGTGCTGGATCCTTCAGTGTACATTGCGGAAGGGGCAAAAGTGATTGGAGACGTCAGCGTGGGCGCCGAATCTAGCATTTGGTTCAATGCGGTGCTGCGCGGGGATTTATCGCCCATCGTCATCGGAAGCCGTACCAATCTCCAGGATGGAGTCATCGGGCATGTGAATACCGGCCAGCCCCTGATCGTGATGGACGACGTCTCGGTGGGGCACGGGGCCATCATTCACGGCTGTACGATAGGCCAAGGCACATTAATCGGCATGGGGGCTATTGTCCTAAACGGAGCGGAAATCGGTGAATATGCTTTAGTAGGAGCAGGTTCTCTCGTAACGGAAAACAAAAAAATCCCACCCTATACTCTTTCCCTGGGTTCACCGGCCAGAGTCGTGCGCGAGCTGACCGAGGCCGATTTGCAGCGGATGAAAACGACGGCTGAGAGCTATGTTATCAAAGGGAAAGAATATAGGATCACTTAACAATTAGGTTGGAGGTGCATCCTATGGATCAGATGAAGGTAACTTATGAAGCAATGCTCAGTTTGGCGGCGGAAATGGTTTGGGACGAAGCACTACGCAAACACCGGTCGGAGCAAATCTACAACGAAATCGACAACGCACTGGCACAAGGCGATGAGCAGGCCTTCCGGCTTCTAACGGATGAACTGAAGACATTGGATAAATAAAAGAAATGCCCTTGCGGCATTTCTTTTTTGTATTATAAAGATAATAAGAATAGATAGATTGGGGATGTCTTATTATGAAATTTAGCGAAATGGAACCGGGGACATGGGAAGAGCTGCGCCCTTATTTGGATACATGCCTTATTCCGGTGACCGGTCTCACCGGGAAAGAACAGCCGCATGAAGTAACGGCGGCGTTGGAAAGGCTTAGGGATATCATGGATCTGGTGGAAATTCCGTTCCACGGAAGAATTGTAACTTACCCTTCTTTTCAGTATGGGCGGGAGGAAATTTTGTCACAAGTCAACGAGATTTGTCACCATGTCAAATCCGGCGGATTTCGTTACGCCATCGTGATTTCGACCGATGTCGAACCGGAGAATGAGCGGCTGCCGGCTGCCGATCTGATCATTACGCCGGAACGGTTTCCGGCTGCGGGAGAGCTTCCGGCCGGGCAGCGGGTAAAAGACGCTGTTCAGCGGTTATGGAAAGGCGATAGCAAGATCTAAATGTGACAAATTGATGAACTTTAAAATTGGTCAACGAACCGATTGATGGAAAAGATGTGTCAAATTCTTGACGGTCCTAAAAGGAAAATATATTATAAATATGTCTTCACATAAGTGTGATAAATGTCATTGTTAGTAATGAGATGGAATCAATTGGCTGGCAAAGGGGGTTGAAGACGTTATGAGCAATCAGCATGAAGAGCATGAATCATCGCATAAACCGCCTGTGCGCAAGGAGATGTCCCGTCGGCAGTTTCTTACATATACATTGGGGGGAGCAACGGCATTTATGGCGGCAGGTGTGGCGCTTCCGATGGTTCGTTTTGCCGTGGACCCGATTTTGCAAAAGAAAGGCGAAGGCGCATTTGTCAAGGTGGCCGAAATCAGCAAAATTACAAGCGAGCCCCAGGAATTTTCGTTTGAACTGAAACAGCAGGACGGATGGTATTTAAGCACCTCCAACCTGACCGCGTGGATCCGGAAAGACGAGAGCGGAAAAATTTATGCGCTTTCACCGATTTGCAAGCATCTCGGCTGTACGGTCGGCTGGAACAACGACAAGAATTTTCCCGACGAATATCATTGTCCGTGCCACGGCGCGCACTATACAAAGGAAGGAAAACAGCTTGCCGTCGCTCCGAAGCCGCTCGACGAATACAAGGTCATGCTGAAGGACGACTGGGTATATCTGGGCGAGATTATCCCGAATACCATCGTGAAATAAGGAGGCGTAGATACGGATGTTTAAAAATGTTTACAACTGGATTGACGAACGTCTGGATATCACGCCGATCTGGAGAGATGTCGCCGACCATGAGGTTCCCGAGCATGTCAATCCGGCGCATCATTTCTCGGCTTTCGTGTACTGCTTCGGCGGTCTGACGTTTTTTATCACCGTAATCCAGATTTTGTCGGGGATGTTTCTGACGATGTATTACGTTCCCGATATCATTAACGCGTACAACAGTGTTGAATATTTGCAGACGCAGGTCGCTTTCGGCCAAATCGTCCGCGGGATGCACCACTGGGGCGCGAGCTTGGTCATCGTCATGATGTTTTTGCATACGCTGCGAGTCTTCTTCACCGGTTCTTATAAAGCGCCGCGTGAGATGAACTGGGTGGTGGGCATGCTGATCTTCTTCGTCATGATCGGGCTCGGTCTGACGGGTTATTTGCTCCCGTGGGACAACAAAGCGTACTTTGCGACCAAGGTTACACTGGAAATCGCCAACTCCGTGCCCGTCCTGGGACCGGTGATCAAAGAGCTGCTGCAAGGCGGTACGCTCGTCGGCGCCGAAACGCTAACGCGCTTCTTCGCCATCCACGTGTTCTTCCTTCCGGCCGTGCTGCTGATCCTTCTGGTAGGACACTTTATTATGATCCGCAGACAAGGGATCTCCGGTCCGCTATAATCATGGGCCGCCCGGGTCTTGCATCTGCTGCATGGATCACAGAACAATTCGAGAAGAGAAGGGAGGCATTTACATGGCTCATGGTGACAAATCGAAACAGGAAAAGGTCGTATTTGTCGGCGATTCGCGCGTCCGCAAGGGCAACGGGTTTATCGTTCCTCCCGACTATACGGCATATCCGGGCAAATCGGAGGCCTTTATTCCGAACTTTTTACTGAAGGAATGGATGGTAGGGGTCGTCGTGCTCGTCGGATTTCTCGTTCTGACGATTTCCGAACCGGCTCCGCTCGGGTTTCCGGCCAATCCGAACGCTTCGGTCATTCCGATGCCGGACTGGTACTTCCTGTTTCTGTACCAATATCTGAAATATCCATACGCTTCAGGGAACTATGTTGTCCTGGGGACGCTCGGCATTCCGGCCGTTGCCTTTGGAGGTCTGCTGCTCGCCCCGTTCCTGGACCGCGGCAAGGAGCGGCGATTTTATAAACGCCCGATCGCTTCGTCCCTGATGTTTCTATCGCTCATTTCCCTGGTGTACCTGACGAACTTTGCCTGGACGCATTACAAGAACGAGCTGGAAGCGACGGGCACGCAGCCGGAGCACATCCAGCGGGAAGAACAGGCTCGCGAGAACCGGGAGCAGGGCTTGCCGACATCGAGCGGCAACCGCCAGGAGGAGGTAGCGATCGTCGAACCGGATGATCCGGCGATGGAATCGTTCAAGAAGGCGACCTGTATCTCCTGTCACGGCGCCGATCTCAAGGGAGCCGGCGGACCGTCGCTGCGCGGGGTAGGCGACAAGCACGACAAGGATGCGATCCTTTCAATTATTAAAGATGGCTATAACAATAAGATGCCTGCGATGTACGACACGGCCATCAGCGCCGGGCTGACCGACCAGGACATCGACCATTTGGCCGAATGGCTTGCGAAACAAAAGACGGAAGCAGTAGAATAAGATTAATGAAGACCTGATCGTCATCACGATCAGGTTTTTTAATATCTTGGCGTTTTAGTTTACATAATGGAAATGGGGTAAAAGTTTGAAGCCGTCATTTTTGTGGAGCCGTCCTTTTTTGTCGTCCCGGCCGGTCTTGTGGCTGTTGTTTGTTTGCAATCTGCTTGGCACGATCTATGGTTACATTTGGTATGACAATCAACTCCTCGATACCTGGGAGAAGCATCCGCATTGGCAAATTGTGTTCGTACCCGACAGTCCGACGGCGAGCCTGTTTTTTACTTTGTCCCTGCTCTTTCTGCTCTTTCCCGCCGGCCTGTCGCGGTTCAAGTTCCTCCGCGGCTTGATTGAAGGGCTTGCCGTCGTAACAAGCGTGAAATACGGCGTCTGGGCGGTCAGCATGATATTTGCCGGCGCCGCTCAAGGCGGCGAGCTGGTTTGGCAGGACTGGATGCTTGTGGCTTCCCATTTGGCTATGGCTGTGGAGGCGCTGCTGTATGTCCGCTTATTCCGGTTCGGGACGGGGATGCTGCTGGTCGCCGGAGCCTGGACGCTGCTGAACGACGCGGTGGATTACCGTTACGAGGTATATCCCTGGTTGCCGCAGACGCTGTGGGATAACGTGCCGCAGGTTATGGTCTTTACCTTCTGCCTGACCATCGCCAGTATGGCGGCGGGCTGGCTTGCGCTCCGGGGCGCAAAAAGAGCGAAAACGGAGTTCTAAGCGCGGACAGCCCGCCATACCTTGGTGGTAAGGAGGGATTGTCCATGAAAGCCGCGAAATGGAAACGGGTTAAGACCGTGTTGTTGTGTTTGTTGGCACTGCCTGCCGTCTTATCGCAGGGGCCGGCGGAGCAGGCCGAAGCGGCCGCCTCCGTTCCCGCGCAAGAAGCTGTGAAGCAGCCGGAACGGGAGCGTGCGGAGAAGCTGGCATCGTTCGAGCAGGCGGCCGAGGATTTGTACCGCGCCATGCAAGAAGGGAAGACACAGGAAGCTCATTGGGATATGGACCGGTTGACCGAAAATTTGGAGGGGCTTTCTTTCAAAGGGTTGACCTCGGTGGAAGGTATACACGCGCTGGCCGAAAGCATTATGGATGTCCGGGAGAGCCTGGTCAGGGCGGAAGTCTCGCCGGAAGAATGGGCGGAATCGTCGGCAAAGCTCCGTCTGGCCGTGAACAGCCTGGTGCACAAGGACAAGGCGCTATGGCTGCAATATTACAAAATCATGTCCGATGACTTGGCGAACATGAGCAAAGGCAGGGCCGAAGGAAGCCGGACATTGCTGCGGGAGGCTTTCCTTGCGCTGAAATCGCATTATGAAGTGATCCGGCCCGCCGCGGTCATCGACAAGAACCCTTCGGAGATCAACCGCCTGGATTCTTGGATGTCATATGCCGACAGGCTCAGCTCGGACAGCACCTGGGATGAGCCGGCAATCAGCGGGGCGATCGAGCAGGGGGACCGGCTGATTAAGGAACTGTTCGGGCGCCGAGGCGACGAACCCGTTTTCCTGCCGGTCGGGAGCATCGGCAATCCGTGGCAATGGGGCCTTTTGATCGGCGGCTGGATTTTGTTGGCGCTCGCTTATACCGGTTTGAGAAAGTACCGGGCGGACCAATCCGTCACATCCGTGCACGCCAAGCGGGACCGGGCCGACAGCTATCGCTTCTAATATAAATAATCGCCCTCCGGGTCCGAAGCGGACTTGGGGGCGATTGATTTGTCGGCTATAAGATTCCTGCAATTGTGCAGCTTTTTCTGGACTGAAGGCTTATTTTAAGAGAATTCCTGCAACAGTGCAGGTTTTCCGCGCGTAATTCCCCGTTTAGCCGTAATTGGCATAAAATACCTGCATATTTGCAGGTATTACTTGCTTCACCTGCGGACCAGCTTCAAAAACTGTATTTTTGCAGGCTTGTACCGCCTAAGAATCGGTTGCGATAAGCCCGACTGGTTTTTCTGACCGTCCCAACCTTCCTAATCCTCCCTAAACCCTTCACCATGAACGTCATGTACATCGCTGATAATAATGAACGCCCGCGGATCGACGGATTTGGCGATCCCGTTCAGCCGCCGGATCTCCTGGCGGGACACGACGCAGTAAGCCATATACTTCGACTGCTTGGAATAGGCGCCGATCGCGGGAATCAGCGTTACTCCCCGTTCCATCTCTTTCGTAATGATATCGGCGATTTCCGGAGCGTGGTCGCTGATGATCGTAAAGGCTTTGGCCGAGTAAGCCCCCTCCTGAATGAAGTCGATCACCTTGGAAGCGATAAATACCGCGACGAGCGTATACAGGATATTTTCTTTGGCGACATAAAAAAGGGACAGCCCGATGATGATAACATCGATAGTCAGAATCACCTGACCCATGCTGAACCCGAATTTCCGGTTCAAAATCCGCGCCACGATATCGGACCCGCCCGTGGTCCCGCCGAAGCGAAACACGATGCCGAGCCCGGCGCCAAGCGTTACCCCTGCGTACAGGGATGCGAGAATATAGTCCGTTTCAAAAGTCACAATCCAGCCGGAGTCGATCATTTTTTCGAAAATCCAGAGAAAGAACGACAGCGAGCCGATTCCAAGGCCTGTGTATACGATCTGTCTTCCGCCGAGTATTTTCCAGCCGATCAGAAACAGCGGAATGTTCAGCAGCAGGTTGGACAGTGAAGGCGAAACGCCGAACGCGTATTTCAGCAGGATCGTAATGCCGGTAACCCCGCCCTCCATGAGCTGATTGGGTATAATAAAATATAGTAGTCCGAAGGCATAGATCGCAGTGCCCAGCATGATTGGGAGAACCGTTTTCAAATAGCCCGTGATTCTGTTTGCATTCATTCCATAATCCCTCACCCGTTAGTTGTGTATGCCTGTTTTGGCGCATTCTTCCTTAGTATACCTTTTTCCGGGGGGATTAAAAAAGGGTTTGTTTTCATATCTGCTTTACGATAACATAGGGATGATACATGTCACATAAGAGAGGGATGGCTGATGAAAGAAAAGTCTCTTGCAGAGCTGCAAAGGGAAGTGGACCAGTACATATCCCAATTTAAAGAAGGCTATTTCAGTCCGCTGGCCCTGATGGCCCGCATGAGCGAGGAAGTCGGCGAATTGGCCCGGGAAGTCAACCATAGCTACGGGGAGAAGCCGAAGAAGGAGAGCGAACCCGATAACTCCATCGAGCTGGAGCTGGGCGATATCCTGTTTATTGCGATCTGTTTCGCGAACTCGCTCGGCATCGATTTAACCGCGGCACACGATAAAGTGATGCACAAATTCAATACGCGCGACGCGGATCGCTGGACCAAAAAGGACACCTAATAAGTCCTTCCTTCATATGCTGTAAGTAATATCAGCCCATCGCATGGGAGGGGTATGGCAGATGAAGGCGGAGGACTATTTAAAAAAAAGCGTACCGGAGCATTTACGAGAATGATTTCGAGCAGGCGATCCAGCATTTTGAGGAAGCACTGGCGATCGAGCCGGACAATGCGGATGTCCACTATCGCTGCTCGATTACCTGTGCCCGCAGCAACCGGTTGGACAGGGCGTTGGCCCATGCCCGGCTGGCTACGGCTCTGGCGCCCTTGCAGGAGGAATACAAGCTCCATTTTGACCGGATGCAGTCCAAAGAGCTGACGGTGATGGCCAAGCGGCTGCTCGAAGGCGATACAGCCGGAAGCAGCGTAAATAAGGAGGGAGTCGTCGTCCCCGCGTTAAGGCTGTTGGAGCGGGCGGCCCAGTTGGATCCGCTGTCGGTGGACTCGCGGGTATGGCTGGCGATCGCCTACGCCGAGCTGGAGCAATATGAACTGGCTCTGAACGCGGTACAGGAAGCGTCGGCTTTGCCGCAAGATGACGTTATCGCCAAACAACTGGCGGAATTGGAACAGAGAATCAGGAAATATATGGATTAATCATTTCAACAGAGAATGAGGGGGATCAAGATGGGGGAACAGATTAGAGTTGCCGTCGCGGGAGCGGCGGGAAGAATGGGCAGAGAAGTGGTTAAGATGGTACTGGAGGATCCCGCTCTTCGTCTGGTGGCCGCCATCAATCCGGCAAACGAAGCGATAGACGCGGGAACCCTCGTCGGGCTGCCGGCCTGCGGCGTCCGGTTGACCTCAGATCTGGAGCTTTCGCTGGTTGAAGGGAAACCGCAGGTATTGGTCGATTTTACGACGCCGGCGTCCGCATTTGCCAACACGGAGACGGCGATTAAGCATGGGGTGGCCCCGGTGGTCGGAACGACAGGCTTCACCCCGGAGCAGATTGAGCTTCTGGACAAGCAGTGCCGCGCCAAAGGACTGGGCGGGCTGATCGCGCCGAATTTTTCGATCGGGGCGATTTTGCTGATGAAATTCGCCGCACAGGCGGCCAAATATTTCCCGCATTTGGAGATCATCGAATACCACGGGGACCAGAAGCTGGACGCCCCTTCGGGGACGGCGATCAAAACCGCGGAGCTGATCGCGATGAACCGGGAAGAGCTCCGTCAGGGCAATCCCAAGGAGGAAGAGACGATCGAAGGCTCCAGAGGCGGATACTACAACGGGTTCCGCATCCACAGCGTTCGCCTGCCCGGCATTTTCGCGCAGGAGGAGGTCGTATTCGGCGGCTTCGGCCAAACGCTGAAGATCCGCCATGACTCCTATGAACGGGCGGGATATATGCCCGGCGTCAATTTGGCGATCAAAAAAGTGCTGGAATATGAAGGTATGGTCTACGGATTCGATCATTTTGTCGATTGATAGAGGGAGAGAAGAACATGCTGAATATAGCTTTTATTGCCCACGACCGCAAAAAAGAAGATATCGTTAATTTCGTTATCGCCTATGAACATGTGTTTAAAGGAAAGAAACTCTATTCCACCGGAACGACGGGGATGCGGATTATGGAAGCGACCGATCTGAAGATTCATCGCTTCCTCTCGGGTCCGCTCGGCGGCGATCAGCAGATCGGATCGCTGATTGCGCAAAATGAGATGGATCTCGTCCTGTTTTTCCGCGATCCGCTGATGGCTCAGCCGCATGAGCCCGACATTACGGCGCTGCTGCGCCTCTGCGACGTTCACGGAATTCCGGTGGCCACCAATCTGGCGACGGCGGAGATTTTGGTTCGCGCGCTGGATCGCGGCGATTTCGGCTGGCGGGAACTGGTGGAACAAAACAAACCGGGGTTAAGCTAATGAGCGGGCAACTCGATATTCTGATCTTCGGAGCCCACGCGGACGACGCGGAAATCGGCATGGCCGGCACGATCGCCAAGCAGGTGGCCGCCGGCTCGCGGGTGGGCCTTTGCGATCTGACCGAGGCCGAGCTTTCCTCCAACGGCAATGTCGAGCTGCGCAAGCGGGAAGCGGCCCAGGCCGCGGAAACGCTGGGCGTGTCGGTCCGTCTGAACCTCGGACTCCCCGACCGGGGATTATATATTACGCCGGAGCACGTCGCCCGGGTCACGGAGGTCATCCGGGAATATGCGCCCGCGGTGATCTTTGCTCCCTATTGGGAAGACCGGCATCCGGACCATATTGCCTGCTCCAAACTCGTGGAGGAGGCGGCGTTCAACGCCAAGCTCCGCCGGTATATGCCGGACAAGCCGGCAATCGCGGCGCCGGAGCTTTATTATTATTTCATTAATGATTGGAAAACGCCGGATCTGCTGGTCGACGTGACGGATTACTATCCGCTGAAGGAGCAGGCCCTCGGCTGTTACCGCTCGCAATTCGGGCAGGGATCTGCAGGGGAGGATGTGGCTCCGACCCCGCTGAACCAAGGCTATGTCGAGCGGGTCAAGGCCAGAGATGCGCTGCTCGGACAGCGCAAACTGATTCCTTTTGCGGAAGGGTTTGCCGTCAAGACGCCTTATCTGGTCAATCTATTCGCGTAAACACAAGGAGGCCGCGGCCTGATATGGATTCATTTTTGAAAATCGGCATTACCTGCTATCCGACGCTTGGCGGCTCGGGGGTTGTGGCGACCGAACTCGGGAAACTGCTTGCGGATAAAGGCCATGAGGTGCATTTTATCTCCCACAGCGTCCCTTTCAGGCTTGGAAGCTTTCATAAAAATATAATGTACCATGAGGTCGAGGTCAGCGATTATTACGTATTCCGTTACCCGCCTTACGACCTTTCCCTGGCGACCAAAATGGCCCAGGTAGCCAAAGCGCAAAATCTGGACATTTTGCATGTCCATTACGCGGTACCCCATGCGGTATGCGCCTTTCTTGCCAAGCAGATGGTCGGAGACAAGCTGAAGGTCGTGACGACGCTGCACGGCACGGATATTACGGTGCTGGCCCAGGACGAGTCGCTGAAGGACCTGATCCGGCTGGCGATCAACGAAAGCGACGCCGTGACGTCGGTCTCGCGCGATTTGATGCGGGAAACCCGCGAGGTGCTCGATATTGTGCGCGATATCGATCTAACCTATAATTTCGTGGACGAGCGCCAATATCATCCCAGAGACGTTTGCGAATGTCGTAAAGATTTCGCCGAACCGGGCGAAAAGGTGCTGATGCACATCTCCAATTTCCGGCCGGTGAAGCGCGTCGGCGATGTGGTCGACGTGTTCAGCATGGTCAACGAGCAAGTGCCGTCCAAGCTGCTGTTTGTCGGCGAAGGCCCGGACCTTCCGAAGATCCAGTGGAAAATCAAAGAAATGGGGCTGGAAGACCGCGTTCATTTCCTAGGCAAGCAGGACGATATCGCCCAGGTGATTTCAATGGCCGATGTGCTGCTGCTTCCTTCCGAGAAAGAAAGCTTCGGCCTCGTGGCACTGGAAGCGATGGCTTGCGGCATACCGACCGTCGGATCGGAAGCGGGCGGGATTCCCGAATTGGTCGCCCATGGCGAAACCGGGTTTTTGGCCCCGATCGGAGACACCCGCCGGATGGCGGATTATTGCATCTCGCTGTTCAATGACCCGGAGCTGGCAAGCCGGGTACGCAAGGCTTGTCTGAACCGGGCGAAATGCTATTTCAGCAGCGACACCATTACATCCGTTTATGAATCCATCTACTACCGGGTATTGGGGCGGAAGGTGCCGCAGTTTAAACCGGCTTGCGGATAAAAAGGCGGAGGATTGATTGGCAATGAACTCTTGGAAGATGGTGGACCCCCTGATGCGTCGTCAGGGGGAAAACGTGCTTAAACGGCTGCGTGAGACCGGATTTCAGGCTTATTTTGTCGGGGGCTGCGTCCGCGACGAACTGATGGGCCGTCCGGTTCACGACATGGATATCGCCACCTCGGCCAAACCGGAGGAGGTGATCGCGCTGTTCGACCGGACGGTTCCGACCGGTATTCAGCACGGAACGGTCACTGTTCTGATGAACGGGCAGGCCTTTGAAGTGACGACCTTCCGCAAGGAGGCGGAGTACGAGGATCACCGCCATCCTTCCAGTGTGGAATTCGTCGAGGAGCTGACCAGCGATCTACGCCGCCGCGATTTCACGATGAATGCGATGGCCTGCGACGAGAGCGGCCGGATTACCGACGTCTTCGGCGGGCGCCGGGATATCGAGGCGGGCGTGATCCGCTGCGTCGGCGATGCGGCGGAGCGGTTCGACGAGGATGCGCTGCGCATGATGCGGGCGGTCCGGTTCGCCTCCGTGTTCGCTTTCCGCCCGGCGAAAAGCTTGTGGGCGGCGCTGCGGGGAGGTCGCGCGAAGATCGCTTATATCGCGATGGAGCGAATTCGGGCCGAGCTGGAGAAGATCGTGCTAGGCCCGTATCCGCTTCGCGGGCTTGCGCTCCTGCAGCGCAGCGGGCTGCTGGAGAGCGTCAAAGCCCCGGTGCCGCAAGCTGCCCTGACTGCGCTTCGGGATGAGGGGCGATTGACGCTTCTTAATGCGCTGGAGTCGTTCCCGCCCGACGCGGCGGAAATCCGCTGGTCGCTCTTGCTGCAAGCGCTGGGCGTCCCCGGGGAAGAGGCCGCCGGGTTGATGAAGAAGTGGACCTTTTCCAATGCGGCGGCGCAAGGGGCGGCGGATCTGCTGCGGTTTGACGAGCATTGGAATGCCGCCAGGGAAGGGTCGGACGGGGACTTAACCTTGCTGCGCCGCCATTGGATCGAGCTGGAACTTCGCTTCGGCAAGAAAATTGCCGCAAGCTGGCTGGATCGGCGGGAAACCCTGTTGCGGTCCGAAACGGGCCCTGAGGCGGCAATTGGCCGCTCGGTGGCGGAGAAGCTGGATCGGCTTCGGCGGGAGGAAGGCCGGTGGCACCGGGAGACCGTCGTACATACGCTGGGGGAGCTGGCCGTCACAGGCGGGGATATATTGCAATATATCGGCAGAAAGGGCGGTCCCTGGCTGGGCGAGTTGATGAAGGAATTGCTGTTCGAGGTCGCCTCCGGCCAGCTTGACAATCAGCGGGAACGCTTGCTGGAATTTGCGAAAGTTGTGGTGAATGAAGATGGAGCATAATAAATTGCTGGAGATGCTGAAAGCCGCGCCCGGCGAGTATATATCCGGCGAAGAGATCAGCCGCCGCTTGTCGATCAGCCGGACGGCCGTCTGGAAGCAAATCAACAAGCTGCGCGAAGAAGGCTATGAATTCGAAGCCGTATCCCGCAAAGGCTACCGGCTGGTCGGTTCGCCGGATAAGTTGGAGGAAGCGGCGATCGGCGCCATGCTGCAAACGTCCGGCTTTGCCCGGAAGCTCCGGCTGCTGGACGTTACGTCATCGACCCAGGAGGCCGCCCGGCTGCTGGCGGAGGAAGGAGCGGCCGAAGGGACGCTGGTCATCGCCGAGGAGCAGACGGGCGGCCGCGGACGCCAGGGTCGGATGTGGTTCTCGCCGCCGCACAAAGGCGTCTGGATGAGCCTGCTGCTGCGCCCGCGGCGGCCGCTCGCCTTCGCCCCGCAGCTCACCCTGCTGACGGCGGTGGCCGTCTGCCGGGCGATCCGTAAAGTGAGCGGGGCCGATGCCGGCATTAAATGGCCGAACGATATTTTGATCGGCGGCAAAAAGGTATGCGGAATTTTGATCGAATCCGCCGGAGAAGACGAAATGATCAAGTATTGCATCGCCGGCATCGGAATCGACGTCAATTTGGAGCCGGAGGATATCCCGGCGGAGCTGCGCAGCGTCGCGACCTCGCTGAAAATCGAAAGCGGCCGGCACATCGACCGCGCGGAGTTGATTGCCGCGGTGATGAACGAGCTGGAACAGCTTTATAAGCTTCATGAAGAGGAGGGCTTTGCCCCGATCCGCCTGTTGTGGGAAGCTTTGTCCGTGACGTTGGGGCGTCGAGTTACCGTATGGGGCGGCCGCGGCGATATTTCGGGCGTGGCGAAATCGCTGGATGAATCGGGGGCGCTCGTATTGCAGGACGAACACGGGAGCGACGTCAAGATTTTCTCGGGCGATGTACAACTTGGATGATGAAATATGTAACGCAATTTGTTATACTGTCCTCATGAGGCGATATCGAGGATTCGAATTGCACTCATGCGGAAACAATATAGGTGGTTATTAGTTTTACGGTGGCGTTTCGAAAGAACGTTGGATTCTGCTCTGAGCCGAAGAGGACCGAGACAGAAGAACGAGCGAAAGCGACTCTTCTTTGCGTTCGGACCTTTTTAGTTCACAAACTAAAAGGTTTTTTTGTTGTGTCCACTTCCCGCGAAGGGGCAACCGATAACGAAAAGAGGAGATGGAGAAGAAATGGCTGGTAAACATCCGCTGAATATTGTAAAAATGAAAAAAATGAAGCAGGCCGGCGACCCGATCACGATGATCACCGCTTACGATTACCCGTCGGCGAGTCTGGCGGAGGAAGCGGGGGTCGACGTGATCCTGGTCGGCGACTCCATGGGCAACACGGTGCTGGGGTACGATTCCACCATTCCCGTTACGGTGGAGGACATGATTTGCCACACGCGCGCAGTCGCCCGCGGAGCACGAAATACGTTTATCGTTGCCGACCTGCCGTTTATGACATATCACGGAAGTATTGATGAAACGCTGCGTACCGTACGGCGGATTATGCAGGAAGGACACGCCCAGGCCGTCAAGATGGAGGGCGGCGCGGAAATCGCCGCCACGGTTCAGGCCATCGTTCAGGCCGGGGTGCCGGTGCTTGGCCATATCGGCCTGACGCCGCAGTCCGTCAACCAAATCGGCGGCTACCGCGTACAGGGCAAGGACGAACGGGACGCCCGGCGCCTGCTGGAAGACGCGCAGGCGCTGGAGCGCGCCGGGGTATTCGGCATCGTGCTGGAACTGGTCACGGAGGAAGCGGCCGCCGTCATCACGGAAACGATATCCGTGCCGACGATCGGCATCGGCGCAGGCCGCAAAGTGGATGGACAGGTACTCGTGTTCCATGACATCCTGAAATATACGCCGGAATACCGCGAGAAGCGGTTCGTCAAAACGTATGCCGACATCGGCGAGCAAATCCGCACCGGTATCGCGGGTTATGTGAGCGATGTTAAGACGAAGGCGTTTCCGGAAGAAAAACACGTGTTCGCCGCCGAAGACGGCGTGCTTGACAGTTTATACGGCAAAGGGAAGGTGGAATCCCGTTCATGAAGGTGTTCAGGGAGATTGGAGAACTGAAGGAATATTTGAAGATCGAGCGGATCAAAACCGCCAAAGAGAGAAAGTTTCCCAAAACGGGGCTGGTGCCTACGATGGGGTATCTGCATGAAGGGCATGCCAGTCTGCTGCGGCGGGCCCGTCAGGAGAACGAAATCGTCGTGCTCAGCATCTTCGTCAATCCGATCCAGTTCGGACCGAACGAGGATTTTGAACGCTATCCGCGCGACGAGAAACGGGATCTTGAGCTGGCCGAACGCGAAGGCGTCGACGTCGTCTTCATGCCTGCCGTCAATGAAATGTATCCGCGTCCGACCTTGACGAAGATCGCCGTCGGCGAGCTGACGGACCGTTTATGCGGGGCATCGCGGCCGGGGCATTTTGACGGAGTGACGACCGTGGTGGGCAAATTGTTCCACATCGTTCAGCCGAGCAGCGCCTATTTCGGACAAAAGGACGCCCAGCAGGCGGCCGTGATCGCGCAAATGGTCCAGGACCTCAATTTCGATGTCCGCATCGTACCTTGTCCGATCGTCCGCGAAAGCGACGGACTGGCGCTCAGTTCCCGGAATGTATATTTGAGCGAAGAAGAGCGGAAAGCCGCTCTGGTGCTCTCCGGAAGCCTGCTGAAGCTGGAGTCCGATATCAACGCGGGCGGGCGGGTAACGGCCGGAGAGGCACGTAAAGGCCTGTTGGAATCGATCCAGGCGGAACCGCTGGCGGTTGTCGATTATGTGGAAGTCGTGGATTTTCCTGGGCTTGCGCCGCTTGCCGACAGCGAGGCGATTCATGAAGCGGAAGGTCCGGTTCTGGTCGCGCTGGCGGTGAAATTCGGCACGACGCGTCTGATCGATAACGTGATTTTAAATAAGAAGGGGGAGTGAGCTATCACCATGTATAGAACGATGATGAAATCTAAAATCCACCGGGCCACGGTCACGGAGGCCAATTTGAATTATATAGGCAGCATTACGATTGACGAAGCCCTGATGGAAGCGGCCGATTTGCTGGAAAATGAAAAAGTGCAAGTCGTCAACAACAACAACGGCGCCCGCCTGGAGACGTACGTGATTCCCGGACTGCGCGGCAGCGGGGTGATCTGCCTCAACGGAGCGGCGGCGAGACTTGTGCAACCGGGAGACAATGTAATCATTATTTCCTATGCGGCAATGTCTCCGGAAGAGCTGAGAAGCCATAAGCCGACCGTCGTTTTCGTCGACGAGCACAACCGTCCGGTCGAACAAGTCGACCGGGAGCTGCACGGGGTCATCCGTTAAATCCGCCTGGTCATGCAATTAATCCCTTCGGGAATGAAATGCCCGTTCAAAACAAAAAATGAACGTAAGGCTCGCACTGATTTCATTTTCGTTAAGGGTGGGATGCGGATGATGTTTCAGCATATGTTTGCGGAAATGAATGAAATGTTGGATGACATTATAAAATTTTACCACGTTGCCCAAGGCGCCGAGAAACAGGATCTGGCCAAGAAGTGGCATCTGCTCAAAACGATGAGCGACGGCATTATCGAGGAATGGCTCAATTTCGAAGAAAAAATGGGCGCTTTCCGCCAAAGCTTGGCCGATTCGGAAGGTAAAGAAAGCTATGAACTTCCCGAGATGAAGTGCGACGCCTTTGTTAAAGGCCAAGGGTATTACAAACTGTTGATGTTCACGGAATCGCTGACCAAATTCAGGCTTGCGCTCGAAGAATTTCCCGACAGCCTCGTGACCCGGACTTATTTGGCGATGTGCCTGATGCATTTGGAACAGTACGAAGAAGCGATCCCGCATTTCTGGCGAGTACTGGAGGACGCCGACAACCGCCGGCTGCGCTCGATTATTTATAACGCTCTGGGCTGCATCGAAGCGCATCATGGCGGACGCGACAAGGCGAAGGAATATTTTAAGCTGGCCCATTATCATGATCCTTCCCTCGCGGAGCCGCTGGCCAACCTGGAGGCTTGCATGCGCAGCTCCGGCAAACTGCAATACGGAAACGAGCTGACATCACTGCTCTAGCGGAAAGGGCGCGGCGTTCAATTCACGGCATATTTTTCACATTTGGCGATGCTTGTTCCTCGTTTTGGAACGCATCGCTTTTTCTTGCCTATAGCTGACGTGCTTGACCCCGGGTCAATTTTCAAATCGGCTTTCTTCTGTTATGCTGTAGAGAGACTGGAACGAAAGGGAAATAAGGATCAATGAAATATGCCGTACTGGATTTTGAAACGACGGGTAACCAGTCCTCCGATGAAATAATTCAAGCGGGACTTGCCATTATAGATGAAGACTTGAAGGTTTCCCAGGTATATAGTTCCTATGTGAAGCCGGGAATATCCATTCCTCCGTTTATTACCGGTCTAACCGGAATTACGGAAGAGGATGTCAAGGATGCGCCGGAACTCGATGAAGTGATGATGGAAATGGTTCCCTTGCTCGAAGATGTGGTGCTCGTGGGCCATAATGTGGCCTTCGATTTCAATTATTTGCAGAGCGCGCTTGACAAGTCGGGGTATCTTCCTTTTACGGGCCGCATTCTCGATACGATGGATTTTCTGAAAATATTTTTTCCTTCGCTGACAACGTATCAGCTGGGTCTTGTCGCCGACGAGCTTGGAGTGGAGCATGAACGTCCGCACCAGGCGGACAGCGACGCTTTGGCGACCGCGCTGATCTTCCTGAAATGTCTGGAAGAGCTGAGCGGCTTGCCCCTGCTCGTGCTGCAGCGGCTGTCGGATCTGTTCGCAGGCGAGGACAGCGATCTGGGCTGGTTCTTCGACGCCATGCTCCAGGATAGGGAACGGGAAGCCGGACAGGAACCCGACGGTTTCACTTATTACCGCCAATTTGCGCTTCGGGTTGATGATTGGATGGATATTGAACCGGCTAGAAGCGGCATGCTTGACAATCCGCTGCGGGACATTTCCTTCGAGCAGTTTATGGAGCAGGTAAAGGATAATTTGCGCGCCAAGCTGCCGGAATATGAAGAGCGCGAAGCTCAGACCCTCATGCTGGGCGAAGTGAATCGCGCCTTTGCCGAGGACAAGCATCTCTTGATCGAGGCGGGGACCGGTACCGGCAAATCGCTCGGGTACCTGCTGCCGGCCATTTATCATAGCGTAAAGCAAGACGAGAAGGTTATGGTCAGCACGCATACGATCAACCTTCAGGAGCAGCTGCGGGAACGGGATATCCCCCTGCTGACGGAAGCCGTGCCGTTTCCGTTTACGGCCGCGGTGTTTAAAGGAAGACAACATTATTTGTGTTTGCGCAAATTTGAACATAAAATGAATAGAAAGGACTTTGCCACACCTAAAGAAGAGGTGATAACGGCGGCCCAAATGATCGTCTGGCTGGCGCAGACGGAGACGGGGGACGACGAAGAACTCAATCTGGGAAACCGGGGCAGCGATTTCTGGGAAACGGTGGCTAGCGAATCCGATTCCTGCCTTGGCCGGTCCTGCCCGTGGTTCCGCAAGTGCTATTACCATAAGGCCAAGCATGAAGCCGGGGTGGCCGACGTGGTCATTACGAACCATTCCAAGCTGTTTACGGACATTCAGGCCGGGCATCAGCTCCTGCCGGGCTACGACCGCCTGGTCATCGACGAGGCGCACCATTTGGAGGAGGTCGCCGGCAAGCATCTCGGCTTGCAAATGAAATATTTCACCGTTGTCCATACGCTTACCCGGCTGTTTAAGGACAGCAAGACCGGACAATTGCCGAACCTGAGAACGATGCTTGGTCATGCGGAGGGCGAAAAATCGGCGGAATGGTGCTCGGTCATCGACGGATTGTATCCTTCGCTGCTCGATGTGAAAGATTGTTGGGACCGGCTGGCGGAACAATTGTTTGCGCTCATGCCGGAACGCAGTGATGCGGCCCCCGGCGACCCCGGACAATTCGTGCTCCGGCTCTTGCAGGACAAGAAGCCGAAAGTCTGGGAGGCGCTTTCCGCGATCGAGAATCAGATCTATACCACGCTTTCCGATACGATCCGCAAAGGGGAGCGTCTGCTTGCCGAGCTGAAGGACGACGACAACGATTACGGATTCGACAGTTTAGTCACCGATATCAGCGGCCTGTTCAAGGATCTGGCCGGCGAGCGCGACGCCCTGCGGTTCTTCATGAAGATGGACGATGCCAATACGGTCTACTGGCTCGAAGGAAACGGCACCTATCGCAGCAAATCTCTGCAATTGTTTGCGGTTCCGATCGATGTGAGCACGCAGCTGAAAGGATTTTTCTTCGATAAGAAGAAAAGCGTGGTCATGACTTCGGCTACGCTGTCGGTGGATAAATCGTTTCAATATATGATCGACCAGCTTGGGCTCGGGGAAGCGGCGGAACAGGAGCGGCTGCTTACGGCGATGCTTCCCTCGCCGTTCAATTACCGCGAACAGGCGCTTGTGGTCATCCCGCGTGACTTCCCCAGCGTGAAGGGCAGCGTGGGCGACGATCATTTTGTGCGTACGCTGGTGCAATCGCTGGCCGATACGGCGGTCGTCACGAAAGGCCGCATGCTGGTGTTGTTCACTTCCTACCGGATGCTAAGGCAGGTATACGATCCGCTCAAGGAGCTCTTGGCGGAGCAGGGAATTACCGTGATCGGGCAAGGCATGGACAGCGGAAGCCGGACCAAGCTGACCCGGCGCTTTCAGGGACAGAACGCCTCCGTGCTGCTGGGAACCAACAGCTTTTGGGAAGGAGTGGACATCCCTGGAGAAGCGTTGACCAGTCTCGCCATCGTCCGGCTGCCGTTTCAACCGCCCAACCATCCGCTCGTTGAGGCCAAGAGCGAACGGCTGCAGCAGGAGAAGAAGAATCCGTTTATGAAGCTGTCGGTTCCTCAGGCCGTGATCCGGTTCAAGCAAGGCTTCGGACGGCTGGTCCGGTCCTCGCAGGACCGCGGGATCGTGGTCGTTTACGATACGCGCATCTTGGAATCTTACTACGGAAAGTATTTTTTATATTCTTTGCCTGGACCGAAGATGGAGCATATGCCGCTTGGGCAGATGGTTCCTCGCATTTCGGAATGGCTGGATGTATAAAGAGCGAGATTTATAAAGAGTGATGAATAAGAGCGGTAATTGTTGTTCAAATCGCGCCAAATAGGGGGATAACCAATGAAAACGGAAAAAATTTCGGATGCTGTAGTACGCAGATTGCCGGTGTATTTGCGGTTTCTCAATGAATTGAGCCGCCGTGAAGTTCCGACGGTATCGTCCCAGGAGCTGGGACAGAAGCTGGATCTCAATCCGGCGCAAATCCGCAAGGATCTCGCGTATTTCGGCGATTTCGGCCGCAAGGGGATCGGCTACGATGTGCCCTATCTGATCGAAAAGATCAGGCAAATTCTCAATTTGGACCAGCAGATCAACGTCGCTTTGATCGGTGCCGGTAATCTCGGTCAGGCGCTGTCCAATTACAATGCTTACGTCAAGGACAATATGAAAATTGTGGCCGTTTTTGATTCATCGCCCGCCAAAATCGGCACCATGATCAACAACATCGAGATTCAGCCGATCGAAGAGCTGATCGAAACCGTAAAGAAGAAAAATATCCGTATCGGCATTATTACGGTACCGGACGTAGAGGCACAACGCGTGGCCGACCAGCTTATCGAAGCGGGGATCGGGGCGATCCTCAATTTTGCTCCGATCATCATCAAGGCCCCGGCCGAAGTGCGCGTGCATGCGGCCGATTTCACAACCGATTTGATGAGCTTGGCGTATTATTTGGATGGGGGAAAGGAAACAACCAATGACGACTCGAAAATGGCTGATTAAAGATGGAACTTTTGCCGTACTTGACCGGGAAAACCCGGTTCTTCGCGGCTATATGCTGATTGAAGGCGACACGATCGCCTATATCGGCGAAGACCGGCCTGTGGGAGCGGAAGGAGCCGAAACGTTCGACGGCAAAGGCCTGCTGTTTCTGCCGGGCCTGATCAACACCCACGGCCATGCCGCGATGTCCCTGCTTCGCGGTTATGGCGACGATATGGTGCTGCAGCAGTGGCTGCAGGAGAAAATGTGGCCGATGGAAGCTAAATTTTCGGGAGAAGACGTGTACCGGGGCACGGCACTGTCGGTTCTGGAAATGCTGAAAGGCGGGACGACGACGTTCCTCGATATGTACGACCATATGGATCAAGTGGCAGCCGTAGTCGAGCAGTCGGGCATCCGCGCCGTGCTGACGCGCGGCGTGATCGGTTTGTGTCCGCCGGATGTGCAGCAGCAGAAGCTGGATGATGCGGTGGCCTTCGCCAAGAACTGGCACGGCAAGGCGGACGGGCGGATTACGACGATGATGTCTCCGCACGCGCCTTATACCTGTCCTCCGGATTATATCGAGAAAATCGTACAGGCGGCGCATGATCTGAATCTTCCGCTTCATACGCATATGTCGGAAACGCGCGCCGAAGTCGAGCAGAATGTGGCCGATTACGGCGTTCGTCCCGTTCAGCATCTGCTCAATCTCGGCTTGTTCAGCCGCCCGGCACTGCTGGCGCACGCCGTGCATTTGACCGACGAGGAAATCGGGATTTTAGCGGATCACCATGTCGCCGTGTCCCATAATCCGGGCAGCAATCTCAAGCTGGCAAGCGGCGTGGCGCGCGTGCCCGAGCTGCTTAAGGCCGGGGTCACCGTCTCGCTCGGCACGGACGGTCCGGCCAGCAACAATAACCTCGACATGTTCGAAGAGATCCGCCTGGCGGCCCTGATCCATAAGGGAGTTTCGGGCGACCCTACGGCCGTTCCGGCAGCGGAAGCGCTCCGAATGGGCACGGAATACGGAGCTAAATCGCTCTTCCTGTCCGATACGGGCAAGCTCGCCGCCGGGATGAAGGCGGATTTCATCGCGCTGGATACGGAGCAGGCTCATTTCCTGCCGCGGACCGATTATATTTCGCATGCGGTTTACTCCGCCGGTCCGAAGGATGTAGAGCATGTCTGGGTGAACGGCAAGCAGGTCGTCAAGCACGGAGAATGCCTGACCTTGGACGAAGAGAAAGTGCGGTTCGAAGCGCAGGCGGCTTTTGAGGGCTTGCTCGCTCGATGATTAATCCGGCATTGGGGAAAGGAAGAGAGGCTTGAGAAACAGAACCAAATGGATCCTGCTCTCCATTGTGATTTTGGCGCTCGTGCTCATCGGCCTTCACCGTTATTATCTCTATATTCAGCAGGAATTACGGCAAGGAGAGGACGCGGCCGTTCAGCAGGCCCGGCAGGAAGCGGGGCTTCAGGAAACGACGAAAGTGTGGAAGTCCGTCTGGGACAAAGTCTGCTGGGTCATTCAGGGTAAGGATGAGAATGGCCGCGAGGTCATGATCTGGCTGCCGGAAGGCGGACAGCCCGAAATAAAGCCGCTGTCCGAAGGGGTATCGGAAAGCCAGGTGCGCGAGATCATACGCGACACCTATCCGGGAATCGAAATCGTCAGATTAATGCCGGGTATATATAACGATGAGCTGGTCTGGCAGCTTTTTTACAAGGAAAATGCCCATCATTACTACCGTTTCTTCCGTTTCGGCGACGGGACGCCGCTGGAAGAAGTATTCACATTGCCTAATCGGTAGTTTTTTTGAAAAAAATATAGCCTTGCCAAGGACGCTGTATAAGTGACGGTCTTTGGCAAGGCTTTTTTTAATGATTTTAATTTAAATTTTAAAATATATTCACACTCTTCATTCGAAATAGTATATACGATATGATATACTCTAACTTGTAGAAAATTTATAGATAGACGATAATGACTTTTTGATATATTCGATTCAAAATTTACAGCAAGGAGGACATTTACGTGAAACTGCGTATTGTACCGATTGTGGCTAGTGTGGCAGTGTCCGCGCTGCTGTTGTTCGGAGGATGGTTCGCTTATAAAGAGTGGGTCGTCGAAGGCCCTTTTGAGCATAAAATCAGCCAATACGACGGCGTCAAAAGCGTTCACACCGATATTACCCAAAAACAGGCGGTGTTGAAACTCGATTTGGAGCCGGGCACGGATTTTGGCAGTCTCGTCAAACAAATTGAGACCGATGGAGAGAAATGGATCGGCAACAGAGAGTTGAAGCTGGTCGTGGAAGACCGCGCTACGCCGAAGCTGAACGAATTGTGGGAAGAAGCTCTGTTCCCGGTTGCCCAGGCGATGGAGAATAAGGAGTACACGGGGATTACCGCCGCTTTGGACCACATGATGAAGGAAGACGGCGGCCTTACCGCCAAGGCGGAAATGGACGACCGCAATGTATACATTACATTGACGGACGGGCAGGCCAGCAAGTTCATTATTTTGCCCCGTACGGCGCAAACGATAGGGGTGTGGCCGAATGCGTAAGTGGATGCTGGAAGTTGCAGCCGGATTCGTGCCGGTGTTGCTGATTTTTATGGCTTATATCGGCTATAATATACTCCCGCTCATCGTGTTATTTGTCATGCTGGGAGCAATTTTCGCCGTGGTCAAAATGCGCGGAGGCACCGTTGCCACCGCCTCTCAAGAGCGCAAGCGCAAAAAAGTCGGCAGTTCCGATCTGACCTTCAATGAAATCGGCGGCCAGGACAGCGCCAAGCAAGAGCTGATCGAGGCGTTGGATTTTATGGTCCGGCATGAGGAAATCAAGAAATTCGGCATTCGCCCGATCAAGGGGATTCTGCTCACCGGGCCTCCGGGAACCGGGAAAACGCTGATGGCCAAGGCGGCCGCCCAGTACACGAATGCGGTATTCGTTGCGGCGTCGGGCAGTGAATTCGTCGAAATGTACGTTGGGGTCGGTGCGAGCCGGATTCGCGATCTGTTTAAAGAAGCCCGCACGCGGGCGGCCAAAGAGAAGAAAGACAACGCTGTTATCTTCATCGATGAGATCGATGTGATCGGCGGCAAACGCGAAGGCGGCCAGCAGCGGGAGTACGACCAGACGCTGAATCAATTGCTGACCGAGATGGACGGGATTTTCACGTCGGAAACGCCGCGCATTTTGCTCATCGCGGCGACCAACCGCAAGGAAATGCTGGACAGCGCCTTGCTTCGCCCCGGCCGGTTCGACCGGCATATACAGGTCGATCTGCCGGACAAGAAGGGGCGCCGTCATATCCTCGAGCTGCACGCCAAGAACAAGCCGCTCTCCTCTGAAGTCAGCCTGGATAAGGTTGCGGAAGAGTCATACGGTTTCTCCGGGGCCCAGCTCGAGAGCGTCATGAACGAAGCGGCGATCTACGCGATGCGGGACGGCAGCGGCGAGATCAGCCAGCGCCATCTGTCGATGGCGATCGACAAGGTGATGATGGGCGAGAAGACGGACCGCCAATCGACCGAGGAAGAGAAGCGCCGCGTCGCCGTTCACGAGCTGGGGCATGCGGTGGCCGCGGAAGTCGTGGCTCCGGGCAGCGTGAATCAGGTTGCGCTCAGCCCGCGCGGCCGGGCGCTGGGTTATGTGCGGCATAACCCGCAGGAAGAAAAGTACTTGTACACCAAACAGTATCTCGAAGGCCAAATTATTATCGCGCTCGCGGGCGCGGCGGCGGAGGAGATTTATTACGGGGGCCGCAGCACCGGGTCGAGCAACGACTTCGAGCAGGCGGTAAATCTGGTCAAAACGATGATGACCTCCGGGCTGACCTCGCTCGGTATCATCAATATGGATATGATAACCACGGAAGTGCTAATGGAAGAGAATTCCTCCATATTGGAAGATCTGGCTGCTCGTTCCAAGCAGCTGCTGATCGATCATGCGGCCGTATTCGACAAGTCACTGGAAATCCTTCTAAAGGAAGAGCGCCTCTCCGGAGACGAATTCCGTTGTCAATTTCGTGACAGCTTAAACTTACCGGCATAATTTGTTATGCCGGTTATTTTTTTTTACTTTTTGCTCGTGCTAAGATATTATTATATGGTTGGGTATAAATTGATGTATTATTCGACATCAGGGGTACAATATTATGAAGAGACCATGAAAGGATGGAGCGAGAAGACCATGAATTTCAAAAGAATAGGTGTCATCGGCGGAGGTACGATGGGTCAAGGCATCAGCGAAATGCTGGCGGCCAAAGGGCTTGACGTATTGCTCGTGGAAGAGACAACCGAAAAATTAAACCATGCTTACAGCATGATAGAAACGAGTTTGGACAAGCAGCTTGAGAAATGGGCGATCACCAAGGCCGAGAAAAAATTGATCTTATCGAAAATTCATAAAGTGAATCATTTTGCCGAACTCGGGACCTGCGATATGGTCATCGAGACCATTTCGGAGGATTTGAATGCCAAAAAAGAAGTATTCAAACAGCTGGATCAAGTCTGCCCGAGCAACATCATTCTGGCGAGCAACACGTCTACGCTAAGTTTGACGGAAATCGCCGGCTCGACGATGTATCCGGAGCGCGTGATCGGGATGCACTTCATTTATCCGGTCGCCAAAATCAACCTGGTGGAAATCATCCGCGGCTTGAAAACATCGGATTCGACCTTTGAAGAGACGAAGCATTTCGTCGAAGAAATTGTCGACAAACATGGCATCCTGGTGTACGAATCCCCGGGCTTCGTAACTTCCCGGATCATTTGCCTCATGATCAATGAAGCGCTGCATGTGTATGGCGAAGGGGTCGCTTCCGCCGAAGACATCGACGACGCGATGCGGATCGGCTACCAGTTCAAATACGGTCCTTTGGAAATGGCCGACCGCTTCGGCCTGGATTCCGTGATGGCCGCGCTGGAGAACATGTTCCGCGAATTCGGCGATTTGAAATACCGGCCGTCCTATGTCCTGAAGAAAATGGTCCGCGCGGGTTCCCTCGGGGTGAAATCGGGCGAAGGATTTTTCAAATACGACAAGGATGGTGACCGGATATGAAAATTTTAGTCATTAATGCGGGAAGCTCCTCCCTGAAATATCAACTGTACGATATGAACGACGAATCCGTACTGGCCAAAGGACTTGTGGAACGGATCGGCCTGGATTCCTCCATTCTGACGCATAAACCGACCGGCAAAGAGGAAGTTACGGAAGTCAGCGACATTCTGGAGCACACGACGGCGATCCGCAAGGTGCTGGATAAATTGACCGACAAAGAGCACGGCGTCCTGGAATCGATCGACGAAATCGATGCGGTCGGACATCGCGTCGTTCACGGCGGAGAAGCCTTTAAATCCTCGGCGCTTATTACCGGCGAAGTCAAATCGGAGATCCGCCGTCTGTTTGACCTGGCTCCACTGCATAATCCGGCTTGTATGATGGGGATTCAGGCTGCGGAAGCCAACCTGCCGAATGTACCGCAAACGGTCGTGTTCGACACGTCCTTCCACCAAACGATGCCGGAGAAAGCTTATCTGTACGCGATTCCGAAGGTGTTGTACAAGAGATATAAGGTTCGCCGTTACGGGTTCCACGGTACTTCGCACGATTATGTGAGCAAGGCGGCCGCGAAATATTTGGATCGCCCGCTGGAAGACCTGAAGATCATCACCTGCCATATCGGCAACGGTGCCAGCTTGACCGCGGTCAAGGGCGGCGTATCCGTGGATACCTCGATGGGTATGACCCCGCTGGAAGGTCTCATCATGGGGACGAGAAGCGGCGACCTCGATCCGGCCATCGTTCCTTATTTAATGAATAAAGAGGAATTGTCGATCAACGAAATCAATTCCATGCTGAACAAGCATAGCGGACTCTTGGCGATCTCCGGTTCGAGCAGCGATATGCGCGATATTACAGACGGTATGGAAGAGGGCGAACCGAACGCGACGCTCGCGTTTGAAATGTACGAATACCGCCTCCGCAAATACATCGGTTCCTATGCCGCGGCGATGAACGGCGTCGACGTGATCGTATTTACGGCGGGTGTCGGCGAAAACTCGGCCATCGTCCGGGAGAAAGTATGCGAAAATCTGACCTATCTCGGCGTTGAGATCGACAAGGAATTGAACAAGATCCGTTCGGGCGAGCCGCGCAGAATTTCCACGCCGAATTCCAAGGTGGAAGTGCTGGTCGTTCCGACGAACGAAGAGCTTGTTATCGCCCGTGACACATTGCGGATCGTTCAGGAAATGAAGTAAGCTAAGAGTGTTAGAGGATAGTCATAAGGTAAATCATTAGGCAATATTAGAGGAGAGATTGAAGCATGGCGATCAAAACTGTGATCCGTCAGGTGAATGAACATGTCGGGGAAACCGTCGTCATCGGCAGTTGGCTGAACAACAAGCGTTCCAGCGGCAAAATCCAGTTTTTGCAGCTCCGCGACGGGACCGGCTATATTCAGGCGGTCGTCGTCAAGAATGAAGTATCGGAAGAGACCTGGAATGCCGCTAAGAGCTTGACCCAGGAATCCTCCGTGTACGTTACGGGGGTGATCCGCGAAGAGCCTCGCAGCCAGTCGGGATACGAGATGACGGTAAACGAGCTGGAAATCATCCATTTAACCGAAAATTACCCGATTACGCCAAAAGAGCATGGCGTTGATTTCTTGATGGATCATCGTCATTTGTGGCTCCGTTCCTCCAAACAGCGGGCGATTCTGGTCATTCGTGCGGAAATTATCCGCGCGGTGCAGGAGTTTTTCGACAAGCACGGCTTTACGCTCGTCGATCCGCCGATTCTGACGCCGACCTCGGCGGAAGGGACCACGAACCTGTTCCACACGAAATATTTCGATGAGGACGCTTATTTGACGCAAAGCGGTCAATTATATATGGAAGCTGCCGCGATGGCGCTCGGCAAGGTATATTCCTTCGGCCCGACGTTCCGCGCGGAGAAATCCAAAACCCGCCGCCACCTGATCGAATTCTGGATGATCGAGCCGGAAATGGCATTCACCGATCATGAGGAAAGCTTGAAGGTGCAGGAGGAATTCATCACTCATATCGTGCAATCCGTCGTGACCAATTGCCGGACAGAGCTGGAAGCGGTAGACCGGGATATTTCCAAACTTGAAAATATCAAAGCGCCGTTCCCGCGGATTACTTATGATGAGGCGATCGAATATTTGCACACCCAAGGCTTTGACATCCCTTGGGGCGAAGATTTCGGGGCGCCGCACGAGACGGCGATCGCAGAACGTTACGACAAGCCGGTATTCATTACGCATTATCCGGCCGGCATTAAGGCGTTCTATATGAAACCGGACCCGAATCGTCCGGAAGTCGTGCTGTGCGCAGACATGATCGCGCCGGAAGGCTACGGCGAAATTATCGGCGGTTCGCAGCGGATCGACGATCCGGAGCTGATGGCGGAGCGGTTTAAAGAACATAATCTGCCGATGGAGACGTACCAATGGTACATGGATCTGCGGACCTACGGCTCGGTTCCCCATTCCGGCTTCGGCCTCGGGCTGGAACGGACGGTAGCCTGGATTTGCGGGCTGGATCACGTCCGGGAGACGATTCCGTTCCCTCGCATGCTGTACCGTCTGTATCCGTAAGAAAGGTGAGTACTTAATCGTATGACCGAAAGCTGGAAAATATGGGCAAGTGGAATTTCGTTCGGGCTGGAATCTGGCGTGGTGAATGTGCCTTTTGCATTGCTGGCACACTACCGGAACCTCCGATTGAACGAGACGGAGGTCATGCTGCTCCTGCAATTGCTGTCATTCAAACAAGTCGAGCGCAATGACTTCCCGGCCATGGACCAGCTCGAACGGCGGATGGGTACGGCTCCAGGCGAGATATCTTCGGTGATCCGGCGCCTGATGCAGGACGGCTGGCTCGCCATCGACGAAGCGGAAGACGAGACGACCGGCGTCCATGCGGAAAGCTACAATCTAACCGGCATGTACCAGAAGCTGGGACAGTTTCTTGCCGAACGGGAGCAGGATAAGCGATCCGGTGCGGCCAAACAAACCGCGGCTGCCCGCCAGCCGGTTACGGATCGGCGCGCCGATCAGGAGCGGAATCTGTTCGTCATTTTCGAGAAGGAGTTTGCCCGTCCGCTTTCGCCGATGGAATGCGAGACCATCTCCGGTTGGGTCGATCAGGACGGCTACCCCGAGGAACTGATTTTGCTGGCGCTGAAGGAAGCGGTATTTGCCGGTAAGGTCCATTTCCGTTACATCGACCGGATCCTGCTGGAATGGAGCCGCAACCGCGTCCAAACGGCGGAGGACGCCAAGGCGTATACGCAGAGGTTCCGCTCGGGCGGACGATAATTCTAGATGCATGATTGCGGGAGAAGCATTTCCGCAAAACAGTTGATCATAAGGCCTCCGAATTTATGACATTCGGAGGCCTTTTTGCGTTTTTCATTGAAGGAATCCAACCGGAATCGAGCCTCGCATATTTTACATGAATGTAATATTAAAAACATATAAATATTCCACGGATATGATATGTTAAAAATGTACAAATCTAGTAAGCTATGAAGGGGGCTTGACCGTGATAGGCTGGATCATCTACAAGCATTTACCCCAGGATGTAAAGCCGGAGACCTACGAAATCAGGCGATTGGTCGAGGAGGCGGAGCGGCAGGAGATCGAAATCCGGGTGCTGGCTCCGGAGCAGTTCGAGCTGATCGTCACGCGGGACGACCGCAAAAGCGTGCTGGTTGACGGCGAGGTGGTACAGCTTCCCGATTTCGTCCTGCCCAGAATGGGGGCGGGGACAAACTACTTCGGGCTGGCCCTGATCCGACATTTGGAACGGCTGGGCGTACGGACCTTCAATTCCTCGCAAAGCATCGACACGGTCAAGGATAAGCTATACACGCAGCAGATTTTGGCGGAGCACAATTTGCCCGTGCCCAAAACGATGCTGATCCGCTCCAAGGTGGATGTCAATCTGGTGGAAAAGCATCTCGGCTTTCCGGTTGTCGTCAAGACGATTTCCGGCTCCCAGGGAAGCGGGGTATTCCTCGCGGAAACCAAATCGAAGTTCATCGATCTGTTGGAAATGATCAACGCCTATAAGGAAAACGCGACGATGATTCTGCAGGAATTCGTGGAATCGAGCCGAGGGACGGATCTGCGGGTGCTGACGATCGGCGGGCGTGCGGTGGCGGCGATGAAACGCAATTCCGGCAGTGACAGCTTCAAAGCAAATTACTCCCGCGGCGGCACGGTGGAGCCGTACGAGATTAATCCCGAAATGGAGTGGCTGGCTTTGGAAACATCAAGGCTGCTGAATCTGGATATCGCCGGAATCGATCTGTTGTTTGACGGGGATCATTACAAAATATGCGAAGCCAATTCCTCGCCGGGATTCGAAGGGATCGAGTCGTGCTGCAGCGTCAATATCGCGGAGGAAATTTACAATTTTCTGCGGGTGAGGCTAAACCGCTTTTAGGTTATTGAATAGAGTTTAATAATAAAGGCCTTGAATATATTGGAAGGAAAATGAGAAATACGTGCGCTTTAATCGGCCCTCTACTGGCATATTGCCATTAAGAGGGCTTTTAATATTCAACTATAAGTCCTTATGATCAAGTAAAATAATATAGTAGGGAAAGTTCTTAAACACTATCTTTAAAAAAAATTTCAGATTTTGCAGGGGCAAGCCTCGTTTGCTTCGTCTATATATTCGGGAAGGAGGAGAGAGTTATCGGCGAGGAGTCATTGATCGAACAAATGAAGCAGGGCAACCGAGCCGCTTTTCGCGAATTCGTAACCGAATACGGAAACCTGGTATTCCGTGCAGCTTTTTCCGTTCTGCATGACGAGAAAGAGGCGGAGGATGCCGCACAGGAAACTTTCCTTCAAGTCTATAAATCTCTCTCCACGTACCGATCGCAAGGAATCAAGACCTGGCTGACGAGAATTGCCGTCAACAAAGCGATAGATATCAAACGGCGGCGGGACCGTCGCCGCGAGGAGCAATGGGACCCTGCGGACGTAGCCGCGAAGCTGCCGGCCGTAGAGGATGATCACCTTAAGGAAATGATCGACGATGAACGAAAAAGCGAGCTTCACCAGAAAATCGCCCAGCTTCCGCCGGGCCACCGGCAGGTCGTTACCGCCTTTTACATAGAAGGCAAAAGCCAGGAAGAGATCGCAACCGAACTGACGCAGAGTGTGAAGACGGTGGAATCGAAGCTGTACCGGGCCAGAGCCTGGATCCGCGAGCATTGGAAGAAGGAGGAATGGCGATGAAGGAAACGATTAGCGGAATGACTGCGACGCAGCAGGAACTGTGGAAGACATACATTCGCGGCGAGCTTCCCCCCGAACAAGCAGAGGAACTGGACAAACTGCTTCAGGACGACGAGTCCGCGTTTCGGGCCTATATGCAGGAGCTCATCGCCTTGGAGGCGGACCTTCCGGCACTCGGCAATGACCGGAGGTTTGCCGACGGCGTACTGTCCCTGCTTCCGGAGCAAGAAGCCGGCCGGAAGGCGGAGGCACATCGAAGACGCCGCCACCGTCCCTTGTTGCAGTATATTATTGCGGCTGCCGTCACCTTCCTGCTGCTTAGCGGGGGTGCCTTCGACGTATTGTCCGATGGGGCGAGCGCGGCTTCAAATAGCAAGAGCCGGACGATGGATACGCCGCTTAGCCATCAGTTGATTAAACAGGCGGCGCAGTGGGTGGAGCGGACCGGCGAAACTTTAAACGAAAGACGAAAGGATGAATGAAGTTGACTTATTACCGCAGCCGAATGCTGGCGATTATATTGAATTTTATTCCGGGCCTTGGACATTTATATTGGGGGCGAAGAATGAGGGGAGTATTTTACCCGTTATTCCTTTTTGGCGGTCTGCTGTTCGGTTTTGTCGCCGGGGCGGCGACAAATGTGGGAGAGATATTCCTCGCCGCTATTATCGGGGCGCTGATTCTTTGGTTCATCTCGATGCTGGATCTGTTCATTATTATGGTCCGCGAGCCTGCGGCTCAGGAAAGATCGCCTTATGACCCGCAGGGCATGCCGCGGAAGGGGGAGGCCGAGACCGAGCGCTTCTTTACGATTCTGCTGTCCTTTATCCCGGGGCTCGGCCATTTTCAACTGGGACTGGTACAGCGGGGCTTGTCTTTTCTGATCATGTTCTTCGGCCTGACGACGATCATGCTGTTCGTAACCGGGATGACGCATGAAACGGTATTTTTGCTCTTCCTGGCGCTGCTGCCGATCATTTGGATGTACTGCATGTTCGACGCCGTACAGTTGATCCACCGCAAACAGGCCGGGGAATTGCTGGAGGACCGCTCTTTGCTGGACGAGTGGGAGTCGGGCCGGATCGAAGGGCGGCGCAGCAAGGTACTGGCGACGCTGCTCTCGGCCTTTCCGGGGGCGGGGCAAATGTATTTGGGTTTGCAAAAACGCGGGCTGCAGCTTATGATACTGTTCCTGGGAAGCTACTACGTTATCGAAACGCTCAGATTGTCCGCCTTTTTGTTCATTGTGCCGATTATTTGGTGCTACAGCTTTTTTGACGGCCTGCAGCAAATTAGCCGGTACGGGGTTTTGCCGCTGGAAGATATTCCGCTGATTAAGGGCAGAGGTGGCAGTCAGCACTGGATCGGGCTCACGCTGCTGTTGCTCGGCGTCTATTTTGTCGGGGTGGAGTTAATCATCCCCGCACTGGACAGATGGTTTCCTTATCTTGAACTTCGCTATTTGATCAGCGAATATTTGCGACCGATTCTTGTGGCGGTCGTCTTGATCGGCGGGGGCATCAAGCTCTTGTCCGGCCGCAGCGACCGCGACCGGTCGTTTCACCTGGATGATACCGACATCTGATGCGGACCAACCGAATTAATATTATAACAGTAGAGAGGGCCGACGGTTACCCGGGATTCCCTCTCTATTTTTTTGGGCCGCTAATTTTGTTACAATTCTCTCAAGGCCTGCTAGAATCAAAGGTCATTAAAAGGAGAAACCGACATGTTTAAAATATTCATCGTCGAAGACGACCGTCAGCTTGCCGGGCTGCTGGAACAATATTTGCAAAGATTCGGCTACGATACCCGCCTCGTGTCCGACTTCGGCAAAGTCAAAGAGGAGTTTGCGGCCGCGGAGCCGCATCTCGTTCTGCTCGACGTCAATTTGCCGAAATACGATGGTTACTACTGGTGCAGACAGATACGCAACCTGTCTACCTGTCCGATTCTGTTCATCTCTGCCCGGGACGGCAAGATGGACCAGGTCATGGCGCTGGAAAACGGGGCGGACGACTATATCACCAAACCGTTCGATTACGATATCGTCCTGGCGAAAATCATGAGCCAGCTGCGCCGCTGTTACGGAACTTACGCCGGGACCGGCGGCGAGCGCGTCGTGGAGCTTGCGGGGCTGCGCCTGGACAAGGATCGGCTTTATTTAAGTCTGCAGGATCAAAAAACGGAGCTCAGCTTGACCGAAGTGAAAATGCTGGATGAATTGATGACGCGAAGCGAGGAAGTCGTCAGCCGCGATCGGCTGCTGGAAAAAATCTGGGACGATCAGGCGTTTGTCGACGACAATACGCTTAATGTATACGTGACGCGGGTCCGCAAAAAACTGTCGGCTTTGGGGATCGAAGACGCGCTGCAAACGGTGCGGGGAAGCGGATACCGGCTCGTCCCCAACTGGGAGATGGAATCATGAGGCTGTTTTTGCGGGATCAGCGCCCGCTGATCGGAATCTATATCCTCCAGCTTGCGACCGTTGCCGGCGTATTCTGGCTTGACGGATACCGGAATCTCGCCATCGTGCTGTATGCGGCGCTGCTCAGCGGATGCCTGCTGACGGCGTATCTCGTATACCGCTACATCACGAACCGGTCGCTCTACCGCTGCCTGGAGCAAGGGGACGGGCTGGATGTTTTTAAAGAGGTGAAGGCGACAACGCCGCTGTCCGAGTCCTTGTATCGTCTGCTCAAAAAGCAATACCGTCATTATGTTTCCGAACTGAGCCGCCAGCAAAATAAAATCAATCATCATACCCAGTTCATCAGCCAATGGGTGCATCAGATGAAGACTCCGGTGTCCGTCATCCACCTGATGATCCAGGACAGCGCCGACCCCAACTCCGTTGCGATCGGCGACGAGCTGGACCGGCTGCGCCAAGGGCTGGATCTGGTGCTTTATTCGGCGCGGCTTGATGCCTTTTCCCAGGACTTCGTCGTGGAAAAGCTGGACTTGGAATCGCTTGTTCGCGCCGCCGTATCGGCGCAGAAACGGTTGTTCATCCGCAGCAAAGTGTTTCCGCGGACGGAATTTACGGCCGGGCCGCTGACGGTGGCCAGCGACGAGAAATGGTTGACCTTCGTGCTGACGCAAATTTTCACCAATGCGGTAAAGTATACGGCCAAGGAAACCGGTAACCTCCAAATTCGCGGGTTCCGCCGCGGGGATGAAACGGTGCTGGAAATACAGGATGATGGCGTCGGAATCCCGGACAGCGATTTGCCGCGCGTATTCGACGCCTATTTTACCGGAGAGAACGGCCGGAATTTTCGGGAATCCACCGGGATGGGTCTCCATCTCGTCAAGCAAATTTGCCTGGAGCTTGGGCATGGCGTAGAGCTGGAATCCAAAATCGGGCAGGGCACTTTGGTTCGTTTTATATTTCAAACGGAATCGCGGAAATCCGCTCGATAACCTTACAGTGTCGTAAGGTAATGTAAGGTTGAGCCATGGCTTGCCGTTTCAAGGCGCAGGTATAATGAGAACATCTCGGATGAGGAGGAGCGATGTATGACGGTTTTGCGGGCCGGCGAGCTGTCGAAAATATATGAAGGAACCATATCGACAAGAGCGCTGGACAATGTGTCTTTTGCCCTGGAGGACGGGGAATTCGTCGGCATAATGGGACCGTCGGGAAGCGGCAAAACGTCGCTGCTGAATGTGCTCGCCACCATCGACGAGCCGACCACCGGCACGGTCACGATCCGCGGGCGGAATCCGCATGAGCTGGGGAGCGAGGAGATGGCCTTGTTCCGGCGGCGCGAGCTGGGATTTATTTTTCAGCATTTCAATCTGCTGGATACGCTGACCGTGGAGGAAAATATCGTGCTGCCGCTGACCCTGGACGGCGCTCCGGTCGCCCGGATGAAGCAAAGCGCGCTGGAGCTCGCCCGCAGGCTGGGAATCGAAGACGTGCTGGGTAAATACCCGCGGGAAATTTCCGGCGGCCAGATGCAGCGGACGGCGATCGCCCGCGCCATGATCCACCGTCCTTCCCTGGTGCTGGCGGATGAGCCGACCGGGAATCTCGATTCCAAAGCTTCAAGGGACGTCATGGAGGCGTTCACGATGATGAACGTCGAGGAAGGGACCGCGATTCTGATGGTCACGCACGACGCTTTTGCCGCCAGCTTCTGCCATCGGGTGATTTTTATCAAGGACGGCAGATTTTATAACGAAATTTACCGCGGGGAGAACCGGCAGGCGTTCTTCCAAAAAATCATCGACATGATGTCGCTATTGGGAGGTGACACCGATCACCTTTCGCAAGTTCGCCTTTAGTCATGTACTGCGCAACAAACGCACCTACGCCGCCTATTTCCTGAGCAGCGCCTTTTCGGTGATGATCTTCTTCGTCTGCGCCCTGTTCTTGTTCCATCCCGGGCTGAGATCGCAGGTGGCTTGGAACTCGGCACTGCTGGTGCTGGCGGAGGCGGAAGTGATCATGTTCGTGTTCTGCTTCCTGTTTGTGCTGTATTCCGTCGGGTCGTTCCTGCGCTCGCGCAAACGGGAGTTCGGGCTGCTGCTGATGCACGGCATGACGGTAACCCAGCTACGCAAAATGATATTTTTGGAAAATATGCTCGTCGGCGCGGGGGCGCTCGGCACCGGAATTGCGGCAGGCCTGCTTACAGCGAAGCTGTTTCTGTTGGCCGGGGCGGAGCTGCTCGGGATCGATCCGCTGCCGTTTCATGTGTCGTTTTACAGCCTGCTGCTGACGGTATTCGCTTTCCTGCTGCTATTCTTGGTCATTTCGCTCTGCACGACTCTTCTGCTTGGCTCTACCCGGCCGATCGATCTGCTTCAGTCGGGCGCGAAACGGGACACTTCGCCGAAGCCTTCGAAAGTACAAGCTTTGCTTGCGGCGGTTTTGCTGCTGGCGAGCTATGGCCTGGCCGCCACGGCTTCGGCTTCCGAGGTAGAAGCCCGTATGCTTCCGGTTATCCTGATGACGATCGCGGGGACGTATCTCTTCTTTACGCAGGCCAGTGTGGTATTGCTCGGATTCATCAAGAGAAATCTCACCCGGTATTGGCGGAAAAGCAATCTGATTCTCGTCTCCAATCTGTCTTACCGGATGAAAGACAATGCCCGTATTCTGTTTATCGTCACGATCATTTCGACGGTGACATTTTGCGCCATAGGCATGTTTGCTTCGATCAACCGTTTGTCCGGTGAATTCGCCCTGGATTACCCTTCCGAAATCGGATATGTGGCGAAAGACGGAAGCGGGGCGGAGGAGGAGCATCTCGCGAAAATTTCCGCGGAGCTTGCCGCCAAAGGGATACATTTTCGCACGGAGAAAATGGACTTGGTGTTTGTCGACGCCGTATCCGATAGGCCGGATGCTAAGCGGGAGACGCTGCCGCTGATCGCCTTTTCGGATTACAGGCGGATGGTGCAAGCTGCGGGTTTCCCCTTCGAGGAGCAAGCTCCCCGGAATAACGAAGCGCTTGTCCTGATCAGCTCGGAGCGGGAGAGGCCGCTGCTGCGGGAAAGAAAACCCGCGGTTTATTTGCTTGGGGAACAAGGGATGCGGCTTCATGAAGCCGGGATTACCGGGCATGTGGCCATCCCCGAATATTTGCTGCCGGAGCTTGGAGCAAACGGCGGCGGCACTTTCTCCGGATTGGTGGTAGGCGACGGATTGCTGGAGCGTCTGGATCAAGTCGATAGGATTGAGTCTTATACGGCATTTTACGCCGATCGGTTGGAAGGGACCGCGGGGATCGCCGAGGATCTGGCGGATAACGGGAAAATGGCCTATAACCGGGGGGCGCCTTATGCACTGACGGTGAGCGGCACATTGTACGAGGTCCAGCGGACAACGTTTGGGGCGCTGCTGTTTTTCGCCTTATTGGTAGGAACCGTGTTTTTTATCGCGGCGGGCAGCTTTCTCTATTTCCGCTTATACAGCGATCTTGATGCGGACCGGCGCCAATACGCCGCTTTAACGAAGCTGGGCATGACCGGGAAGGAAATGAACCGGGTAGTGACGGTTCAACTCGCGCTTTTATTTTTCCTGCCGATCGGGGTAGCCATGCTGCACAGCCTGTTCGCGTTTATCGCGCTGCAAAGCTTTCTGTATATTTCAATCGCCTGGGAAGCAGGAATCATCTTGACCAGCTTCTGTCTCGTGCAGATCGTCTATTTCTTGTTCATCCGCGCCCGGTATTTGCGCAATTTGCATAAAACGGATCACTAACATACCAAAGTGGAGGTTGCTTGTGGAAAACTGGATTACGAGTATCATGGAACAGTTCGGCTATGCCGGGATACTGCTGCTGATTGCGCTGGAAAATGTGTTTCCTCCGATCCCGTCGGAGGTCATTCTGACCTTCGGAGGCTTTATGACCACTTATTCCAGCTTGACGGTTACCGGAGTGGTCATCGCCGCCACCGTCGGTTCGATCCTCGGCGCGATCGTGCTCTACGGCATCGGTTATCTCATCAACGTGGACCGGCTGGAGAATTGGATCGATCGTTACGGACGTTTTCTTCGCCTTAAGAAAGAGGATATCCGCAAAGCGGACGCCTGGTTTGACAAGTACGGCTATTGGACGGTGCTGTTTTGCCGCATGATTCCGTTGATTCGCAGCCTGATCTCCATTCCGGCGGGGATGTCGAAGATGAAATTCGGCGTGTTCCTGCTGTTTACGACGATCGGTACGCTGATCTGGAATGTCGTGCTGGTCTCCGTCGGGGCCGCCGTTGGCGGATCTTGGGAAAAGATCGTCGAGTTTATGGATGTTTATTCGAACATCGCATATGCGCTCATCGCTCTTTGCGTTGTAGCCGGGGGTTATCTGCTGCTGCGGAGACGAAGAAAATCCAAAAATAGCTGAAAGAGAGAGAAATGATGGACTTCATTGATTTGATTAAAACGATCATTCTTGGTCTGGTAGAAGGGTTGACGGAGTTTGCCCCCGTCTCCTCTACCGGGCATATGATCATCGTTGACGGTATGTGGTTAAAGACGGAGAGCTTGTTCGGCTCCAAATATGTAGCCAATACGTTCAAGGTGGTTATCCAACTCGGCTCCATATTGGCCGTGCTCGTCGTATTCAAAGACCGTTTCATCGATTTGCTCGGTCTGTCGCGGCTGGGCCGCAAAAAGGGAAGAGACGGAAACGGGAATGCCGAGGCGGAGAACGTGAGTGCGAACAACGGTCTTGCTAAAACGGATATTGAAGAAGCGAAAAGCCGTATCCCCAACACGGAAGGGCCGCGTCTTAAGTTGATGCAAGTGATCGTCGGATTGATCCCGGCCGGGATACTCGGCGTTCTGTTTGAGGATCTCATTGACGAGTATCTGTTCTCCACGGCCACGGTCCTCATCGGGCTGGTCGTCGGAGCGCTGCTGATGATCGCGGCCGACCGTTTCGGCCCAAAAGTGGCCAAGGCGGACACAGTGGATCAGATCACCTACAAGCAGGCGTTTGGCATCGGCCTGTTCCAATGCCTCTCGATCTGGCCCGGCTTCTCCCGCTCCGGTTCGACCATTTCCGGCGGGGTGCTGCTCGGCTTGAGCCACCGGGCGGCGGCCGATTTCACCTTCATCATGGCCGTGCCGGTTATGGCCGGAGCGAGCGGGCTCTCTCTGCTGAAAAACTGGCAGTATTTCACGATCGACGCGATGCCGTTTTTCATCGCCGGCTTCATCAGCGCCTTCGTGTTCGCGCTGGTATCGATCCGCTTCTTCCTGAAGCTGATCAACCGGATCAAGCTCGTGCCGTTCGCCGTGTACCGCATTCTGCTCGCGGTTGTGATCGGAGCTCTCTATTTCTGGTAAGCTGGAAATGGGATACTCCAACAGTTGCAACATAAAGCATCTCCTAGCGTCATAGTTACAGGGGGTGCGTACTCATGAAAAGGTTTATGATACTGCTCGTTTGTTTCGGTTTCGTTTCGGCGGGGTGCCAATCTACCACGGCCCGGAGCGTGACAGCGGCAACAGAGGTATCCAAGGCTGCTTATTTAGAGGATGCAAAAAACGATGATGAACAAATCCCGTTATCGGTGAGGATTTCTGTGCCGGAACAAGTATCTAAAGACGGAGTGTTTCAAATTACGGCATATTTGCAAAACGAGTCGGCATCCGAGCTTGAGGTGGAGAGCAGGAAGCAAATGTTTACCTATTCTATACAGGACAGTTCGGGGAATAGCATAATACCGGCAACGTTTCTGGCGGATGTCGGAGTGCATCGGACACTGGACGGCGAGGGTGAATACGCCGAGAAGTTCAGCTATAGAATACGTCAGCCGGGAAATTATACAGTCAGGGCCGTTGCCGAATTTACTGTTTATATAAACGGGACGGCGCTGAATTATGAACTGGAAACAGAAGGAAAGTCTGTTGAAGTAATAGACTAGTAGATGAATAGATGAATGGATTAACTGGGAAACATACAGCTAATTTTTATCAAAACTCGAATATCAGCAAATTAACTGGAAAACCTCCCGTTATTTTTGCACTTTCCATCCTCCCGGGATGAAAAGCCGCAAAATAAATGGAGGTTTTCCATTTATTTTTGGCTAATGGCAGGAAGGAGGCAATTTAGCGGGAGGAAATCCAGTTAATTAGTCAAACTGCCGTAATGTATTCGGCTGCGGCGTGATTAGCGCGCTTCACTTACTTACCCGCACGTACAATTCAACACGGGCTTTCTGGCCGCGCCCGTTTCATCGAGGCGCGTGACAAGCGTGTTGTGCGGAGCGGTAAGCAGGATGTCCGGGTTGGTCCGGGCTTCTTCCGCGATCGCGATCATGACGTCGATAAAGCCGTCGAGCGTTTGTTTGCTTTCGGTTTCCGTCGGCTCGATCATCATGCATTCCGGTACATTCAGCGGGAAGTAAATGGTCGGCGGGTGGTAGCCGAAATCGAGCAGCCGTTTGGCGACGTCCAGGGTGCGGATGCCGTATTCCCCGAGCCCGCTGCCGGACATGACGAATTCGTGCTTGCACGGTCCCGGATACGGCATTTCGTAGTACGGCGCCAGCCGGTGCATCATGTAATTGGCGTTGAGTACGGCGTTCTCCGACACTTGCCGGAGACCTTCCGGTCCAAGGCTGCGGATATAGGCGTAGGCGCGGACAAGGATGCCGAAATTGCCGTAGAACGCCTTGACCCTGCCGATGGAAGAGCCGCCGTCTTCCCCCCGGCGGTTATAGCCCGCAGATATCGCATAGCCGCCGGTTTCGGTCTGCACGATTCGCGGCTCCGGCAGAAACGGAATCAGTAGGTTCTTGACGCCGACCGGGCCCGCGCCGGGACCGCCGCCGCCGTGCGGCGTGCTCATCGTTTTGTGCAGGTTGAGATGGACGACGTCAAAGCCCATATCGCCGGGCCGGGTTATGCCCATGATCGCGTTGGAGTTGGCTCCGTCGTAATAGAGCAGCCCGCCGGCCCCATGCACGATGTCGGCGATTTCCGCGATCTGCGTTTCGAACAGGCCGAGCGTGTTCGGATTGGTCAGCATCAGCGCGGCCGTATCGGCACCGACGGCGGCCTGCAACGCCTCGAGATCGACGAGGCCGCTCGGGGTCGACGGGATCGTCACCGTCCGGAATCCGGCGACCGAGGCACTGGCCGGGTTCGTGCCGTGCGAGGAATCCGGCACGATCACCTTGGTCCGGCATTCGCCGCGGGATTCGTGATAGGCCCGGATCATCATCAGCCCGGTCCATTCCCCGTGCGCGCCGGCCGCGGGCTGCAGGCTTACCGCATCCATTCCGGTAATGCCCTTGAGGTCTTCCTGCAGCCGGAACATGAGCTCGAGTGCGCCTTGAACACTTTCCTCCGGCTGGTAAGGATGGATCTTGGCGAACCCCGGATAACGGGCGACATCTTCGTTGATCTTCGGATTGTATTTCATCGTACAGGATCCGAGCGGGTAGAATCCGTTATCCACCCCGAAATTGCGTTTGGACAACGCGGTATAATGACGGATTACGTCGACCTCGTACACTTCCGGCAGGGCGGCGGGCTCGCCGCGCAGCAGGTCCGCCGGAATCAGGCTTTCCATCGGAACGTCCGGTACGTCGCACTCCGGTAAAGAGTAGGCGATCCGCCCGGGAGAGGCGATCTCAAAAATCAAAGGCAGCTCCTGATTCATTTCACGCATAACGATTCCTCCAGTACAACGGCAAATTGGTCGATTTCCGCCTTGCTGCGCTTCTCGGTAACCGCGATCAGTATATGTCCGGGGAGCTCGGGATAACTGCGGCTCAGATCGTAGCCGCCGATAAATCCGGCTTCCAGCAGCTTGCGCTGAAGCTGTTCCATCTTGAAATCTGGAAGCCGGAGGACAAATTCATTAAAGACAGGCGCGGCGAAGGGGAGGGACACTCCGGGAATCGCGGCTAAACGTGCCTTGGCGTAATGGCATTTCCGCAGGTTCAGCTTCGCGACCTCGACCATTCCCCGCTTCCCCATCGTCGACAAGTACACCGAGGCGGCCAAAGCGAGCAGGGCCTGATTGGAGCAGATGTTGGAGGTCGCTTTCTCGCGGCGGATATGCTGCTCGCGCGCTTGCAGCGTCAGCACGAAGCCGCGCTTGCCGTTCCGGTCGGTCGTCTGACCGACAATCCGGCCGGGAATCCGCCGCATGTAGCTTTCGGCCACGGCGAAGAAGCCGCAGGTCGGGCCGCCGAAGGAGCCGTCGATGCCGAGCGGCTGGGCATCGCCGACGACGATGTCGGCCCCGAGCTTCCCGGGCGCTTCCAAGAGGCCGAGCGACAGCGGGTTCGCACTGACGACCATCAGGCCGCCGCGGCGGTGAATCAGCTCGGCGATGCCGAGGACATCCTCAATCGCGCCGAAGAAATTCGGCGATTGAATCAGCACGGCCGCCGTATCGTCCGTAATGGCGTCCGCAAGCGCGTCCGCGTCGGTCCGGCCGCCTCGCTGCCCGATCTCGACCAGCTCCAGGTTGAGACCGTGCGCATATGTTGCCAGCACCTCGCGGGCTTCGGGATGAACGGCCCGCGACACGACGAGCCGCTTGCGCCGGGTGGCGGCCGCCGCGAGATTGCCTGCTTCGGCCAGAGCTGTCGCGCCGTCGTACATACTGGCGTTGGCCACTTGGAGCCCGGTCAGTTCGCAAATATACGATTGAAATTCAAATATGGCCTGCAGCTCGCCTTGGCTGATTTCCGGCTGATACGGAGTGTACGCCGTATAAAACTCGCTGCGGGATATGACATGGCCGACCACGGAAGGTATATGGTGATCATAGATGCCGGCGCCGAGAAAGCTGACATATCGCTGGGTATCCGCGTTTTGCGCCGCGAGCGCGGACAGGTGGCGGGTCAGCGCAAACTCGTCCAGCGCCGGGGAGACGGGGAGATCCCCCTGATAACGGATATTTTCGGGAATATCCTTGAACAATTCCTGAACCGATTCTGCGCCGACGGCGGACAGCATTTCCGCCCGGTCTTGCTCGGTCATCGGGAGATAGCGGTGTTTCATGGCTTTCGATTCTCCTTTCTCCGGTTGAAGGTCACTTGGATTTGGCTCTACGGTAAAACGGGGTCGGAACAACTTTCGCTTTGAGCAGCTTGCCGCGTATTTCCACTTCCAGCAGCGTATCGACAGCGGCGTACCGGCTGTCGACAAGCGCCAGCCCCAAGTTTCTTTTGAGCGTAGGCGACTGGGTTCCGGTTGTAACCTCGCCGACTTGCACGCCATCCGCGAATACCGGATAATGCGTGCGCGGTATGCCGCGGTCAATCATTTCAAGTCCGACGAGCTTACGCGGCACCCCGGCCGACTTTTGCTCCACCAGAACACTTTGGCCGATAAACTCGCCTTTGTTCAGTTTGACGAACATCCCGACCCCGGCCTCCAGCGGCGAGATCGACGCCGATAGCTCCTGGCCGTATAACGGAAGGCGGGCTTCAAACCGCAGCGTATCCCGCGCTCCGAGTCCGGCCGGCACGAGGCCGTACGGCTCTCCGGCCCGCATCAGCGCTTGCCAGAGCTCTGCCGCATGTTCGGCCGGCACGTACAGTTCGAACCCGTCTTCCCCGGTGTAACCGGTGCGGGAGAGAAGCACGGCGATGCCGCCGACGCGAACACCGTCCATGAACCGGTACGACTCCAGGCCGGAGATGTCGGCATCGCAAATGCCGCCTATGATCGCCGCCGCCCGCGGCCCTTGCAGGGCAAGCAAAGCGGTGGCATCGGAACGGTCATACATAAGGACGCCGCCGTTAAAGGGTCGGCTTTGCTCCTCAAGCCAGTCCCAGTCTTTCCCGATGTTGGAGGCGTTCACGACGAGCATAAATTTTTGTTCATCCAGCTTATAGACAAGCAGATCGTCAACGACGCCGCCATCCGGATAACACATCAGCGTGTATTGGGCTTTTCCCGGGACCAGGTCGCTGACATTGTTGGTCGTCATCCGCTGCAAAAATGCTTCCGCATCAGGCCCTTCGATCACAAACTCGCCCATATGCGAAACATCGAACAACCCGGCCGCCTGGCGTACGGCCTCATGTTCCTTTTGAATGCCGCCGAATTGCACGGGCAGCTCCCAGCCGCCGAAATCGATGCAGCGGGCGCCTTCGTATTGTCCATAGAGGGGGAAAAGCGGGGTTCTCAGCAAATCCGACATGTTCATCACCTCGCAGTGGCCTTATTAGCCATATTCTTATCTCATGTTTTTGAAAAACAAAAAGACAGGCCAAAGAATAAGCATGCAAAATGCATATCATTCTTTGGCTCTGTCCCTTGTACCTGATAGTTACCCCGCAATATGAAGCGGTACGGGTTTCCCCTTGGGTGATCTGCGGTTTAACCGGCAGATGCTCTCCAGAGTCGCGTCCGGTAAAGGTCCTTTTGCCTGAGAGATTCACCGCTTTCTCCAAGCGGCTTGCTCCTTCGGCGTTACTGTGCAGTAATCTCTCCCATTACCTTCAATCGCTAGTTTTAAATCCATTAATACGTAAAACATGCTCCTATGTCAACAAAATTATCATGAAAAATAAAAATTTAAGTAATTATTGTAATTGATAACGATTACAATAATTTTCGTAAGGTTAGCTTGTAAGTAATCTTGACATGTCCAAGGAGGGTAGAATATGTTATAAAACAGAACTATGTTTTATAGTATTTGCCAATACGGTTGGGGAGGCTTAGTTCGTGGCAGGCGAAATCAAAGACAATTATTACTATAGCGAGGAGCATGAATGGGTTAGGGATTTGGGGGACGGTACGGTAAAAATCGGCATAACGGATTTTGCCCAGCATCGCCTCGGCGATATTGTGTTTGTAGAATTCCCCGAAATCGGTCGGGAGGTAGAAGCGGAGGATGGCGTCGCAACGATCGAATCCGTCAAGACAGTTTCCGACCTGTTTACGCCCGTAAGCGGAACAGTGCTGGAAATCAACGGGCAATTGGAAGACGAACCTGAACTGGTCAATTCCGATCCGTACGATAAGGGCTGGATGGTGCGCATCCGGTTGCGGGATCAGCCTGACGACGCTTTCGCCAAACTGCTGAATGCGGAGGCATACGCCAAACATATCGATGAATAATCTAGGTCTTGGGCGGCAGAAGCAGGGAGCGGTACAACACTTCAAAGGCGAATTCAAAACCTTCGAGGCGCCGCTTTGCTTCATGTACGTTGCCGCCACAGACATAGATGCCGCGATTGCGGGCAATAAGCAGGGGAGGTCGGGACGAAAGCGCCGCCGGAATTTGTTTGCCGCGGCAGCGGGGTCGGCGCTACCTGCGATAACCGGGATGTGCAAAGGGGCGGCGTTCTCCGTGCAAATCCCCAGCTCCTTGAATATTTCCGGCCTTTGGATAGGATCGTCTCCGCGCCCTCCATAATATTCGCCGATTACATGACTATAGACGGTGTGCACGTGAAAAGCGGCGCCGCAGCCGGTCAAACGGTAGATCTTGGCATGAATCGACGACTCCGCCGCGAGCGAAAGAGCGGTAGCTTCACAGGGCCTTCCGTCCTGATCGACAAACAGAAATCGCCCGGCCGCGGATATGGCAAAGTAAAAGCACCGCGGCGCAAACCCGCCGACGCGCGCCGACAGATTGCCGGTTACGCCGGGAAACCAGCCCTGGTCAGCGTATTGGCGGTGAATGGCCTTTAGCTCATCCAAGGTCGTCTGTTTGTGTCGGAAAAATTCATGGCTATGCTCTCCTTTTTAGAGCAGGGCTTTTTTTACTTCTTCTCCCATTTCGCGGGAACGCTCGGCGCAGCGGTGTACGGCGGCTTTTACAATTTCGGTGAACCCTCCGGCGCTCAGCACCTCGATGGCCGCTTGGGTCGAGCCGTTCGGCGAGGTGATGTCCTTCCGCAGCTTGGCCGGATCTTCCTTTGTCTCGCGCATCATCATCACGGCGCCCAGCACGGTTTGCTCCGTCAATTCCCGCGATTGTTCCGGCGACAGACCGCCTTCGATTCCCGCGGCGATCATGGCCTCCATCATGTAGTAAATATAAGCGGGTCCGGAGCCGGATACTCCGGTCAAAATTTCCTGATCCTTTTCCTCGATAACGACGGCTTTGCCCACGGCTTCAAAAAAGGACAGCACTTTTTGCCGCTGCTCGTCATCGACTTCGGGCGAAAAGGATATCCCCGTCGTACCTAGGCCGATCGTGGCCGAGGTGTTCGGCATCGTGCGGGCGACGGGTTGTTTTGTGCCCAGTAGTTGCTGAATGGTGCCGATCGACAAGCCGGCGATGAACGAAATGATCAGTTGCTTTTCCGACAGCAGGGGGCGTATCCGGCTGATCGCTTCTCCGGCGTCCTTCGGCTTCATCGCAAGAAAGATAATCGAGGCGCTCCGGATCATTTCGTCTTTTTCCGTTTGATCGGCGGCGGTATTCACTCCGTAATGCTCCGAAAGGTAAGCCAGGCGCTCCCGGTTGCTCCGGTTGAACATGGAGATTTGCCCCGGCTTGGCCACCGAACGGGAAATGAGTCCGCGCACGACGGCCTCGGCCATCGATCCCGCTCCATAAAATGTAATGTTCTCTTCTGGGTTTGTATGCAAGAAACTCAAATTATTTTCCTCCCTTTTACGGTCTGATCTGGCCGTTTCCTTGAATGACATATTTCGTCGAGGTCAGTGCCGGCAGACCCATAGGTCCCCGGGCATGAAGCTTCTGGGTGCTGATGCCGATCTCCGCCCCGAACCCGAATTCAAATCCGTCGGTAAAACGGGTGGAGACATTATGATATACGGCGGCCGCATCCACTTCACGCAAGAAATGCTCCGCATGCTCGCGATTTTCCGTGACGATGCATTCGGAATGCTTCGTCCCGAACCGGGCGATATGCGCCAACGCTTCATCCAAACCTTCGACAATTTTAATGTTTAAAATGTAGTCGTTATACTCCGTTGCATAATCCTGTTCCGCCGCCTCGTTCGCCCTAGGGACAAGCTGCCGCGTTCTGGCGCAGCCGCGCAGCTCGACATTCGCCTGCCGCATCGCTTCGGCGATTGGAAGCAGCCGCTGTTCCGCAAACCGCTCGTGTACGAGCAAGGTTTCCATGGCATTGCAGACGGAGGGCCGCTGGACTTTTGCATTCAGCGCAATGTCCTGCGCCATCTGCGGGTCGGCGGATTCGTCGATATAGGTGTGGCATATTCCGGCCCCCGTCTCAATGACGGGCACGGTGGCGTTTTGCACCACATTTTGGATCAACGCTCTGCCGCCGCGCGGAATGACCACGTCCAGCAATCCGTTGGCCCGCAGCATTTCATCCACAGACGCCCGGTCCGTATCTTCGATCAACTGCACCGCGTCCGCGGGCACCGAAGTGGACGATAATGCCTGGTGAATGACTTCCACGATTTTGCGGTTGGATGCGATGGCGGAGGAGCCGCCGCGCAATACTACGGCGTTGCCCGTTTTCAGGCACAGTCCGATCGCGTCTACCGTCACATTGGGGCGAGCCTCGTAAATGATGCCGATTACGCCGAGCGGAACGCGTTTCTTCGTAATGAGCATGCCGTTGGGCCGCTCGATCGTTTCCAGAACTTCGCCGACGGGATCGGGCAGGTCGACGATCTGCCTCAGGCCTTCGGCAATCCCGGCGATCCGCTGCCCGTCAAGGGCCAGGCGGTCCAGCAAGGAGGCCGATGTGCCGTTATCCCGCCCGCGCCGCAAATCTTCTTCATTCGCCGCGATGATGGCATCGGCATTCGCCAGCAGCGCGTCCGCCGCCGCAAGCAGGGCGTCATTTTTTTCCTTGGTCGTCAGCCTGTTCAATACGGCCGCCGCCGTGCCGGCCTGCTTTGCTTTTTGTATCACTTCGCTCATCACAGAACCCTCCAAACGTAATGAAAAATAAAAAAACTTCCGCCCCTGCCAAGCAAAGGACGAAAGTTATACTTCCGCGGTACCACCTTAATTGATGACTTATCGGTCATCCGACTTTGAGCCCGGTAACAGGGGCGTCTGTCCGGCTTTGGACAGCCGGCCGTTCGGGGATAGGTTCGGAAAGGGCAGGCGGTAAATTCTCGCAGCCGTTCGGAATTTACTCTCTGAAATACGCCGCTGATCATTCTTACTGGTCCCGTCATCACGTTTCGGTGAAGCAATCTATCCGGTTTGATTACTGATAGAATACCACGCAATAACTACCAATGCAAAGGAAAACGGCAAAATAGCCGCGCGCCGCCGCCCGCCTAAGATTTTAGAGAGATCCACTCGTCGCGGTGTATGACTTCCAAACGATGCACCTCGTGCACCCGCTTCATGACCTCGCTGCTCGGCAGGCCGAGGATTTCCTGGAGCTGTTCGGCGTCATAATTGATGATTCCGCGGCCCAGTACCTCGCCATCCTCGCTAAGCACTTCGACCACGTCGCCGGTCTGGAAATGCCCTTTGGCTCCGCGGACGCCGACCGGAAGCAGGCTGCGCCCGCCGTGGATGAGCGCTTCTTCGGCTCCGGCGTCGACCAGCAGGCTCCCGATCGGGGTCGACAGGAACCCGAGCCACTGCTTCTTTCGCGGCAGGGCGGAGCCATGGGACTCGAAATAAGTCCCGCGCCCCTGGCCGTCGACGATTTGCCGCAGCTCGCCCGGGAGGCTCGCTTTCCCGACAAACACCGGCACGCCGCCGCGCGAAGCGATTTTGGCCGCGTCGATCTTGGAGCGCATGCCGCCCGTGCCTACGGAAGAGCCCGCTCCGCCGGCGATTCCGTAAATCTCCTCGGTGATTTCCTTCACGTGCCCGATCCGTTCGGCAGAGGGGTCGATGCGGGGATCCCGGGTATAAAGACCGTCGGTATCGGTCAGAATCAGAAGCCGATCTCCCTTAATCAGATTCGCCACCAGCGCGGACAGCGTATCGTTGTCCCCGAATTTCAATTCGTCGACCGAAACGGTATCGTTTTCGTTGATAATCGGCAGGATGCCGCGGCCCAGCAGCTCTTCCAGCGCCATGCTGGCATTTCCCATCCGCTTCCGGTTCTGGAAATCAGATCGGGTGAGCAGCACCTGGGCGGCCGACACACCGTGCAAGGCCAGCTCTTCCCGGTAAACCTGCATGAGCAGCGCCTGTCCGACGGCGGCCGCGGCTTGCTTCTCGTGCAGCAGCTTCGGCCGCTCCGCATACCCGATCTCGCGGAATCCGGCGGCCACGGCGCCGGAGGTAACAAGCAGCACTTGTATATCCGCTGACTTCAAAGCGGCCAGCTCGGCGGCGAAATAGGCGATGGCATCCCGGTTTAGTCCTCCTTCCGGGGTAGTCAGTGAACTGCTGCCGATTTTCACGACAATACGGCGTTGCATGGAGATCACTCCTTAATGTAATAAATATGTAAATGCAATTTTTCGATGAAACCAAAAAAACTTCCGCCTTTGCATGCAAAGGACGAAAGTTTCGACTTCCGCGGTACCACCTTTATTGATGATTGATCATCCGACTCATATAGCCCGGTAACAGGGGCGCTGTCCGGCGTTGTCGGCCGGCCGTTCGGGGGTAGGATTCGGAGGGGCGGTCCGCAAATTCTCGCAGCCGATGGAATCTGCTCTCTTTAGGTCCGCTGGTCAATCTCTTACTGGTCCCGTCATTACGTTTATTGATAGAATACCATGCCGATGGAGGCTTTGCAAAAGAAAACGGCGGATTTGGCCCGAGGCTGCCGAAGCGGGAAAGACTTGCACGGCTGCGGAAGGCCCTATATGATGAGAGTCAGAATCATGCATTTTGTAATTTGTCATATATAAATAGATGCGAGTAGAGGAGGTTGCTTAGTCGATGGACCGCAACGCAAAAGCATGGCAGATCGCGCTGATCCAGTGCGATATCGCGCTCGGGAATCCGCGCCTGAACCGGGAACGGCTTGCGGACAAAATGGAACAGGCCGCAGCCGCGCCCGTGAAACCGGATGTGATCGTTCTGCCGGAAATGTGGAACACCGGGTATGCGCTGCCGCAAATCGGGGGCCTCGCCGACCCCGAAGGGCAGGATACCCGGGCCTGGGTATCATCGTTTGCCCGGAATCACGGCATTCATATCGTAGCCGGTTCGATCGCGGAGAAGCGGGACGGCCGGGTCTACAATACAATGCTGATGTTTGACCGGGAAGGAAGGGAAGCCGGCGCTTACTCCAAAATCCATCTGTTCCGGCTGATGGAGGAAGAGAAGCATCTGGCCCCGGGAGAACAGCCCGTCTTATTCGAACTTGACGGCTTCAAGGCCGGCGCGGCCATCTGCTACGATATCCGCTTCCCCGAGCTGATCCGCACGCTGGCGCTGAATGGCGCCAAAGCGCTGTTTGTGCCGGCGGAATGGCCTCATCCCCGGCTGCATCACTGGCGGACGCTGCTGGCGGCGCGGGCGATCGAGAACCAGATGTACGTGATCGCCTGCAACCGGACCGGCGCGAGCGGCAATGACGCCTTCTTCGGACATTCGCTCATCATCGACCCTTGGGGCGAAACCGTGGCCGAGGGCGGTGAAGGGGAAGAGATCGTCACGGGAGCGATCGACCTGGACCTGGTGGGGCAGGTCAGGGAACGCATCCCGGTATTCGCCGACCGGCGGCCCGGGCTTTATGAGCTGTAGCGCTGGGTAAGCGTCGATTTGAACGTTTCGATAAACGCTTCGGCCGCCTTGGACAAGTAGCGGCCCCGGCGGTAGGCGATCACCAGCGTCCGGCTCGGGGAGGAGGACAGCGGAATGTACACCGGGATCAGCTCGCTGCGTTTCGAGCGGGCGATGAACCGGGGCACCAGCGTGATCCCCATCCCGGCGGCCACCAATGATTGCACCGTTTCGATATTGTTGCTTTCAAATACAATATTCGGTTCAAAGCCGGCGCTCCGGCACAGGTCGATCGTCAGCTTGCGGAAGCCCTGGCCTTTCTTCAGGACGATAAACGGCTCGTCCTTGAGCTGCTCCAGCGCAACTCCTCCGGGGCTGGCTTCGAAAGACGCCAGCGGATGCTGCGGCGGCACGGCCAAATCGATGATTTCTTCTCCGATCGGCTCATAGGTCAGAGTCGGCTCCTGCAACGGCAGCGACAGCAGACTGAGGTCGGTTCCGCCCCCGGCGGTCAGTTTCTCCAGGTTCAGTGACGTATCCTCCAGCAGGGCGACTTGAATATCCGGGTAAGCCTCCTTAAACGCGGGCAGCACATAAGGTAGCAGATGCGATCCGGTGATCGGCATGCTGCCGATGACGACACGCCCGGCCCTAAGCTGGGAGATGTCGTCCATTTCCTGGCGGAGCTGCTCGACGGCGTCCATGATTTTGCGGGCATGCTCGATAAAGCTGGCGCCCGCGTAAGTCAGTTCGACGGTGCTGGTGTTGCGCTGGAACAGCTTGACCCCGAGTTCCCTCTCCAGCTTGGACAGCTGCTGGCTGAGCGAAGGCTGAGCGATATGCAGCTTGTCGGCGGCCCGTGAGAAATTGCGTTCTTCGGCGATTTGCAGCGTATATTGAAGCTGGCGGAGTTCCATATGTTCACCTCGTTAAAATCTTTATAAGTTTTACCTATTAAACATTATAACCTATATAGGCGGTTGGCAGGAGTCCTCTAACAGTTGTTTATAGCAAACGGGTATATTCATGAAACAAGTTTGAGATGGACCCGAAGTTGCATGTATAATAGATACATAATTATGATAATTATGATAAGTTTACGATGGAGGTGTACGGTTTGAAAAAGGTTTGGAAAGAGATTCAAGGCTGGGGCATCGCCGTCGTGATCGGCTTTGTGCTCAGTTTATTCATCGGAATTTTCGTGATTCAGCCCTATAAAGTCGAAGGCCATTCCATGGAGCCTACCCTGAACGACAATCAGCGGATTTATGCCTGGAAAGTCAGCCATGCGCTCGACAAGCTGCCCGAATATGGCGATATAGTCATCATTGACAGCCGGGTTGACCGGAGCCGGTCCTTTCTGGACGACTTGAAAGAACACCCGTTAATCAAGCTTCTGTCGGGCGGGCAAGAGGAAGAAATTTTTTACGTCAAAAGAGTGATCGGGCTGCCCGGAGATACGATCGAAATCAAGAACGGCCAGGTATACCGCAACGGAGAGGCGCTGCAGGAGCCGTATATCAAGGAGCGGATGAACACCGGCGTCGAACAAGTGTTTGAAGTACCGGAGGATCACATCTTCGTAATGGGCGACAATCGCAACAACAGCAATGACAGCCGGAATATCGGCCCGGTCCCGCTGGATCATGTAATGGGGATCGATTTCTGATTCGCCGGCATCGCATATGAGGAGAGAATGAAATGACGGATGTATGGGAATCTTGTCCCAAATGCAAATCCAATAAGGTGGTTTCCAGAGGCAAGCTGTACTATTTTCTGCTGTGGTTTGCCGCCGGCGGCTGCCTGCTGTGGCTCGGTTTGCTCGTGTACTGGCCGTTGTTGATCTTGGGATTCGTTTTTATAATCATCTCGGTATTCAGCTTCATGATGCCCAGAGTCAACCGCTGCACAGAGTGCAAGCATAAATGGAAACCGTAGTTTGCCGGGAAAAGAAAATTGGGAAGGCGCTGTAATCCGAAACGGATCGCGGCGCCTTTTTTATGGGTGTAAGCCAAGCTAATGGCGATGCGTTTTTGTTGCCGGCGAAATAACAGTGTTATAATTAAAAATGTCAATGACAATTTTTACAGACTTCTCATATTTATCAAAAAACGAATGTTAAGGAGATGCTTATTCATGAAAGCGGCTGTTATTTACGGCGCAAAAGACGTACGCATCGAAAATATTCCCGAACCGAACGCAACGGCCGGGAATGTCAAAGTCCAAGTCGACTGGACGGGGATTTGCGGGAGCGACCTCCACGCCTACCATCACGGCATGGGCGTATCCGAAACGCCGCATCCGGTGAGCGGGCGCAGTCTTCCTTTAACGCTCGGCCATGAATTCGCCGGGGTTGTTACGGAGATAGGAGAAGGCGTTAGCGGGTTGGCCGTTGGCGACCGGGTGGCGATCGAGCCTTTGATTTACGCGCAGGATGATTACTATGCAGGCTTGGGCAAATACAATCTTTCCAACACGTTCGGATTCCTGGGCCTGAACGCGGACGGCGGGTTTGCCGAATATGCGATCGTCGGCGCCGGCAAGGTCCACAAGCTGCCGGACAATGTGTCCATGGAGGAAGGCGCGCTGGTGGAACCGGCGGCGGTAGCTTTTCAAGCGGTCAAATCCAGCGATCTGAAGGCCGGAAACAATGTGATTGTCTTCGGCGCGGGACCGATCGGCCTGTTGACGATCATCTCGGCCAAAGCCGCCGGAGCCGCCAATATTATCGCGGTCGATATTTCCGCGGAACGCCTGGAAAAGGCGCTCGAGGTCGGCGCTACGGTGAGTGTCAACAGCCTGGAAGAGGACGTGGACGCAAAAGTCCGTTCCTTGTTCCCGCTTGGCGTGGATGTCGCTTATGAAGCGGCCGGCGCTCAAGCCACTTTTACAAGCGCGGTCCATTCGTTGAAGAAAGGCGGGCAATTGATGATTATCGCCGCCTTTGCCAAGCCGGTCACGCTGGACGTCACTCCGGTTCTGATCGGAGAGTTGAAAATTACGGCCTCTCTGGCGTACCGCCATGTCTTCCCCGAAGTCATCGCGCTGATCTCCGCCGGCCAACTGGACGTGAAGAAGGTCATCACGAAGAAAATCGGCTTGGACAACCTGGTCGAAGACGGTCTGGAGCTGCTGATCAAGGATAAGAGCCAATCGAAAATTTTGGTGAATCCGCGTGGATAACGGCAAGGAAATTTGAAACTTCGGCAATAAAATAAGCAGGGCAGGGGAGGTCTCTGCCTTGCTTTTTTATTTGGGCTCTGAAATTTCCTCCAGCAGCTCCGCCGAATCGTTCCTCACGTTCCCGACTGCAGAAGATACGGGGTAGGCTCGCATTTCGTTTGCGCCATACGGCTTCAATAGCTTAAGCAGCGACGGCACATCCGTATTTTCGCGGTCCAGCCAGGCAGCTTCTTCTTCCCGGCGGAGGATGACGGGCATCCGGTTGTGAATCTCGGCCATCAACGAATTGGGCTCGGTGGTAATGATCGTACAAGTAGCCAGCTTGTCGCCTTCCGGACCGGTCCAGATATCGTACAGCCCGGCAAAAGAGAAAATGCCGCCGTCCCGCATCAGAATCCGGTACGGCTGCTTCCCGCCCGCATTTTGCCGCCATTCGTAGAAGCCGTCCGCCGGAATGACGCAGCGGCGGGAGGAGAGCAGCCGGCCGAATGCCGGCTTTTCCGTCAGTGTTTCCGCACGGGCGTTGATCATTTTGCTTCCGATCTTATCATCCTTGGCCCATGACGGGACGAGGCCCCAGCGGAGCTCGCCCAGCCGGTTGCCCGCCTTGCTCCCGACAATCGCCGGAACCTTCTGGAAGGGAGCTACATTATATTTTGGCGTGAAATATGCCATTGTCGACTCTTCGATAAGATATCTTAAAATCAGCTCATCCAATGATATGGTAAGGGTATATCGTCCGCACATAAGAGGGCTCCTTAGCGTTTTACCAATATTGTAATTCGCGGCATTCAAAAATTCAAAGGAACGGGCCGGTTCACTTATAGGATCAAACTATCAATATTATAGTTATTATATCTTGGAACAATGAAACGAGAGATGATATATTTATTCTCAACAGAGAAACAGCCGTGTCTGTTTCGTCAAATGTTCGAATTCTTGTGTGGGGTGAATTCAATGACCAGCAAAAAGACGATGTATGAGAAAATTTGGGATAATCACGTGATCTATCAAGAGGAAGGCAAGCCGAGCATTTTGTATATCGACCTGCATCTCGTTCACGAAGTAACTTCGCCTCAAGCCTTTGAAGGGCTGCGCCTTAGCGGCCGCAAGGTTCGCCGTCCGGAGCTGACGTTCGCGACGATGGACCATAACGTGCCGACCAAGGACCGTTACAATATCGCGGACCCGATCTCCAAGCAGCAAATCGATACGCTGTCGCAAAACTGCCGCGATTTCGGCGTGACGCTGTACGATCTGGATACAATCGATCAAGGGGTAGTTCACGTCATGGGTCCGGAGCTGGGCTTGACGCATCCGGGCAAAACGATCGTCTGCGGCGACAGCCATACGTCCACGCACGGCGCGTTCGGCGCGCTCGCCTTCGGGATAGGGACGAGCGAAGTCGAGCATGTACTGGCAACCCAATGTTTGCAGCAAGCCAAAGCGAAGACACTGGAAGTGCGGTTTGTCGGCAAACGCAAACCGGGCGTGACGGCGAAGGACTTGATCCTCGGCGTGATCGCCAAGTACGGAACGGATTTCGCGACCGGGTACGTCATCGAATATACCGGCGAAGCCATCCGCGAGCTGTCGATGGAAGAGCGCATGACCGTCTGCAACATGTCGATCGAAGCCGGAGCAAGAGCCGGATTGATCGCACCGGACGACACGACGTTCGATTATCTGCGCGGCAGAGAGCATGCGCCGCAGGGCGAAGCTTTTGAGCTTGCGGTGGCGGAATGGAAAAAACTGACGACCGACGAAGGCGCGGAATACGACCGCGTCGTCGAATTCGACGTCGATTCCCTGATTCCGCAAGTCACCTGGGGCACAAGCCCGGGTATGGGCACCAGCATCAGCAGCCGCGTGCCGAACCCGGCGGATTTTGCCACGGACAACGAACGGAAAGCGGCCGAAAAAGCGCTTGAATATATGGGCCTTACTCCCGGCACGCCGATGACCGATATCGAAATCGACTATGTGTTCATCGGTTCCTGTACCAACGGGCGGATCGAGGATCTGCGCGCCGCCGCGGAAGTGGCCAGAGGCTATAAAGTATCCGATAAAGTGACGGCGATCGTCGTCCCGGGCTCCGGCCGCGTGAAGATTCAGGCGGAGAAGGAAGGGCTCGACAAAGTGTTTATCGAAGCCGGGTTTGAATGGCGCGAAGCGGGCTGCAGCATGTGCTTGGCGATGAACCCCGATGTGCTTCAGCCGGGACAGCGCTGCGCATCCACTTCGAACCGCAACTTCGAGGGCCGTCAAGGCCGCGGCGGCAGAACGCATCTCGTCTCGCCGGCGATGGCGGCGGCAGCGGCGATCAAAGGCCGCTTCGTCGATGTGCGCGAATGGAATGTGAAGAGCGAAGTCGTAAGCTAACCAAAGCGTATAGAGGGGAGAATAAGAACAATGCAAGCATTTACGAAAATGACCGGTATCGTCGGCCCTGTTGACCGTGTTAACGTCGATACCGATGCGATTATACCGAAACAATTTTTGAAGCGAATCGAACGGACCGGGTTCGGACAGTTTTTGTTCTATGAATGGCGTTTTGATACGGAAGGCAATGTGAACCCGGACTTTGCCCTCAACCAGCCGCGCTACGCGGGGGCATCGGTTCTGATCTCGCGCGTCAATTTCGGCTGCGGCTCCTCCCGGGAGCACGCGCCATGGGCGATTCTCGACTACGGCTTCCGCTGCGTGATCGCACCGTCTTTTGCGGATATTTTTTATAACAACTGCTTTAAGAACGGCATCCTGCCGATCAAGCTTTCCGAAGAGCAGGTGGAAGATCTGTTTCAGCGCACGGCGGCCCATGAGGGCTATAAACTGACCGTCGACTTGGAAAGCAAAACGATCACAGATGAATACGGCCTTCATATCGATTTCGATCTTGACGAGCACCGCCGCCAATTCCTGCTGCAAGGCCTGGACGACATCGGCCTTACGCTGCAGCATGAGGACTTGATTGCGGCCTATGAGCAAAAGAAATTCGCCTAATAGATTTATGTAAGGCAATCTTGCAGCCGCCCGGAATTCAAGAGAATTCCGGGCGGCTTTTTTGCATGAGGGGGTAATTTTGCCGTCCTTTTTTGTCTGCCTATGAAAATATAAGTCTATCAGAAAGGAATAATTTCTGATATTATGGAAGCAATTAGTAAACTTGTCGCATCGTTGGCCGCCGTCCGTTTTTTTATGACATGAGTTTGTCGGTATTCCTCGCACATACCGGAGCCACCCGGTAAATAACGAGAATGGTAGGGATTACATAATGAAGAAAATCGGATTTTTGCTTGTACTTGCTTTTTTTCTGCTGGCGTTCCCGGGATTGAGTCGAGCCGAATCGTCGGGAGCCCATATTTACCTGGACGGAGTCGAATTGGAGCAGCCTGCCCAGGCCAAGGCGGGCAATATTAACGGCAGCGTAATGGTTCCGCTGCGGGTGATTGTGGAAAGTCTGGGCTATGACGTGAATTGGGAGAAAGAGACCGGGGTGGTGACGATTACCCAGGGAGAGACGGATTTGCGGCTGACCGTCGGAAGCGGCGAAGCGACTGTGGACGGCAAGAGCGTAAGCTTGTCCGCTCCTCCGGTATTGCAAAGCAATTCGACGATGGTTCCTCTGCGGTTTGTCGGCGAACAAACGGGGCTTAAAGTTAGCTGGGATAACGATTCGAAATCGGCCTATCTTTATAGTCCAAACGGAGGAGCCGGAAGCTCCGCACGGCCCGGAATGGGCAGCGCCTCGCCGGGGGCGGAAACCGATGAGGTATTGCCGCCGGACGATAGCGATGTGGAAGACGCATACATACCCGAAACGCCGGTCGAGGATGAGTCTGACGGCGCAGGCGAAATCGGCTATATCAAAGGGATCAGCTTCAGCGAGAATCGGCTGATGATCGCAGGACCGAGCGACATTGAACCGAATGTGTTCACGATGAACGGGCCGGACCGGCTGGTTGTGGACATCCCGGATGTCGCTTTTGACGAGAGCTTCGGAGACATGCTTCCTCTTGATGAAACGAAGCGCGGACAATTTGCGGTAAGTGATTATCCCGATGTTACCCAGGTCCGTTACTCCCTGTTCAGCAGCGAGCCTTCGACGGTCCGGGTCGTTGTCGACCTTACTCACAGCGTGCAATATCAGGTAACGAATGACGGGAACGGACTACTCATCATTGATTTGACCGCGTCCTCCGCGAACTCGGGACTGAAGCCGGGCGCCGGCGGCAAGCCGCTTGTCGTCATCGATGCGGGGCATGGCGGCAGCGCGCCGGGGGCGACCAGCATTAATAACAAACTGGAGAAGGAATTTACGCTTGCCGTCGTATTAAAGGTTGAGCAATTACTCCGGCAGGAGAGCGGTCTCGATTATGTTTTGACCCGTTCCGCCGACGACACCCTATCATTGGAGGACCGGGCGAAGTTGGCGAACGATTTGAATGCGACGATCTTCGTGTCCGTTCACGGCAACAGCTTCGATGGGGCTTCCAATCCGACCGGTTTGGAAACGTATTATACGCGGGATGATAGCATTTCGCTCGCCAATGTGATGCACAACCATATGGTGGCGGCCACGGGGTTGACCGACCGCGGTGTCCGGCAAAAGAGTCTGCATGTAACGCGGGAGACGAAGATGCCGGCCGTCCTGCTTGAAGCGGGATACTTAAGCAACGTAAACGATGAGGCGCTAATGTACTCCGAAGATTTCCAGCAGCGTCTCGCCGAAGCCATTGTGGCGGGAATCAAGGAATATTTGGGCTTGTAGTCCGCCGCCATGGCGGGTACAAGCTTGATCAAGGGGGTTAAAGCATGAAAAAAATAGCGATTACGGGACTGCTTCTGCTTTCGATGTTGGCGGCCGCGGGCTGCGGACAAAAGCCGCAAACGGCTCCGGCCGCAGAACCCGGGGAACCGGTTCAGGAGACCCAAGTTACGGATCCGGGTACGGAAAATCCGGAGGGTGGCGGTCAAGTCGCGGAGGGAGCGGGTAGCGGCGAAGGGACTAAGGCGGACTCCGCGGCGCCGGAAGCCACCACGCAGACGATCGGGGTTTATTTTACCGATGATAACTTGATGGAGCTGCAACGAGTAGAGCGGGAGATTACGTATACGGAGGATCTGCTGAAATACAAGGAAGCGTTCAAGGCGCTGCAAACCGCAGACCCCGGACAGCTCTCATTGTGGGAGAAGATTGAACTGAATTCGGTACAATTTGCGGAGGGCGAGGTCGCGCTGGACGTTACCCTTCCCGCAGGAGCGCAGCTCGGAGCCGGCGGTGAGTCGCTTGCGATCGACGCTTTGAAACAGACGTTTTTCCAGTTCGACGAAGTGAAGGCATTGGAGCTTACGGTGGATGGCGAGAAGCCGGAGTCTCTAATGGGACATGTGGATCTTGAACATCCGTTCAAAAAATAAAAACAACGCCTAGCTGCCCTGGAGGGAACTCCGGGGCTCTCTTTATTTGCCAAGAAAAATAGCAATTTATCGCAACTTTTGAGGATTATGGGCGTCTAATATGTCGTCTGGTGGTGCCTGGGGCAACGGGCTTCTTCACCCGGTCATCATGAGGCAAAATTTAAGGATGGTAGGGGTGACGGATGAAAAAAATTGGGTTCACAGTGTTCATGTTTTTGGCTTGTATTTTATTTGTTTTTCCGCAAATCGGACAAGCCGCATCGGCGACCAGCATTTATCTGGACGGTAAAGCGCTGGATTTGCCGAAGAACGGCGAGATCCAAAACATCAATGGAAATGTGATGATTCCTATTCGTGTCGTCGTGGAGGAGCTGGGTTTTGACGTCAATTGGGATAAAAAGACGCGCACGGTAACCATAGAGCAGTCCGGTACAGTGATTAAACTGACCGTGGACAGCAGCACGGCAACGGTAAACGGCAAAGCGGTCAAGCTTGCGGCCGCGCCGAAATTGGTCAGCGACACGACCATCGTCCCGCTTCGCTTCATTGGCGAGCAGACGGGACTGAAAGTAAGCTGGGACAATACCAAGAAGTCCGCATATCTCATTACCCCGAATTCCGGAAGCGGAAACGGGACCGGCTCCGGCGAAAACGCCGGCAGCGGCAGCGAGGCCGGGGAGCCCGAGCAAGTGCCGGATCCGTCAGTCGATCTGGCGAATGTCGGAGGCATCAGCTTCGCCAACAATCGGCTTATGATCGCGGTCGACAAAAATGTAACACCGAAGGTGTTTACGATGACGGGGCCGGACCGGATCGTCATCGATCTGCCGAATACCAAATTCGCGGATACTTTCTCGAACGGGCAAATGCTTGATGAAACGAAGAACGGATACCTTGAAGTTACGGAATATCCCGATGTCTCCAAAGTCCGGTACGCATTGTTCAGCGATAATCCTTCGACCGTTCGGGTCGTTTTGGATATGAACAACGCCAAGTATTATGAAGTAGTTAACGAAAATGACGGCATTATTATCGTTAATCTGGATGCGGTTGCTCCATCGGAACCTGCGAAGCCGGGCGGCAACGGCAAAAAACTCGTTGTAATCGACGCCGGACACGGCGGCAAAGATCCAGGTGCGATCAGCGTGACCGGCAATAGGGAGAAGGATTTCAATCTTGCCGTCGCGCTGAAGGTGGAGGAACTGCTCAAGCAAGAGACGGATATCGATTTTGTCTTGACGCGAAGCAGCGATACTTATCCGACATTGCAGGACCGGGTCAAGATCGCGAATGATCTGGACGCCGATCTCTTCATTTCGATTCACGCCAACTCGGGCAGCGCGAGCGCAAGCGGCGTAGAGACCTATTATACGCGGTCGGAAAGCAAAGCGTTGGCCAACATTATGCACAAGTACCTCGTTCAGTCCTCGGGATTGTCCGATCGCGGCGTACGGACCGCCAGCCTGCATGTGACCCGGGAAACCGACATGCCGGCCGTCCTGCTGGAATGCGGGTATCTCAGCAACAAGAGCGATAACGCGTTGCTTTATACCGAAGCTTTCCAAGACAGCGTCGCCGCCGGGGTGGTTGAAGGAATTAAAGAATATCTAGGCATGAACTGACAGCATTTCGGTTAAGGAGGAAACGACAATGATTAAAAAACAACTATGGATTACCGGGATGCTCGTTCTCCTGCTCGCTTTGAGCACCGGATGCGGGCAAAAACCACAGGCTTCTTCGCCGGACGAGGGCTCCGTCAACGGAAACGCCGGGAACAGCGTGAGCGGGAATCAGACCGGCTCCGCCGCCGGGGGGAACAACAGCGTATCCCCGGGCGTCTCGGACCCGGATCAGGCCGCGGGCGAGCAAACGGAAGCAGAAACAGAAACGATCGAAACGTACTATACGGACGATCAAATGCTGGACCTGAAAAAATCTTCCGCGGAAATCACTTACGAAGATGAGGCGGAGAAATATCTGGCAGCTTTGGAAACTTTGAAATCAAGCGGGCAGGACGATTTGTTCGCCCTGTGGGAGAAGGTTGAATTCAATAAAGCCGAGCTCGAAAACGGACAATTGACGATCGATATTACGCTGCCGGACGAAGCTCGCCTGGGCGCCGGCGGAGAATCGCTGGCTTTGGATGCGTTAAAGCAAACGATGTTTCAGTTTACGGAAGTGCAATCGATCGAGCTGCTCGTGGACGGTGAACAGGTCGACACTTTAATGGGACATGTGGAGCTTGAACATCCGATGACAAGAAATTAGTCGATTTTTAGAGGAACATGGGGGCCGGCCGTCGAACATGGTAATGTGATCTTTTTTAAAGGGGAGAATGTGATGTCATCTTATAAACGAACTTTTAGACGTAGCACCAAGAAGGCAGTATCCACCATGCTCGTAACGGCGATGGTCCTTGGCGGGGGAACGGCCGCATTCGCGGACGGGGACCAGACTTCCACAACAACGCAAACGACAGCGTCTTCTTTAATTTTTAGCGATGTGAAAGACGGTTTCTGGGCTGAAAAGTACATCTATAAACTTGCTTCCGAAGGAATCATTCTGGGGGATGCCGGAAAGTTCCGGCCCGGCGACAGCGTGACCCAGCAGGAAGCGGTGACGATGGCTATCCGGTTTATGAATCTGGATTCGAAGCTTGGCGACGGTTCGGCCACTCCTTCCACGATGGAAGTGGGCACTTATTTTAAGCCTTATGTGGAGCTTGCGGTAAATGAAAATCTGATCAGCGAAGCCGAAGAAGTAAAGGCGACGGCGGCGGGCGAATCCTGGGGCAGCAAAAAGGCGACGCGTGAATGGGTCGCCAAGCTTCTGGTCCGGGCGCTGGGCAAAGATGCCGAAGCGAAGTCCGCGGCGGGAACTTCCACCGGTTTCGCGGATCAAGCCAACATTTCCGAAGCCGCCCGTGGTTATGTCAATGTGGCGGTGCAGCTTGAATTGACAAACGGGGTGGAAGGCAACAAATTCGAACCGCAAGGCAGTGTAACGCGGGCGCAGCTCGCCACCTTCTTCGGCCGGGGCAGCGAATATGTCGATCCGGGATACAGCACGGTTTCCGAAGGCATTGTTACCGGGCTGACCGATGACAAGATCACGCTGTACGTGGATGGCATGACCAAGAGCTTCGTACTCGATAATCGTTCCGTTTATTTTACGAAAGATTCGGAAACGAAGATCTCCAAAAGCAATTTGCGGCTCTACACCAAGGTGATGGTGGTCGATAAAGTCGGCTCGGCGGCTTACGTGGAAATTCGCGATCCCGAATTGCAGCTTGTCAGCACGGAAGGGACCCTGCTTTACACACTTTCGGATAACCGTCTGCTACTGCTTGTTGACGACGATTCGGTAACTTATACGTATGACAGCAGCACGAAATTCATCGACCAGAACGGCAATGAAATCAGTCCGGAGGATTTAACCAAGGACAGCATTGTGATCGTGCAGCGCGAGACGTTCAGCGGCTTGAACAAACCGGTGATCATTCAGGTTAAATCGGCCAATATCAACAAGAGCGGCAGCGGAACCGTCGAGGACGTGGATTTGACTGATAAGACGATCAGCATTCAGGACGATTCCGGCAACATGGAAACGTTCGGATTCGACAGCAGTTCCATTATGCTGTATCAGAACGAGCTGCTGGGCAGCGCGGGAGAAATCCAGGAAGGCGCTTCCGTCGAATATACCGTCAAGAACAGTGTCATTACCCGGCTGGAAATTACCGAAGGCATGGAAAGAACTGTAAAAGGAACCTTGCTCAGCATTGAAAGAGACAAGCTGCTCAGCTATACCAACACTTCCGGAAAGGCTGAAATCAAGTCTTTGGATGAGGATGTCGAGGTTATCATCGACGGGATTCTGAATCCGACCCTGGACGATCTGATTACGGACGTAAACGGCGGGGACATTGTGGAATTGACATTGAGCCCGGACGACGTGATCACCAAGATCGAAGTGACCGGCCGCCAAACCGAAGAGATGACGAATCTGACCGTCGTAAGCTACGATTCGAAATATCAAGCCTTGATGGTCGTGGATTCCAACGAGAAGATTCAGGCTTTTACACTCGATGACGACACGGAAATTATCGATGATTCCGATACGCTGACTCTATCGAAGGGCAAAGACCTTTTGTCCAAGGGCAAAAAAATCAGCTTGACCCATCTGGGCGACAGAGTTTTGTCTCTCGAACTGATTTATAAGTACGAAGGTACTTTTGTGTCTTATGACAAAGGAGACAAGGAGATCACCATTGAACTGGCAAGCGGCAAAGAAATCACGCTGTCTTACGATGGCTCCTCGCCCGATATTGAAGTATACGGGGAAAGCAGCCCATCGCTGTCCGACATCGAGGAAGGCGATCCGGTTACTGTGATCCTTTCGTCAAACCAGAACGAGGTAGACACGCTTGCCCTGAACAAAACGATGCAATTTAAAGTCGATCAGATCGGCGGCTCGAACAGCCGCGTCCGCGGCATTTCGGATGGAGAATATTATACGTTCTATGTCGATAAGGCGAAGCTCCTCGATGACAACGGAAAGGTGATCGATATTTACGATCTTGAGGAAGGCCAAACCGTCAACGTCGTTTTCAGCGGGCAGACGGCAACCTCCTTGCAAGTCATCAACCTGACCTATGGCGCGGTTGAGAGCATTGGGGATTCTTCGCTCGTCGTGAAGGATTACTCCGGCGAGTCTCAATCGTTCTCGCTGAAAAACGGCGTGAAAGTGGTAAGGGGCACGTCCGAAAGTAAAAATATTTCCAGTTTGACCACTTCGGACCGGGTGGAGGTCCGCAAGGCTACCGACGGTTCGCTGGTCGTAACGGTACTGACCAAGGAAGAACGGAAAGTATCCCGCTATGACGCGGTCAACAAAGAGATCATCACCTTGAGAGCGGGCCTCAGCGATACGAATTACCGCTTCCCGGTATCTTCGGACACATATATTCACCAAGGCGACACGACAATTTCCGTGCAATCCCTCCAAGAAAATGATAAAATTGTTCTATATTTCGACGGCGACACAGTGGTTGAAGTGGAAAAACAATAATCGTTTTCGTGAGAATAACCGTCTTGATACGGGATCATTCCCCGGTCAAGGCGGTTTTTTTGGGCGCTTCGGGATCGTGACGGGCAGGGAAAAGGCTGGATCTTTCGGCTTTCTCAACGTGAAGCCTATGCTTCCTGTTAGCATTTTTGCAAAACGCTTCAGGTTGCGAGAAGCTAGGGATTGAGGAACGGAGCTGAACGTTTTCGGAGAAAACGACTTCGGAAGCAGAGGCCGGAGAAGCCTACGTGAGTACCGGAAAGCCCGGCTGAACGCAAGATTCGATGCCGAATAAGCTTAAGAGCCTAGCTTCGCGATCAAAAGACGAATTATTAAATTACCGGAAGATGAAGATTTAATAATTTGGCTTTTCAGCGCCGAGAAGGTTGCGAGAAGCTAGGGATTGAGGAACGGAGCTGAACGTTTTCGGAGAAAACGACTTCGGAAGCAGAGGCCGGAGAAGCCTACGTGAGTACCGGAAAGCCCGGCTGAACGCAAGATTCGATGCCGAATAAGCTTAAGAGCCTAGCTTCGCGATCAAAAGACGAATTATTAAATTACCGGAAGATGAAGATTTAATAATTTGGCTTTTCAGCGCCGAGAAGGTTGCGAGAAGCTAGGGATTGAGGAACGGAGCTGAACGTTTTCGGAGAAAACGACTTCGGAAGCAGAGGCCGGAGAAGCCTACGTGAGTACCGGAAAGCCCGGCTGAACGCAAGATTCGATGCCGAATAAGCTTAAGAGCCCAGCATCGCGATCAAAAGACGAATTATTAAATTACCTTTAGGGGGTGGGGGAATGAATGCTGCAGAAGTGCGCCATATCCTGGACTGCATCGCCGCAATGTTTCCGGACGCGCATTGCGAGCTCAACCACAGCAACGCTTTCGAATTGACGATCGCGGTGCTGCTGTCGGCGCAATGCACGGATGCGACCGTAAATAAAGTGACGGCGGATTTGTTCCGGAAATACAAAACTCCCGAAGATTACGTTTCCGTTCCGCTGGAAGAGCTGGAGCAGGATATTCGCCGAATCGGCCTGTTCCGCAGCAAAGCGAAGCATATCCAGAATCTGTGCCGCATTTTGATCGAACAATACGGTGGCGAGGTACCCAGCGAGCATGATAAACTTGTAGAGTTGCCCGGCGTCGGCAGAAAAACGGCGAATGTCGTAGTATCCAATGCCTTCGGCATCCCCGCGATCGCGGTGGATACCCATGTGGAGCGGGTGAGCAAGCGCCTCGGGCTGGCGAATTGGAAGGATTCGGTGCTCGAAGTCGAGAAGAAGCTGATGAAGCGGGTCCCGAAGGAAGAATGGACGCAAACGCATCACAGGCTAATTTTTTTCGGCAGGTATCATTGCAAGGCCCAGAACCCGAACTGTCAGGTTTGTCCGCTGCTCGACGTATGCAGAGAAGGCAAGAAGCGTATGAAAAGGTCACAAGTAAGTAAAAATAGAGAACAGTGACAAAAAAAGATAACGATAGGTGAGGATGAGACTCAATGAAATGTATTTCCGTTTATACTGACAATTTCGAATTGTTTTCCGATGTATTTGAGCAAGTGATGGAAATGGACCTGCAGGAAAATGACGAACGTGAGCTGGAAGGCGTCACCGTCAGCGACTCCGGGGAAGTGCCGCAGCATTATGTAGAACGGATGTCGGTCAAACCTGAAGTAGTAGTTATGAGAGACCGCACCAAAGGGGTTACGATTTTGCAGCACGGCAAAGTGTTTGAAATATTGATCCCATCGCCGTCGGATGAGACCGAGGCGGCAGCATTATAATTGAAATGTAAATCAGCGGTGGCCGGGAGTTTCCCGGCTGCCGTTTTTGTTTTTTGTGGTAATTACCGCCGCGACACTGAGCAAACTATGCACACAAAATAAAGGGAAAACCTCCAGTTAATTTTACGGAATTATCGGTTTTCGAATAATTAACGGGAAAAGTTACAGTTAATTCCGCTCATTTGCTTCATTTTGGCTGATCTCGCAAAATTAACGGCATGTTTTCCAGTAAAAAAAGTAATAAAGGAGTTAAGCCCGAAAATAACTGGAGGTTTTCCAGTTAATTATTATAGTGGAAAACCGGCATGCATGAAGGAATTCTACATTTTAGATAAAAATTAAAGGATTTGTCCGGGAACGCTTCCAAGTGGTTTTAAGGTAAGGTAAAATGAATGCAAAACTAGAGAAAAAGAGAGTTTATCGGTCTTCCCGCCCCGGCTTGTCTCGCGGGCGAGCGGATGAGGAAGGGAAAAGGAGGGGTAGAGGTGGAAACGATTACAACCGAACCGGGGCCTGAAACCGCCTTGCCGGAAAGGCTAAACCGGCTGGAAGAATGGTACACGCACCAGGGCGATCCGGACGCCCGCGCAAAGGTTCGCGATTTAAGGGGAAAATGGTTTTCCGGCAAATTGACCTTATCGTTCTGCGGCCATTTCTCGGCGGGGAAATCCAGTTTGATCAACATGCTGTGCGGCAAGCCGGTGCTTCCGTCGGGTCCGGTCCCGACGACGGCCAATGTGGCTGCTTTACATAACGGCCCTCCACAAGCGCTGCTTGTCCCGGCGCAAGCGGAGAAGGGGAGCGGCGTGATTGACGGGAAGCTGCCGCTTAAGGTGGAGCTTGGCCGGTTGGATGAATATTGCCGGGACGGCGAAGCCTACGAAATGGTCTCCATTTGGGACGATATTCCACTGCTGGGCGAGCGCGGCGTGCTGCTGGACACCCCCGGGGTGGATTCGGGGGAGGCCGGCCACGCGTTGGCTACAAATTCGGCCTTGCATTTGGCGGACATCGTCTTCTATGTGATGGATTATAACCACGTCCTATCGGAAAGCAATCTCTCCTTTGCGCGGCGGCTTGCCGACTGGGGGAAGCCGCTCTACCTCGTGGTGAATCAAATCGACAAGCACCGGGAAGAGGAAGTGGAGTTCCGTTCCTACCGGGAGTCGGTGGAGCAGGCTTTTGCATTATGGGGGATTGAGAACGCAGGGGTCTTTTATATCTCGTTAAAAGACGAGCATCACCGGCTCAATATGCTGCCGCTGCTGAAACGGACGATTCAATCGCTCCTGGAGCGCCCGGGCGAGCTGCTTGAATACAGCATCGCGTGTTCGCTGCGCCACGGGGGTGAGGAGTTCTTGAAGCGCAAGGAAGCGGCCGAAGAAGAAGAGCGGGAGAGGCTGCTCAGCGAAGCCGGCGGAGAAGCGGGCATGGATGCGATCCGGGAACAGCAAAGCTCGCTCGAAGCGAAGCTCGAGGAAACCGCGGGGGCGGCCGAGCGCGTCCGCCGCGAGTGGCTGGCGGAGCTGGACCGCCTGCTCGGCAGCGCTTATCTTATGACCCCAGCGCTGCGCGAAGCTGCCGGGCATTATCTGGAAAGCCTGCAGCCCGGATTCAAGACGGGGCTGCTGTTTGGGCGCGGCAAGCGGGAGCGGGAAAGAGAGCGGCGGGCCGAACTGTTTCTGGCGCAGCTGAAAGAGCAGGTGTCCGCCCAGCTCGACTGGCATATCCGCGATTTGCTCCGCGGGCTGGGCCGCAGCCATGAGCTTTGGAATCCGGCTTGGGAAAGCCGGATGGACGAAGCGCTCCCGCAGGCGGAGGAAGCCTGGATCAGCGGCCCGGCCCGGGAGGGCGCGGTGCTGTCCGGCGAGTATACGCTTCGCTATACCGCCGATGTCGCGGCCGGCATCACCGGCCGCTACCGCCGCTCAGCCCTCGCCCTCGCGGACGGGCTGCTGGCGGAGCTCGCGCCGCGCCTGGCGGCGGCGCGGGAGGACCTGGCCGCGCAGCGCGAGGCGCTGCTGGCGCGGTCCTCGGCCGCGGCGCGGCTGGCGGCGCTCCGCGCTGCCGCCCAGGAGCGCGCGTCGCAGCTGCACGCGCTGCTCGGCGCGCCCCCGTCCCTCCCTCCTGGCCTCCTGCCGGAGGTGAGGGACGTGCCGGGCCTGCCGCCCGCTTCGCGGCGGCAGCAAACCCCGCCGGCGCACGCCGCGGGCGCGCCGGAAGCGACGGCCGCGCCGCAGCCCCGCGCGGCCGCTGTGCCGCCGGCCGCGGCCGAAGGCCGGCGGCGGCTCACGGCAGCCGCCGCGGCGCTGGAAGCCGCGGCGGAGACGCTGGCCCCGTACCCGGCCTTCGGGTCCGGGGTCCGGGACCTGCGCGCCCGCGCGGCCCGCTTGCGCGGCGGGACCTTTACCGTCGCGCTGTTCGGGGCGTTCAGCGCGGGCAAATCGTCCTTCGCCAACGCGCTGCTCGGCGCGCGGGTGCTGCCGGTATCGCCGCATCCGACGACGGCGGCGATCAGCCGCATCCTGGCCCCGGGCGACGGAATGAAGCACGGGGAAGCCGTGATCGGCTTCAAAACCCGGGAGGCGATGATCGGCGATCTCGCCCACTCCTTCACGGCTTTGCAGCTGGGCCCCTGGAAGGAGCGAAGCTGGCGAAGCGAAGTGGAGAAGCTGAAGGCGACGGATGTGCCACCGTCCGGCCGGGCTCATTACAGCTTTCTGAAGGCGGCCGCCGCCGGATGGGAAGACAACGCCGCCCGGCTGGGGACGCGTGCGACCGCCGGACTGGACGAATTCTCCGCCTACGCGGCCGAGGAATCCAAAGCCTGCTTTGTGGAAAGCATGGATCTTTACTACTCCTGCCCGGTCACCGAGCAGGGCATCGTCCTCGTCGATACGCCGGGGGCGGATTCGATTCATGCCCGGCACACCGGCGTGACGTTTCAATATATGAAAAACTGCGACGCCTTACTGTACGTAACGTACTACAATCACGCTTTTTCCCGGGCCGACCGCCAGTTTTTGGCCCATCTCGGGAGAGTCAAGGGCAGCTTTACACTCGACAAAATGTTTTTCATCGTCAACGCCTCCGATCTGGCCGCTTCCGAAGCGGAGCTGGCCTCGGTCGTGGAGCATGTGACGCAAGGCTTGCGCGGAGCGGGCATCGAGCGGCCGCAAATTTACGCGCTGTCGAGTCAAAACGCACAAACGGCGCAGGCCGCCGGTGATGAAGAACGGCTTGCCGCCTCCGGATTTCCGGCCTTCGAGGCGGTATTCTTTGACTTTATCGGCAAAGAATCGGCCGGCTTGGCCGTAGAGTCCGCCGGCCGGGAGCTGCAAACGGCGATCGGGCGGGCGCGGGATTGGGGACATGCCTTGACCCAAAGCCGCGAAGAACGGGAGGAACAGCTTGAGGTTATTCGCATGGAGCGGCATAGCTTTGCCGAAATGCTGCAAAGCTTGTCAGCCGCCGACAAGAGTCCGCAGATCATTCAGGAAACGGAGGAGCTGTTGTTCCATGTCCGAACCCGGCTGCGGCTGCTGGCGGGTGACCTGTATCACGAATTTTTCCACCCGGCCTTGCTCCGCGAGGAAGGCGGCGATTTAAAGCGGAAATTCGCCGCATCGTTCCAAGGCTGGCTGAGCCAGCTGTCGGTGGAGCTGGAACGCGAGCTTCAGGCGACCTCGCTGCGGCTGGAGAAGCGGTGCGACGCGATTATCGCGGCGGAATACACGGCCTGGATAGAGAAGGTAAAGGCCGAACTGAGAGTCTTTCCGGCTTTCCCGCAGAGCTCGGCTCCCTTAACCTGGGTAACGCCGGATTTCGGCGAAGGCGCGCTGGAGCAGCGCTTGAATGCAAGCGATTATGCCGGCTACTTCCGCAATCCGAAGGCCTTCTTTGAAGCCGGCGGCAAGCAGAAGCTGCGCGCGGTGTTGGAGCAGCCGCTGGAGCAAACTCTGAAGGAAGCGGTGGAAGAGGCCGGCCGCGGACTGGCGGACTATTATTCTTCCGAGACATCCCGCCGGTTTACCGCGATCGCAGCAAGGGTCGAGGCCGAATGGCTGGAGTGGGAGACCGGATTCGCGGAATTGGCGGCCGTTCCCGGGGAGGAATCGGAGTGGAATAAGGTTATGGAGCGGCTTACGGAATTGGCTTCCGCCATGACGCAGGAACCATAGGAAGCTTAAGGATAGTTTCGAATTTTGTAACTTTTTGTCGAATTATAAAGATTGTTAAAATTGGAGTATTGCATTATTTGCCGGAAAACCTGAAAATAGAGTTTAGAACAAGTTTTATCAAGGGGGAAATCGGTACTCATGTGGGGTGCTCCTGTATCAGAACGCGCCAAGAGCATTATGCTGCTTGGGGGCGGGGAACTGGGCAAGGAAGTCGTCATTGAAGCGCAGCGTCTCGGCCTGCGGACGATTGTCGCCGACCGGTACGAGCATGCTCCGGCCATGGGAGTCGCCCATGAAGCCCACTGCATGGATATGCTCGACGGAGAAGCTTTGGAATCGCTGATTACCCGGGTTTCGCCGGATATTATCGTGCCCGAAATCGAAGCGATCGCCACAAAAGTACTGGTGGAATTGGAGCAGGACGGCTTTAAAGTCATTCCTACGGCGAGAGCCGCCCTGCTGACGATGGACCGCGAAGGGATCCGCCGGCTGGCGGCCGAAGAGCTTGGCCTGCCGACCGCCGCTTACCGCTTTGCGGACAGCTTGGAAGAACTGGAGGCAGCCGTCGCGGAGATCGGCGTTCCTTGCGTCATCAAGCCGCTGATGAGCTCCTCGGGCAAAGGCCAAAGCGTGTGCCGCAAGCGGGAAGATGCCGCGGCCTGCTGGAACCTGGCCTTGGAAGGAGCCCGCGCCAAACAAACGCGGGTCATTGTCGAAGCGTTCGTTCCTTTTACCAGCGAAATTACGCTGCTTACCGTTCGCTCCGCATCCGGCACCATTTTTTGCCCTCCGATCGGCCATATCCAGCAGGACGGGGATTACGTCGAATCGTGGCAGCCGCATGAAATGAGTGAAGCGCAGATTCGGGAAGCCCAGGCGATCGCGCTTAAGATCACGGATGCGCTGGGCGGCTACGGATTGTTCGGCGTTGAGCTGTTCGTTACGAAGGAAGGAATCGTCTTCAGCGAAGTGTCGCCAAGACCGCACGATACGGGCATGGTCACGATGGTCACGCAGGATCTGTCGGAATTTGCTCTGCATGTCCGGGCCATTCTCGGACTTCCGATTCCCGGCGTGGAGCTTCTGACTCCCGGAGCGTCGGCGACCTTGAAAGCCGACCGTGAAGGCGAAGATTTTGGGATCAGCGGCTTGGAAGAAGCGCTGTCCCTGCCGAGAACGCAGGTCCGCGTCTTCGGCAAACCGTTGTCCAAACCGGGCAGACGCATGGCCGTCGCCCTCAGCAGCGCCGATGATGTAGAAACAGCCCGCAGCCGCGCGAAGCAAGCGGCGAGTCTATTAAAGGTGGTATGGTCCAATTGAGTACTCAGGTTTGCGCTCCGGCCTTGGTGATCCGGAAAAGTTGTTGTGAGGATGCCCAGCATCTGCTTCCCTTGATGCGTCAGCTTCGTTACCCGACTACACCGGGTGTGCTGAAAGAGCGTCTTTCCATGCTGGAAGAACATGACCAGCTTTGCGGTTTGGTTGCAGAACTGGACGGAGGTGTCGTCGGCACGATCTTTCTGAAGCAGCATCAGACGCATGATATGGCAAAACCTGTTACTCGCATTACGGCCTTGGTAGTCGACGAGAAGCACAGGGGTAAAGGAATCGGCAAGCGCCTGCTATCGGAAGCGGAAGCGTGGGGCAAAGGGCACGGCAGCTCGCAGCTGTTTGTTTCCGTCGCCGGCGAGAACCGAATATCCGCCAAATCGTTTTACGAGTGCTCTGGATTCAACTGCTCGGGTTACCGTCTGAGCAAGGATTTGGTATAGCGGAGCAAGGACAAATTCATAGTTTATAAGACAAACGGGGCAGACGCAAAGTAATCGATCTTACTTTGCGTCTGCCCCGTTTTTTCGATCTGTATTATCTTGTTTTCACGACCGGGATCCAGATTTCACTTCGATAATTCGGAACGGCGGTGTCTTTTCCTTCATTCCGCAAAATTTCCGGACCTTCGCTCAGCTCGTAGCCGGACGATGGGAACCATTCGGAATAAACGCGGCCCCATACGTTCTGCAGCTCATCCGGAAATTTACCGACCGCTTCAAATACGGCCCATGAGGAAGCAGGCACATCCAGTGAAGCCAAATCCTCGGGGCAGGGACGGGTCGTCGCCACCCCGATATAATGATCCAGCTCGCCTTTTTCCTCCATCCGCCCCTCGGAAAAATTCGCCGACGCGCTGATGATCCCTGCCGGTTCAACATTGGACAGCTCCTTAAGCAAGGCGATGAGCTCCTCATTTAAGCTCTTCGTCATCGCGGCGATTTCCGGGTTCACCCCCTCAAACTGAATCGGCACCCGTTTTTTGAGCCCCACGATGCGAAAGGCTTCTTTTTCGACAATGCGGTAATTCATTTCGCTTCCTCCTCGAATCGTTAGCTGGAAGGTCATCCGCGGATAAGCTTTCAACGTTGAACCGCTGTTTCTGGCTTCGGACGGAGTGATCCCGTGCATGGCCGTAAAAGCTCTGGCAAATGAATCCGGAGAGTTATACCCGTATTTCAAAGCGATGTCGATGATTTTTTGCCCGCTTTGCTTCAGTTCGAGGCCCGCCATTGTCAGCCGCCTGCGGCGAATATACTCTGACAGCGGAATGCCGGCCAGAATCGCGAACATCCGTTTAAAATGATATTCCGAGTAATAAGCCCGGTCGGCCACCTCTTTCATATCCACGTCAGCGGTCAAGTTCTCCTCGATATAGTCCAGCGCCCGGTTCATGTTTTGCAGCGTATTCACCTGCTTCATCCCTCCCTCAGGTTTAAGAATAATCAAACGGCGGCGGGTTTACCCGACAATTCGAGCCGAGTTCTGCAGGGTACAAAGGAAAAAGACCGCCAAGGACAAGGATGCGCCCCGTGGTCTTACTCTACATATTAAGAAATGCCGTTAAGCCTTGCGGGCTGTGAGCCCGAGGATCAATTTGTCGCGTACATATGCTGCTCCGGAAGCGCATCGCTGGGGCGGCAATACTTGCGCCGGTAGATTTCCATTTCCCCCCGAAAAGTAAGCTTAAGGAGCGAGGAAGTCGAGAAATCGTCCGGTGTCGTAAGCCCAGCGGATTTGTCGAGCAGCTTCACGCCGCATTCCTGGAATACGCTGCTGACGAACTGGGAGCAGAAATAGGAGTTTTCCCCGCCCAGCTCCGTATTCAAGATAACGCCCAATAATCCAAGATAATTGTAGCTGTACAAATCGCGGTTTTCTTCAAACCGGCGGACATAAGCGCGCATTTCATTATAGGTTCCCTCGTCGACGGAGTAACTGTACAGAGCGCAGGTGGCCCGTTCGAATACGCGCGAATGGATGTTTTCCTTTACAAAACCGCCGAACATAGGCAGCAGGGGATGCTTCCTCCCGAAGCTGTACATTTCGCTGAGTTCGGGATCGAACGCGATGGAAGCGTGATTGTAAGGGGCTCTGGTATATAAACCGATCATCTTTGCCACGACCGTGTTGGGATTGCTCAGCATGATATAAATTTGTTTGGTTTTCATATTATTCGACCGCCATTAATTTAATATTGGATATGTATGCCAATCAATGGTGTTCCATTTGATATTAACATGGTACTGGCTCCCAGAAAATACCGAAACGGCCCTAGGGCGGAATTTTGAACTGGACCAAGGTCGTGGATGGCCCTGATTATTGAAATTGCTTACATTTACAAAAGGATGCGGATACGATAAAATCGGGAAGGAAATTTAGGGGAAGAGGATGGTCTTCAATGTATAAGCTGATATTGGCCGACGACGAAGAAGATGTGAGAGAAGGGCTGCTGCAATTAATCGATTGGGAGAGTCTGGGTCTGCGGGTGGCGGATACGGCGGAGAACGGCAAGGAAGCGATGGAGCTTATGGAGAAGCATCTCCCCGACATCGTGGTCACCGATATTCAAATGCCGTTTATGAACGGCCTGGAGCTTTCCGAATGGATTCGGTCGACCTATCCGGCCACGAAAATCATTATTCTGACCGGTTATGAAGAGTTTGAATATGCGCAAAAGGCGATCCGGCTCGGCATAGACGAATACGTGCTGAAGCCTTTTTCCGCGGCGGAGCTTGCGGCCAGTTTGCGGAAAGTCAAAGAGGGAATCGACGAGGAGCGGGCGGCCAAAGAAAATGTCCAGCTATTGACGGAGCATTACCGCAAAAACCTGCCGATTCTGCAAAACCTGTTCTTGTCTTCGCTCGTCTCCCGGCGCCTGACCCGGAATGAAATCCGCGAGAAGAGCAGGCACTACGAATTGAATCTCGAAGGCGAAGGCTACATGGTTTCGGTGATGCGGATCGATCCCCTTCCCGCCCTCGGGGACAAAGAGGGGAGCAAGGCGGCCTCGGGATCATCTCCCTCGCTTCGCGAGACGAATGATATGCAATTGCAGCTGTTCGCCGTATTCAACATCGCGGACGAGATAGTCGGCCGGAATCCGCGGGACCACGTGTTTATTCATCATGACGAGATTGTGCTGCTAAGCGTTTTTGAGAGCGCTGACATAGAGGACACGGTCGCTGCGACGCTCGATTTGCTGGAGGAAATCCGGTTCAGTGTGGAGCGGTATTTGAAGCTGACGATTACGCTGGGAGCCGGTTCGGCGGTTACCGGTATTGGCGAAGTCTTTTCTTCCTACCAGGAAGCGCTGCGGGCGCTGGATTACCGGCTGCTGTACGGCGGCAATAAAGTGATTTGGATTAACGATGTCGAGAACCGGCAAACCGTCCCTTTTGTGTTTGACGAGATGAAGGAAAAGGAGCTGATTCGCTGTCTGAAGGTCGGCAGCGACCGGGAGCTTGCGGAACTTTTGGATGAACTGTTTAGCGGGCTCGTGGATAGCCGGATATCGTCCCAGGACTTCCAGGTTTATCTGCTTATGATGCTGACCGCGGTCATCAAGGCGGCCCAGGATGTGCATCAGGACCTCGATAAGCTGTTCGGCGACGGCAGTTCTTTCCTTGGCCAGGTGACGAAATTGTCGCATGCGGCGGAAGCCAAGCGGTGGTTTTCGGGGATATGCCTCAAGCTGAAGCACCGGGTGGCGAGCGAGCGCCAGACCGGTTACGGTAAGCTGGTGGAGGAGGCGAAGGATTATATTCAGCGCCATTACGGGGAGACCGACATTTCCATCAGCAAAGTGTGCAAGCAGCTTCATATCAGCACGGGCTATTTCAGCAATATTTTCAAGAAAGAAACGAAAATGACCTTCGTCAATTATCTAATGAGCGTCAGGATGGATGCGGCCCGGGAGCTGCTGCGGACAACAGACCTGAAGGCGTTTGAAATTGCGGAGCGCGTCGGATTCGCGGATCCGAACTATTTCAGCTTCTGCTTCCGCAAGAAATTCGGCATTTCGCCCAAAGAATACCGGGGAGGAGCAAGGACGGTATGAAATGGCTCCGCGCAATCACCCGGTTCTTCAAGGGCTTTCATGTCCGGAAAATCCAGGTGCTCATCTCCGTGTCTTCCATTACGATTACAATTCTGACCGTACTGCTGGTCAGCATGCTGCTGTTTAACCGTTTCTCCAAAGCGGCTGAAGAGAGCGCTTATTTGAATCTGGGACAGATCATCCAGCAGGTCAACGCCAATCTTGAGCTCTACGTCAGCGGAATGCAGGATACGTTTGAAGTGGCGCAACGAAATATGAACGGCGTGTCCGACATCCCCGACGACCGGAAGTTGGGCGAACAGCTCGAAACGATTCTGACCACGCGCAAGGATTTGGTCTCGCTGGCTTTGTTTACCATGGACGGGGAGCTGGTCCGTGGCGTTCCGGACGTCCCGATGCGCAAAAATACGCGGCTGACCGAACAATTGTGGTTCGAGTCGGCGATTCGTAATCCGGATGCGCTGCAATTTACGCCGCCCCATATCCAGAATCTGTTCAAGTCGGACTACCGCTGGGTCGTGTCGATGAGCAAAGTGATCACATATCGGGACGATTCGCGGGTGAAGCAGGGCGTATTGGTCATGGATATCAATTTCCGGACGATCGATGAGCTGAGCCAGCGGGTGGAGCTGGGCAAGAAGGGATACGTCTATATCATCGACAGCGTCGGGAATATCGTCTATCACCCGCAGCAGCAGCTCATTTATGCCGGGCTCAAATACGAAAACCTGGAGCCGGTGCTGAATTACGCCTTCGGGAGCTATCTCGACGAGTCCGAAGGGGAGCAGCGCATCATAACGATCCGGACGGTGAAGCCGGCGGGGTGGAAAATCGTTGGCGTTGCTTACGCCGATGAATATCTCACGACGAGCAAGGAGTTGGGCGGTTTTTTGTACGGGTTCTTACTGGCGGCCATCGCGGTGATTCTGGTGATCAATCTGTATGTCTCGGCGAAAATATCGCAGCCGATCCGGCACTTGGAGCGGTCGGTTCAAGCGGTCGAGAAGGGCGATTTCGGCACCAACGTCTACGTCAGCGGAGCTTATGAGGTGGAGCAGCTCTCGAAGCGGTTCAATCTGATGCTGCGGCGGATCCGCGAGCTGATGGACCAGATCATCCGCGAGCAGGAGGCCAAGCGGAAAAGCGAGCTGGATGTATTGCAGGCCCAGATTAATCCGCATTTTCTCTACAATACGCTCAACTCGGTGACCCGGATGGCTGAGCTCGGGCGAAATGACGAGGTCGTCACCATGATCACCTCGCTGTCGCGGTTCTTCCGCATCAGCTTGAGCAAGGGCAGCCATATTGTTTCCGTTCAGGATGAACTGGAGCATGTACGCAATTATCTCATTATTCAGACGATCCGTTTCAAAAACAAGTTCCGTTACGAGATCCAGGCCGATCCGGAGAGTCTCGATTGCCTTACGTTGAAGCTCATTTTGCAGCCTTTGGTCGAGAACGCCATTCATCACGGGATTGAGAAATCGGCCGAGGCCGGGTTTATCGGGGTTTATGTTCGCCTCAGCAGTGAGCGGCTGCAATTCGTCATCAAGGACAACGGAATCGGCATGACGAAACAAACGGTGGAAAAATTGCTGTCCGGAAACCTGCGCAGCGAAAGCGGGTCGGGCGTCGGCGTGATCAATGTGCAGGAGCGGATCGGGTTGTATTACGGCAAGCCTTACGGGCTTCATTTTGACAGCGAGCCGGAAGAAGGCACGATGGTTACGATAACGCTGCCGATCGTCAGATCCGAACCTTCAAAGAAAGAAGGGGAAGTATTATGAAGCTGAGCGGTATGCTCGCCAAAGGAGCGTTTCTCTTGCTTTTGCTGCTGCCGCTCACGGCTTCCTGCGCCCCGGCCGGCAGCATGCAAAAAGATGAAAAGATGCTTGTCGTCGATATGATCGTCAAGATGGACCGCGGCGATTATTGGAATACGATCAAAATGGGAGCAGAGGTGGCGGCCAAGGAGTTTAACGTAAAGCTGAATTTTCTCGCTCCCGATAACGAGAACGATTATAAAGAGCAGATCGGGCTGATGGAGGAGTCGATCTCCCGCCGTCCGGACGCGATCGTGCTGGCCGCCAGCGACTATGAGGCGCTGGGGCAGGTGACCGACCGGACTTCGTATTACGATATCCCGGTTATCTCGATGGACTCGGAGGTGGCCTCTACGAAGGTGAAAACCTATGTCGGCACGAACAATTACGAAGCCGGGCAAAAGGCGGCCGAGCGGCTGGTGGAATTGACGGGGGAACAGGCGTCCATCGGGATCGTCAATTTTGTCAAAGGAGCGCGCAATGCCGACCAGCGGGAAGAGGGCTTTCTCGATTACACGGCAAGATTCCCCGGCATCCGCGTCGTGGACATTCTCTATTGCGGGTCGGACGAGGCGCTGGCATACCGGCTGACCAGGGAGATGCTGCTGAAATACCCCGATCTGGACGGGCTCGTCTCGCTGAGCGCGGAATCGTCCATCGGCGCCGGCCGGGCGGTCGAGTTCATGGGCTACGGCGGCAAAATCAAAATGATCGCGTTCGACAACCCGCCGGAAATGCTGGAATTGCTCCAGGAGGAAACGGTGCAGGCGATGGTGGTGCAGAATCCGTTCAACAACGGCTATATGGCGGTTTCGGCCGCGGTCAAGGCCGCGCGCGGCGAGCGCCTGGAGGACAAAATTCAGACGGGAATCAAGCTCATCGATCTGGACAACATGCTGTGGCCGGAAAATCAGAAGCTGTTGTTTCCGTTTGTGAAGTAAAAAATCTAAAGGCAATTTTGTAAATAGGGCGGGTGGAATTTTCATGGAGCATCGGGATTGGATTGAGGCGGTTCAGCGGATGCAGGACTATATCGAACAGCACTTGCAGGAGCGGATCACCTTAAAAGCACTGGCGCGTACCGCCGGCTATTCGCCGTGGCACTCTGCAAAAATATTTAAGGAACTGACGGGAAAGCCCCCCTTCGAGTATATCCGCTCGCTAAGACTGACCCAAGCCGCACTTCAACTGCGCGACGATCGGGATAAGGTCGCCGAAGTGGCCCTCGACTTCGTGTTCGATTCCCACGAGGGGTTTACCCGGGCATTCCGGAAGGAGTTTGGCGTCGGGCCGATGGAATACAAGAAAGCGGCGCCTCCGATCTATCTGTTCAAACCGTCGCCGATCCGCGATACTTATTATCCGGAACTCGCCAAAGAAAAATTGGACTCCCCTCTTCGGCAATCCTATTATGTTCAGGTTACGGATTTCCCGGCGAGGAAACTGATTTTAAAAAGAGGACGTGGAGCGGAAGGGTATTTTCAATACGTAAAGGAAGTGGGCTGCGATGTTCTGGGTCTCTTATGCAGTGTTAAGGAAGCGCTTTATGAACCGGTAGGCATGTGGCTGCCGGAATATCTGCGCCCCGAGGGGACATCGGTTTATGTTCAGGGAGTTGAGGTGCCTCGCCAATATGACGGAATCGTGCCGGAGGGATTGGAAATACTGGATCTGCCAGCCTGTAAAATGCTGATCTTTCAAGGAGAGCCCTTTGAGGACGTACGTTTCCGGGAGGCCGTCCGGAATTTGCAATCCGTAATCCGTAAATATGACCCTTCAGCGATCGGATATGAATGGGCGGATGACGCGGCTCCCCGCTTCCAAATGGAACCCCAGGGATATCGCGGATATATCGAGGCCCGACCGGTAAAGCCGATTTGATCCCATTTTCACAAAGGAAGTCAAGAACGCCACTGCCGTTTTTGTTATTCTCTTCACGGAAGATCAATTGCGAAAGCGAAAGGATGATTCTCATGGAGATGAAAGAAGCGGTAAAGAGGCATATTCATTATTTGTGCCAAGAAATCGGCCCGCGGCCTACAGGCTCGGATAATAACCGGCATGCGGTCGAATACTGCCTCAAGGAATTGAAGGAAGCGGGTCTAAGGGTTCACCTCCAGGAATTTGACTGCATGGACTGGAAAAATAACGGCGCTGTCTTAACGGTGGACGGGCATCCCGTACAGGTGGTCGCGGCCGATTATTCGCTTCCGTGCCGGTGCGAGGCGGAAATCGTTCCGATCGGAACGGTTTCGGCATTGCGCGAAAGCGATTTGAAGGGAAAAATAGCGGTGCTGTTCGGGGAGCTATGCAAGGAGCCGCTCATGCCCAAGAATTTTTTCTTTTATAACCCTGAGGAGCATAAGGAAATAATTACTCTGCTGGAGAAGAAGGGACCTCTGGCCGTCATCACTGTAAGCAACACTCCCAAATTGCCGGTCCCGGTAATTGAGGACGGTGATTTCGATATTCCCTGCGCGGCGGCGGCAGGAAACGATTTGCCGGTATTTCTCGGCGCCGCCGGTTCCAAGGCCTATCTTCATGTCAAGGCCGAACGGAAGGCGGCCAAATCTGCGAACGTCATCGCTGCCTTCGGGAACGGGCCTTCCACCTTGTCCTTTTCCGCCCATCTCGATACGAAACCGGCTTCGAGCGGAGCATTGGACAATGCGTCCGGTGTGGCTGTGTTGCTTGCTCTTGCGCCATTACTGAAGAACAAGAAATTGTCGCATAAGGTGGAAATTGTTTTCTTCAACGGAGAGGATTATTATTCTGCACCCGGCGAAATGGCTTACCTGTCTTCCGATCTTTTTCGTTCCGGAAACTATACGCATGCCTTTAACATTGACGGCGTTGGCCTGATCGGCAGCAACACCTCTCTCTCCTTCTATGCAAGCTCCCCGGAGTTGGAACGGCTGATCGGAGACCGTGCTGGGAAAATACCCGGATTTGTAGTTACGGAGCCTTGGCCGCAAGGGGATCATATGTTGTTCGCCTCCACGGGAATTCCAACCGTCGCGGTAACTTCAGCGTCCATTTTCGGGTTGGCGGATAGTATTCTGCATACGCCCGATGATAATTTGAGTCTGTTGGATCCCGATAACCTTGTTCGGGTTATCCGGTTTCTTGAGTCTTGCCTGGAGGATTTGGCCATCGGGTAACCGGCGGCGACCATCCGGAATTCCGTGTACTCCCCGCCATCGGGGAGTACTTTTTTGACCATGGGGTAAATTACTGAATGAATCTAGATTGCTCCATCAAACGGAAGGAGAAAGATTGATGAGTGAGAAAGATATGCTGCACACGGGAACGGTGGATACAACCCGGGTCCTCGATGATCTGTGGTGCATTCGTACCTTGATGGTGAATGTCGTATTTATCGGCGAGCCAAATTCGGGCGACTGGATTATGGTCGATACCGGGCTCGGGCCGTTCAGGAACGCATTGGAGCGGGAAGCGGACAGAATATACGGACGCCCGCCGAAAGCGATCGTTTTGACGCACGGTCATTTCGATCATGTCGGCAATGTAATCGAGCTGGCCGATCATTGGGGGATTCCGGTCTATGCCCATGTCGACGAATTCCCATATCTGACCGGGCTGAAGGATTACCCCGAAGGCGACCCGTCCGTCGGCGGCGGGCTGATGGCGGGGGTGGCCCCGGCGTACCCGAACCGGGCCATCGACCTGAAGGAAAGACTGTCCCCGCTGCAAGACGACGGACTTGTGCCCGGAGCGCGGGATTGGCGCTGGGTTGCCACACCAGGACACAGTCCAGGGCATATTTCTTTGTTCCGTGACCGGGACCGCACGCTTATAGCGGGGGATGCGTTTATCACGGTCAAGCAAGAGTCTGCGCTCGCGGTAATGCAGCAGAGCAAAGAGCTGCATGGGCCGCCGATGTATTTTACCCCGGATTGGGGCCGGGCCGAGGAATCCGTGAAAGCGCTGGCCGCGCTCGATCCGGAAACCGCCGTTACGGGCCACGGCCAGCCGATGTCCGGAGAAGAGCTGCGCGGCGGGCTGAAGCGGCTCGCGGACCATTTTAACGAGCTGGCCGTGCCGAAGCAAGGGAAGTATGTCGGTACCGAAAAGAAATAAATAAGGTTTGAAATAGCCGAAAATCGGCGGAGGCGATTCACGATTGCCTCCGATTTTTTTTGTAATTATCAAAATAACATCATCAGAATTTTAATAGAATATCTCAGGATTTTTGATTCGCAAGCGGATCGAAAGCAGGCATAATGAAAACGTAACCATGAAGAAAGAAATATTACAATATCATTCCAGGAGGTCAAAAGAATGAAAAAAGTCGGTACGGCATTATTGGCTGCATTATTGCTCGGAGCTACGATGGCGGGCTGCTCTAGCGGCGGAAACAAAGGAAGCGGCGGAAGCGGAGAACCGTCGGTAGGCGTTGCGATTTACAAGTTTGACGACACCTTCATGACCGGGGTGCGCAATTCCATCGAGAAGAACGCCAGCGGTATCGCCAAAGTCGATATCGTCGACAGCCAAAACTCGCAGCCTACCCAGAACGATAAAATCGACTTGTTTCTGACGAAGAATACGGACGCATTGGTTATCAATGCCGTTGACCGTACCGCTGCCGGTGTCATTATCGATAAAGCCAAAGCGAAGGACACGCCGGTGGTGTTCGTAAACCGTGAGCCGCTTCCGGAAGACATGAAGAAATGGGATAAAGTATACTACGTCGGTGCGAAAGCGGAAGAATCGGGCACCATGTCCGGCCAAATCATCGTGGATTATTGGAAAGCCAATCCCGAAGCGGACAAAAATGGCGACGGCGTGCTCCAATACGTCATGCTGAAAGGCGAACCGGGCCACCAGGACGCCGAGCTTCGCACGCAATACTCCATTCAAGCGGTGGAAGACGCCGGCATCAAGGTTGAAAAGGTAGCCGAGGATACCGCGATGTGGGACCGCGTAAAAGGTCAAGAAAAGATGGCCGCCTTCCTTGCGGCGAACGGCGACAAGATCGAAGCCGTATTCGCCAACAACGACGATATGGCGCTCGGCGCGATCGAGGCGCTGAAAGCGGCCGGATATTTCACGGGCGACAAATATATGCCGGTAGTCGGCGTTGACGCTACCGCTCCTGCCATTCAAGCGCTGGAACAAGGCACGATGCTTGGCACCGTACTGAATGATGCCGAAAACCAAGGCAAAGCCTCGATTGTGCTGGCATCCCAATTGGCGAAAGGCGGCGAAATCACGAAGGACAGCATCGGCTACGACATTACCGACAATCAATATATCTGGATTCCTTATCAAAAAGTGACGAAAGAGAACGCAGCCGATTTTAAATAAACCGCTGTACCCGCTGGCATTGCCGTCAGGACTTCTCATCAAGAAGCGGGGCATGGGAGGTTCGCGACCCGTGGGGCCGGACCTCCCGATTTATTGAAACCACGCGTTTAGGAGGAAACGATCGCTGTGCCTCTGTTGGAAAAGGACTATTTAGGGGGCGAAACTATGGCTGAAGAGAAATACGCGCTGGAGATGAGAGGCATCTCCAAGGAATTTCCCGGCGTTAAGGCGCTGGACGGCGTTACTTTGCAAGTGCGGCCCGGAACCGTTCACGCGTTAATGGGCGAGAATGGGGCGGGGAAATCGACATTGATGAAATGCCTGTTCGGAATTTATAAACCCGACGGCGGAGAAATTTATTTGAACGGTCAAAAAGCCGAAATCAACAATTCCAGCGATGCGCTGGCGCTGGGAGTTTCGATGATCCATCAGGAATTGCACCCGGTGCCGTTCCGCAGCGTCATGGAAAATATATGGCTTGGCAGATTCCCGGTAATGGGCTTCGGTCCGCTCAAATTTGTAGACCACAAGAAAATGTACCGGGATACGGAAGAGCTGTTTAAACAATTGGATATCGATATCAATCCGGAAACGATCGTCGGAAAGCTGTCGGTTTCCAAAATTCAATCGATTGAAATCGCCAAAGCGGTATCTTTCCATTCGCAAATCATCGTGATGGACGAACCTACGTCTTCCCTGACGAGCGTTGAAGTGGAGCATTTGTTCCGCATTATCAACGATTTGAAGAAACGCGGAGTCTCCATCATTTATATATCCCATAAAATGGAAGAAATCCTGCGTATTTCCGATGATGTCACGATCATGCGGGACGGAAAGAAAATCGGAACCTGGCCCGCTTCGGAAATGACGACGGATCTGATCATCTCCAAAATGGTCGGCCGCGATCTGACCCAGCGGTTCCCGGACCGGCATAACGTACCGGACGGCGTCATTCTCAAGGTAGATAATTTGACTTCATCCAATCCGAAGTCGTTCAAGAATATTTCGTTCGAGCTTCGCAAGGGAGAAATTCTCGGCGTCGGCGGGCTCGTCGGCGCGCAGCGGACCGAGCTGATCGAAGCGCTGTTCGGACTGCGCGAAATCGCGGGAGGAAGTATCGAAATTAACGGTAAAAAGGTCAAAATCAAAAGCGCGGGCGATGCCAAGCGGCACGGCCTGGCGCTGCTTACGGAGGAACGCCGCACGACCGGTATTTTTCCGGTCTTGTCGGTCCATGAAAACGCGGCGATCGCCAATATAGAACGCTACGTACAACCTTATTTACTGCTGAATAACCGCCGGAAAAAGGAAGAAGCCAACAAAATGGTCGAGAAGCTGCGGACCAAGACGCCTTCGCCCAAAACGCTGATCATGAATCTTTCGGGCGGCAACCAGCAGAAGGTGCTGCTGGCGCGCTGGCTGCTTACCGAGCCGGAAATATTGCTGCTTGACGAGCCGACACGCGGGATTGACGTCGGGGCGAAGTATGAGATTTATTCCATTATTGCGGATCTGGCCGCGCAAGGAAAAAGCATCATCATGATCTCATCCGAAATGCCGGAACTGCTAGGCATGTCCGACCGTGTGATGGTCATGTCCGAAGGCCGTCTGACAGGGATTCTGGACGGGGATAAGGCTACGGAAGAAGAAGTTATGCGCTTGGCTGCCCAGCATTAAGGCAAAGAGAAGGAGGAGCAAATCATGGAAACCAAAAAACTGCAAAATTTCGTTACGCAAAATGCGATTTATATCGTGCTTGCGGTGCTCGTGATCGGCATCGCGGTGTACGACCCGAGCTTTATCGGCATCAATACGCTCCGCGACATTCTGATCCAGTCATCGACCCGGGTCATTATCGCCCTCGGCGTGGCCTTCATTCTGATCACCGGCGGCACCGACCTGTCGGCCGGGCGGATGGTCGGGCTGACCGCGGTTATTTCGGCGTCCATGCTGCAGGTGGAGGAGTATCCGCGGCGCTTCTTCCCGGACCTCCCGCAATTGAATATGTTAATTCCTATCCTGATCGCCATCGTAGTCGGCCTGATCTTCGGATTGATTAACGGCTTGATCGTGGCCAAATTCAAAGTTCCGCCGTTTATCGCCACGCTCGGCACGATGGTGGCCATCTACGGGATCAACTCGCTGTACTTCGATACGGAGCCGAACCAATCGCAACCGATCGGCGGGCTGCGCGGCGATTTTACAAATCTCGGCTCGGGCAGCATCGGCAGCGGACAATATTCGCTTCCTTACATCGTCATCATCGCCATCGTTGTCTGCTTCATTGTCTGGGTGATGTTCAACAAAACCCGGCTCGGCAAAAATATGTACGCGATCGGGGGCAATGAACAAGCGGCCAAAGTATCCGGTATTAATGTAACCAAATATTTGATTCTTATATACTCCTTCGCCGGCGCCCTGTACGGACTCGCCGGGGTGCTGGAGGCGGCCAGAACCGGCGGCGCGACGAACAACTACGGGAACATGTACGAGCTGGACGCCATTGCGGCCTGCGTCGTCGGCGGGGTATCCACCACCGGCGGGATCGGTACGGTGCCTGGCATTATGGCTGGCGTACTCATCTTCACCGTCATCAACTATGGCTTGACCTTCGTCGGAGTCGGTCCGTACTGGCAGCAAATCATCAAAGGCGCGATCATCGTCGCCGCGGTTGCCTTCGACATGCGGAAATACGCATCCAAGAAATAATAGCATTCCATTATGGGCCCCTTAACCAAATTTCCAATTTTCCATTTTTTTCGCATGCGTGAATTATGCATTCATGTTAAAATGTGACAAAGAATAGCAAATTTATTGGAAAAGTTACTAAGGGGAGAAGTATCCATGAAGAAGACAAACTTAAGACGCATTTCAACCGGCTTGGTATTCTCCGTCTTGGCGGGAGCCTTGATATTGGTACCGTGCGGCGAACAAACCGCATCCGCCGCTCAATCTCAGCGGCTTGCGGCCCTGTACGCCAAAATCCAAACCGAACGCGCCGCCGAGGTCGTCGCGCTGGTCAACAAAGAGCGGGAGGCCGCGGGCCTGAAACCGCTGACCGTCCATACGAATTTAACGAAAATGGCAAAGACGAAGGCTATAGATATGTACAAGAACAATTATTTCAATCATACTTCACCCTATTACGGCTCGCCTTTCGATATGATGGACGCGTTCAATATCACCTACCGATATGCCGGCGAGAATATCGCCAAAGGCCAGAAATCCGCGAAAGAGGTCGTAGCTGACTGGATGGACAGCCCGGGCCACAAGGCGAACATTTTGAACGCCAACTATAACCTGATCGGGGTAGGTTATTATAACGGGTATTGGGTACAGGAATTTATCGGGACCAAATAAAATTTTCAATCCTAACCGCTCCTTAGCCTAAACGGCCGGGGCGGTTTTCATATGCGCAAAAATATTTTTGTTCCCGATGAAACCTTGAGCCGCTCGATACGTAAACATTTATCAAGATACTTAAAATTAGGGAGGAAAATGAACGATGTCGATTTTTAAAAGATTGCGTGATTTAACCATGTCCAATATTAACGCGCTGATTGATAAAGCGGAAGACCCGATTAAACTGACGGATCAATATATCCGCGATATGACGGAAGATCTGGAGGACGCGGAGAAAGCGGTAGCCGCGCAAATCGCGATCGAGAAGAAATTCAAGGCGCTTTATGAAGAGCAGGAAGCGCTCGTCGCCAAGCGGACGCAGCAAGCCCACACGGCGGCCCAAGCCCAAAATGTCGATCTCGCCCGCCGCGCCCTGGAAGAGAAGAAAGCCGCCGAGGAGAAGATGAACGAGTACAGGGCAAGCTACGAGCAAAATAAAGCCTCCGCCGACAATCTCCGTGCGAAGCTGGAGGAAATGCGCAAGCAGCTGACCGAGATGAAGAACAAGCGGGAAACGCTGGTAGCCCGTTACAATGCGGCTAAAGCGCAAACCGAAATCAACAAGACGATGAGCGGGTTCAGCTCCGACTCGGCCGCGGGCGGCCTGAAACGGATGGAAGAAAAAATGCTGCAAATGGAAGCTCAAGCCGAAGCCAGCAACGAGCTGAATTCCAAGGCTTCCGATCTGGACGAAGAATTCGAGAAGCTCGGCAAAGACCAGGCCGTCGAGGATGAATTGGCCGCTTTGATGAAACAGTACGAAAACAAATAATCTCGGCCATATCCGAGATTAACTATAAAGCGAGGCAATGGAACTCATGAGTGTTTGGAAAAGAATCGGCAATCTGTTCGCGAAGCCCGAGCCGCCTCAGCCGGAGAAGAGCATGCTGACGCTGTCTCCCGGCGATATGTGCGAGGTGTCGTTCGTCACCTACGAGGTCACGGGACGGGTCCATAACCGCGGCCGGAACGCGGTCGTGCTGACGCTCCAGGACGGGGCTCGGATCAGCTACCTGCTGATCGAGGAACGCGAAGCCTTGCAATATCAGCTCTACCGTCCGATCGACGGCCGGATCGATACTCCGGATGTCGTTCCGTCGGAGATGGAATTGGACGGGAAAACCTATTACCTGGATGAGCAGTATATCGGGACCGTAACCGTCGCCGGCCGGACTCCTTTCATGCAGGGGGGCGAGCAGCATGTATGGCAATTCCAGTCCGACGATTTCGCCTTGCTGCGCATCGAATGGCAGAACGGACGCTTCATGCTGTACGAAGGGGAGAAGATCATCCCCGCTGACGTCAAGGTGATTAGAGCGAGCTGAAATGAGAAACAAATAGAAGCAGTGCCCCCGCGGCACTGCTTTTTATGTCATGTTTCCGGGACCCGGATTTATATCCCGAACAGCGTGATGCCTTACCGAATTTGCTTCCGGGTTCAAGAAGTTTTATGTTTATTACATAAACTGGAGAGGTTGCTTAGGGACTATTTTACAGGAGGAGAGTTGCTGATGTTAACGGGGTCCCGAATTTGGCGCGTGACGGGTTGGATCTCCGCCTTGTCGACACTGCTGCTGATTTGCGGTTTTCTGTATGCGGTCCGCGATGTTTTGTTTCCGGCCCGTACGGATTTGAACGGGACCGGTTCGCAAGTCGAGAGCGGTCCGACGGCACCGCCGACCATGGCGGCCATGGACGTGACGGCGATCGGCGATTCCTTGGCGAAAGGCACGGGGGATGATACCGGCAGCGGGTTTGCCCGGCGGACGGTCGATCTTTTGACCAAGCAGGGAGTTTCGTCCAAACTGGTCAACAATTTGGGCATCAACGGGCTGACGGCGAAGGAGCTGCTGCCGATGCTGGATGAGCGCGGCACGCAATATGCGCTGAGCCAAGCCGGGATTATCCTGCTGTCGATCGGCGCCAACGATCTGTTCGACGGTGCGGAACAGCTCGAGACGATGACGGAGCTGCCCACGGAAGCCCAAATGGAAAAGAGTATAAACAACGCGGGGGCGAATTTCATCAAGGTAATCGGCAAGCTGCACGAAATCAATCCGCAGGCGCAGCTTGTGTATATCGGCTTGTATAATCCGTTTTCCGATATGAAAGAACTGAAGGATGCGGGCGACCGGGCGGTGGCGAAATGGAACGCGATTGCGGCGGATGCCGTAGCCGCCCATGGCGGCGGCCTGGTGGTGCCGACGTCCGATCTGTTTACGCTGCAGGCCGGCCGGTATCTTTCCGGCGACCATTTCCATCCGAACGGGACGGGGTATCAGGCCATCGCCGAGCGAATTGTGCAAGGCATCGCCGTAAAAGAGTAGCGAGGGAGTGTGGCGGACGTGGCCGTGAATCATGAAGCCGTGCGGGAGCCGCGGCAAACGGTATTGCAGGTGGAAGGCCTAAAGAAGCGGATCGGCAAGAAATGGATTGTCCAGGACGTATCCTTTGAAGTCCGCGAAGGCGAGATTTTCGGATTTTTAGGACCGAACGGAGCAGGAAAAACGACGACGATCCGCATGCTGGTCGACCTCATCCGGCCGACCGAAGGAAGTGTCAAGGTGTGCGGCTTCGATGTCAGCCGGGAGCCGGAACGCGCCCTCGGCCTGATCGGATCAATCGTGGAAAATCCGGAGGTCTATAATTATTTGACTGGGTGGGAAAATCTGGAGCAATTTGCACGCATGATGAAGGGCATTGACGAGTCTCGGATCTCCGAGGTGGCGCGGATGGTCGGCTTGGACGAGCGGATTCACGATAAAGTGAAAACCTATTCGCTCGGCATGCGCCAACGTTTGGGGATCGCCCAGGCGCTGCTCGGCAAGCCCAGATTATTGATTCTGGACGAGCCGACCAACGGTCTGGATCCCAAGGGGATCAAGGAGCTGCGCCAGTTCATACGCCAACTGGCCGAGCAGGGCATGGCCGTGTTCGTCTCGAGCCATCTGCTGAGCGAAATCCAACTGCTGTGCGACCGGGTGGCCATCATCAGCCACGGCCGCGTGCTTGCCGTCGGTACGGTAAGCGAGCTGATTGCGGAAAGCTCCAACTATGTAGTATGGGAGCTTGAACCGCGTCCGCAGGGAGAAGCGCTGCTGAAGCAAGCCGGCGTAACGGTCGTCGAACAGGCTGGCGATGTGCTGGACGATGCGATTATGGCCGGCATCGGCGATAAAGCGGTCGTGGCGCAAATGCGGGGGGAGGACATCCCCGGCCTGCTGTCGAATTTAGTCGGGGCGGGGATTAAAGTCGGCTCCGTACACAAAATCAATCCAACGCTGGAACAGTTGTTTCTGGAGATGACGAATGATGAAAGTATCGAATAACGGGCTGGTTTCGCTGATTCAGAACGAAACGGTCAAGATGATCAAGAAGAAACGCTTCTACGTCGTGCTGCTGGTGCTGCTCGTGCTGGTTCCGATTTTTTCATATGCGCAAATGAAGCAGGCGGAGGACCGCCGCGAAAAGTACGGCACGGACTGGCGCCGGGAGGTGCAGCAGGCGATTACGGACAACCAGAACTCGCTCGGCAGCGACCGGGTGCCGGAGGAATGGAAAAAGTACCGGCAAATCTATATTCAGCAAATGAAATATTACCTGGAGAAGGATGTAAATCCGGCGCAGCCGGGAGGCGTCTCGTTTACCCGGGAGTTTCTCGACAATGCGTCGGGATTGTTTATACCGCTGCTGATTATGGGAGTCGGCGCGGATATCGTCTCGTCGGAGCGGACGTCCGGCACCGTGAAGATGCTGCTGACCCGTCCCGTGCGCCGTTGGAGGGTTTTGCTCAGCAAGCTGATTACCCTGCTCATGTTCGTCTCGCTGATCGTATTGTCGACGTTTGTCATTTGCTATTTGATTTCGGGACTGTTTTTCGGGTATAAAGGATTTAGCTTTCCGGTGTTTACGGGGTTTCGTCTGGTCGGATCCGATGTCGACATCTCCGGGGTGCACGCCGTGCCCCAATGGAAGTATCTGTTCATGCAGGCCGGACTGATCTGGTTCGTCGGGATCACCGTGGCGATCCTGACTTTCATGGTCTCCGTCTTGGTACGCAGCACGGCGGCCAGCATCGTCATTATGATGGCGGCGCTGATCGCGGGCAGTATTTTGACGAATATGGCTTCCTCGTGGGAAAGCGCAAAATATTTGTTCATGGTCAACTTGGGGCTGACCAATTATTTGGCGGGAACGCCCGCTCCGATCGAAGGGATGACTCTGGGATTTTCTTTGGCCGTGCTGGCGATTTGGGCGGCCGGATCGCTGATTGTTTCATTCCTCGTCTTTACTAAACAGGATATATTGAATTAAAATGGACAAGTATAACAAAACATCTGTTTGCATTTGTAGTACATAAATGACTACATTAAGTTGCTAAAAGGGGGAGCATGAATGGCCGAACAAATCGATTTGTTCGAAGACGCCTCCGGGGTCAAGCCCAGTGAAGCGGCTTCGGGATACGACGCGGACGACATTCAAGTGCTCGAAGGGCTTGTCGCGGTACGTAAACGACCTGGTATGTATATCGGCAGTACGAGCTCGTCGGGACTTCATCATCTGGTATGGGAGATTGTGGATAATGCGGTCGACGAGCATTTGGCAAAATTTTGTACCAAAATCGATATTTCGCTGAATAAAGACGGTTCCGTAACCGTCGTGGACAACGGGCGCGGCATTCCGACCGGAATGCACAAAACCGGCATTCCTACACCGCAGGTCGTTTATACGATTTTGCATGCCGGCGGGAAATTCGGCGGCTCGGGTTACAAGAAATCCGGGGGCCTGCACGGAGTCGGCGCATCGGTGACGAACGCGCTGTCCGAGTGGCTGGAGGTCGAAATTTACCGCGAGGGCAAGATCCATCGCATGCGGTTCGAGTATTGGGTCGACGATCGAGGGATCGAGCATGTCGGAGAGCCGGTGACGGGCCTGGAGGTTCTGGGCAACACGAACAAGACGGGCACGAAGGTTACGTTTAAGCCGGACAAACGCGTATTTGTAAATGGAATCGGATTGAATTACGATACGCTCGCGGAACGATTGCAGGAGATCGCTTTTCTGAATTCGGGCCTCAAGGTGACCTTGAAGGATGAGCGGTCGGGCAATTCCGACGAGTTTTTTTATGAGGGCGGCGCGAGCCAGTTCGTGCAGTTTCTGAACGACGGCAAGGATGTGCTGCACGATGTGGTTCATTTCTACGCCGAGCGGGATGACATCGAAGTGGAGGTGGCCCTGCAGTACAACGCGGGCTACACGGAAACCCTGGTTTCCTTTGTCAACTCCATTCCGACGCGCGGCGGCGGAACCCATGAAACGGGGTTCAAAACAGCTTACACTCGGGTGATGAACGAGTATGCCCGCAAAAACGCGATGCTGAAGGAGAAGGAAAAAAATCTCGAAGGCAACGATCTGCGCGAAGGGATGATGGCGGTCATCAGCGTCAAAATGTCCGAGGTGGAATTCGTCGGACAGACCAAGGACCAGCTCGGCAGCGCTTCCGCGCGCAGCGCGGTGGACGCGGTCGTCGCGGAGAAGATGGCCGTGTTCCTGGAAGAAAACCCGCAGGTCGCGCAGATGCTGATCAAGAAGGCGATTCAGGCCTCCAAGGCGCGGGAAGCGGCCCGCAAGGCGCGGGACGACATGCGTTCCGGCAAGAAGCGGAGCGAGAGCAGCAACCTCGGCGGCAAGCTGAGCCCGGCGCAGTCGAAGGACTATACGCGCAACGAACTGTTTATCGTCGAAGGCGATTCCGCCGGCGGCTCGGCCAAGCAGGGCCGGGATTCGAAAATTCAGGCGATCCTGCCGCTGCGGGGCAAGCCGCTCAATCCGGAGAAGGCCAAGCTGGCCGATATTCTCAAGAACGACGAATACCGCGCGCTGGTTGCGACGATCGGTGCGGGAATCGGCCCGGACTTCGCCTTGGAAGACAGCAACTACGCCAAGATTATTATCATGACCGACGCCGATACGGACGGAGCGCATATTCAATGCTTGCTGCTGACCTTCTTTTACCGTTATATGAAGCCGCTGATCGAAGCAGGCAAGGTGTATATCGCTCAGCCTCCGCTCTATAAAATCACCCGCCGTTCCGGCAAGCTGGAAACGGTGCGGTACGCATGGAGCGACGAGCAGCTGCAAAACTACCTGAAGGAATTCGGCAAAAACTTCGAGCTTCAGCGGTATAAAGGGCTGGGCGAAATGAATCCGGAGCAGCTGTGGGAGACGACGATGAATCCGGAAACCCGCACGATGCTCCAGGTCCAGATCGAAGATGCCGCGAAGGCGGAACGCCGCGTTTCCACCCTGATGGGCGACAAGGTCGACCTGCGCAAACGCTGGATCGTGGAGAATGTGGATTTCACGGAGTATGAGGAATAGAAGGTGACATGATTTGAGTTCATTGGAGAATTTTCTGCCGGCCTTTCTCGAAGAAGTCGTTGGCGACCGGTTCGGCCGGTATTCCAAATATATTATCCAGGACCGGGCCATCCCCGATGTCAGGGACGGATTAAAGCCGGTGCAGCGGCGTATTCTGTACGCCATGTACGACTCCGGCAATACGCCGGACAAGCCTTACCGCAAATCGGCCAAAACGGTCGGGGACGTGATGGGTAACTATCACCCGCACGGCGACTCCTCGATCTATGAAGGCATGGTGCGGATGGCGCAGCCTTGGAAAATGGGGCATGTGCTCATCGACGGCCACGGCAACTGGGGTTCGCAGGACGATGACCCGGCGGCGGCGATGCGGTATACCGAAGCCCGCCTGTCGCCGATCGCCATGGAGCTGCTGCGCGATATCGAGAAGCGGACGGTTCCGTTCAAGGACAATTTCGACAATACGGCGAAGGAGCCGGTCGTTTTGCCGGCCCGATTCCCGAATCTGCTGGTCAACGGCGTCAGCGGGATTTCTGCCGGGTTTGCGACGGAAATTCCGCCGCATAATTTACGCGAAATTATCGATGCCTGCGTCGCCATCCTGGACAAGCCGGACCTGTCGTTGGCGGAAATCCGCCAGTATGTGAAGGGCCCGGATTTCCCGACCGGGGGCATTATCATGGGCGAGGACGGGATTCAAACCGCCTATGAGACCGGGAAAGGGCGGATTTATCTCCGTTCGAAAACGGAAATCGAAATGCTGCGCGGCGGCAAGCAGCAGATCGTCGTTACGGAAATTCCGTACCAGGTCGTCAAATCCCGCCTCGTGACGGCGATGGAAAACATCAGGCTGGAGAAAAAGGTCGACGGCATCGCCGAAGTCCGCGACGAAAGCGGACGAAACGGCCTGCGCATTGTCGTCGAACTGAAAAAGGAAGCCGATGCACAAGGGATTCTGGCTTATTTGCTGAAGAAGACCGATCTGCAGGTAAACTATAACTTCAATATGGTCTCGATCGTCAACCGGGCGCCGCGCCAGCTTGGCCTTAAGGCGATGCTGGACGCTTATCTCGAGCATCAGCGCGAGGTGGTGACCCACCGGACCAAATTTGAGCTGGAAAAGCTCGAAGACCGGGCCCATGTGCTGGAGGGCCTCGTGAAAGCCTTGAACATCCTGGACGAGGTGATCGCCGCGATCAAGGCGTCGAAGAACCGCCAGGATGCGCAGAACAACCTTCAGTGGATGTTCGGCTTTACCGAACGCCAGGCGGATGCGATCCTGACGCTGCAATTGTACCGGCTCACCAATCTGGAAATCACGACGCTGCAAAAAGAGCTTGACGATATTCAAAAGAAAATCGTCACGCTGCGCGGAATCCTGGAAAGCGACAAGAAATTAGTCGCGGTGATCAAGAAGGAACTGATCGAAATCCGCGACAAATACGGTATCGACCGACGCTCGGAAATCCAGGGCGAGGTCGAGGAACTCAAGGTAAATCTGGAAGTCATGGTGGCCCAGGAGGATGTCCTGGTCACACTTTCGCACGAAGGATATATCAAGCGGACAAGCATGCTGTCCTTTACGCGCTCCGGCGGAGAGAAGGATGGATCGGGAGTTAAGGAAGGCGACTACGTCAAGCATGTATTCGAAGTCGATACGCTGCAAAACATCCTGCTCTTCACCCAGCGCGGCCAATATTTCCTGCTGCCGGTCCACCAGATTCCGGAATTTAAATGGAAGGACAACGGCACCGCGATCGTCAATGTGATTCCGCTGGCCAAAGAGGACCGCATCGTCAGCGCGGTTCCGCTCAAGGGCTTTGACGAACCGGGCATAAGCCTCGTCTTCGTCACGAAGCGCGGTCAGGTGAAGCGAACCGAGCTGAAGGATTACGAGACGAAACGGTCCGGCGCCGTTGCGGCCTGCAAAGTGGGCGACGGGGACGAAATTATCAGCGTGACTGTCAGCCGCAACAACCGGGACATTCTGCTCCTGACGAAGCAGGGGATGGCGATCCGGTTTGCGGAAACCGAAGTCAACGCCATGGGCCGCGTGTCGGCCGGCGTCAAAGGCATCGGCTTGAAGGAAGGCGACGAGGTCGTCGCCGCTCTATGGGTGGAAGGCGACGAGGGCGAAGTGCTGGTCGTGTCCGATCTGGGCTACGGCAAGCGGTCGCTGCTGCTGGATTATCCGGTGCAGAGCCGCGGCGGCAAGGGCGTCCAGTCGTTCGAATTCAAGGAAGGCAAGCGGGTCAAGCCGAACGGCAGCCGGCTGGTCGGGGGTTTCCACTGCAAGGAGCCGCTGGCGCTGCTCGCGGTAACGAAGGAAGGCGGCATGCATCATTTCAATTCCGAGGATTCCCCGCTTGCCGACCGCAAATCGGTCGGCAAGCAGCTCGTGCCGGTGGACAAACAGGACGAGATCACCGATTTGCTGGTTAGATCGGAAGGGTAAACAATCATAGAATAAATATAGTGCAATTGTCCAAGCCCGGAGACCTTAAGGCCTCCGGGTTTTTGTCATCCTCACCATGTCAGATTTTGACGAGATGGTTGATAAAAGCTTGTATGGTATGATCCAGAAACATATTTTTACGGTAGACGAGACCGACCGTCTTTCGGGGAGTCGGATCTGTCAGCGGGATCACGGCGATATCCGGGTGGCTCAATCCTTTGGCATAGGAAGCGGGCAGCACGGTTCCGCCGACATTCTGAATCACCATCTGCATTTGGGATTCCATCGTCGACAGCTCCATGATGGGCTGCAAATGGAGGCCGATGGATTTGCAGGCGGAATCGATCATCTGCCGGACCAAAAATTTCGGCTGAAACAGTACGAGCGGCAGCCCGCTCAGCTGTTCAAGCCGAATGGAAGCGGACCCGGCGAACGTGTGGCGGCGCGAAACGACGAGAATCAGCTCGTCGTCGAAAAGCGGCACGCTCTCGATCTGCTCATCCTCCAAAGGCAAGTAGACGACGCCGAGATCGAGTTTATTGCCGAGCAAGCCATCATGCGTCTCTTCCGTCGCCAGCTCAACCGCATTTACGACAATCCCGGGGTAGTGACGGTGGAAGGAAATCATCGCCTCTGTCATGAGATGGTTTCCGGAACAGCCGATCCGGAGGCGGCCTCTTTGCAGTCCGGCCAGTTCCCCGATCTCCAGCCGGGCCTGCTCCAGCTCATGGATCACGCGCCGGGCATGCTCCATCAGAATGGTTCCGGATTGAGTGAGATGGATTTTCTTTCCCGCGCGGTGGAACAACGGGGTGCCGACTTCCTGCTCCAATAAACGGATCTGATGGCTTAGGGTCGGCTGGGTAATGCCCAGTCTGTCGGCGGCCTTGGTAAAATGCAGTTCCTCGGCGACCGCCATGAAATAATCCAATAACCGGTGTTCCATGGTAATCATCCCCATTATAGATAATTCCTATGATTATAATTGATATCATGTTATTGATCAATGATAAATCTGAGAGTATAGTTAATTAAAAAGCAGCGGTTAAGAGAGGAAGCGAATAACAGTGAGCCAAATTCAATTTACTCGAAATGAGCAGCCCAAAGCGAAACCCGACGCGAATCATCTGGGCTTCGGCAAATATTTTACCGACCATATGCTGGTTATGGATTATACAGAGGATCAAGGATGGCACGATCTTCAAATCGTACCCTACGGCCCGATCAGCCTGGACCCGTCAGCGATGGTGTTTCACTACGGCCAGGAAGTGTTTGAGGGCATGAAAGCCTATAAAACGGCGGATGGCCGGATTTCCCTGTTCCGGCCCGACATGAATTTAAAGCGGCTTAATGCGTCTTGCGAGCGGATAAGCATTCCGCAGGTCGATCCCGAGGCGTTGATGGAAGGCATTGTGGAGCTCGTCTCCGTCGACCGGGAGTGGATTCCGGAGGGGGACGACACTTCCCTCTATCTTCGTCCGTTTATTATCGCCACGGAGCCTTGTCTGGGTGTTAGAGCGGCAAAAGAATATAAGCTGATGGTAATCCTGTCGCCGGTCGGCTCTTATTACCCGGAAGGGATTCATCCGGTTTCGATTTACGTTGAGGATGAATATGTCCGGGCGGTTCGCGGCGGAACCGGCATGGCCAAAACCTCGGGCAATTACGCCTCTGGAATCAAGGCTCAGGAAATTGCCAAGCTGGAAGGTTTCTCCCAGGTGCTGTGGCTGGACGGCGTGGAAAAGAAATATATCGAGGAAGTCGGCAGCATGAATGTCTTCTTCAAAATCGGCGGAGAAGTGATCACGCCGGAGCTGTCGGGCAGCATCCTCGCCGGTGTTACGAGAGATTCGGCGATCGCCTTGCTGCGCTCTTGGGGCTTGCCCGTGACGGAGCGGAAGCTGTCTGTGGCCGAACTGTTCCAGGCGGCCCGCGATGGTAAATTGGAAGAAGCGTTCGGCACAGGGACGGCGGCGGTGATATCCCCGATCGGGACGATGAAATGGGGAGATGAGCAAATTTCCATTGCCGGCGGCGATACGGGCGAATGGTCCAGGAAGCTGTACGAGGCCATTACCGGTATCCAAAAGGGACTGCTCGACGACCCCTTCGGCTGGAGACAAATTATCCTGTAGCAAACCATAGTCTTGATATCTTGATAAACAAGCCACTTTGGCCGGATATTCCGGCCGGGTGGCTTTTTTGTCGGCAGCCATTTTGGATTAAATTGGCACATTGAAGGAATTTTCCGTCTCCGTGTCGAACTGTATGAATAACGATTAATGACGTAAATTTTACAGAGATATCCGGTTTACATTAAAGGATGGGGGGAACTAGCGGATGCATACCGCCGAATTCGCCAGACTATTAAATAGGATTGTAAAGGATTATGAGACCCATATGGAGCAAGAACTGGCTCCCGCGCTGACCATGTCCCAGCTGGCCGTGCTGGAGCTGCTGGAGGCAGAAGGGAGCTTGAAGCCTTCCGATCTGATCCCGTTCCTCGCCACGACGCCGGCTGCGGTGACGATGCTGCTGGACCGGATGGAGCGCGGCGAACTGATTGTGCGTCAGCGGGATGAGGGGGACCGCCGGATCGTATGGGTATCCATTACGGATAAGGGCAAGCAGGAGGCGGAACGGGGGGTTCGGGTGCGCGAACAATACTTGGGCGGTGTGCTGGACCGTATATCGACCCATAATCAACAGCTACTGGTCTACTTGATGGGTAAAATAGCGGGGACCAAATAAATTGGTTGGAAATTGTTTGGAATATTATATATAAATTTTGAGGCTGTTCGTAGTCATCTTTAAGAAAATGACTACGGTCAGCCTCGATTTGTTTACAACCACTCCTCGGTGCCGGATTTGCAATCCTCCGCCACTCGCGCGTAAATTCCTTCATCCCATAGATTCCACGGGTAGGCTCGGGGCGGAAACGAGACGAGATCGACCGGCTCTTTACTCACCGGATGCGGAAAGCCGACGTAGAGCGACCACAGGGCGATCTGCTCGCCGGGTTTATTGACCCCGGCGCCGTATTTCTGGTCCCCGTACAGAGGGCAGCCGAGCGAGCTTAGCTGCACGCGGATCTGGTGTGAACGGCCGGTGTGCAATTTGATTTGCACCAGGCTGAGGCCTTCTTCCGCGGACGTGCCCAGTACGCGGTAATCCAGGACCGCGTCTTTGCCGCCCGGCGTCCCCTTGGGCACGACCGCCACGGTGTTCGTCCGCTCGTCCTTCAGCAGTGTATCGGTCAGCCTACCGCGCTGGGCCGGTGGCTTCCCGCGCACGATCGCCACATACGATTTCTCGAAGCGGCGGGTCCGGACGGCATCCGACAGGCGGGAAGCGGCTTTGGACGTCTTGGCGAAAATCATCGCGCCCCCGACCGGCCGGTCCAGCCGGTGCACGAGTCCGAGATAGACGTTGCCGGGTTTTTGATAACGGATCTTGATATCTTCTTTCAACAGGCTCAGCAGATCGGGATCGCCGCTTGCATCTTCCTGGGTCGGCACATTGACCGGCTTCTCGATCCCGAGCAGATGATTGTCCTCGTATAGAATTGCCATCGAAGGAATGCCTGAGGTGTGCATTTGGCCGGATGGCATAAGCCTATTCCTCCCAGCGGCCCAGAATACCGCACGGCAGATGGAGTCCGGAACGGGTGATCGGCAGCCCGAGCTCGCCGGCGGATATCTTTCCGCCGTACCGCTTCTTCACCGTCATCGACAGAATGTTGTGCAGCACGGTCGGCGAGATGCCGGTCGTATAGGAGTTGATCAGGAAGAACAGCGGGTTGTCCGACAAAATCGGCAGGCACGATTCCACGAACGGATAGAGGCTCGTCTCCAGCTTCCACATCTCGCCGCCCGGTCCCCGGCCGTAGGACGGCGGGTCCATAATAATAGCGTCGTATTGGTTGCCGCGGCGCTGCTCGCGCTGGACGAATTTGAACACATCGTCCGTGATGAAGCGGACCGGACGGTCGCCGAGCCCGGATAAGGCCAAATTCTCCTTCGCCCACTGCACCATGCCTTTGGCCGCGTCGACATGCACGACCGAAGCGCCCGCGGAAGCGGCCGCGACCGTGGCGCCGCCGGTGTAGGCGAACAAGTTGAGCACCTTGATCGGCCGGCCCGCCGCCGCAATCTTGTCCATCATCCAGCGCCAGTTGGCCGCCTGCTCCGGAAACAAGCCCGTGTGCTTGAAATTCGTCGGGCGAATATAAAATTGCAGCCGGTCATAGGATACGGTCCAGCGTTCGGGAATCGTCTTCTTCATTTCCCATTGCCCGCCGCCCGAAGAGCTGCGGTGATAATGGCCGTGAACATCACGCCACTCCCGGTTCTCCTCGTCGATCGGCCAGATGATTTGCGGGTCCGGCCGCCGGAGAACGACATCGCCCCAGCGCTCCAGCTTCTCGCCGTCTCCCGTATCGATAACCTCATAATCTTTCCAGTCGTTTGCTACGTACATGTTTCGATCCTTCCTTCCATTCAAAAGAGCGGCCCGACCGCCATACGCGGGTTGAAGGCCGCCGCCGCTTTCGTTTGAACGATTCCGTTAATTTCAGTTGATTCGCTAGTTATTGTACCTTATTTATCTATTGCCATGCCAGCTTATGCGAAAACTTCATTTATAAAGATTCCGGGGCTTGAGAAAATGAAAGAATCTGTGTTAGTCTTTTCACCAGTAGATACAAGACAAGGGGAGAGAAGCATGCTGCGGCGTTTTTTTTCATATTATCGGCCTTATAAGAAACTGTTTATTCTGGATTTTACCTGCGCGGTCGTAGCCGGACTGCTCGAATTGGGCTTTCCCATCGCGGTGAATGAATTTGTCGACAAGCTGCTGCCGGGCAAGAACTGGTCTCTGATTCTGTGGGCCTGCGTTGCGCTTTTGGGCGTTTACGTGCTGAATACGGCGCTCAATTATATCGTGACCTATTGGGGTCATATGCTAGGGGTCAACATCGAAACGGGCATGCGCAAAAAAATGTTCGAGCATCTGCAAAAGCTGTCGTTCCGCTTCTATGACAATCACAAGACCGGCCATCTGATGTCGCGGATATCCAACGATCTGGACAATATCGGCGAAGTGGCCCATCACGGTCCGGAGGATGTATTTATCGCCGGGATGACCCTGATCGGCTCATTCTTCCTGATGCTGTCGATCAACTGGCAGCTCGCCGTGTTGACGTTTCTGGTCGTTCCGGTGCTCGTGTGGACGGCATTGCATTTTAACGGGAAAATGACGCAGACGTACCGCGGCCTGTTTACGGCGCTTGGAGATTTCAACGCCCGGGTCGAGGAAAATATCGGCGGCATCCGCGTCGTGCAGGCTTTTGCCAACGAGGAGCACGAGAAAGTCCTGTTCGACAAAAACAACCGCAGTTATCGCGCCACCAAGCTGCGGGCTTACAAAATTATGGCCGGAAGCATGTCGGTCAACTATATGCTGATGCGGCTCGTATCTTTGTTTGTCATGATTTGCGGTACCTGGTTCGTCATTCATGGCGAATTGTCATATGGCGAATTCGTCGGCTTCCTGCTGCTGGCCAATGTGTTCGTGCGGCCGATCGAGAAGATCAGCGCGATCATCGAAAGCTATCCCAAAGGCATCGCAGGGTTTAAGCGTTATCTGGAAATCATGGATACCGAGCCTGATGTCGCGGATGCTCCGGATGCGTCAGATGCCGGCTGGCTGCGGGGGGATATTCACTTCGAGGGGGTCAGCTTCGGTTACGAGGAAGGCGCCCATGTGCTTAGCGATATCCATCTGCGGGTGAATGCCGGAGAAACAATCGCCTTTGTCGGTCCGTCCGGAGCCGGGAAAACGACGCTGTGCAGCCTGCTGCCGCGCTTCTACGAGCTGGACGGCGGGAGGATTACGATCGACGGCAAAGACATCCGCGGCATGACGCTGTCATCGCTCCGCCGCAATATCGGAATCGTGCAGCAGGACGTGTACCTGTTCTCCGGCACGATCCGGGAAAATATCGCTTACGGCAAGCTCGGAGCCGGCGACGAGGAGATTTGGGCCGCCGCCCGGCGGGCCCAACTCGAGGATTTCATCCTGGCGCAGCCGGAAGGAATGGACACGGTAATCGGCGAGCGGGGAGTGAAGCTGTCCGGCGGCCAGAAGCAGCGGCTGGCCATCGCCCGGATGTTCCTGAAAAACCCGCCGATTCTGATTCTCGATGAGGCGACCTCGGCGCTCGATACCGAGACGGAGATGGCGATTCAAAAGTCGCTGACCGAGCTGTCGGCGGGACGGACTACACTCGTGATCGCCCACCGGCTGGCGACGATCAAAAACGCCGACCGCATCGTCGTCGTCACCGAGGACGGCATCTCCGAGGAAGGCCGCCATCAGGAGCTGGTCGCTGCCGGCGGCCATTACAGCCGCTTGCATCACGCCCAGTTCGGCGCCCACTCGGTTTAAACGGGCGAGTATTCGTAGTAATCCTGGGCGCGGATCGCCCGGAAACCGACGGATTCATAGAGCTTTTTGGCGTTCGGGTTATTCACCGCGACCTCCAACCAGATGTCGTATCCGTCTTTGTGTTCGCGATCAATAACCTTGCGGAGCGCCGCGCTGCCGACACCTTGCCCGCGGCGGGCCGCCGCGACCGCGAAACCGTAAATCCACGCTTCATTATCGCGCCGGGACACCCGAAGCTTGCCGATCGGTTCTTCGTCCAGAAGCAAAAGCTCGTATTCGGGAAGTTCCAGCCCGATATCCGTATCGTAAACTTCCAATGCTTCTATGAGCGGAATGTCGAACCCTTCATGATCCAGCTTGGCCAGCAGCGGCTTGTCTCCCGATTCGGCACGGCGGAGCTTGATGTCTTGGCGGACGGGGAGCGATTGGTCCAAGCAGGAATCATACTTCATTTGAATTTCGGAATGAGCAAAAGCGCAGGGCACCGACTTCATGAAGGCTTGGCCCGAAACGCTGTTTTCCGGCGTATTCAGAAGAATGACGGAAAAGCGGGATAACGTGCTCTCGTCAAGCGCTTGTTGAAGCAGCGAGGAGAAGATGCCTTGCCTGCGGTAATCGGGATGAACCATTCCGCAGATCTCCAGCGTACTGCCGAATTCATATTTTCCCAAAAAAGCGGCCAGTTTGCCGTCCCTGTATTCAGTTAGGCCCGGCGAGAGGCCCGCCGTCGCCGAGTAAAGCATATCCCAATTGAGTTTCAGGGCGATTCCGTCGTAAAATTCACAGATTTTCTGCAGCTTTTCCACGTCCGAATAATTTATTTGAGCCGTCATGAATGAACCACTTCCTTCCGCATCCAGTTTAGCCGATACAGGGCGAAAGCGGAAGCGGATGTTATCGGAACGATCAGGAGCCTGCCGGGTTGCTTGCGGCGGGCTTGGCATTGTTCTTCTTCCCCCGAACGGCGGACGCGCCCCAATAAATCGCCGGAATCACAATTTCCCCCACAAGCAAGAACGGACCAAAGTAATAGGCCATAAAAGTGCCGAGTTCCGTATGTGACCTGGCGATTACGATGGATAAGACGCCGATGAAAGCGACGATAGGCAGGGCAAGCGGCTTATTATCCTTGATCCCGGTCAACTGCGATATGCAGATCACTGCACTAAAGCTCAAATATGAGATTTTGACGAAGATACTGGTCAGCCATAAAATGATCAGGATCGGGTCAAGCGTTTCGATAAATGAACCGGCGCGGATAAACCGGATGAGCTCCACATCGGGGTACAATAAATTCGGCGCCAGCTCCTCTCCGAAGGTCAGCAGGACGGGAATTAGATGCGACATGATGATCACCAGCGCCACTATTGTGGTGATGAAATACGAGCGCATGATTTTTTTCGGCTCCCGCAAATAGGGATAGAGCAAAAAGAGAAAAGACAGTTCTCCGAACATGGTCAAATTATAATAAACTCCTCGCCCCAAATCGGTAAAATTGAAATGGGTAGCCAGCGCGATCAGAGCGTCCCCTTCGATTTCTTTCATGGCAAGGAACGGAATGATCAAGGCGGCCAGCGCACTGATCATAAAAATACCTTGCGCCGCGCGGAAAATGCTGGTTAATCCGGATCTTACCGCATAAGCGATACATATGGCGAAAATAAGCACAACCGCCCAGGACGGTGTATTGATTAAATATACCGTAAGCAGATAATCGGACATTTGCCGCAGATTGACGGCGGATAAGAGGATTTTTATAAGCACGATATACAGAATCAATACCGCGTTCGGAATTCGGCCCACAAGTTGGCCGCCGAATTCCGTTAGAAATTCGTCCGGCCGCGAAGAGGCAACTTTGTATGAGGGGTATACAAGCACTAGGGACAGCAAGCCGCCGGCAATTGTAGCCAGCGGCGCCGTAAAATGGCTGCTTGCGATCAGAGTGCCCTGCAAAAAAGCGTTGGCCGTCGTGAACAGATGCAAATTAAAGAGGGAAAATATTTGGGGAGCAGTTACACTTTTTTGCATCGAACGATTCCTCCTTGGTTAAGATGCGCCGAGCATGCGCATGACCGAAGTAACCATATCATGGGTCATGGTCGCAACATTCCAGTGTTTATGCAAGCGATATTGTGCGATCGACATGACCAATAGGCAAAAAGTAATGACCAGAACGATCCATCGTTCGCGGCGCTTCGATTTCTGTTTGCGCTGATAATTCCAGTCATAGGCCATGATCAAGACATACATCAGACCGATCCAAATCATTCAATTCACCGCCCGCTTGATTATAGGTCCTTCTCCTGGGTAATGGAATGCAATTCAGCCCCGGTTCGTTTCACGGTAACATCCGCTTCGACTTCGATGGGGAGCTGGTCGGCATAATAACTTTTCCATTCCCCTTTAATCCGCCTCCAGGCGGTCGGATATCTCCAATCCAGATACTGGCTCATGATAAAGGCGTCGGACTTCGCTTGCCGCGTTTTGGAAATGACCTGATTCAGCCTTTCTTTGATCGTCTTCGCGTACGCTTCCTGCAATCGCAACAGTATTTCCTCCCTTGTCAGGTCAAGCTCCGATAAGGATGAAAGGAGGTAGGCGTCGGCGCTCGTTTTGATTTTAAACGAGATCGCCCCGCCTTTTACGACGGGCAAAATTTTTGTTTTAATCCCCTGCGCCAAGGCATCGATCTGCTTGCCGTCGGTCGGCGACGAGACGCTAATGATGGACGATTTCAGCTGTGAGCTGATCCAGAGCGCTCCTCGGAGTTCATCATCATTCAATTGGATGTCCGACATTTTCCCCCCGCTCATAATGGCGGCCCCGCCAGAACTCAGCCATTCGCCCTTTTCGGGCTTTGCCGCCCCGACCCCGGCTTTGGGATTGAATTTGAGCAGCGGCAGCAGAATGTCACCGCCCTTGTACCTGGCCATCAGCATATCCTTCGCCGTCGTGTCCAACGTGAAGCTTTTGCCGACGTATTTGCGCAATATGTCCGAAATGAACCGCTCGAAAACGGTCGGAGTTTTGACGATCTCGGTCCCTTTGTCTTGGGTCACGAAGATATTGGAGCTGAGATGGAACGCGGGCTGGCGGGAGATAAACTCCAGAACCGGGTCCACTCCCTTTTGGGCGTATTCCCGCCCGAGCACGACGATCCGCGTTTGCCCGAAGGTGACCGATCTCGAGAGATCGGCTTGGATCCGTTCCAGAGCTTCGGCAATGCTTGAGTCCGTCTTGCTTACGAATGTATAGGGAGATCCCGTAGTTTCTCCTCCGCCTCCGCCGGCCGACCCGGGGATCATCCGGTTCGGCAGGAAGAAACCGAGTGTTAATTCGGTTTGACCGTTATCCGCCAGGTCGACGATCATCATATTGACGAACGCCCGGTTATTGAGTTCTTCGGCCGACCAGCAGCCGCAAAGCCCCGTCAACAGGACAACGGCCATGCCGGCCTTGAGCCAGGCCAATAGTCTGTGGTTCATGTCGTCTCATCCTTTGTCCTTTGCCCAGCCGCGGGCATTGTTCTTTTGCCGGACGGCATTGTCTGTAGTATTCAGCGGCCGTTTATTCATGCTGTGCCATGGCGCCCTGACCAACGTGTCGTTCAAATCCGCTTTGACGATCGGAGCCAGCGGAGACAGATAGGGGACGCCGAATGAATTCAAATTAATCAGATGGATATATATGAGAATCAGCGCGCAGGCGATCCCGTACAACCCGAACATCGAGGCCAGAAACATGATCGGAAAGCGCAGCAGCCGAAACGACAACCCCAAATCGAAATGCGGAATAATGAAGGAGGCGATCCCGGTTAAGGATACGATGATGACCATCGCCGCCGATACAATGCCTGCTTCCACGGCCGCGGTTCCGATAATCAGCGCCCCGATAATGGAGACGGCCTGACCGATCGATTTGGGAATGCGCACCGACGCTTCGCGGAGGGCCTCGAACGCCAGCTCCATGAGGAATGCCTCGAACAAAGCGGGAAACGGCACGATTTCGCGGGAGGCGGCGATCGTGCGCAAAAACTGCGCGGGAATCATTTCCGGATGAAACGTCGTGATGGCGATGTAAAGTGAAGGCAGCACCAAAGAGTTAAACGCAAAAAAATAGCGAATCCAGCGAATCCATGTCGCGGCGACATACCGCTGGAAGTAATCCTCCGCGGACTGCAGCAGCATCGGCAGCGTAACGGGCGCCAGCAGAGCCGACGGCATTCCGTCGAGCAGAAGCGCGACTCTTCCCTCCAGCAGGGCGCCCGCGACGACATCCGGCCGCTCCGTATACTGAATTTGCGGAAAAGGGGAATAAGGATTGTCCTCAATCGACTCTTCCAGATAGGACGATCCCAGAATGCCGTCCATTTGGATATACGAAAGCCGGCGCTTGATTTCTTTTACCAGTTCGGGTTTGCAGACGCCTTCCATATATGCGATCACGAGATCCGTTTCGGTCTTTTCCCCCATAATCTGGGCTTCGGTCTTGAAGTTCTTGGTTTTCAATCGTCTGCGTACGAGGGTGAGATTGATCTCCAGATCCTCGATGAACGCTTCCCTTGGTCCGCGGATGACGGCTTCATTCGGCGGTTCGTCGACCGAGCGGGTAGGATAGCTCGAGATGGAGAAGGTCATCATCCGACGGTCCCCGTCGACAAGCAGAAGCACACCCGCGTCCAAGATCGCGGCAAGCCCGTCGTTCAGATCATTGATAACCTTGGTATTGGATACGGATAAGCCCTTGTCTTCGAACAGGAAATGATAAATATCGCTATCGCTGTCGATCAGTTCGTCCGCTTTTTCCTGCAAGCTTCTTATGATGAAGTCCTGCGCCGTAGCTTGGCTGATCAATCCTCGGATGTAAATCACCGCGCAGTCTTGACCGGTCGATAAGGAAAACTCTCTGAAAATAACATCCGAGCACTTATCGAATTCTTGCTTAAACCAGGCAAGCTTGTCCGGAAGCGCCGGACCGATATCGGGTGCGGAATCGGGTTTATTTGCCTGCTGACCGCCGGATTTCATGGATGTTTTGCCTCCGGACCGTGAATTTCGTTGCGGCCGTCTCCAGAGTGGCATTCGTGGCTTCCTCCCTTCGCGAACAATTTGCTTTATATAAAATTCTCTGGAAACAGGAAAATTATTCTGCGTATTTACATCAAATGCAGACTTTGGAACTATTTATTTCGCTATCCCTTTATTCGATATTTAAGGTATAGGGAAATACCAAGGCGGAGGAGGGGACGATGAATGAAAACCCATGTCATGGAGCTGCAGGACGGGGATCGGCTGAAGGACGATGTATTCAACCGGGCCGGACTCCATGTTCTTCCCAAAGGAACGAGTATACATAAAGAAGAAATCGCGCTGCTTATCAGACAAAGCATCCATTATGTCGACGTTGAGCCGGGAGAGGATGGTGATTCTCTGTCCGGCCTGGACCGGGAGGATTTTGCGAAAAGGCTGAAGGATAATTTCGAACGGACCTTGCTGGGCTACCAATCGATCTTTTTGGAGGCGTTGACGGCGGGGAAATTCAATGAGTCCATGGTTGAAGAGAAATTGAAGCCGCTGTTTGAAATTATCGACCAGAAGAAGGATGTCGTATCTTTGCTGATCATGTTCGGGGAAGAAGACGGCAATTTGTATAATCATTCTTTGCAGGTGGGGCTTATGGCCTACTATATCGCTTCCTGGTTGGGATATACCCGTGAGGAATGCCTTGAAATCAGCAAAGCCGGGTGCCTTCACGACATCGGCAAAAGCAGGCTCAAGAAGGAACTGAGAAATTATACAGGGCCGTTCAATGAAGCGCAGTGGGATGAAGTAAAGCGGCATACGCGTTACGGCTATGAAATTATTCGCGACTCTATGCCGGATGAGGTGCCGGCGCTGGTGGCGCTGCAGCATCACGAGCGTGAAGACGGAACCGGTTATCCGCAGGGCCTTAGGGCGGACGAGATCCATCCATACGCCAAGATCGTCGCGGTCGCCAACACCTACGTAGAGTTGACGACCCGGGATAAAGGAAAGGGAAAAGCCGGCTTGCTTTCCATGCTCCGCGAAGTTTACGAACTCGGCTTCGGAGAGCTGAACGAGAAAGTCGTTCAGGCGCTTACCCGCCATCTGCTGCCGCATTTCATCGGCAAGCAGGCCCAACTCAGCAACGGCGAGACGGCAACCATCGTCTGGAACAATCCGAGCGATTTCTTCCGGCCGCTTGTTCAAGTCAAGGACCGGTTCCGCGATTTGTCTGTCGAGCGCGAGATTGAGCTGAAAGAGATTTTTATATGAAGATTGTTTGTACATAACAAGGCCGGCCCCCGTTTTTCGGGGGCCGGCTCTTTTTTGGCTTGGGCACTTAAGGCCGCTGATCTGGTTATTCGAGCAGGCCCAGCTCCTTGTAAATGTCGATCGTGACCACGCCGGTTTCGGGCAGGCTGCGGTCATGCTGGAATTTCCGCAAGGCGGCAGTCGTGTCGCCGCGGAATTTGCCGTTGGATAATCCTTGGAAATATCCCGCGCTTTTCAGGCGGGATTGGATCAATTGGACATCTCCGCCGACATCCCCTTCGGCCAGATTGCGGGGCTCCTGATTCGGATCGCCGAGCACATGGCCGAAGATGGTTACTTTGGTGCCGACGGGGATCAGTTCGTACAGCTCAAGCACATCGCGGTTATGCATACGGATGCAGCCGTGGCTGAGATGCTGGCCGATGGAATATGGGCGGTTCGTGCCGTGAATGCCGTATGTTCCCCAGGGCACGTTGAGTCCGAGCCAGCGCGGACCGAAGGCCGGGCCCCAATTCCTTCCCTTGTAGACGATCTTGAATTCGCCTACCGGGGTCGGTGTGGAAAGATTGCCGACCGCCACCCGGTACTTCTTGAAGGGCTGTCCCTGAGCCAGCACGATCAGCCGATGGCCGGAAGGATAAACCTCGATGGTCAATAGTCCTTCGTCCGAAGTGATCGGCAGGGAGGGATCAGGCCGGGCAAGGGAAGCCTCCGCAAACGGTGCATCCAGCCCGGAAAACATAACAGCTAATGTAAAGATGATAAAATAGCGCCGAAACCGGCAGAGCGTAGTTTGTGTCATGTGTTAATCCCCGATAAACTTTAGTTATGGTTGGGAGTAGCTTTGCCCGGGACAACGATTTTCATTCTTCCCGTGCCTTGTTCTTTTCCGGCTTCATGATACACTAAAGAGTGATTACGGAGAAGGAGAATCGGAGCGGATGAACTACGAAGACATGGACTTCAAAATATCGCAGGAAAGCGCGGATTATGAGGCGCAATCGAATCTGGTCGTCAAAAATATCGAAGCTGTCATTAAAGACAGCATTGCGAACCAAAGAAACAAAATTGTGCTCAATACGAATTTGAAGCTGGGCCTGCCTTTGGAAAATATCAACAAAATTGCCGGTCCGATGATGGAAGCCTGGGCCGCGGAAATTTTTACGGATGTCAGGGACGATGTGGACAACCCTTACCGGCTGATCAATGTCGATGCCCAACCCCGGCTGGGGATGGCGGATATCGTATTGCAATTCAAACAAGGAAGCTCCGTTTTCACCGGAAATGTCGACGTGAAGGCGACGGCGGGCGACATTTTGAAATCGGGACGCGGGCCGAATATTACCTCGTTTAGCCGGATTAGAACCGCCTATGTGGAAAATCCCGATTTTATGTTCATTATTTTAAGCCTGAAGCATAAAGTGTACTCCGTCCGCAACGAGGAAACGCTGCTGATGGACGGAATCATGGAAATTACCGACTATCACGCGTATGATCTGAAGTTTATCAGCGACGGGGATATCAGCTATAATCCGGCGCTCGGCTCGGGTCAGATTCAGATCAAGGACATTCATTATATTACCTACCAGCACAGAACCACTTGGGAATTTTGCCGGCTGCTTGACGCGAAATATTTACGGAGCTCGCGGCGGACCATGGACGACTGGTACAGGGAGGCCGTCAAATACAAATGGATAAAGAGTTGAAGCTGGAAGCGATTTGCGGCGACAGTCTGGAGATCATGAGGGGGATGGATTCCGAATCCGTGGATTTGATCGTGACCGATCCTCCTTACAATTTGTCCAAGGATTACGGGAATACGAAAGACAATTTGGAATTTGAGGAGTATTTGGATTTTTCCAGGAAGTGGCTGTCGGAATGCAAGCGGCTGCTAAAAAAAGATGGAACCATCTATGTTTTTATGGGTGTTAGGTACATTTCCTATATTTACGCCATCCTCGAGCGGGAGCTTGGGTTCGAGTTCAACTCCTGGATCACTTGGTATTATACGCAGGGCATCGGGAAGACAAAGGGCTTCAGCCCGCGGCATGACGATATTCTTATGTTCACGAAATCGAAGAAGTTCAATTTCTATCTCGACCAGGTCCGGGTACCGCAAAAATATTACCGTAGCGTCAACAATATGCGGGGCGCGAATCCGGGGAATGTGTGGGAATTCAGCCATGTGCACTACTGCCAGACGAGCCGTCAGCCGCATCCGACCCAGAAGCCCGAAGGGCTGTACGAACGGATGATTCTCGCCAGCTCGAAGGAGGGGGACACGGTGCTTGATCCGTTTGTGGGCAGCGGCACCGCGCTCAGGGTGTGCCAGCAAACCGGCAGAAACGGGATCGGCATCGATATCAACCGCGAATATATCGACATGGCAAACGAACGGCTCAATCAGGAATTTAACGGATTCGACAGCATCGACGACCGGTTTGAGCGGGTGCCGAACGATTTGAACGAGCGGGAAATCCGGCGGGAATATATCCGCAATCATATAACCTGGTTTCTGGAGCATCACCGGGGTTCGCTGGATGCGTTCGTCGCTTCCGTCAAGGAGAAATACGGGCAGAAGATGGATGCGGAGGAGCTGGGTGAGTTGGAGAGCCTCGTCCGGAACAAGGTTAAACCGGCCAATAAGCCGGCGCTTAAAATTCGCGGCGATCAGCCGAAGAAGGAGCAGGTTGAACAAATCGAGTTTCTGTAAAAAAGAAAGAGGGCCGAAAATCGGCAATAAGAATCCGGAATGATAAAATCGGAGTCGCTTTCTCAGGAATAAGCCTGTGGAGCGGCTCCTTTTTAATAGAATTCTCATTTGGAGGGTGGACAATATTTTGCGATAATAAAGGTGGATATGCAGTAGAAGCAGAATACTACTATCAACATGAAATTTCGGGAGAGGATTTGCTTGTCGGAAAAAACGGTGCAACGATACTGGCCGGATTGGAACGGAGAAATCAACGAGGGCGACAGCGGCTGGAACAATACGACCCGTTATGTCGAGAATAAAGGCTTGAACTGTGTACTGAGAATTTACGAAACCCATCGCGACCGGAAGAAAATCGCTTTTGAACATGAAGTTCTGGAACGGATCCGGGAGCTATCGCTTCCGTTTCAAACTCCGGTTCCCGTGAAAACGCCGGACGGGGAAACGATCATACCGCTGGAGGACGGCAGCGGGCGCTTCGCCTGTCTGTTTGAATACATCGAAGGAGTCTCTCCGAAGGAAGGCCGTTTCAAGGCGGCGTACGGCTTCGGAGCGGCGACGGCCGAACTGGTCAAAGCGCTGGCCGGAGTCAAGACGGAGCTTGCGCCCGTCTATCGCCCGTATTATGAATTGCAGCAGTCTTATCCGTTATGTACCTACGATGCGGTCCTGGCGTTTTGCGATGAACCCCCGGCAGCGTTCCGGGAACTGCGCGGCAGCATCTTTGTGCTTAAGGACGCTTACGAACAGATCCACGACCGTCTCCGCGATTTGAGCAAGCTGCCGCGGCAGCTGGTGCATGGAGACCTCAACCCTTCAAACCTGCTCGTAAGGGAGGGGCATGAGGACGAGATTGCGGCGCTGCTTGATTTTGAATTTTGTACCCGCGACATAAGAGCGATGGAGCCCGCGGTCGTCATATCCGATCTGCTGGGCTATGAAGGCAAGAAGGAGCTTATCCGCCATTTTTGCGAAGGCTTCGGCTCCCGTTTGCGCCTTGCCCCGGAGGAGATTTCGGCCATACCGGTGCTGATGCGGCTGCGGAAGGTCGATGTCTTCCTGCATTTCCTGAGCCGTTATTTGAACGGGACGGACGGGACAAAGGCGCTGCGCGCGCAGATTCTGGCGTTGGCCGGAGAATTGGAGAGCTTGAAACAGGATGAAATTTGGATTCGCGAAATGCTGCGGGAATATTTGCTGGATTGGCTGGTTTGAGTACTCTTGAAACGAAGGAAAACCGGAGTAACCGCAAACAAGAATCACGAAAGAATGGGGAAAGTAACCATGAATTTGCCAGTTTTAAATAATCACCCGGGGATCGGGAGTCCCGGGAAAGACCGCCCCGGCGACGGGGCGGCCGATGATTTCTTGTACGAGGACTTGACTCCGAAAAGCAATGCCGATGAAGACGGACAATATGCGGAAGCGATAACCTGGGCGTTAAATAATGAAGAAATTAAGAATATCGCGCTAACGGGGCCCTACGGCTCCGGCAAAAGCAGTCTAATCAAGACATATATCAAGCAGCATGGGGATAAGCACCGCTTTTTGAACATATCCTTGGCTACTTTTAAAGAAGAGACCGTATCCGAAGGCGTTCTGGAAAAAAGTATTCTTCAGCAAATGATCTACAAAGTACATAATGATAAACTTCCGTATTCCCGCTTCAAGCGAATCAAGCATAACCGGAAAATGTCGCTGCATTCTTTTATTTCCAGCTTACTTTTGTTCATGCTGCTGCTTATCATCGTGATCAAACCCGATTCCGTACAAAATTGGCTGGAACATACCGCAATCATGAAAAGCGTCAGCAGCGGAAATTCCTTATTTATCGGTGCTACTCTTTTTTCGGCTGTGCTGCTTATAGTGGGAGTATCGTACATATTGGCCAAGCTCTTTGATTTGGTCGGGAAAAATATCAATCTGCGCAAAGTCAGCACCCCGAACATCACGATCGAACTCGACAGCCATCCGGAAAGCTCGATTTTTCACAAATATTTGGACGAAATCATTTATTTTTTTGAAGCGACCGATTACGATGTCGTAGTGTTCGAAGATTTGGACCGGTTTGAAAATCTGGATATTTTCGAAAATTTGCGCGAGCTCAACACGCTGCTCAACAATTCCGAGCAAATTAACCGGCGCGTTGTATTTATTTATGCCGTGAAGGACGATATGTTCGGGTCTCCGTCCGAAGGCGGCGCGGCTAAGCGGGACAATATGTTCAGCAGCCGCAACCGGACGAAATTTTTCGACTACATCCTTCCCGTCATTCCCGTAATCAATTCGTCCAACTCCGGAGAAAAGCTGTACGAGAAATTACAGAAATCGGATTATGGCAAGAGGGTCAGCCGAGAACTTATTAATGACGTAACCGTCTATATCGACGACATGCGAATATTGATCAATATATGCAATGAATTCGCCACTTACGTCAAAAAACTCGGCAGCAACGCCTTGAATCACAACCAGCTGTTCGCCATGATCGTCTACAAAAATATATACCCGGCCGATTTTGCCGACCTGTTAATGAACCGGGGCATGGTTTACGGCGCCTTTACTAGAAAAAACGAAGCCGTCGATACGGAAGTCCGCTCCATTGCGGCAGAGATGGACCGAATCGAATCCGATTTGGTGCAACTCGAGAAGGAGACGCTGGACAGCGTCGAAGAGTTGAGGCTTGTCTATTTAAAAGCGATCGGGTTCGGCGTGCCTAACAATTACCAAGGCTATCATATATTATTGGATGACACCCGATATGATCTCGGAACGATGCCGGGGGCCGATTTTTTTGCGAAACTGGCTTCAGCGACGAAAGTGACATTCCAAATGAACAGGGGAACAAGCGGTCATAACATCGAGGACAACAGAAAGCAAATCGACACGGTGTTCAATACCAAGCGAAGCTACCTGGAGCGGGAAAGAATCATCGGTATCAAAGAACGGGAAGCGGCCGAATCGTTGAAGCTGCGGTTGGAAGCGCTGAACCGGACCAAAGGCGAAGCTTCCGCCTGGTCGCTGAAAGAGATGATCGCCCGGCGCCCGGAAGCGATATTTAACGGGGGAATCGGCAGCGAAAAGCTGCTGATCTATCTTCTGCGGCAGGGGTATATTGACGAAATGTACCCTAATTATATTACTTATTTTTATCCGGGAAGCTTGACTAGCGGCGATATGAGATTTATTCGCAGCGTCAAGGATCGGGAGGCTTTGCCGGCAAATCATAAATTGCATCGGATGGACGGCATCCTGGATAGATTGTTTATCGATGAATTCAAGCGGCCGGAAATTCTCAATTTCGATTTGGTTGACTACATTATATCCGGCAAGGATTACCCGCACTTCCTGGAGGCTATCTTCACTCAATTGGCCAACGAAAGCGAGTCTTCCTGGGAGTTCATCGACCGGTACAGGAAGGTGACCGAACATAAAGCCGAGTTCATCCGATTGCTGTGCCGCAAATGGAATCATTTCTGGGACTATGTCGAGCGAAATTCCAAGCTATCGGATAAAACCAAAGACGAGTATTTGGCCGAAATTATTGCATACGCGGATGAGGATGATCTTCACGCCTTGAATCAGCAAGAGGATTTGGCCGGGTCGATCTCCGGCAGAAGCTACTTTCCGGCGCTGTTTCATGATTCAATGATCCATCCGAAGGTTCAAGCGGCCATGCTTGCGCTGCAGGTGAGGTTTATGAATCTGGATGAAGCCGTGAGGGAAAGCCCGCTGCTCGATTTTATCTATGAAAATCAGCTTTACATACTAAATCCCGAAATGGTGCGGTTTATCCTGCACGATACCGTAAAGGGCAACCCGTGGAGCTATTCGGCCATAACCCGGTCGGGTCAGCAGCAACTGATCGACCGGGTAGAAAACAATATTAATCAGTACGTAGAACAGATTTTTATTAAGATGGGCGTGGACGATGAAAGCGAACAGACCTTACTGCACCTGTTAAACCGGGATGATTTGGATCAGGTACTCAAGTATGAAATTATTAATTTGCAGCAGGTGCGTATATCGGATATTTCGCTTGTGTGGGAAGAGCTATGGGGAAAATTAATGAATTCGCGTAAGCTGATTCCCGTATGGCACAACGTCCTTCAATATTATGAATCCCAAAAGAAAACCGTTGATGATGCGCTGGTCCATTATTTATCGGATGAAGGGATATGTAAGGAATTATCCCTCAGCCCATTGCGGGATGCCGAGGATTTCGATGATGAACTGCGAGAGCAATTGACGTTCGATTTGATCGAATGTGATGAAATACCCGATCCGTTGTTTGAAGTGCTAGCGGGGAGCTTATACAAATTGGATACATACCCGATCGGGGAACTGTCCGAGGATCGGGTACGGATCATGGTTCACACCGGTATGCTGCTCTTTACCGCGGACAGCTTCGCGGCCCTGAAACAGCATTTTCGTCCGCTTCATTTGAAATTAATCGAGCAGGACCCAAGGACATATGCCGCAGGGCCGGACGCATTTCCGCTTGACGCGGCCGATCAGGTCTATCTGCTGAACTCGCCCGATCTGGATGCGGACATCAAGGAGCTTATCTATCAGCGTGCGGACAACCATGCGGCGGCAGGAAATGCCCGACTGGCGGAGGCGATGGTCACCCATGTTCTACGGCAAAAGCATGTACTTGAGAAAGAGCGCCTGATCCCGTTGTTTGACGCGGACATAGACCTCGCGCCGAAGCTGGAGCTGCTGAACAGCCAGCTTGAGAAGCTGGATAATGAGACGATTACCGAGTGTCTGCACAAGCTGGGCGAGCCGTATTCTTTGCTTACAGAGCCGAGAAAAAGGCCGCATTTGGGCAATACAGCGCTAAATCGCACATTACTGGCCAAGCTCGAAGAGAAAAAGTACATTTCCTCCTGGAAACAAGCCGGCGACGTAATCTTGCAAGTGAACACAAAACATAAAATATGAAGCTAAGCGGTGGCCCCTGCCCAATGAACGAATTGGGCGGGCGCCGTGCCTTCCTCCCATGCCCAGAATTAAGCCACGGTGAAGCGCGATTCATATTGAACGATTCCATAGGGCGTGATATAATTTCTCGAAACAGGAGATGATCTGATGAATTCTAAACTGTCTTTTGAACCGTTGAACAGGCATAGGCTGGTCGACGATGTGGTCAATCAGCTGCAGAAGAGAATATCCGAGGGCGGGCTGCAGCCGGGCGACAAAATTCCGACCGAACCGGAACTGATGGAGCAATTCGGTGTCGGACGGTCCACGATCCGCGAGGCGGTAAGGGTGCTGGTTCATGCCGGATTGCTGGAGAAAAGACAGGGATTCGGCACCTATTTGAAGGTAAGCCCGGTCATCCAGGAGCCGCTGGCGCAAAGGCTGAAACGGGCGGAAATCCTCGAAGTCTATGAAGTCAGAAAAATGCTGGAGCTGGAGACGGCAAGACTTGCGGCCGGGCGGCGGGAAGAGAAGGATTTGCAGGCGATGCGCGATTGCCTGGACCGGAGAATGGCCGCGCTAAACGAAGACGATATGGAGGCTTACCTGCTTGCGGACATCGATTTCCATCTGTCCGTGGCCGTCGCCAGTAAAAACAGTGTCGCCGCCGATTTGTTCCGCACATTTTCTTCCGTGCTGCTGGACGCGCTGCGGAATTTGGTTAAAGACCGGAATGTGCATGACCCACATGTTGCGTACCATGAAAGCTTATATACCGCGATTCTGGAGCGGGACGCGGATGCGGCCGAGCAGTGGACGCTGATGAATCTGGATGGCACCGTTCAGCAATTGAAGAAAAAGATGCGGCAAGACTAGCCTAGCAAAATGTTCACTCATAAACATCAGATGATAAGATGTAATCAGAAATACAATGATTTCAACTAGGACGAGGGGAGAGTAAATAGATGAACATTATCGAAATGAACGGGGTAAGCTGGTCCAGGGACAATAAATTAATCCTGAACGATATTAACTGGCGCGTGAATGAAGGGGAACACTGGGCCATCCTGGGCTTGAACGGGTCGGGGAAAACGACGCTGCTCAATATGATCAACGGTTACATCTGGCCGAGCCGGGGGCAGGTATCCGTATTGGGACTGCCTTTCGGTACCGTAGATTTGAGGGAGCTGCGCAAATCGATCGGTTGGGTCAGTTCTTCCTTTCAGGAGAGATTGTACGCTTCCGACAAGACGCAGAATATCGTGATCAGCGGCAAGCATGCCTCCATCGGCCTGTATGCCGAACCGGATGAACAGGATTTCCAGAAGGCCAAGGAATTAATGGAACGGTTGTCCTGTTCTCATTTGTATGACCGCACTTATCAATCCTGTTCGCAGGGCGAGAAACAGAAGCTCTTGATCGCCAGAGCGCTCATGCCCTCCCCCAAGCTGCTCATTCTGGACGAAGCGACCAACGGGCTCGATTTCCTGTCACGGGAAGCGTTGCTGTCCAGCATCACCGAGCTCGCAGCCAGCCCCGACGCGCCGTCCATGCTGTTTGTGACCCATCATATCGAAGAGATTTTGCCGATCTTCAACAAATCGCTGCTGATCCGCAAAGGTGAGCAGTTCTCGCAAGGCGGCTCCAAAGAGATGCTCACGAGCGAAAATTTGTCGACCTTCTTTGAAACGCCGGTCCAAGTAACCTGGCAAAACGAACGGGCATGGCTCAGCATTCCGCAAAAGGACGACGGACAAGCGTAAATATTGAATAAGGAGCTTTTGCAAGCTCCTTATTTTTTGTGCGATTTTTTTAGTTTCCCGGCCAACCGGGAATATATTGTCCGCCGTTGCCGATGATGTTTTGCCGCGGATAACCGCCGCGGTTCATATAGCCTTGCGAAGGCGTTTGGCCTTGATAAGGATGGAACGGCATATTCGCATTTGGATAAACCGAAGCGGGATGAACCATATTGGCGTTGGGGTGAGCGGCGTTCATCTGCGGCATATGCTGAGCGGCCACGGTCTTCGGGCAATCGGCGGGCGGACCGATGACCACCGTGTCCTTGATCGGCGCCAGCGTGGCCTTGACCTGCTCTTCATTCAGACAGTAAGTATGCGCGAAAATTTCCGCCGGAGTGAGACGAAGCAAGTCGGAGCCGCCGATAAACTCGGGGATCGGGGCGTCGAAGATAGCCAGAATATGGGTGTTATCGACGGTAGCGATCTCATAGTGCCACCACCCTTGCGGGACATTTGCCACTTGCTGGGGGGTGATTGGAATGTTGACGAGTTTTTTGGTAAAAGGATTGATTAAAGAAACGACCGCCGCCCCTGAAATGCAGTAGACGAGTTCGGATGCGTTCTGATGAATGTGAGGCTCGACCACATTGGATTTGCTCAGAAAAATATCCAGCAGCGACACATTGCCCAAAGTGTTCAATTGCTTAATGGAGAGGGCGTTGATATAATTCCGGTCGTCTTTCTTAAAATATTGATTATTCCGCAGGTCAAAGAAATATTGCACATTCGGGGATGTAAAATCCATGTAGGAAATCATCGTGATCCTGCCTTTCAAATTGAGTTGTTTGCCTATTTACATCATTATGGTATTGGCGAATATGGGCAAATGTGCCTGTCTGATTCATTACATACGGAATTACAACCGGCCGAATCCGCAATCCGGCCCTTTTTGAAAAGATTAAAATTTTAAAGGTATAATAGGGTTGACGCGTGGTTAAGTCTATATTGAATCAGCATGCGATCAATCTACGGAAAGAAGGATGATGAAACATGACTTACCCGGTACTTCAAGACAAGGTGGCTATCGTTACGGGAGCGGCAATGGGGATGGGCTATGAAACGGCCAAATTATTCGCCGAAGCCGGAGCAAAGGTCGTCGTGGCCGATCTGAACGAGGAGAAGGGACGCCAAGCCGTTACGGACATCGAGAGCGCGGGCGGGCAAGCCTTTTTCTTCAAAGTGGATATTTCCAACTCCGAGCAGGTTCAAGCGATGGTCAAGGCGACGGTGGAAAAATACGGCAAGCTCGATGTGGCCGTAAATAATGCGGCGCTGACTCCGGACGACAAGCCGGTCGCCGAATTTGACGAAGCCTATTGGGACAGGCTGATGAGTATTGACCTTAAAGGCACGGCATTGTGCTTGAAATATGAACTGCAGCAGATGATCAAACAGGGGAACGGCGGATCGATCATTAATATTTCCTCGGTCAGCGGCTTCCGGCCGCAGCCGGCAAATCCCGCTTATGTGGCGGCCAAGCACGGTGTTGTCGGCTTGACCAAGGTGGCCGCTATGGAAAACGGCGACAAAAATATCCGGGTCAACTCGGTGGCCCCGGGGGCGATCGATACTCCAATGCTGCGGGGCGCCTTGGAGCAATTCGGTTTCAAGGAAGAGGAGTATGCGCCGCAGCTCAGTTTACTGAACCGGTTCGGACAGCCCCGGGAAATTGCTCAAGCGAGTCTGTGGCTGGCATCCGATATGTCTTCCTACGTTACCGGTACCACGCTGCACGTGGATGCCGGTTACACCAGCCGATAAGATCGCCGCTGCTCCCTTTCCATAAATATGAAAGGCATTTCCCGCCTTGGGAAATGCTTTTTCTTTTTTATTCCGCGAAAAAACGATTCCCCGGAAGGATACAAAGCGGAAATCTCGAATAAGTAAATAGGAGAAAGGTATCAAGTTAGATTGTAATTTACGGCATGCCAGATTATTTTTGTAAGAAGTGGGGAATCAGCAATGGCTTTAATCGAAGTAATCAAATATGACGGGTCCCCGGATGTGTTTGCCTGGAAGCATCCGGATGCGGAACTCGGAACATGGACGCAGCTCATCGTGAATCAGTCGCAGGAGGTGATCCTGTTCAAAGACGGTAAAGCGCTGGATTTATTCGGCGCGGGACGCCATACCTTGAGTACGGCCAATATCCCGATATTGAGCAATATTATCAACCTGCCGTTCGGGGGCAACTCGCCTTTCGCGGCGGAAGTATGGTATGTCAATAAGGCAAGCTCCCTGGATGTAAAATGGGGCACTCCCAAACCGGTACATCTGCAGGATCCCAAATACAATATCATCGTGCCCGTAAGAGCCTTCGGCCAATTCGGCATTCAGATCGAAGACTCCCGCAAGTTTTTGGTCAAACTGGTGGGAACGTTAAGAGCGTTTACGCAAGATCATTTGGTCGAATATTTCCGCGGCATCATCACGATGAATATCAACTCCATGCTGTCCTCGTATTTGGTCAACAAACGAATCAGCGTGCTGGAGATCAATGCTTTCATCGGGGAGATGTCCGCCCATTTCGAGCAAAGCCTTGCTCCGGCGCTTGAAGAATACGGGATTCGTCTGCTTAATCTGTATATACATAATATCAATTTGCCGGAAGATGACCCTTCCGTCATCCGTTTAAGAGAGGCCTTGGCCCGTAAAGCGGAAATGGACATTATCGGCTTCACCTATCAGCAGGAACGGACGTTCAATACACTGGAAGGGGCCGCGAAAAATGAAGGCAGCATGCAAGCGGGACTCATGGGCGCGGGAATCGGGCTCGGCATGGGGTACGGCGTCGGCGGGCCGTTGAGCAATGAAATGTCGCAAATGACCAAGGTATTGGGCACGGCGAACCAATCCCGCATTTGCGGAAGCTGCCGGCATGCCAATGATGAGGGATCCGCTTTTTGCAGCGCCTGCGGCAAGCCTTTGGCCGAACAGACGGTGCAAACCGGGATGGAATCACTCACGACGTGCAACGCCTGCGGCTCGCCCTTGTTGAAGGGCGCGAAATTTTGTCCGAATTGCGGGGACAAATATCATGCCTGCCCGAAATGCGGTACCGATAATCCGGAGAGCGCGACCGAATGCGTCAACTGCAAAGAGCCGCTGGCCAGCCGCTGCCCGAACTGCAGTCAGGAAGTGCCGGCCGGCAGCAAATTTTGCGCAAGCTGCGGAACAAGTGTCTCCGCCGCCAAGGCCAAATGCAAAAACTGCCAGCACGAGCTGGAGCCGGGGCAGAAATTTTGTCCGCAATGCGGCAGTAATCAGACGGAGGGAGGCGGCCAATGATGCTGAAGCGGAACGGGACGGCCATTGCCTTTGTTTTGTACGCCGTGGTGCTGATCGCATCGCTCACCGTATATATTTCGCTCCTTCCGTTTAACTTGTTCTCTTCCTCGTTCTGGCTCTCTCTCGTCACCTTGATATTGGCGGAGACGGCCGTATGGTTCTATGCGCATTATTGGATTCAAAATTATGAGCGGGTAAACCGGATGATCCCCGGTTATACGGGTCTGGGTGTGATCGTGGTCGGCTATTTGGCGGCGGTGATCGTTTATTCGCTCCTGTCGGACGCCTTCCTTCCGGGAGCGTATACGATCTTGCATATTCTGACCTTGGCGGCCGCTGTGGTGATCGGCGGAATCATTTTGATATTTATAAATTTTACCGCGGCCAAAGAGGAGGAAACGAGAGAGCAAGTTGCGGCCTTGCACGAGATGGAAGCGGCGCTGAAGCGGCTGCTCGGGAAGCTTCCCGCCTATGAGGAACCGCAGTTGAGCGAATTGAAATCTGTGCTTGCGCAGTTGATCGAGAAGGTGAAATACAGCGATCCGGTCACTCCCGAGTCGCTGCAAATGACGGATCAGCAGATGCTGTACCAAATCCATTTGTTGGACGAGGAATTGTCGAATGCGGCCGAGGGAGATATTGAGGCGCCGCCGTTTGACTTGACGCTTCGCCGCCTGCGGGAACTCGGGCAGTCTCTGACGCTACGCAACGAACAGGTGTTAATTTCTAAATAAGGATCAGCGTTCACAGGTTTAGGAGGATTTTTTGCATGAAAACAGTCAAATTAATCATTGGCATACTAATGGCCATTTTTGCTTCATTTTTTCTCTTGCTGGGCTTTATTTTCTTGTTCGATGAAGAGGGCCCGGTGCTCAGCATTATTTTCTTCTTGACTCCGGGAGCGCTATTGGTCTTCGGCAGCGTCAAAATGCTGCAGGCGCCCAAGAAAATGGCGGCTTCGCAGCCTAACCATCCCAATCAAGGCGGCCCGAGACCTAATTACGCTCCGGGGCCGAATCAGGCGCCGCGGCCTCGTCCGGGAGTTCCGCCGCAGGCCTTTCAGCCTTATGACGCCAAGTCCGTAAACGACTTTGTACAGCAACAAATCAAACAAGAAAGCAATAAAAATAAGATCAATGTGGATATAAACGTAGGGCCGATCATCGATACTTTCTTTGGAGCGGCGGGCGGATTCGCCAACGAGGCGACGGCCGCAGCGGCCAAAGAGCCGGTTTCCCTGGATTGTCCGGGGTGCGGCGCCAAAACGGCCGTTTATCCGGGCCAAACCGCGAATTGCGAGTTTTGCGGCACAGTGGTTCCTTACAAGGCAAAATAAATTTTTGATTATGAAGAGCGGATCGCTTTAACGGGGTTCGCTCTTTTTGCTGCCTTCAAGCGCGAACTTGCTTTTCATAGACTTGGTTTGCGGCTATAATTGTCCTGAATGAGAGAAGGAGGGGATTATAAAATGAGAGAATTCCTGCGCAATCTCCCCTCGTCGCCGGGGATTTATCTAATGAAGGATTCCTTGGGCGGCATTATCTACGTCGGCAAATCAAAAAATTTGAAGCAGCGGGTGCAATCGTATTTTTACAACTCGAAGTCTCATTCCACGAAAGTGAAAAGAATGGTGAGTCAGATTAAAGATATGGAGTACCGGCTCACGGATACCGAGTTCGAGGCATTCATGCTCGAATGCAAGCTCATTCACGAGCTTAAGCCCGTTTACAATAAAAAGATGAAAAACCCGCTCGCTTATTCCTATATCGTTATCCGAAACGGCCGGGGGATGCGCCGGATTGAGATCGACAACAACCCGGCCGGGGAAGACGGCCAAATTTGTTTCGGACCTTATGCCGTAAGCAGAAACACGGTGGAGAAAGCCATGCAAGAGGTTCGGGAATGTTTGCGAATCGCCTGCAATCAGTCCATCACCGGCAGCCCGTGCTTGAACCATTCGCTCGGATTATGCCTCGGGATGTGCATGGGCGGGGAAGCGGAACGGGAATTCAATTCGATTCTGGACCGGTTTATTGCCCTGTTTAACGGAAGCGACCGGGGATTGTACGAGGAACTGGAGCTCCAAATGCATGCGGCGGCGGAACGGTACGATTTCGAGAAGGCCGCGAAATTCCGAAATTGTATCGAGCATTTGAACATCCTGCTGAATAAAGAGAAAGTCATCGAATTTACGGCGGCAAACCGCAATATCGTTATTCTTGAACCGTTGGGGGAAGACACTAGCAAACTGTTTTTCGTCAAACGGAACAGAATTATTTATAGCCAAATGCTGGATACATCGTCTTCTGAAACGGACAAGCTGGTGGTTACCGTCAAGGAGCTGGTGCGGAGCCAATTCGGGAACAACTACGGTTTGGGCTTTGGCGGAGAAATCACCCGTGATGAGGTCGATGAGGCGGGGATTATTTACAGTTATCTGCAGGGCAGCGGCTGCAAGTATGCGATCATTCCGGAGGAATGGCTGAACCATGGGGAGGATACCGTGCTGGTTCAGGCGCTCGATGCCTTGTTCGGCTGTACCGCCGCCACCGCTGAACTTTCCAGTTAATGTGAATCGGAGGTCAGACCATCATGGGACCGTATTATGAAGAATTGGCCAGAGCGTTCGCGCAGGTGCCCGTACACGTTTACGAGGTATACCGGACTTCGCTCGAAGCGGGAAGAGCGTACCGCGGGCATGTCGACCGGCCGACCTCCAAATGCGCGCTAATCATCGGACTTCGCGGGCAGGCTGTGTTTACGTTCCAGAAAACGCAGAGCTACGAATTAGAGCCGGGCAGCGTGCTTGTCGGCGGATATCGGATGGAGCTTGAGATCCAGGTCGGCTACGACGGGTTTGATTATTTTCTTGTTCATTATTTGCCGGCCGATCCGCATACGAGCGAGAGGGAAATCTTGACCTCGGTGAGCGCTCTCCAGGTGAGCCTCGATCCGGGGACGCTGCAATTGCTGGACCGGCTGCAGTATGCGGCGACCGTACCCGCGTATATCGAGCAGTTGGAGAAGAAAACTTTATTTTACCAGCTGCTGGGTAAGGTATTGCTCGATGAACGCCACCGGCAGAATAATGAAAGCTATCCGATTGTCGAACAGGCGATGGAGTATATACGGCGGCATTATATGGAGCCTCTAACCTTGAAAAGACTGGCTACCCGCTTCGGAATGAAGGAAAAGAACTTTTCCCACATCTTCCGTAAGTATGCCGGGATCGGCCCGATCGATTATTTGATCCGGTTCAGGATGAGCCGGGCTCACGAACTGCTTGTTTCCGGGCAGTTTCCGGTAAGTGAAGTGGCGCGCAGCGTCGGGTACAGCGATGCCTATTATTTCAGCCGGCTATTCAAAAAGCATATGGGGCTCCCGCCAAGCCGCGTAAGCTTGAGAGAACGTGGAAAATAGTCCATCGTAATCTCGGAAATTGTCTATTTTCATGGCGGGGTACCGGTGTTATTGTATTATTTGATAATGAGAATCGTTATCATATATTACATATGCAATCGGAAAGGAAGCAGGAGATATGAACAACAGATTTGCAGCTCTTCAACATACGGGAAAAGCCATGATCGCGGCATTGATTTGCCTTGTCTTCCTCGTCAGCGCCTGTTCGGGCGGCGGGTCAAGACAAAACCAGGCCGGAGCTCCGCAAGGAAATGCCTCCCCGCCGCAGCAGGAACAAGAAAACGGCGGGAATGAGGAAAGCGGCGGCGCCTTCCCGCGGACGATAACCGATGCCCAAGGGAAGGTTACGATCGAGAAAAAGCCCGAGAAGGTCGCGGTCGTCCATTGGGGCTACAATGACGCCATTTTGATTTTTGACGTACCGTCCGTTGCGCTGGCCTTGCCCTTTACGTATAAGCAATCGGTTTTGCATACGGAAACTTATAAGCTGTATGTGGACAAAATCAAGGACCTGGAGATTGTGGGGGAGAACACCGAAGTAAATCTGGAGCAGCTTCTCGCGTATGAGCCGGATCTGATCATCGCCGGGGGCACCTTGAATCAGGAGATCGGCGAGCAATTATCCGCGATCGCGACAACCGTATTTATCGATGAAACGAAGGATGACGTATGGACGAACTGGCCGGCCGTCATCGCCAAAATCGGAGAGATTCTGGGGCAGGAGGAAAGGGCAGCCGAATATATCGGGCAATTCAACGAGCAAATTCTGACGGCTAAAGAGAAGCTTTCGGGCGTCAATGGAACGGTTGCTTTCGTTCAGGTCCGCGAAAAGGCGGTATATTTGCAAGGAACCAATTATCTCGGCCGATATTATGACGAACTCGGTTTGACCGCGCCGGAGGATCCCGTTATGGCCGAAGGCGCGGAGATGTCGCTTGAAGGCCTGTATCAATTGAACCCGGATCATCTGTTCCTGGGATATTTCAATTATACGGACGAATCATTGCCGGCTTTAACCGACGAATGGGAGAAGGGGAGCGTTTGGGGCAGCTTGAACTCCGTAAAGAACGGCCATGTTTATCCGATCAACGGCGAGCTGGCGCTGGGCTATGGGCCGATCGGCCAAAGCTACGGTATCCAGGCGATCGTTGAGGCGCTGCAATAGGTTTTGAGATTGAAAAAATAGCCGAGCCTCCGCTGCCGAAAATAGGCATACGGAAACTTGGCTATATGTCTTATTGGCGTTTTAGCGCATATCCAGCACGACTCTGCCGTTGATTGTGCCTTCTTCAAGATCTCTGAAAACCTCGTTGATATCATCCAAGTGCTTCGTTTCGATAATCGCCTTGATTTTGCCTTCGGCCGCCAACTGCAGCGCCTCCTGCAGGTCGCGCCGGCTGCCGACGATGGAGCCGACCAGATTGATGCCGCCGAGCACCGTGTCGAAAATCGGCACGTCCATGGATTCCGGCGGAAGCCCGACCAGGACGCAGGATCCGCCTCTTCGGATCGAACGGTATGCCTGGTCGAAGGCGGGTTTGGACACCGCTGTGCAAACCGCGGCATGCACGCCGCCTATTTTCTGTTTAATCCATTCTGCGGAATCCTCCTGTTTGGGATTCACCGCAAGATCCGCTCCGAGGCTCTTGGCCAGATCCAGCTTCTCGTCGAACGTATCGACGGCAACGACGTTCATGCCCATCGCTTTGGCATACTGTACGGCAAGATGCCCAAGCCCGCCGATGCCGTAGATGGCCACCCATTGGCCGGGCTTCGCCTCCGATACCTTCAGCGCCTTGTATACGGTAACGCCGGCGCAGAACAGCGGGGCCGCCTCGATGAAATCCAGGTTATCCGGGATTTTGACGACATAATCGGCATCGGCCAGGCAATATTCAGCATAGCTTCCGTTGACGGAGTAACCGGCATTCTGCTGATTCGGGCACAGGTTCTCCCGGCCGGTCAGACAATATTCGCAGTACCCGCAGGCCGAATAGAGCCAGGGGATGCCGACGCGATCGCCGACACGGAGATGGGTTACGCCTTCTCCGAGCCGCTCTACGACGCCAACGCCCTCATGACCGGGGATAAGCGGCATGATCGGCTTGACGGGCCAATCGCCGTGAACGGCGTGCAAATCGGTATGGCAAACCCCGCAGGCTTCGATGTGCACCAACACTTGCCCGGGCCCGGCTTCGGGTTTAGGGACATCCTTGATTTCCAAATTTCCGTGAAACTCGTGAACGACGGCTGCTTTCATTTTATTCCCTCACTTTTTCAATAATAGTGAATATATTCACAATATTATTTCCGAAATATATTTGATACATACGAGAAGCATGACCTATGTCTCTGTGTTAGCTAGTTCCGCCGGGAGGCATACCTTCATTTTTCGGGCTGGCGTAGCCCGGATACTTGACGACGGGCTCCTTCACTTTGTGCAATTTGCCGATGAAATCGGGACCGACCCGTAAGTTGGACTCGACCAGTTCCGCAGGGGTGAGCGCCATCCATTGATTGAGGGAAACGTCGGCGAAGCGGTTGCTTTTAAACATTTCCAGAAACCAAAGTGTCTCCGTGCCGGTGTTTTGAATATAGTGACCAAAGGCAAACGGAACATAGCCGACGTCGCCGGCTCTGTAATCGAAGGTACGGGCGGCGCCGTTCCCGGCGAATACGGTCATTCTGCCTTGTCCGGTAAGGTAATACTGCCATTCGTCGTTATTGGGGTGCCAGTGTAATTCTCTCATCCCCCCCGGCTCAATTTCTACCAGCGCGGCGGCGATCGTGGCGGAGATAGGGAAGTTGGACGAATCCACGATGCGGACGCTGCCGCCGGAGGTTTTCAGCGGTTGTTGGGCGAGAAGCCGGTGCTTGAAGGACAGAGGGACCGTTCCATAGGGGGACGGGACCGCCTGACTCTCCAGCGGGCCGGGAACTTTATCCTGGTAAATGTAGACTTGTCTATTCGGTACGGATTGGAAATCCGATTCCGGGACGCCGAAATTGGCGGACAATACTTCCTTCGGCGTATGCGCGAACCAGTCGGAGATGGACAGGGTGTTCAGATCCGAGAAGCCGCCGTCGTCAAAAACAAGCAGAAATTCGCAGCCCTCTTCCAGGCCTTGAATGGAGTGGGGGATGCCGGGAGGGAAATACCAAAGATCGCCCTGGCCCACGTCGGCGATGAAATTCCGCCCGTTCTGATCGACGGAGGTGATCCTGGCGCTGCCCCACAGCATATACGACCATTCCGCCTGCTGATGCCAATGCAGCTCGCGCACGCCTCCCGGGGTCAGGCACATATTGACTCCGGCCAGCGTCTTGGCGACCGGCAGCTCCCTGACGGTTACCTCCCTGGACCAGCCGCCATGGTTCAGCTGCATATGCGCATCGGAGAAAGAAAACCGCAAATTCGGTATCAGCCCGTTATCGGTGACCGGTGGAACGAGCAGGTCCGGATTTTGCAGATCGCGCAAAACATCGCGCGGCCCCTTGTCGATGTATCCGGCTCCGTCCGGGCGGATCGGCTGGGGAATCGGCGTTTTTTTCCACGAAAGATCGCTCATATTTGAAATCGTCCTCCTATTATAATCTTCCATTATCCAGTTTATGAGCGGCTGGGGCGCATTATCATTGGATTGTCTCGGTCAAAGGTCTGTATTATACTCAATAGAAGATTTGTTGCGGACAATGTATCAGAATCGTTTCTCTTGCGGATAAATCAAAATCGGAGGTGGTTACAAATGGGGAGTATCGAGGTTGTTTCGATGAATACGGGCAAGCCGAGGCCATTGCAGTATAATAAAAAGGAAGTATCCTCCGGCATATTCAAGTCGCCTGTAAACGGGCCTCTTTTTTTATCATTGCTGAATTTGGACGGCGACGGGCAGGCCGATTTGGTACACCACGGCGGAAGGGACAAAGCGGTATGCGTTTACTGTTATGAGCATTATCCCTATTGGGAGGAGCAATTACATAGGAGGCTTGAGTCCGGAGCATTCGGCGAAAATCTGACAATTCGGGGGATTACGGAACAGGAAGTCCGCATCGGCGATACGTTTCAGTTCGGGGAGGCGGTCGTCCAGGTCAGCCAGCCGCGGCAGCCTTGCTATAAAATCTCCGCGCGATACGGCGTACCGGATATGCAGTTAAAGGTACAGGAAACCGGCTTCACCGGGTTCTATTTCCGTGTCCTGAAGGAAGGGAATGTCTCGAAATCCGATAGTCTGATTCTGATTTCCCATCATCCGAAAGCCGTCACGATCGCCGATGCGAATCGGGTCATGTTTGGCAAGGATGTTCCGGCGGAGGAGATTCAAAAGATCCTTGACGTCGACGCACTGTCGGAAAGCTGGAGAGATACGTTGTCCAAACGGCTGGACCGTCTTGAGAGCGATACTGTAAAATAAATATGTGTCTTTATATTCGGCTTATACAGCGATTGAAGCCATGCAGCCAGAGCAAAGAACAAAGGAGAGAAAACAGATGGAAAGAGTACAATCGGAACAACAATTCCGTGATTTAATCGGGCGGGACCAATATACCGTGATGAAATTCGACACGACGTGGTGTCCGGACTGCAAAAACCTCGACCGTTTTATCGGCGACATCATCAAAGAACATGAGGATAAGGATTTCTACGCGATCGATGCCGAGGAATTCCAGCCGCTGGCCGAGGCCGACGAAGTCCGCGGGATTCCTAGCCTGCTGGTCTACAGGAACGGAGAAAAAGTAGCCCACCTGCACAGCAAATTCGCCAAAACGCCGGGGCAGATCAAGGAATACCTTGCCTCGTTGGACTAAAGGAATTCGAATCCGTGGGGTAAATGAATAAGCAGTCATGCGAAAGACCGGGCAGGGATGCCCGGTTTTTTTAGTTTCCAAAGTACTACATTGCCGTATGAATTTTCGCTATTTTCCAAAAACGATTCTCCTCATCTTAAATCAACATTCATATTTCGACAAAATTCTCATATTTTAGGTGGTATACTTAGAGAGATGTCGATTGATTATTTGTCATGATGGAGGGACTCGAAGTGGAACGATTTCAGGCCTTGCAAGACGGCTTGGTCATTGGGATGAGCCTCGTCTTATTTCTGATGAGCGGATTGATGTATCTGAAATGGAGGAATCAGCTTTACTTGAATTTTACGGGAGCCGCTTTGCTGGCTATGGTTTCATCTTTTGGCATGGCCGTGTTTTCCCATGAGCTGAATGTTTTGTTTTTGTTCTTTGCTTCCTTGTTTACCTGCGGGTTTATCATGCAGCAGATCAACAGCTTCCGCCTGTTTTACTCCAAGCGGGAGGACAAACTGTATATTCACCTTGGGGCTACTTTTCTTACGGTAATGACAGCGGCGGCCTCATTATTCCTTCCGCCGGAAATGCCGCCCCTTTTGCTGTTGATGGCCGTTGCAGGTCTAGGATTCTACTGCGTCTTTAAATTATTTGCCGATGATGGAATGAAATTGAGAAATACGATTTCGCTTGGCTTATATGGGGTATATGTGCTTTGTCTGTTTGTCTGGGCGATTACGAAGGTGCACCGTCTGCTTTTGTTCGGCAATCTATTTCTGATCCTCTCGCTGCTGGCTATGTTCGCTTTGTTGTTCGAACGCATTGTCGGAATGATGCAGGCGGCGACCTATACCTCTACTCGGGATGAAATCTCCGGGTTGTTTACGCGGAAGCATTTTGTGCAGCAGGCGCAGCAGTGGTTGAACCGGAAACAGGCTTACGGAATGATCTATATTGAAATGGATGCCGGCCGGGATAACATCAATTTATCCAACGACGAAATCGTCAAAAATCTGGGTGCCGCGATCCGGAAATATACGGCGGAATACGGCATATCGGGCCGTTACGTTCCTGACGGATTCATCGTCCTGGTAACCAAGCCTTCCGTCGAAATCGGCGATTTGGCCGAACGGATCCGAATGAGGCTGGAAGCGGAGCTACCGGAATCGATATTTACGGGTTGCATGCTCATCAGGGAGGAAACCGATCCGGAGCAGGTGATCCAGGAAGCCCAAAAATCGGCTCAGCGGTCCCGGATGAATAGAATGGACAAGATTTATAGCCTGGATCAAAGCAAAGTATTGACGGATAGCGGGGTGCCATTTTGAACGCGATCATAGTCTCTAATAAATCTGCATCATATGTGCTGGAGGCGATCGGCAATTCGGATATCAGCTACGAGAAGGTAGGAAGATTTACGGCCGAGCAATTTTGGGAATATTGCCAATCCGCGGCCAGAATACATATCTCCACATTTATTACGGATTTGGACTGTACGGAGCCTAAGGCCTTTATGGAGGGAGTGCGGCAGTACAAATCGTACCGGAGCCAGGTTCCGATCATCGTGATTGCTTTGGACCGGCAGGACGATGACGGAATGGTTCATCAGCTCGCGGATATGGGGATTACGGTAATCACCACCGCCCCCGGAACATCGCCCAAATCGATCGTGAAACCCCTGTCGAAGCTTCAGCCGAACAGCGGGCAGGAGCCGCTCGCGCTTGCGGCGGAGGACCCGGAGTTCAACCTGGAACGGGTTAAGGAGCGAATCTATCGTTACACCTCCAACTTGAAGTCCGGCCCGATGTACGGAACCGACATAATGGAGATGGAACTGCCGGATCTGCCGGTGCAAGAGCGCATTATTTTGCAGGACCGGATTATCGGCACGATTACGGTGGCGGTCATCGGAGTGGAGTCCAAGATGGGAGCCACTCACTTTAGCATCATGATCGCCAATTATCTGAATAGAAAAGGGTACAAGGTCGCCATTAAAGAGGCGAACAGCAACAAGGATTTTACGAGGATTGAACACGCTTATGAGGGAATTAAGGGCTTTGAGAGTCAAAACACCCGCTTTAATCTCGACGGCGTCGATTATTTTAAAAGCAGCGATCAAGATGATATGGGCAAGCTGATTGCATTGGGATACGATTATCTGATCCTCGATATCGGTTATCCGGATGAGAGCGATTGGGGGGAGGAGTTTTTCAGAGCCGGGGTTCAGCTTGTGCTCGGAGCGGGCAGCGAATGGAGGCAAGCGCAGTTGATCCGGTTCCGGGAGCGTTATAAGCATCTGGATCAGTCGAACTGGCTTTACTGCATCCCTTTTATCGAGAAGCTTGGGATCAAAGATCTCCGCAAAGAGCTGCCGGGGAATTTAATCTACAGAATACCGCCGCACCCCGATCCCTATAAGCCTCAAGCGGATAGCGATTCTCTCATGAGCAATTTACTGAAGAAATATATGGGGGAAAAGAAGAAAGCTTCGACAAAGACAATCCTATACAGCGTCATAGGGGTATGTGTTCTGATTATTATTGTGTTGGTGATAGCACTATTAGTAATTATATAAAACAATGACAGCGCCAATTCTTGGGAAATCCGAGGGTTGGCGTTTTTTGTCTGTTACTGAGTCTAATGGATCAGACTAATTCTCCTATTTTTTCACATCAACAAAGATTAATATACAGAAATCGACAAATTTTTCAAAATCCATATGATATAATTTTCCTGTATTTAGGGGCTTGATGGGTATATTGGATCGTCTGTTTGAAGGAGGAAGGTGTGAGAATCGGGGCATTTATTCAGAAGTCATCAAAATCGGACAACAAAATCACTCTCAAGTTAGCCAGTCTGAACAAAGCGGAAGGAGCAAGAGGATGTCCAGGATTCGTTTTCGACAAAAACGGCTGCTGATCGCCGCTCTGATCGGCGGCGTTGCCGTACTGTTAATTTGCTTTATTTTCGGTTATCTCTTCTTTAATCATTTACATAACAAATACGAAAAGCGTACGTCGGAGATTGAACTGAAATTGAATGAAGCGGAAAGGCGTTTGAACGAGGAACGGGTCGACGTTACGGTAGTCAACAAGAGCATTCCGGCGGGGGAGAAGCTGCTCGAAACCGATTTGCAGACGATCAGTATCCCGGTGAGCACAGCGCCTGCCGATGCAGTCGATAAGGAAGCGATTGTCGGCAAATACTCGAAGATCACCCTGCAGCAGAACGCCGTGATTACGGGCTCTATGCTTTTTGAAGAAGGGGTGACGCCGAACGATTTGCGGATACAGGAGTTCAGAGTGATCGAACTGCCGATCAAGCTGCAAAAAAATGATTTTGTCGACGTCCGCATCAAGTTTCCAACCGGTCAGGATTACATCGTGCTGTCCAAGAAAAAAGTCAAGGACCTGGTTACGGGAACAATCTGGTACGAGATGAGCGAAAAAGAAATTCTCACGATGTCGAGCGCTATCGTGGATGCTTATATCAACGATGCTTCCATATATGCGCTAAGCTACGTTGACCCTTATATGCAGGATGATGCGGCCGTCACTTATCCGCCGAACCCGCTGGTTCAGGATTTGATTGCAGCGGATCCGAACATTGTGGAGACGGCACAATACGAGATGGAACGTAGAGCAAGAACCAAATTGGAACAGGATCTGGCATCGATGTCTCCAGAAGATGTCCAAAGCTATGTAAGCGGCAAGAGCGCAACGGATTCCAAGGCTTATGAATACAGCATGGAAGAGACTGAGGGTAGCGGAGACACGCAACAGAATCCGCTGCTTGACGGCGGCGCCGGCAGTGACGATGCAAACTGGACGGAGGCTGGCCAGGAAAATAACATGATGAGCTCGGAACAGATCTTTAGCGATAATAGCGAGTCAGTTTCCATCAAGAAGTAAGGTAGAAAATAGTGAAGCAGGCCGTTTTTATTGGTGATTGTGATAAAACAGACCTTCTATTTTATGTGTGCAAGCTGCTGGGAATGCAGCACGATGTCTTACTGGCGGATTTCACCAGACAAGGACGCTACCGGCACGCGTATCCCAATGTGGAAATGGATAAAAAGGTCCAGCAGTATGACAATTTTGATGTAGCGGAATCTTTGGGCGGAGCCGCCGAGCTTGAGGAATTGATCGCGGCTGCGGCTTACGAATATGTCATTATCGATGCCGACGATCCGGACAAGCTTGGGAATTTCGTGTCTTCGGACATGTTCTATCTCGTAACGACTTACGAGAATCCCGTGATGCAAGGAAACGGAGCTTTGCTTGAAGCCATGCTCCGAAATATTCCGGAGGAACGGCTTCCTCTCCATATGACCAAAGTGATTCGCGAGCCTGGAGGGAATTTAACGGAGGATTATTTGACCCGGCTTTACGACCATTTACCGATCCACTGGAACGAGTCGCTGATTTACATGCCGGAAGACAGGGATTTGAGCCGCAAAATCCAGAATCAATTTTCCAGTACCGTAAAGCTTAAGAAAATTTCTCCCGAATTTAAGCTTGCGATCAAAGGTATCGTTGAATCAATTTCGGGATGGGAAGGGACCCAGGTCAACCTACTTTGGAAAAAGGCAGAGAGGAGCAAATAGGATGGGAAGAGTGACATTCTGGGGAATGCAGCACGGCTTGGGCGTAACGAGTATGGCGGCTGCGGCCGCGGCCTTCATCGGCTCCGAATATGATACGAAAACCTTGGTTTCCCAGCCGCAATGCTGGGATTCCACCCTGGAAAGATTTTTCGGCCGTGCGATATCCCAATACAACAAGCAGTTCGCCGAAGTATCGGCCCGGGGCATCGACGCCTTGGAACGGGCGGCGCGGAGCAACAAGCTGGAGAAGGATACGATCAAGAACCATGCGCTTCCTATTGAGCGCGGCCGTCTCGATTTGCTGCAGACGACCGAGAAGCCGGGCAGACAGCCTTCCGATATCGATGTCATGAACATTATTTTCGACAAGGCCGAGGAATATTACGATGCAATTCTGCTGGACGGTCAAAGCGGAAACGATCAGTCCGTTTCGCATAACTTGCTGGAACATTCCGATTTGATCGTTGTTTGCCTGAATCAGGACGTGAACGTTCTCGATAAATATTTTGACCCGTCCAAAAGTTTTTGGCCCGAAGCCTTGCATCGCATTCCCCATATTGTGATCATCGGGCAGTACGACCACAACTCCAAATACAAGGTCAGAAATATCGCGGCCAAGTATAACTTTAAGGGAGATCTATTCCCTCTTTCTTATAATACTGATTTTCGGGACCATCTCAACGACGGTGATATTAGGGGCTTTTTCGCCCGGAGCAAAAACTTGAACAAGCAGCATGAGAACTACGTCTTTATGAAGGAAATCGGTCAAATTGTCGGGCGCATTCTGGATTTAACCCATGTTTACGTGCCGAACCATCATCTTGAAAGAAGGGCCTTATAATGGGGCTGTCCTTTGCCGTTAATTTTGTAATTATCATTCTCATCCTAATTTCGCTGATAGTTTTCCTGGCATTAAAATTGAACCAAAAGCCGAAGTCCGCGGATCATGGGCGGAATTCAAAGGCTGCCATGGATCAGGACTACTTCAAGCTGGATACGATATTGACTTATGTGAAAAGAGCCATTAACGAGTACGTAAACAGCAATCTGTTGGACATGGGGCTGACCGGGGAAGAGTATCGCCGGCGGCAGGCGATCGTTGCGGAACTTAGAAGCGCCATGAAGAACGCAACGTCGGGCGATATCCAGGAGAAGGTTTACCTGAAGCAGTATATTTATGATCTGCTCGACCGCAATTACGGTTTCAATGAGGACAATATCAACCGGGTCATCTCTTTCGACGATATCGATAGGCTGACACATCAAGACAAATTCGACATTATGCTGTACTTATACAAGAAGCAGTACGGTTTCCAGGGCCTTTCCAAATGGATCGATAAATATGAGCTGGATGTTCCGAAGAAGGTCATCGAAGATCAAACCGTCGATTCTTACATTATTACGGGCGAAGAAATCGACAGAATCTTCAAGAAAGAATACAAAGGCGTCATGGATTATTCGGATAAGCTGAATATCGTAGTCCAGCGGATTTATCAGCATTACAAAGGCTTTGGGGTCATCGATGAAATCAGGGATATGTCGATCGACGGCGTATCCGGCGGGGTATCCGGTATCCCGGTCAGCATGCAGATGATCGAGGATGAAATGGAGCTCCTGCACGGGATGAAGCAAGCCCAATATCCGGGGTATCAGAGCGTTTGGATATTTTTTCGTGGCAAATCGATCCATATGTCTTTCCTCAGCTTTGGTTCAGATAATGAGCTGAAGCGGGTTTGCCAGAACATTTACAAATACGATAACCCGGGGCAATTAACCGAGACGAACGGTTATAAGGTCAATGAAATGAAGGACGGCTCGCGCGTCGTTGTCGTCCGTCCGCCTTTTTCGGAAAGCTGGGCGTTCTTCGTCCGCAAATTCGACCTTCCGAATATGAATCTGGAAAGGCTTATCTCTTCGCAGAAAGCCCGCAATGCGGAACTGCCCAGAGAATTGATCAAGTTTTTAATGAAGGGAGCCCAGGTTACCGCTTTTACCGGTCCTCAAGGCTCGGGGAAAACCAGTCTGGTCATGGCTGCCGTAAAATACATATATGCCACCTTAACGCTGCGGATTCAGGAGATGACCTTTGAGCTCCATTTGCGAAGACTTTATCCGGAGCGAAACACGCTATCATTCAGGGAAACGGACAGCATTTCCGGACAAGCGGGCCTGGATCTGCAGAAGAAAACCGACGGCTCCGTCAACATTCTGGGGGAAGTTGCGACCGACCCCGTCGCTTCATGGATGATTCAAATGTCCCAGGTCGCCAGCTTGTTCACGGTGTTCACCCATCATGCCACCACGGCCAGAGAACTGGTTTGGTCCTTGCGAAATTCGCTCCTGAAGACAGGTGTCTTCCAGAATGAACGAATTGCCGAGGAACAGGTTGTCAATGCGGTGAAATGGGACGTTCACCTGCGCAAAGAAAATGACGGTAGACGCTATATCGAAAGAATTACCGAGATCATGCCGGTTAGTTACGATATGGATTTGCTGGAGGGCCAAGGTACCTCCTCTTATGGCGACACCGTCGAGAGCAAGCTGGATGCGCTCCTGCAATTGCAAAAAGAGGTCTTTCGCCGCAACAACGGGCGGGTATGGATCGCCCGCAATATCGTCGAATATCGCGATGGCGAGTATGTGGCCGCCGCACCGATTTCGGACGAGAAGGTTGAAAGTATGCTGTTTAACATGAATTCGGAAGACCGGGTTTTATTCCGGCAATTTCTAAAGGATTATTGGGGGGAGCACCATGAATAAGTGGTTCTGGATTCTCCTGATCAGCGGAATCGCCGTCGTGGCCTCCGGCCTATTCCTGGTCTATACGATTCTCAAAGAAAGAAGACGCAAGCGGAATTTCGGCAGCGTTTGGACGACGGGGTCTTTAAGAAAACGGGCTACGCATCCCAAGCTGCTGGTTTTCTACCAGAAATCGTATGCAAAGTTGCAGAGCGTGCCGATTTTCAGCCATCAGATGAAACGCATCCGCAAAAGATTGTCCGCAATTAATACATATGACGAATACACGCTTCGCAAGGAAACGATGCGGATCACTTTTCTGTCTCTTGGCTCGCTGCTGCTTGTGATCGTCCTGCTGGGCATTTTCAGCAGAAGCTGGGTTGCCGTGTTCTTCGGGGTGCTGATTTCGGTGGTAGTCAACGAGATGTTCCTCGATTTGTTCGTGAACCGGATTGAAGACAAGCAGTTGAAGCAGTTCGCCCAGTTCCTCGAGGATGACCGGCATTTTTATCAGGAGCTGCGGATGGTGGATGAATCCATCTATCAGGCGGCACAAGTCTCGGCGCACGAAATCAAGCTTCAGGTGGAGAAAATACACGAAATTCTCGTGTCGAACGAACCTACGAAAGGGTTGGAAAACTATTATGCCGTCGCCCCCAACCGCTACTTGAAAGTATTTTCGGGCATATCCCATCTGGTTCAGGAATACGGGGACCGGACGCTGCAAAAAGGCTCTATGTACTTGAACGCGATCAACAAGCTGGTTCAAGAGATCAGATACGATTTGTTGAGACGGCAAAGATTGCGTTATAAGCTGGGCGGGCTGACCATGATCGCCCTGGCGCCAATCTTGCTGTCATTTCCGCTCAAGCGCTGGGGGGAGAGCTATTTCCCGATTACGAAGGAATTTTACGAAGGGCGTATCGGCTACATTATTCAATTATCCATCTACGCGATCGCCGTGATCAGCTATGTGCTGATCCGCAAGCTGTCCGAGAACGATGAAGCGAAATACGTTACCAAGGGCAAACGGAAGCAATGGGAGAAGAAGCTCTGCAAATGGCCGCCGCTGAAGTGGCTGGTGGACCGCCTCGTTCCGGCCAATCATACCCGGCAGCATTATCGTCTCGATATGCTGTTGAAAGAAGCCAACTCCCCGCTCACGATGGAATGGTTCTTCTTGCACCGGGTGTTGGTAAGCATTGGAAGCTTCCTGGCGGTGCTCGTGCTCTGCTTATTTCTGCATTGGAATGCGGTGCATCATATTTTCAATGACCCGACTAAAGTGGATATGAACATTCTGGGATACATGAACGAGCAGGAGATCCAAAGCGCCCGCGAGATCACCGAAGCGGATAACAAGATGATCAACGAATTAAAGGATGCCAAGGATTTGTCGCGGGATCGGGTTGTTGAAGAGGTGCAAAAGAGCGGCGGCAGCATGGAGACGGTGGATTTGAATACCACTGTCAACCGGATTATGGAGAAAATTCAGGTCATCAACAGCGAATATTTGAAATGGTATGAATTGCTGCTTGCCATTGCCATGGGAGTTGTCGGTTACAACTTGCCGCTCTGGATCCTTCTTTTTCAACGACGAATGCGCGCTTTGGAAATGCAAAACGAGGTGGACCAGTTCCATGTCCTGATCTCGATCCTGTGTGAGTTCGAACGGATTTCCGTCGAGTCGGTGCTGGAATGGATGGAGCGGTACGGCATTATTTTCAAGCCGGCGATCCAGCGAGCGCTGCTCACTTATGACAGCGGCGCCGAGGAAGCCCTCAAGACGCTGCAGCAAGAAGCGCCGTTTGAACCGTTCGAGCGGATTGTGCGAAGACTGCTGCAGGCTGTCGAGAAGATTTCGATTCACGACGCGTTCGACGATCTGGAAATGGAGCAGGAGTATTACGCGGAGCAGAAGAAGGAGCGGCTGGAACGCCTGATCCGCAAGAAAACGTCCTGGGGGAAAATGATCGGTTGGACTCCGGGAGCGCTATTAATCGGGCTGTACCTTGTATTTCCGTTTCTGTACATGTCGTTCGGACAACTGAGCGACCTTTCCACTAAAATACAATCTATTTAAAAGGGAGTTTGATAAGTATGGAAGAGAATACTGGCGTCGGTATACGCGTTGCGGCCGGCATCTTTCTGACGATCATGCTGATCACGATTGTCGTCATTATCACGATCTCATCCCAGGACGCCGCGAAGCAAGGGCAGACCAAAATGGCTTCGATCACGACCCAGCTCTCGGACACAGAGTTCAACACCTACAACAATACGACACTCTCCGGCAGCCAGGTGTTAAACGCGATCCGGCAGTATATGAATTTGGAGCAGTTTGGGATTCAAGTTACAACCGGGAAACAAATTTTTGAGGGTGAAGACCAAACGAGCTTCTATGGTAACGATTTTGAAGAGGAGAATGGAATTATATCTAAAATTGGGGACGATGATGATAAAAATACTGAACTCGATAAAGCACTAAATGAATCTTTCGATGAATACATCAACCCTAGCGGCAAATTTAAATCTTATATCGTTAGAGACAAGAACAAAATGATCCGCGGGATTGTCTTTACACAACAATAATTTATTTTTAGGGAGATGTGAAATATGGAGGAAAATACTGGAGTTGGTATACGGGTTGCGGCGGGGATCTTTCTGACGATCATGCTGATCACGATTGTTGTCATAATTACAATTTCATCTCAAGATGCCGCCAAGCAAGGACAGACGAAGATGGCCTCAATTACGACTCAACTTTCGGAAACAGAGTTTAACACGTATAACAATACTACACTTTCCGGTAGTCAGGTATTGAATGCGATCAGACAATATATGAACTTGACTCAGTTTGGTCTAAGGGTAACCACAGGAAAGGGTGCTACAGATTATTATGGTAATAGGTTTAATGACTCGACTGGCGAAATTACGAATAGCGATACAGAAAAAAAACTGAATTTAAACGATGCTGAGAATCAATCCGAGCCTGAATACATCAATCCCAGCGGTCAATTTAAATCGACGATTGTCAGAGACAAGAACAACATGATCCGAGGAATTATCTTTATTCAGCAATAAAACTTAATCAGGCATCCCTTTTCGTAGAAAAAAAGGGATGCCCTTCTGTACAGGTGGGAGATCATGAGCGATACCGTTGAGAAAGCGATTTTTTATATGGTGGAGTTGTTCATTTTTATAACGGCCTGCATTTTTATTATCGGCGGAATCAATGAACAGGAAAGGACTCTTAATGTCGTCCACCAATCGGTTAAACAGGAGGATCGGCGGCTGTTTACCGATTTAAAGGACAAAGGCAATGAGACTTATACGGGTGCGGAAGTGCTGATGACCATCTATCATATCAAGGAATTAAATGCAAATATTCGGGTGGACGGGAAAGAGATAGAAGAACTGGACACCTCCAGTATTTTGCTGACAAAAAGCTATCAAGTGGAATATATCTACGATTCCAATGGAACGGTTCTAACTATTGTTTTTTCCTAGAGGGTGAGCAGACTGGAAATCTCATTATCAAAAATTTTGGGCGTTTTTATCGCATTGATCCTGATGTTTGCGTATCCACTGTACCAGCAGGCGCAGAGACAGGATCAATTATCGCAAATTGTCGTTCATTCGGCGGTTACGGAATTTGTGGACGCTTCACGGACAAAAGGATATATTACACCGACGATGTATTCCGATTTGACGCGTAAATTGGGAGCAACCGGCAATCAGTACGAAATCGAGATGGAGCATCTGCACAAAAAGTATAGTCCCGATTACAGTGATCCGGCGAATGAAAACAGCTTCAAAAACAGCTTTACGACTTACTTTGACGGTCATTATACCGATGAGATTATGAATCGGCTGTTTCCCGATAATACTTTGCCGGTCAATAGTCTGGACCGTAGATATGTGATGACCGAAGGCGACTTCTTCACGGTGAAAGTGAAAAATATCAACCGGACGATGGCCACGATATTGCAGGATTTCTTCCTGAACGGAAATACGGGAGATAATACTAGAATTTATATGCCGTACGGAGGGATGGTCATTAATGAAGATTACTAATTTGGCCATTTTGTTCGTCTGCATCTTCTTTCCGTTCATGCTGGTACTTGATATGCGCACCAATGACCAGGAAACGGTGCTCCAATTGGAAGACCAATACTCCGCCGCGCTAAGAACAGCCATTCAGGACGCGGGGAAGGTACTCAATATCAATGAATTACAGGAATATGAGGCGGCGTACGAGTCGGAGAAATATTTTAAAGTGAATAAGGAGCTCGCGCTCGATACTTTTTTTCGGACTCTGTATTTGAATTTTGGCGTGGCGAACGACCCGATCGGGCAGGGAACGTTAGCTTCTTACATCCCGGTGATCGGGGTGACGGATTATGACGGGTACTATTTATATGCGATGACCGAATATGTCGATGCCACCGGACAAAAGATCGCCAAGAAGATGTGGCGCCCCAAGAAGCCTTATGCCTATTCCGATAACCGCGGGAATGCGATCAATTTCACTCTGGATAGCTATGTTTACGCTTATGACGCTGTTCGCGGCGAATGGGTCAAGGGATACCGGGAGGATCTCGAGGGAGAGACCTCCATTCCGCTGCTTAACGATTCCGCTAATTTTGATACGGTCCGGCGCAGTACGATTGTGCGGAATTTGCAGGAGGATTTTGCTTACTTTATCAATGCCTATAACGAATATTCCACCCGTTACGGCATCAGTTATACGTTCAAACTTCCGGAAATCTCCCAGGAAGAATGGACGAATACGGTCAGCGACATCGGCTTCATGGCCTTTATTCAAGGCATGCCCGTCGGCGATCAGACGTACAACAACTACGCCTTCGGCGGGGGACGGCTGGTCAAGAAGACCAATTACGTAGGAGCCGTCGATAACCGGACAGGAATCAAATACTACTACAAGGAAGGATGCTCCTTCTCTTACGAGCCTCAAGAAAACTTCGACAATGCCGAGGAGGCGGCGGCAAAAGGGTATTTTCCCAAGGAATGCGTGAACGGGTGGGGTTCTTGAGGGGGTTATGACGAAGTTCATGTTTTGCAGTTTTTGTGGAAAATCTCCAAAATCGTTGCGGTCAGAGCATCTTCTTTCTTTCGTTCCTTTGCTTCATAGTAGTACTTTCTGCGATTTGCAGGACGTTGCACATTGCTGATACCGAGTATTTATCACGCTTATTCTGGACGATAACTACTTTCGTCCCATGATCAGCGCGGCTTGCTTAAAAATGTCGTTCTCCATCTTCAAACGTTGGTTTTCTTTTGGTAAAGCAATCAGCTCATTTTCTTCTGACGAGCGATTGTACCTTCTCCTTGGATGAGCCTGTGCTCTTGGCTTGCTTGGTCAAGAGGTCTAAAGCAGAAGCTGTGAGGTCATATTCCTCCACAATTGCTGCTCTTGATATCCCGTTTTCATAAACTCGGTTGTGAACGTGCGTCGTTTGTTGTTTAGGCATTGTAGAGATCTGCTCCTTAGCATGTTAGGTTATATTCTATAAGCTCTTATTTTTCTGTCCAATTAAGTGTAGCCGATCCAGTTTATTAATAGATTAGCATCTACCCCCTTTAGCTATTTTATTGAATCTGTGTGGTTTTCAAATTCCCTAATGTATTATTAAGTATTTAGAGTTAGAATATTTTCGAAGAAAACACTAATTTCTAGGAGGTAATTTATGGAAAGTCGAAGAGTTTGGAGAAAGATTACTTTATGTTTTCAAGTTTTTCTCTTAATTTTTATCATTGCTTCCCCAGCACCTAAAGCAAACGCTAATCCTGCACTTGCTCTTGGCGCAGTAGAAACAGGAGCAATAATGTTTTGGGGTGGTGCTGTTCTTGTGGCAGCTGCAGGCACTGCCGTTGGACTTGATCCTCAAGTGATGGATAATATCGAAGAATTTGGAAAAACGGTTTGGAATGAAGCAGACGAATTCACAAGAAATGCTATAACAGCCTCTGTTCAAGGGTTTGAGTCTATTTGGGGAACAACAAAAAAATATAGTCTTCAATGGAACTCTACAGCTTATACATATCTAACTGATAAATGGAATGAATTTTTTGCTGCAGGTGCCATGATTGATTCATCAACAGGAAAGATTACATCGGTAGTAACCAACACATCAGTTATAGCCCCTTCCAGTGTGTATCCACCCGAAAATTTTGATCTAGGAAAAATCTTCGAAGAAGGCTATGAACTTGAGGTAGTAGCAATTAGTAAATACGGATATATTACATATGTATATTATGATCATGTTTTTCATAGTAGAAAACAAAAAGAAATAAAATATGATGATAACGGCAATGAATTAATATTTCCTAATGCATTAGTTGCATATAATTGGTTGAAGGAGAACCCTCTCTTTCAGTACAAGAAGACACTCCAAACTGCTGAACCTATTTTTTCGGATAGGAGAACTTCTAAAGATATAGAATATAATCCTCTATTTTATCCCTCTATTTTTCCAAGTACTATAAGAGTGCCCGCCCTTAAAGGTGTGGTAAATGATTATGGAGAAGTCATAAGTTATGACACTCCTAATATCGGGCGAGTCGGTAATTCTATTATGGGCGATATAGCCATAAATTATCCAACTTATGTTGGTGATACTGGAACCTTTACTAAAGAGGATGCTATCTTAAGCCAACCTGTTATAAAAATTGAAATAGATAAAAAAATAGCAGGGCAAATGGAAAGAAGAGGCTGGACTGAAGACTCAATTGAAGACACAGTTAATGAACCTCATGAAACAAGTGAGGCAACAAACAAAGCAAATGGAGAAGACGCTACCGCATACTTTAATGAAGACGGGAGTTATGTAGTAGTAGAAAACAATTCGGAAAAAGTAATACAAGTAAGTAATAAAAATGACCCGTTATGGATTCCTGACAGTACCATTAAAAACCCGTACATTCCTAATGGAGGCAGATTAATGAGCCAAGAGAATTTACTTGAGGATAAAGCAATCATACGAGGTGGTATTTCTTTATTTAGTACGAATGACGCTTTGGAACTTGTTCAGCTATGTGAAGATAAAAATTATAATATCCTAGGTATTGATGCCTTCATAATAACTGATACTACTACTCAGCCAGTAATGGAACATAGTGTTGACTTCACCTATAATAGTAGTTCAAGTGGAAACTGGTCAGAAGCGAAAGAATTCATTCAACAAAAAGCTGATTATAATTTCGTGTTCGAAATTGTTTATAATTCGGAAGCAGTAACTAGTGAATACTATTCACCTTTTGATTTGGCCGCTTATAAAGCAATGATTAAATTCCTAGAGAACTCTAAAAACGATTATTCTGATATTGATTCATTGTTAGAGTATATAAAGCTATCAGATAACGGATTACCTCTCAATTCTGAAGTTTGGCAAAAGTGGTTAAACAGTTTGTAGAAATAAAAGAACGATACAATAAAAAGCCCACTAACCAATATGATATGCTCCCTTTATAGTAGAAAAAACAAAAACTTCTACTTCTACTGAAGTGCACCCCTTAGAATAGACATTGGAAAACCCCCTGGGTAAACCGATGAATTCTAGGGTGGTGTATTTTTATGTAAAAAAGGAAAAAAATTAAAATCGTATTCTGAGGAAACCAAAGCAGAAGCTATTCGATTGCATGTTGAGGAGAAATGGACCTATCGGCAGATAACCGAACATCTTGAAATTCAAGATAAGGACAGAGTGAAAAGGTGGATGCGGAAATACCGGGAACAAGGGGAGTTTGGTCTGCTGGATCAAAGAGGAAGACTCAAAGAATATGTGGATCAGAATCGTTATATTCAACAATTAGAACGGTAGAACCGTATGCTAAAAAAAGTGTTTGAAACTGGATTATGGCAGCAGGTCCTCGATAATCCCAATTAATGGAGGAATTCTTTTAAATGATGTAGTTATATAAGTTGAACTAATGTATTTCTATGATGCTATCAGATTCCATCCGTACGCAAAGACGGTCAATGATTGCTTGAGGATTTTCCATTACCTTATTCATGAAAGAGTGGACGTTATTCCGTATCTCAGTCACCGTGTGGTAGAAGACGTTATTTACATCTGCTTTTAGCCACTTCCATAATCCCTCAACAATATTGAGTTGTGGACTGTATGGCGGGAGAAACACCAATGTCAGTCGCTTATGCTCTTGAAGAAAAGTCTCCAGCAACTTGGCATGATGGATTCGGGCATTATCTAAAACCATGGTAATGGTCCCCGATGGATAGGCGTCCGTGACCTTATTCAAGAATTTCAAAAACGTTTCAGCCGTATACTCCTCGTCTTCATGCCAGACGATGTTACCAGTACAATAATCGAAAGTGGATAACAACTTTACGCCGCGATATTGTTTTCCAGTTGTCCGAATCACTCGTTGCTTGCCCTTCTCGAACCATGTTCGCTGGAGCGCTTGATAATCGCGGATCATGCTTTCATCCTCAAACAAAAGATGACGAATTTCGCCAGTTTCATCCCTTTTTTAATGTTGGAAACGTTTCTTCGACAAAATGCTGCTGTTTCACAGGATCTGCGGCAGCAAGCGTATACGTCGGTTTCGTGTAACTCATGCCTGGAGTGCTACGATAAAAATGCAGTCGAAAAACCCCCTCGTATGAAATAAAATGAAAGCTGACGAGGGGATGAGAGACAATGAATCGGTACGACAAGGCATTCAAAGAATAAGCAGTAAGATTGAGCGATGAGATTGTCCTACTATACTTTGCAGGAATGGAGAAAGCGAAGAACCCTGCATGGCGATCGAGCGCATATCGGGAGCGGACGCGCTTATGCATCTGCCGATAAGCCTGCGCGTGAAATCGAATTAGAAAAAGAAATCGGCGAGTTGCGCCGCGCGAATGAAATTCTTAAGGATGCACTGGGTTTTTTCGCAAAAGACCGGAAGCGGTAAAGGCATGCCAGCTCTATGCTTACATCCGTGAACGACGGGATCAGTGGACTGTCAAGGAGATGTGCAAAGTACTTGCTGTTAGCGAATCGGGCTATTACCGTAGCTTGAAGCCCACACCCAAACAGGAGCGGCAGCAACTTCTTCTGGTCAAAATCAAAGACATCATTGGAGAACATGAAGACAACCATAATTACGGTGTCCAGCGTATTCTGCTGGCGCTATCACAAATAGTTCCATTACATTGAACAGGTCGATTATGGTCAGATACCACCATGATTGACCTGTTTTTAGTTTATTTTGGAGTATTTTATGGGATTTATACTATAAATTGGGTGATAGTTAAATTGAAGTACAAGAGGGGGACGAAAAAACTCTGAAAGTTAAGAGTATCATAGGAAATTTATTGCACTACTGATCTTTTTCATGATTTTGCAACAAATGCATCCATCATCTTCACGGTTCGACAAATTTCTCATAATCTGGATGGTATAATTCCTTGATGGTAATAATTAATCCTAAATCGACAACAATTTTATCTATCCAATCAGCATATAAAACATAATTATTTCGTAAAGGTAGGCTATATCAAAAAGAATATTGCTCCTAAAAATACTTAATAAGAATTAAAATTTATTCTATTTTAAAGGGGTTTGACCATGTCAAGAAAACGTTACATAAGGCTAAAGAAAACAAAAAGTCTAGTAATTGCTTTGCTTGCGCTAGTAATGATATTTAGTTTATCCGGAGTTACTTATGCCACAGGGACACCGGTCCGAGTCGTCGTCGACGGAATCAAATACCCGATTGAAGAAACGACTCCGTTTACGGAAGGGGGGACCACCTGGGTGCCGCTTCGTTTTGTTTCGGAAAAAATGGGGGCCAAGCTGGATTGGGATCCAACGACGAATAGAATCGGAATCAGTAAAGGGGATAAGACGATATCGCTCACTGTAGGTTCGTCCATGGCTCAGGTGAATGGAGAAACCGTGATGCTCGATGCGCCCGTTAGGCAAGAGCAAGGCACGACGATGATTCCGCTTCGGTTCATAAGCGAGCAACTCCATGCCGAGGTCACCTGGGTTCCTTCCTTAGGAACGGTGAACATTCTGATGCCGGACAAAGAGATCGGCGCAACGGATCCATACGGACGAAAGATTCGGACAACGAATCTTCCGAAGAATCATCAGGAGTTTCCCTATATTCTGGAGGATATTCCGAATGAAATGTATGAGATGAAGATCGAATTTGCAAATGCTTTTGGCTATACGCCACCAGCCAAGCTTTTGGAAACGGATCCCGAATTTACCAAGGAAAATATCGATATATGGATGGATCACATTGTCAAGTTTGGAGATTTATCATTAAACATCGATTATAGGACCCTGGATAACCAATGGGTAGATGATATGCTGGAGCATATTCTAGAGCAATCCCAAGGGACAATTTCAGGAAATCTTAAAGACTATGCAGCTTGGGTGAAGGAGAATCATATCATTATAGAGGGTCATATCGAGCCGGAACCCTCTATGATTTTCTTTGACAACTGGGGGAAATACTATGTTCGTTCGAAAGTAAAATTTAAGATTACGTCATTTGGTGAAGCAAAATATCTTTTATATAACATATTTGATGACCATGAAAAGACCCTTAAGAAAAATGTATGGTACGTAGGATACACGGATATTGAGATGTTTACGAATGTATCCGGTGTTTGGGGTGAGACACTTAAAGTTGCCGGAAGAGCAGATGTGTTGGAACATTCTAATCTCAAAATATTAAATAAGTGATTCTATTATGAAACAATTATATAAGAAACTCTGGATTATTGTTTGCATCTTTGTTTTAGTTTTTCCCTATCTTGGGACGAATACAGTCTATAGTGATCCTACTAATCCGGTAGACGCAAAAATAGTAAATGGAGCCATTGAATTTAATATAACCTCTACGGCAGCAAGTTCTTCCATTCGATACAAAACAATAGGATGGACGGTTCGTAGAGAGAAAGCTTGTACCTATAAAAGTAACGGTAAGAAGGATGATTGTAATCCAAGAAAAGATAACAATTATGTTGGATTTGAAGGAAGTAAGGAAGTTAAGCAAATTAAGCAAGATCCTCCAGATCCCAAGCCTGGGGAGCAAGTTACCACTTATTTTTCCGTCCCAGAACCACTAGTCTCAAGCGGACTAAAAGCTCATAATATGGGCGACGTTAAAGATGGGGACGAAGTTTTCTTAAGTGCAATTATGATCTCAATTGACAAGAACGGAAATAAACGAAGCGGGCCCTGGTATACATTGGCAGACATTAAGAAAGCAGAAGGATGGGCTCATCCCGAAGATCTGGATGATTATTTTGATGTTAGAACTATCTATAACAGCGCTGAGTATCCTATAAGGCATGTGTATGTCAGAGAGAGCAAGCAGGACCCCAAATCTCCTTTCGATTGGGATGATCTTAGTCCAGCAAAACCTGGAGCCACGGTTAGATACGAGATCAATAATGGGGACGGAACGACTACCGATCCCAATGGAAGAGAGTATACAATTGTAAAGTCTTATCTAGCACCCATGGATAAGCCAACCGAGCGTAAATTCGAGGTGATGGCCGACGGAACTGACAAAGTTTTTAATAGAAATTTTACCGTGGATTTAGGAGGCACTTACATCGTATCGGTATGGCGGGAGAAATGTGAAGATGAAGAAGGGGGATGCGGTTCACAAGGAGGTGGAGAAGGGGATTGCACCTACACCATACAACCCCCTTACGAAGCTGATATTCGGGCAGCTTCTGTGATGGACCCTGAGGCAACGGGGGTTATTTTGGCGGATGATAGTGCCAACGATAATATTCACTTCGATGCTAGACAAGCAATCCCCACATCGGAATATTTGTATGCCAATGCCTGGGGTTTAAATTATCTTTTTCAAAATGAGTTTGCCAAAATGGAGGGAGACATCGTCTATCAGTGTACGGTTGATGTAACTTATCCTACTAAATGGGAAGAGGAGCAGGATCCTATACCTGGGCCAGATGGGGAAATGATTCCTCAGGATCCGATACCTCGAACAGGCACCCTGGACATTACCTACGAATTTGAATTAGAACCACGGGAGTATTCCTATTGGCAAATAAACCAGTTGGAAGTCTATGAAATTGATCAGGCTATCATGGAGAATTATGCGTTGCCGGGCGGAGAAGTTACATTGTACCCAATCGGTTATGATCCACCGACGATCGATCTATACAACAGTACTGACGTCGAGGAGCATGTTTTTCCGAAAAACACAGGTACCATCAGTTTTACTCCACAAGAGATTGATGGAGGGGATCAAGAGCCCACAGAAGCGGATGCTCCGGATGATACGGAGGCTCTGAAGGCGATCGCTGAATCGCAAACGGAAGACCCGGATGTAAAAAACGACTTATTTAAATTTAATGACGAAACTATTATGGACGATTCCGAAGTAATTCAAGATGGACCAGAACCGTCAGAAATTCCATTTCCAGAAGTAATTGGCGACAATGTGCTTTATGAAGGTGGGCAGTGGATTAGCAGTTCACTTTTGAATAAGTATAGGGCGGAAAGCGATGGAACAATTTATTATGATTTGCTGCCGGAAAACGTTGATGGGGGCAGTGACAGTAGAGAATTTGCCATTAATGGGATTAACGATGTCACTGTCCATACCCCCGTGGTCAACTATTCATCAGTCTCCGACGACCAGTTGCATAATCAGAAGACGAAGCCGAACACGGCCCGGGCGGCCTTGATTCTGGAACGGCCGTTTACAGTCCGGATTCCAACCAACGGACAGCATATCGATGAACGTCAATTCCCGGGATATGGCGACAGGAACTATTCCAAGTACTTCCGGACGAAGCAAGTATTGTTCCCGTTCGATGTGTACACCGAAGATAAGACCCAGTTCATTCCCCAATTTACCTGGATCGACATTCCTGTAGACCAACTGGATACGACATTCTATTTACCGGTGTGGGTGGATGAAGGAGATTATCAGGTATATTTCCGAAATATAGCGGAAAATTCTCCGTATGATTACAAGAATCAGGGGGAACCGGATTTCAATGAGGATTTGATTCATCATATGGCAACCGATGAGGTGTCCGTGGAAGTAATCGGGCGGGTGTACGATTTTCATGTAACGGATATCGCCGATTACAACTGGGAACCGGTGTTCCGGACCGGGAAGGGCAGCACGGAATTACGCGGACTCTCCTACTGGATCGGCCAGAGAGGCATCGACGGGGATCCGCGCGGGAATAGCTCGATCTATACGTTGCCTATCCATCCCGGCAGCCATCCTCTCAAAGGATATAAGAATGTTGCGATCAAAACAGGGTACCACTTCAAGTTTGACTTCAAGACGAAAGGGAATATGTTTGGCCAGCTCGATGGCATCCGAATTACTCCGAGCTTTTACTATGCCCCGAAGAGTGGTACCGGCCAGAATGGAACCGAGCGAATTCCCGTTGATTTATACTACAAGACGAATACCCGACAGTTTGTGAAGATAGGTTCGCCGGAGGACCAGGTCCAGCGTTATGTGATCCTTAATGACCGGATGAGAAATGTCCCGACCGAAGAGCTGGGGGATACGGCCGCTTACAAGTTTGCGAAATACGATATTTTCGGGAATCTGACGAAGCAGCAGTATGTGAAGCAGTATCTGGAGAAGTTTACGAAGCAAAAAACGCCGGTGGGCGGTTACAGCTTGCTCTTCATGCCCGAACAGCTGCGGACTTTTATCGGGCCGAAGAAGGACATTCCGGAATCCGTCGATAAGCTGAGAGCGAATGCGTCGATTCAAAAATGGTATGGGGAATACAGTCTCCCGGCGGATCCCTATGTCGTCGAAGCGGGAACGAATATAGCGGAATACGGGCGGACGCATGGGGGACTGGATGAGAAGTCGCCGATCTTTTTGAAAGACGGGTATATTATCGTGAACTTCAATATTGAGACGATTCGGGACGATAACTTGAGCGAACCTCATCTGCAGTATATTCATGCGCCAATGATGAATCTGAAAGAGGGTAATGACAAGAAGCGGGAGAACCAATGGGAGATGGAAGGCTATCCGGCGGTGATCCGCGATTCGTTCGGGCATCCGTTTAAGTTGGAATACGGAGATGTTGCTTTCTACCATGCGGACAAATCCAGCAGAGACGATTTCAGTTCCCAAGTGCCGCAGTAAGCCTAGGTAAAAGGCCCTCAAGCTTTGAGGGCCTTTGTTTCTAAACCAGTTTGTGGGAGGAAGACGGTTGAAAATTGAACTGGATGCAAGCAGTTTACAAAAAACAGGCCAAACGATGAACTCCGCCTACTTGAATATCGACCAATTTCGAAATGCCTTAAGGCAGGCGATGGAAAACTTGACACTGCAAAGCCGCGCACGGGGAGATGTGGATGGAGCATACCAGCAAATTGATCAGCGGCTTAGGGAACTTACACAGGAACTGGCGGAATGGTCGCAATTCGTTCTTCGCAAAGGGGATCAATTTGTATGGGATGATGCTTCCGGTAAAAAGCTTGAGACCGGGAAGGCTTGGAGCTGGGTAAGCGGCCTGGGAAAAGCGCTGGATTTTTTACCAGTTATCGGATTTAGAGAATCAAGTGAACTGCTAGATCCATGGGTACTTGTTCAGTTGCTGTTGTTTGGTCAAATAGGTAATCTTGTTGCCATAGGCGCAAAACTCGTGGACTTTTTGGATGAGGATGTTGGGGGGGTTCAATTTGTTACGCGGAATGCAGCTTTAACGAACCATGCGCAACCGATTGACCAAGAGGAGATAGGCGAGCCGAAAGTCAATGAGAGCAATCTGGCGATGCTGCTGCAACAATATGAAGATGAAAAGGGCTATACTCTTTTTCGGGGAGAAGTAGTATATAAAGATTTGGCGATGGAGCAAGTCCCGCTATTTTTGAAATTTGCGCTGGATAAAGGATATGACCCCGACACCTTCGAATACCTCGAGTATAGGGACCGGTCCGAAGCATACCGTAGATGGGAAGAAACATTGTCCCGGTTACAAGAGGAGCAGCAGGTTTATAATGAACATTTGCTCGATGGATTCGAAGTACTGGCGTTTGGACGGGGTTTTTATACTGGATTGGAGAATAGCGTGAACAATACTACGGATCAAGTGATAGAGATTGTATCACACCCGTTGGAAAGTGGAAAGGCTGCATTGCAAGGAATAAAGGAGATCTGGATTGATCTTAATGAAGAAGCCGGAAAATTCGCAGATAATCCTCTAGGATACTTAAAACAAACGGCAACGAATCAGTGGAACAACTATAAAGACCTGTACGAAGAATTGAAGGAGCTCGAGCCAAGCCAGAGATGGGAGCGAATCGGTGGAATCGTAGGCGAAAATGTCCTAGGCGTAGCAGCCAGTTTTATTGGAGGGGGACTGGCTGGTAAAGCATTCCAGAAGGTATCCATTGTTGTCAAGTCGAAGATAGATGTAGATGTGCCGGTGAAGGATTGGGTTCCCGAGAAAAGTAATGGGACTTACTCTACAAAGTTAGATGAGACAGAGAAGATGGTTGAGAGGACGGGAGATGCTGCTTCGAGACTAACTAGTGGTAAAGGTATCTATACCCAGTATTCAGGAGGAATAAAGCAAGCAGCTAAGGAAGATGCAGGTGCAGATTTGCTTGCAGAAAAACTCGGCGGACAGTCTCGAATGATATTCAATAATGACCCTAAAGGTCGAGAATTTGATGTGATTTCTGACCAGTACATTGGTCAAACCAAAACTTCAATGAATAGTCTAAGTTCCCAATTTAGGGAACAAGCAAAGGCAACCATTGAAGCTGCTATTGAAACAGGTAGGCAGGCGTACTTTCATTTTGAGACAGCACCTGCGGATAAAGTAATTAGACAATTAAGAGAATATGAGAAGAGATACGACGTTGAGATTATAATTGATATCTCGCCATTTTAATGAAGGACTAGAGAGGTGAAAGTATGTATCAATACCATGGTTGGGCGGTCATTCTAGAAAGTACTGGTGATGAGGCAAGTAATGAAAGAGAAGTAAATGTTCTTGATACAGTTAAAAAGTATATTGAAGACTTACAGCCGAATGTAGATGTGTTAGACATGAAGGCGATAAATGGACAATTTCACCTTTGGTTGACGGGATTGTGGAATCGTGAGCCTTCATCAAAATTTAGTCCAGTGGAAATAATGAAGAATGTAGGAATTATTGCACCTGGCTCTTATGGTATGCTCTATGTTTTTAATGATGAGCACCCAAAACATTTTAATGAGTTTAAGGTTTACGTTCTAACGAGAGGTAACATTGAAGAAAGAGACGATCCATTTTTGTCTCCATTAATACCTGTTGTAGCTGATGATTCTGAATTATAGAATCATCAAAAAATATTATAAGTTGTTAGAGTGGTTGTATTATAATCGGAGGGGCTACCCAGTGCCGAATGAACCCATCATTCACCGACGTTGCCCGCCTCGCATCACGCACCGTCTATTAAGCGGGCGGGAGATAACGAAGCCAAACAAATTTAGCTTTTCATGCCCGCTTGAAGATTAAAACGAATCGGTAAATCATCCATATAGTGTGACGAGATGTGGTAATTTAATCGAATACATTTGGGAATTACCCTTACTATCTAAGCTGTCTTGCTATTCATGGATTACTCCCGATGTGACAAATTCAAGATAGGGAAAAACGCCCTATGCCTCTGTATGTCTGTTGTGATTCCTGCCTGTAGAGTGTCTAACCTATAAGGGAAGACAACTTGAAAGGAGAAATCATTCATGAATCATCCAGTCAAAGAATGTATTCAGAAGCTAGGACTTACACATCGTGCGTTTGTTGTCCTGTATGACATCTCATGGGAAAGGTTTCGTAGTTGCTTGTATGGCTACACTGATTCCATCCCCCGTGCCATCCTGAATGTCATGATACAGAATGGCTATGATGAGCAGGAAGCACAACGGCAGTATCTCTTATGTAGGAAATGGAGCGTTCAGCAAAAGCTAGCCGCCCCCGCCGCTACAGAAGGGAGGGCGAATACATGGAGCGACCACCGTTAGATACCGCCCTAGCCCTAATGCGGCGGGAGAACGTGCTCGGACATTGTTCAGATGATATGGACGAGCTTGTCGGCATCTTCGTCAAACATTTCAAAGACCCGATGTCACAGGAGCAAGTCGAGCTAAGTCTTGCGCATTACCTAGCTAAAACAAAACACAACGATTTCGTTCATCGGGATTAAGTCTTAGCAAAAGTTGCTCAATTCCTAAATCAGTATGATTGGCGGCTATCCGACGATCATATAGACTACTACCATAAATACTTGCCGTTGTTTGGCTAACCTGTCCCCCGCCGTTGTGCGTGCTCTTTTTTTGCTGTTTTCGTCGGGATATAAAAAATGGGGGGAGCGGGGAGTTCGAGGCTTTACGATCTCAATCATCTATATATCTATTCGTGATTCAATAGATTCCTGGTTCGTGGTATCCGATTCCTACTGTCTATTCTGATACTTGCTTATCTACTCTGAGCTACTGCTCTTCCTCGTATTCTATTCTTTATCTTACTTATGTTGTTCTTCTTCCTATTATCTATTCTCTACCAGTGTCAGCGTTCATTTCAGTCTCACCCCCCGCCCGCTCCGCAGGCGGGGAGTTCACCTGTGTGAAGGGAGGACAACAGAGCGTTCCCCCTCTTGCGAGGGAGAACGACTAGGCTGTGTGAAGTTTTAGGTATCCCGAGCCTACGAGACATCTAGCGCACCCAGGTGTAGCTTTACTGCGCAGTTAGCTTGAAGCTACCACTCTGTCAAGGTTCCCTGTCCTTTCGGACACTACGACGGAAAATCTGGGGAAGTGAAGTAAGGCATCACGTCTTACTTTGCCAAAGGCTAATCCTCCGCTTCTAACGCGACTTCGTTCAAGTAATAGGAAGATTTACATGACCACATTCGGCTGATGAACGCCGAGGCATTTTTTAACGTGTTCTTCTGCGACCACGTGTAGAGCTTCCATATTCAATTCAGTATCTAATCAGACCTGTTACTTACTCTATACGACTAGACTAGGACAGAGTTAAGAGGAACCCATCAACTTTATATAAAATATTCGCGCAGGAATCACGCCGCCCCTGCGCCCGCGAGGGCGGTTCTTGTTACGGCTTTTAGCCAGTTGAGTGCGTGGAACGCGCGAAACAAAAAACCACCCGCTATGCGGGTGGAGGGATCAAGGGTTTGACCAACAAGACCATTCCAATAAAATTGAGATGTTCAGGCTCAAAAACGAAAGGAATGGTCTTAGATGGCAAACAAGAGCTATAGTCTACCTCACACGAAGTGGATGTGCAAATACCATATCGTGTTCACCCCGAAGTATAGACGGAAAGAGATCTATAATCAAGTGAGGAAAGACTTGATCGAAATTTCCAAGCGTTTATGTAAATACAAGGGAATGGAGATCATAGAGGGCCACATGATGCCAGATCATGAATATGTTAGTGGCAATACCTCCGAAAATCTCAGTATCATCATTTATGGGATATCTGAAGGGAAAGAGCTCGTTGATGATATTCGAGAAGCACGCAAGTTTGAAGTATAAGTATGGGAATCGGAAATTTTGGGAGGAAGGCTACTACGTCAGCACCGTAGGCTTAAATGAAGCTACCGTCGCAAAATATATACGTGAGCAAGAAGCACATGATCAAGCAGTTGATAAGCTGAGTGTAAAAGAGTACGAAGATCCATTCAGCAGTATCAGTGGAAAGAAGAAGTGAACCAGTTTAACTGGTAGGTGAAAGTGACAAATTACACTGAGCCTGAACAATTCATTGTCAGGCTAGCGTCTTTAGGCGCAGTTTGGCAACAGGGGGTTATACCCCAAGAGCAAACCACCCGTTGGACGGGTGGTTATGATTATATAAAGTCAAAAGAGATATTTTCAAGAATTATCCTTTTCAAACAACTAACGACATATTGCGACATATTTCTCAAAAGGGGAATGTTATAATTTTCCTATGACCATAGACTTAGGAAAATATCAAATATCAAGAGGGACGGGCGTGCCGGGAACGCGAGATACTTCTATGGCTAGTCCAGCTGGGTGCAAATAGGAGGATGACGGTTTGAAGATCGAATTGAATCCGGAAGATTTGAAGCAAACCGGGAAAACATTGAAAACGGCGGCCGGCGAAATCGAAGATATCCGGTCGGATTTGCAGCGGGCGATGAATCGGTTGACGCTGGAGAGCCGCAGCCGCTCCGACGTGGACGGCAATTTTCGGAGAATCAGCCAGAGTCTGAACGAGCTGAATGAGCAACTGCTGAAGCTGTCCGATCTATCGAAGCGGAAAGGGGAGGAATTTGCGGAGGACGACGCGTATGGTCAGAAGCTGAAAACCGGGAAATGGTGGGAACTCTTCAAGACGGGCGTCAGTATCGCGCTCGATTTTGTCCCGGTGATCGGGAACGCGAAAGGGGTCGTCGAAGCGATCACCGGCCGCGATTTAATTACCGGCGAGAAGCTGGCTGCGTGGGAACGGCTGTTGGCGATTGCCGGCCCGCTCGGTAAGACGGTGCGTAACGGGGCCAAAGTGCTAAAGGTTGCCGACGAAGCTGTCGGAGTCGTGAATTTTGTGGCCAAGCATGGCGACGAGGTCGCCAGTGTATTGGGCAAAGTGGATGATGTGGCGGCGGAAGCGCTCAGCCATGGGGACGACATTGCCAACGTCGTCAGCGGTACAAGCAAGGCCGGTGATGCGGCAGGCGACGCCGCGAAGCTGGCCGATACGGCGGCGGATACGGCCAAGGCCGGGGATTATGCTGAGACGGCCGCGAGAGCTGCGGACGGGCTGAGCGCTGCGGAGGCGGCCGCCGCCGTCGCTGTCGGCGGCGCAGGAACTGCCGCAGCGGTGGCTGCCGGCATGTCCAAGACGGGCAAAGCCGCCGATGCGGCCGGAGAGGTGGTCAGCGATGCATCCAAGGCGGCCGATCAGCTCAGCGATGCGAAGAAGGCGGCGTCCAGCGCGTCGAATGGGGTAGATGCCGCCAAAAAGCAGACCCAGGATCTCCCGACCCGGAACAATTGCAGTATGACGGGCGACCCGATTCACATGGGGACGGGCGACCAACTGATCAGCCATACGGTGCTTAAGCTGTATGGCGCAGCGACGTGGCCGATTATCCTCCAGTACAATTCGGGGCTTCTGCAGGTTAGCGAAATGGGGGCGGCGTGGACCCATAACTATGCAATGTCCCTGCAATTTGGAGAGGAATCTTCCGCGGAAAGCCCGAGCGTTATCACGGTGTTTTGGAACGCCGCCCGAAATAACAAGTACGAGCTCGGAAGCGACGGGATCTACCGGACGAACGACCTCGATGCCAAGTTCGACGAGCTGCACCCGGTTTCGGACGGCTACAAGCTGTTCCACCGGAAGAAACAGGAGACATTCCTGTTCTCCAAAGAGGGCCGGCTGGTTGAGCTGGTCAACGTGGAAGGCCAGACGCTTCGGGTAGAGCAGAACGAGCCAGGGCTCACGGAGCGAATGACCGATCAACTGACCGGCAGAATCCTAAATTTTACCTATGATGAGCGTGGACTGCTTATCGCGGTCCAAGATGCCAAGCGGACTGTGAGATTCGAGTATAACGAGCATCGCCACATGAGCCGGCTCGTGGATGCGAACGGACAAGCCACGGACATCCTTTGCGACGAAGACGGCCGGATCCTAAAGGTGGCGACGGACGGGAAGCTGGAATTCGAGAACACGTTTGACGTCTATCACCGGATCGTGGCCCAGAAGGATCCGAACGGCCAGATTTCCTATATGGAATATGATACGGAATCGCTCCCGGGACAAATCGTGACCACCTTCACCAATCCGCTGGGATACCAAACGCGGTATGTCCATGATCGCGAATGCCTGCTCACGGAAATCGCCTATCCGGACGGCAGTAAAGTCAACTATACATACAATGAGCATGGTCAGGAAATAGGCTGCGCTTACTCGGACGGACGGATCGTCTCCCGCCTCTATGACGAACGAGGAAGACTTATCCAGTACATGGATGAGCTTGGGCATCAGACTCGCTTTGAGTATAACGAGCGGGATCAACTGGTGAAGGAAATCGATGCCGAAGGTCATGAAACGAGCTATCAATACGATGAACGGCATCGCTTGGTGAGCGTGATCCGGGCGGACGGAAGCAGCTCGGAAATGGGATACACGGCCGAAGGGCAGAAATCGTTCTACCGCGATTTTAACAGCGCGGTCCGCAAGTTCCGCTATGGAGCAAACGGAGAGCTTGCCGCCTGGGAGGATGCGGAAGGGCGGCCGAGCGAGGTCGCGGTGGACGAAGCCGGGCGGATCGCGGTGGTGCGAAACGCGCTCGGCGAGGCATTCACACGCGAATATGACGGCAATGACAACCTGATCCGTACGCAGGATGCGCTCGGGCACACCTGGGAGTATCGGTATGACGCCGACGATCACCTGATCGGCAGCAAGGACCCTTTCGGGGCGGAAACGATTTACACCTATACGGCTTCCGGGAAACCGGCGAGCGTGACGGACCCGCTGGGCCACACCACGGAGTACCGCTACGATGCCGCTGACCGGCTTGTAGCTGAGATCCATCCGGACGGAGAGCAAACGACACTCGAGTATGACTTGGGCGACCGGCTGATTGCGGTCATCGATCCGCTGGGGAGAAGAACACAGTACAACTATGACGCGGCAGGAAGATTGCAGGCGGTTATTGACGGGGAAGGACGCCTCGTCAGACAGCTGACGTACGATCCGGCGGGGAACCCGATTGCCGTCACCAACGGGCTCGGTCACACCACGAGCTACCGGTTCAACCAAATCAACCGGGTGACCGAGGTCAGCGACGCTTCCGGACGGGTGACGCGGTATAAATATGATGCGCTCTCCCGGCTGACGGAAGTGGAGGAAGCGGAACAGGCCCACTACCGTCAAGAGTATGACGGGGAAGGGAGAGTCACGGCTTACGAAGACGGAAACGGCAACCGGACCGAGCTGCGTTATGACCGTACGGGTTTACTCCTCGAAGAAAAGAACGCCTCGGGCCACGGGATCACGTATGCCTACGATCTGCAGGGACTGTTGGCCCGCCGGATGAATGCCCGGCGGCAATCGACCGCCTACCGTTACGATGTGGCCGGACGGCTCATCGGTCTGGAGGACGAAGCCGGTGATATCCGCATTGATTATGATGCGAACGGACGCGTGACCTCCCTGACGGAAGGCGAAGCCGTGATGTCCCGCGTCTATGACGCCGCCGGACGACTGGTCTCCAGCACGGACACGCTGGGATATACGATCGGCTACAGCTATGATGCGGCTGGCCGCCTGACGATGCTTACCTACCCGGACGGCAAGCAGGTGCACTACCGCTATAACGCGGCCGGCGAAATGGTGGAAGTCAAGGACTGGCGCGGCCGGTTGACCCGTTATAGCTATGACCAAAGCGGCAAGCTGATCGAGACTTGCCGAACCAACGGGAGCAAGGAGAAGCGGACGTATGACGCCGCGGGGCAGCTGATCCGCATTCAGGATAGCACGGCCCAAGGAATCATGCTGCAGCAGTTCCGGCTTACCTATAACGAGATCGGCCAAATCATTCAGGAGGAAGACAAGCAGTATACGTATGATAAGCTGCGGCGCTTAAGCAGCGGAGCGTTTAAAGGGCGAATCGTCAGCTACGAGTACGACCTGGGCGGCAACCTGACCTTAACCCGAGACTCTTTGGAGGGTAACGCCTCTTCCTTCCGTTATACCTCCGATAACCGGCTGCACGCCCTTGGGGATTATCCGGTGGAGATGGATGCGGACGGCAATTTGCTCTACAAGAGCAACGGGGAGAGCATGGCTTCGTATGAATACGACGCCCGTAACCGCTTGGTAAAATCCGGGAAGGCGCGCTATACTTATAACATGCTCGGCAATCGGACCTCCATGAGTTGGAGGGGCAAGACGACCCAGTATGTGGTCGACGACCTGGGCGAGCTCAGCCGGGTGCTGATGGAACTGGACGAGGAAGGGACGCCGAAGGCTTATTATGTCTA